>NZ_CP007220.1:3143635-3772362 GCF_001632805.1 Mycobacteroides chelonae CCUG 47445 | reverse complement strand
CCACCCAGAGACGGCCGCCGGACTCCACAACACCGGTCGTGGTCTGCAGCAGTGGGTCGCGGCCACGGATGTTCGCCACCGCGGCCCCGGTGTCCGGATTGAACGCGACAACCCAGGCGTCGGCCGCGACGGCAGGCTGAATCGACTCCGGAAGCTGCCAGAGGAGTTTGCGCAGCAGTGGTGCGCGCGGCACGAGCGTTTCCAGCGCGGCATTGCGCGGCCCCGCCATCGCGACCCAGATCCGGCCATCGGAGCCGGTGCTGATGTTGTCCGGCAGGCACGGCAATTCCTCGACGAGCCTGGAGGTCTGTCCCTGCGCAGAACCCGACAGCGCGATCGTGCTCAGGCGCCGGCCAATGGTTTCGGCGTACACCAAGCGGGACTCGTCGGCGGTCAGGGTGACGCCGTTGGTGAAGTACAACCCGTCGGCGATGGTGGTGACGGTGCCGTCGACGTCGCGGCGGAACACCCTGCCGGTGCCGCGGCCCTCGATGGCGGCGGCCCGATACTCCTCGAAGGGGAAACGTGCCGTTGACTCGCTGAAATAGATTGTCCCATCGGATGCTTCGGTCACATTCGAGCAGAAGATGAGTGGGGGGCCGTCGACCTTGGTGACAAGTGGCTCGACATCTCCGGAATCCGGATCGAGGGCCAACAGCTTGTCGCGGCTGCAGATAAGCACGCGTCCATCGCGCGCGATATGCAGGCCCAGGGGTGGGTGCTCGGTGGTCGCGACGTGTGTCACCTCGGCACCGTCGGGCGAGATGCGGAGCATCTTTCCGTCCACCACACCCGTCCAGATGTTTCCCGCGGCATCGGCCACGACATCCTCGGGTCCATGACCCGGGAGCGGCACCACCGTGAGCGGGGGTAGGGACTGCGGGTTCAGGGATAGCGCCCGCACCCCGGGCGGCTGCCAGCGGACGGGGTCAATCGACGGCTTGGCCATGGGCTCACCTTATGGCAGGCCTAGGCTCAAGAGGTGGCAGTTCCGGTTCGTGATCGCACCGACGAGTTCGAGGCGCTGCGCCCTCGATTGCAGGCGGTGGCCTACCGACTCACCGGCAGCGTCGCGGACGCCGAGGACATCGTCCAGGACGCATGGTTGCGCCTGCACTCCACGACCGTCGAGATCGAGGACCTCGTGGCGTGGCTGACTACCGTGGTATCCCGGCTCGGCCTGGATCGGCTGCGGTCGGCCGTCTATCGCAGGGAAACCTATGTGGGGGAGTGGCTTCCGGAACCGGTGGTCACCGGCCTGGACGGCAATGATCCGCTGGCCGTGCTGGTGGCCAGTGAGGACGCGCGCTATGCGGCGATGGTGGTGCTGGACCGTCTGGCACCCGATCAGCGCGTGGCCTTCGTCCTGCACGACGGATTCTCCGTGCCCTTCAAGCAGATTGCCGAGATCCTCGGCATCAACGACGCGGCCGCGCGTCAACTCGCCACGCGTGCGCGTCGGACGGTGAGTGCGACGCCGGAGCCGGTGGCCGATGCCGAGCACAATGAGGTGGTCGGCCAGTTACTCGAGGCCCTCATGTCCGGCAGCGTGGAAGCCGTTGTCCGACTGCTGCATCCGGACGTGACGATGACAGGGGATTCCGATGGCAAGGCACCGACCGCGGTGCGGGTCATCCGCGGCCCCAACAAGGTGGCGCGTTTCCTGCTCGGATTGCTGGACCGTTACGGCCCACAGATGATCCAGGCCATCAATCCGGCGTTGGTGAACGGACAGTTCGGCATGTACCTGACCGCGACAGACACCGACCCGGATTTCAGGCCGGTACTGCCCCGGGTCAGCGGATACACCGTGCGGGACGGCAAGGTGCTGGCGGTCTGGGATGTGAGCAATCCCGACAAGTTCAGCGGCACGCCGTTGCGCAGCGGCTAGGCGTCCGCTGTGTCCTCGATGGCCCACGGAACCCGGCAGGCGTCGCCGGAATTGAAGCCCTGCTCGGTGATTCCGAGGGCGGCGTACGTCCGGGCGCGCATGTTTTCGACGCCGACCTGGTAGGTCAGCTCAATCACCCCGGTGTCACCGAACCGCCGACGTAGATCCTCGACCTGCTCGTCGGTGATGTCATGCGGATTGCCGGTCATCGCATCGGCATAGGCGATGGCGGCGCGCTCGTCGTCGGTGTACAGCGCGGAGGTCGCATAGTCGTCGATGGCCTTGAGCCGCTCGACGTCCAAGCCGTCGAGCCGCTGCAGCATGGAGCCGAAGTCGACGCACCATGAGCAACCCACCGTGCGGGCGGTCCAGAACACCGCGAGTTCTCGCACGCTGGCCGGCAGAACCTTGGATGCGCTGCCCAGCATCTGCTCGTGCATCGCGGCGGCCACCATCAGCTTGCGGTGGTGGGCAAGCACCGTAAACGGTTCGGGCACTTGGCCGTATCGCCGCTTGGCGACCTTGTACATGATGCGTGTGAGCAAGGAGGCTTGTTGCGGGGGGACGGGATTGATACGGGTTGTTTTGCGTGATTGTGCAGTCATATCCGTATGACGAGGCAGCCCTCAGATGTGTGACAGGCCCGGCCCGGCATAGAAAAAACCGCCGGGCGCGAGCATGGGCGCTCACACCCGGCGGTGCAGACTGATCGATCGGTTAGCGCGCGAACATCAGTGCGCGCTTGACCTCCTGGATCGCCTTGGTGACCTCGATACCGCGCGGGCAGGCGTCGGTGCAGTTGAACGTGGTGCGGCAGCGCCACACCCCGTCCACGTCGTTGAGGATGTCCAGGCGCTCGGCGGCGGCCTCGTCGCGGCTGTCGAAGATGAACCGGTGCGCATTCACGATCGCCGCGGGACCGAAGTAGCTTCCGTCGCTCCAGAACACCGGGCAGCTGGTGGTGCAGCAGGCACACAGGATGCACTTGGTGGTGTCATCGAAGCGCGCGCGGTCGGTCTGGCTCTGGATGTGCTCACGCGTCGGCTGGTTGCCGCTGGTGATCATGTACGGCTTCACGGCGCGGAATGCGTCGAAGAAGGGCTCCATGTTGACCACCAGGTCCTTTTCCACAGGCAGACCGCGGATCGGCTCGATGGTGATGGTGAGCATCTTCTTGGGCTTCTTGGGCAGCAGATCCCGCATCAGCACCTTGCAGGCGAGCCGGTTGACGCCGTTGATGCGCATGGCATCCGAACCGCACACGCCGTGCGCGCAGGAGCGGCGGAAGGTCAGCGTGCCGTCCAGGTAACCCTTCACGTACAGCAGCAGGTTCAGCAGCCGGTCCGTCGGCAGGCACGGCACGCGGAAGCTCTGCCACCCGGCGGCGTCCGGATCCTCGGGGTTGAAGCGCTGAATCTTGAGCTCGACGATGACCGCGCCCTCGGGGACCGGCGGCAGCGGCGGGTCGCCGGCTTCGGCTTTCTCGATAACCGCAGTCATCTCAGTACTTCCGTTCCATCGGCTCGTACCGGGTCTGGACAACGGGCTTGTAGTCCAGCCGGATATCGGACAGCAGCTCGGCACCCTGCTTGTACGCCATGGTGTGTCGCATGTAGTTGGTGTCGTCCCGGTTCGGGTAGTCCTCGCGAGCGTGGCCGCCGCGGGACTCCTTGCGGTTGAGCGCACCGACCACGGTCACCTCGGCGAGTTCGAGCAGGAAGCCCAGCTCGATGGCCTCGAGCAGGTCGCTGTTGTAGCGCTTGCCCTTGTCGTGCACCGTGATTCGGCTGTACCGCTCCTTGAGCCGGTGGATGTCCTGCAGCGCCTGCTTGAGCGTCTCTTCGGTGCGGAACACCGCGGCATTGTTGTCCATCGACTGCTGCAGCTCGGTGCGGATGTCGGCCACGCGCTCGTCGCCGTGCTCGGAAAGCACGTCCGCCACCCACTTGGTGACCATCGTGGCCGGGTTCTCCGGCAGTTCGACGAAGTCGTGAGCGTCGGCGTACTCGGCTGCGGCGATACCCGCCCGGCGGCCGAACACGTTGATGTCCAGCAGCGAGTTGGTGCCCAGCCGGTTGGCGCCGTGCACCGAGACACAGGCGCACTCGCCTGCGGCGTACAGCCCGGGAACCACGTTGTCGTTGTCGCGCAGCACCTGTCCCTTGATGTTGGTCGGGATGCCGCCCATCACGTAGTGACAGGTGGGGTACACCGGAACCAGTTCGGTGACCGGGTCGACACCCAGGTAGGTACGGGCGAATTCGGTGATATCCGGCAGCTTGGCTTCCAGCACGTCGGCACCGAGGTGACGCACGTCGATGTAGACGTAGTCCTTGTTCGGGCCCGCGCCGCGGCCCTCCAGCACCTCGAGAACCATTGAGCGCGCGACGATGTCGCGAGGCGCCAGGTCGACGATGGTGGGGGCGTAGCGCTCCATGAACCGCTCGCCGTCGGCGTTGAGCAGACGACCGCCCTCACCGCGCACGGCTTCGGAGATCAAGATGCCCAGACCGGCAAGGCCTGTCGGGTGGAACTGGTGGAACTCCATGTCCTCCAACGGAAGTCCCTTGCGGAACACAATGCCCAGGCCGTCGCCGGTCAGGGTGTGTGCGTTGGAGGTGGTCTTGTACATGCGGCCCGAACCGCCGGTGGCGAAAACGATTGCCTTGGCGTGGAACACATGGATGTCGCCGGTCGCGAGCTCGTAGGCGACCACGCCGGTGGCCACCGGGCCGTTGGGCGTCTCGGTGAGTACGACATCCAGTGCGTAGAACTCGTTGAAGAACTCGACGTCGTGCTTGACGCAGTTTTGGTACAGCGTCTGCAGGATCATGTGCCCGGTGCGGTCGGCGGCGTAGCAGGCCCGGCGCACCGGCGCCTTACCGTGGTCGCGAGTGTGGCCACCGAAGCGGCGCTGGTCGATTCGACCCTGGGGTGTCCGGTTGAACGGCATGCCCATCTTCTCGAGGTCGAGGACGGCGTCGATCGCCTCCTTGCACATGATCTCCACGGCGTCCTGGTCGGCGAGATAGTCGCCGCCCTTGACGGTGTCGAAGGTGTGCCACTCCCAGTTGTCTTCCTCGACGTTGGCCAGCGCGGCGCACATGCCGCCCTGGGCGGCGCCGGTGTGACTGCGTGTCGGGTACAGCTTGGTCAGTACCGCCGTACGAACGCGAGGTCCGGCCTCCACCGCGGCACGCATACCCGCGCCACCCGCGCCGACGATGACGACGTCGTACCGATGTTCCTGAATCATTGTGGAAATCGCCCCTAACCGATGTTCGGGTTGAAGGTCAGCAGGACGTACGTGCCGAGCACAACCGTAAAGATTATCGACAGTGCCAGCAGGCAATTGAGCCAGAACCGGGTCGAATCCTTGCGGGTGTAGTCGGCGATGATCGTGCGCATGCCGTTGCCGCCGTGCAGCTGAGCCAGCCACAGCATCGTCAGGTCCCAGGTCTGCCAGAACGGGCTCGCCCAGCGTTGCGCCACGAAGTTGAAGTCGAGGCGGTACACGCCGTTGTCCCACATCAGCATGATGAACAGGTGGCCCAGGGCCAGAAAGATCAGGACGATGCCCGACAGACGCATGAAGATCCACGCGTACTTCTCGAAGTTGGGCATACCCGATGCCCGCCGGGGTGCACGTGGGTTGTCCAGTGCGGCAGGGCGGTCGTAGTTGCGCTCCATGACGGGAGCGAGGCGGCCATTGGCGCGCGCGCTCGCGTTCGGACCGGTCTGAGGTGTTGTCATAGGAAACGCTCCGCCATGTGCATGAGAATCCGGGTTACCGCGGGAACCATCACCACAAACCAGACGCCGCCGATGATCCACAGCATGAGCCGCTGATAACGCGGGCCCTTGGACCAGAAATCGACGAGGATTACCCGGACACCGTTGAGTGCGTGGTAGAGCACCGCCGCGACTAGGCCGAGTTCCATCAACCCGACGATCGGGGTCTTATAGGTCTCGATCACCGAGTTGTACGACTCAGGGCTCACCCGTACGAGTGCGGTATCCAAGACGTGAACAAAAAGGAAGAAGAAAATCGTGGCACCGGTAATGCGATGCAGGACCCAGGACCACATTCCTGGATCACCACGGTATAGCGATCGCTTGAGGCGATTACCTTCACGGCCAGATGTGGCCGTATCGGGCGTCGCAGTCGTCACGTGGGCCTCCAACACCAATGGTGGACTGGGGCCAAACGGCGCGGTAAATGGGGGCGTCCATGACGCGCAACCGATGGCCCAACGGTGGTCGGCGAACCGTCATCCGAACTCTAAACCCATCCCGAGGTGGCGCCGAAATCGCGTGAGCGCGAAAAAGCGCCGAAATGCACCGTACTCCAAAGTAAGTTAGGTAAACCTTGCACGAGCAAATGATGAGCCGACGCGACTCTCATGGGGTCGACAGGGAGGATTCCCGATCATGTTGATCGACTGGAATGAATTGCGGGACAAGGCATATGCGATAACCAAGCACGCGTACGCGCCCTATTCGAAGTATCCGGTGGGTGCGGCCGCGCTCGTCGACGACGGTCGGGTCGTCGTCGGCTGCAATGTGGAGAATGTCTCATATGGGCTAGGTCTCTGTGCGGAGTGTTCTGTGGTGTGCGCCCTGGCCTCCACCGGTGGAGGCCGGCTGGTCGCGCTGTCCTGTGTCGATTCGCGTGGTGAGGCCCTGATGCCCTGCGGCCGGTGCCGCCAGCTACTTCTCGAACACGGCGGCCCTGACCTGCTGATCGATCACTCGGACGCGCCACGACGGCTCGCGGAGCTGCTCCCGGAGGCTTTCGGCCCCGATGACCTGGAACGAGGCCGGATCTGATGGCAAACATGTACGCGTTCGATATGCCGTCGATCATCGCCGCCAAGCGTGATGGCGGGGAACTGAGTCCGGGAGCCATCGACTGGCTGATCGGCGAGTACACCCGTAACGCCATCGGTGAGGAGCAGGTCGCGGCGCTGCTGATGGCGATCTATCTGCAGGGGATGAACGCTGCCGAGACGACGGCATGGACCGCGGCGATTCTGTCCTCCGGTGAGCGATTGGACCTGTCCGGTCTGTCTCGCCCGACCGTAGACAAACACTCCACCGGTGGCGTGGGGGACAAGATCAGCCTGCCGTTGGTTGCCGTCGTGGCTGCCTGCGGGGCGGCGGTACCTCAGCTGTCCGGACGAGGTCTCGGGCACACCGGCGGCACCCTGGACAAGCTTGAGTCCATCGCGGGCATCCGGGTCGACCTCACCAACGAGGAGATACGTCAGCAGCTTTCCGATGTCGGGGCGGTGATCTGTGCGGCCGGGGCCTCATTGGCGCCCGCCGATCGAAAGCTGTACGCGCTGCGCGACATCACCGGCACTGTGGAATCGATACCGCTCATCGCCGGGTCGATCATGAGTAAGAAGCTGGCCGAGGGCACCGCCGCGCTGGTCCTCGATGTCAAGGTGGGCGCGGGGGCATTCATGAAGTCCGAGCAGCAAGCGCGCGAATTGGCCTCGGCGATGGTCGATCTGGGCGCCGCGCACGGGGTCGCCACCAGTGCGCTGCTTACCGCGATGGATACCCCGCTCGGGGCCACCGCGGGAAACGCGGTCGAGGTGCAGGAATCACTTGACGTGCTGGCGGGGGGAGGGCCCGATGACGTGGTCGCCCTCACGGTGGCTCTGGCCCGCGAGATGCTTGCCGCTGCCGGTATCGACGGCAAGGACCCTGCCGCGACGTTGACCGATGGCACCGCAATGGACGTGTTCCGGGCGATGATCAGTGCGCAAGGCGGGGATCTCTTGGTGCCGTTGCCGGTCGGCCAGTGCCAGGAGACTGTGCTCGCTCCGTCCAGTGGTGTGGTGCATCACATCGATGCGATGCCGGTTGGGGTCGCCGCGTGGCGGCTCGGGGCCGGGCGCAGCCGTCCCGGAGAGTCGGTACAACATGGCGCGGGCGTGCGTATTCACCGGCGCCCGGGTGAGCCGGTGGTCGCCGGCGAACCGCTGTTCACGCTGTACACCGATACCCCCGAACGGGTGCCCGCAGCGCTCAACGCGCTGGAAGGTGGATGGGGTATCGGTGAGGCGCCCCCCGCCGCCGGACTCATCATCGATAGACTTCCGGTGTGACGGCCGAACTTGATTTGGTGTCAATCACCCAGGCTCCCAAGGCGCTTCTGCATGACCATCTCGACGGGGGGCTGCGACCCGGCACCGTCCTGGACCTAGCCCGGGAATCTGGGTACGAGAGCCTGCCTGCCGAGGACGAGAGTGCCCTGGCTTCGTGGTTCCGTACCGCCGCGGACAGTGGGTCTCTGGAGCAATACCTGGAGACCTTCGCGCACACCGTCGGTGTGATGCAGACGGCGGCGGCGCTGCACCGCGTGGCTGCCGAGTGCGTGGAGGACCTCGCGGCCGATGGCGTGGTGTACGCCGAGGTGCGCTTCGCCCCTGAGCTGCATATCGATGCTGGCCTGACTCTCGATGACGTCATGGACGCCGTGCTGGCCGGTTTCGCCGACGGGGAACGGCAGGCGAGCGCGGCCGGCAAGCGTATCAAGGTGCGCACCCTGGTCACCGCGATGCGGCACGCCGCACGGTCGCGGGAGATCGCCGAGCTGGCCGTGAAGTTCCGCGATCGGGGTGCCGTCGGGTTCGATATCGCCGGAGCCGAGGCGGGTTATCCGCCGAGCCGCCACCTCGATGCCTTCGAGTACATGCGTAATGCCAACGCCCGGTTCACCATCCACGCTGGTGAGGGATTTGGATTGCCCTCGATCCACGAGGCGATCGCCTTCTGTGGTGCCGACCGGCTGGGCCACGGTGTGCGCATCGTCGACGATATCGACATCGATCCGGACGGCACGGCGCATCTCGGCCGGCTGTCTTCACTCCTGCGTGACACCCGCGTGCCGTTGGAGCTGTGCCCGAGCTCGAATGTGCAGACGGGAGCGGTCGCCAGCATTGCCGACCATCCCTTCGACCTGCTGGCGCGGTTGCGATTCCGGGTGACCGTGAATACCGATAACCGGCTGATGAGCGATACCTCGATGAGCCGCGAGATGCTGCGCCTCGTCGAGACGTTCGGGTATGGCTGGAGTGATCTTCAGCGATTCACCATCAACGCGATGAAATCAGCCTTTATCCCGTTCGATGAACGGCTGGCGATCATCGATGACGTGATCAAACCCGGATACGCGGTCCTGATCGGTTAACCGTCACGGGTCCGGCCAGCCGCGCACTACTCGCGGCGCAGCCGCGCTTCCAGCGCGCGCTCCAGCGTCCGCCAGCTCTCGGCCGCATCGGCGAAGGGGCCCTTCGGCTCGTCGTGCTTATCCGGTTCGAGCAGATGCCCGACCAGCTTGCCCAGCGCGGTGTCACTATCCAGTTCGGCGTCGACGCTGTCATCCTCGGAATACTCGGCGACATCGGTCAGCAGCTCCACCGCCAGCTCGAGCTGATCCCGGTCCACTTCGTCGATGCCGTCTTCCAGGTCATCGGCGAGGCCGGTGAACACGTAGATGTTGTCGTCGGTGATGTCGATCCGCAGCGAGCCATCCGTGGCGGCGGTACGGATGTCGTCATAGGTGCTCAGGTCGGACAGGTCGTGATCGTGCTCGTCGGCCAGATACCGGGCCAGCGCCCGCTCGGAACCGAACACACTGATTCTTCCGTTGCGTCCCAGGAAGATCGGCTCGTCGTTGAGGTAGCAGCGCAGTGTGTAGAACGTTCCCGAGTTGGTGATCATCTGGATCGGGTCGATGCCGACTTCCAGCCAGAAGTCCTCGTCGCCGCCCAGAACCGGGGCGTCCTCGTCTTCGGAGTCCTCGTCGTCGGTGTCTTCGTCGTCGGACTCGTCGTCGGTGTCTTCGTCGTCGGAGCTCTCGGTGTTCGAGTCGGATTCCTCGTCGAGCAGTTCCAGCTCGTCGTCATCCTCGATGTCGTCCTCGTTGTCGACGGCATTTTCCGCGGCAGCAAGCAGCTCGGCATCTGCGGCGGCGGAGAGTTCCTCATCGACGTCCGGGGTGGCGGCGATCTCGTCGATGGCGTCGACCACCGAGTCCCAGGACTTGCCGACGATGGCACCGATCTGGTTCCACCGCTTCAATCCGTCTTTACCGGTGAAGCTTTCGGCCCCGCCCGACAGCGTGCCCAACACGGGGTTGCCGTTGATGAGCTTGTTGATGGGTGCCAACTCGCAGACCGCGCCGATGGAGGCCACGATCGCCAGCGTGGCGCGCAGCGTGTCGACGGCGTCCTCGCTCGGCTTGTCGGCTACCAGCTCCGGCACCCCGATCAGATCGAAGCGATTGTCGTCGTCGGGCTCGAGTTCGTCGGCCGACAGTGCACCCAGCGTTGACCACGCGGGGTGATCGACCAGATCGTTGTCGTTGTCGGTCCGCACGAAGGCCACCAGATCGGCCACCGACTCGAACACGTACAGATCGTCGTCCTTGCCGAGAAACGCCTCCCACTCGTCTCCGGCGTCGCGCCACCGCGGGGCCCACAGGGTGACCACGTCACCCTCCGTGAGCCCGAGTTCGATGGGAACGATGTCAGCAGCCATGCGGCAAGCCTAGCCAGAACGGCTGAGTTGAGCGAAAGACCCACCGCGAGAACCGGCACACGCGCGGCGAACAGAGCTGCTCGGGCCCCGGCGGTCTACGACTGGGCATTCGGCCGCGGCGCGGCCGTCAGGGTGACAAGGGCCGCAAAAGCATTGTCACGCAATGCGAATCTTGTGGCCGAGGCGTGCAGTCGCAGCCACCCGCCGGAGACAGCGCGCACCCGGAGCACCCCGGTGGTCGACCCCGTCCGCAGCTCCTCGCGCATGTTTCTCGCCACCGCGGCGTCCTCGGGATGGATGCTTTCGGGCCGATCGGGGTCGTAGCGCCATGCCAGGTCGGGGTAGGGCGTGTCGATCCATTTGAGGACGGCGAAGGTGTCGACGTTGATCAGCACCCGATGCGCTCCGGGGATCACGACCGCGTCCAGGATCTGCTGTGCCAATCCCACCCGAGGTTCGGCGGGACTGTTCTCCACCCGTGTGCACACGATCCTGTTGATGCGCGCCACGTTCCCTGTCGCGCCGGTTTCCTTGGCTGCCCGCCCGGCGTAGTGGACTTGAAGGGTGTTTCCCTGGTGGTCGGCGGCCAGGCATGTTCCGCAGAACGTCGACTCGAGTTCGGGGTTCACGGCGTTGGCCATCAACTCGATGTTGTGCGGACTCGGCAAGACGGGGGCAAGGCCTTCGGCAATGGCTTGTTTCTCGGATCTGTTCTGTGGGTCGACACCCATCACGTCGAAGTACCCCTCGGTGAGCGTTGTGACCGAGGTGTCCAGATCGCCCAGGCATGCTCCCGCAACAGGGCGCGGCGGCGGCTCGAGGTCTGCCGGTCCAAACCACACCTGGACGCCGTGAACATGCACCTGTCCCATCGCTATCGGGTGTACGCGCACGATGCGATCCCGAGCCGGAGTGAGGGCCTCTGCGGGATCACCCGTGCGACGGCATTCGGCGATCGCCGCCTCGATCAATGGGCGGTGCCGGTTGCGGCCCAGCACCGATTCGAGCCGAGTCATATTGCGGGCCTGCAATCCGATAGCTATGACCGTGGGCACCTCACTCAGGGTCTCTAGCAGCATCCAATCGCCGGCCATGCCGGGATGTTAGCAATTTTTGAGCGAAGATCCGGTGCGTGCGTCCGGCCTCGCTACCGGCGCCGATGGGTGATGAGTGCGACGGTCGCATTCTCGTTGAGCCGTACTAGTTGGGTTGAGCAGTGCAGCGGTTCCCAGCTGTCGTCGTGGCAGCGGAACCGGATTACCGCCTCGGTCGCACCAAACACGGCGTTATCGATCATGAAGTTCAGATTCACCTGGTCGTCCGGGTGAATCTTGGGGCGACCCAACGGGTCGAATTCCCAATGCCATTCCGGGGCAGGAGGATCGATCCACTTGATCAATTTCCTCGAAGCAATCATGACCAACGCGCGATACATGCCGGGTTCGGCGGTGGCCTCGAGGATCTGCTGTTCCAGCAGCGGGACCGGCGGTGCCGGCTGGCCGACTCGCAGGTTGATCGCGCGTCCCAGACGCTCGGGGACGCCCTGCCGATTGGTTTCCAGAACCAATCGGCTGGCGAAATGGCACAGGGTGGGATTGCCCTCGCTGTCCACACCGGGCCAGGTGGCGCTGTAGGTCATGCCTTCGGTCGCCGTCACGATGAGCCCCAGCACATCTGTTTCGCCCGGATTGGGCGCCAGGTAGCGATAGAGCTCGGGCATGCTGATGCGGGCATGCGGCTCGGTGGCAGCCATTCCCATGGCCAGGGCGGCACCGTCACTGATGTGGAGGGCGCCGGTATCGGCGTTGAGGACCACCGCACCGCCCTCGCGCGGGGGATCGGATGAGGGCGGTGCTGCTCCCGTCCATAGCCAGACCCCGTGCACGCGGCCGTCGGGCATGGCGATCGGCCGGATGTCGATCACCGAATCGGAATCGGGCGGCCCGATGCTCGCGGCCTTGTTTGCCTTTGTCGCCGCGGTGATGACGCGGCGAATCAGACCGAGATTTCGATTACGGCGCAGGAACGCGCTGAGCGGAATCATGTTCCGCGGCTGACTGCCGGAGGCGATGACGGTGGGCTCGTCGCCGAGTGTTTCCAGTAGAAGCCACTCGCGTGCCACCTCCGGATGTTATCAGCGGAGCACGTGCCGGTGATCGATCAGCGCTCGGTGTGGAACAGGGCCGCGAGTATTCCGAAAAGGTTGCGCTGGGCAGGTCAGACGCGATATTTTCTGCTGGCTCCCGCGATCGGCGGGCTAAGTGCGGACCCTGTCTCTTCGGGCCGCGCCCGCAGCGTGGATGCGCCCTGTGTGGCGGCTGTTCGGCCGGTCACAGACGTGCATTTTTTGGTCGCCGCGAGCACCTACCGGTGCACATATGAGGGGTCGGTAGGTGTGACGGTGAACCCCGGCGCCTCATCAGGTCGGGGACTCGTGATTCCTTGGCGCAGATCCGCCTTCGCCTTTCGGCTAATGTGCCCACGTGAGCATGCCGGCGCTGAGAATGGCGCAAACCTATCTGCCGTTTCTGCGGCCGCTCAAGTTCGGTGCGTACAACATGGGCACTCGACTGTTCGGGTGGCGCATCGATCCCGAATTCCACCTGCTGGGCCGCTTGGGACCCATCGCGGAGGCGGTGGATATCGGTGGCAACTGGGGGCAGAGCATCTGTGCGCTGCAGCGCACGGCGGCGCCGGAACGGATCGTTAGTTTCGAGCCCAATGCCGTTCTAGCTCAGCGACTTAGACGCCGATATGAAAGCAAGACCGTAACCGTGCACGCCTGCGGACTCTCCGACGCGGACGGTACCTTCGATCTGTTCATTCCCCGGTATCGGAACTTCGTCTACGACGGTCTGGCCTCCCTCGATGAGAAGGAGGCGCGCGGCTGGCTTAACCCGGACACCCTGGCGGGGTTCGACGCATCCAAACTGACGATCGAGCGCCATCCCGTACAGGTTCGGCGGCTGGACGACTTTGGCCTGGATCCTCAGGTGATCAAGATCGATGTGCAGGGTCTGGAGGCCGCGGTCATTCGTGGTGGGCTGGCCACGATCGCCGCGTCACGCCCGGTGATGATCATCGAGACGCCGTCGGACGAGGTGGTGTCCCTGCTGCAGCCCGCCGGGCTGAGGCCGTACGCCTATCGCGACGGACGGCTCAGCCAAGACTGGCGGGACGCCAAAAATACGGTCTTCCTGACCGATTCACAGCGAGACCGCGCGGGTCTGTAGCCCGAAACGGTTACGGCTGCGGATTCTTCAGGTCCACCAAGAGCTGTGCTAGCACGCGTTCACGGTGATCGAAAGCCTGACCCGCGGCCGCAGCGGCAGTGGCCACCACGATCTGCCCGACGATCTTGGGAGACAGTTTGGTGACCGAGTCGTCGAGTCGGAGGTTGGTCAGCGCGCCGTTGCCGTTGGCTTCCGCCTCCACATGGCCCTGCGCCGAACGTGCCCATCCGCGAAGGTCTTTGAGCTCTTCGACAGCACTGTTCAGGATGTGGCCGCCGGCGCGGGCCCTCGTCATGGTCTCCTGATACTGCTGTTCGAGCGCCTTGAAGAAGTTGAGGTCTGGCTCCGTCATCAGGATCTCCGTTCCATCTGCTCTTCGGATTGGCGCAATTCCAAGTCGGCGACCTGGGCAGGTGTCGCCAGGCCGATCTTGTCCAGGAGATAGTCGGGGATGCCGGTCTCGGCAAGCTCCTCGCGCCGTGCTGCGCCGCAGCGCGCAGCACCGAGTTCGCACAGGTTCTTGATCTCCTGTGCGAGTGCCGACGCGCCGCGACTGAGCATGTCGGGTTCGATGTGAACCTCAAGCGGCAGCCCGAATTCTGAGACTTTGACCCGCAGCGTGCGAGCACGATTGGTCATATCGATGCTCGCACGCGGCTCGGGCCGCGGCACTCCTGAGCTAGGAAGTGGGTCGGTAGAATCCATGGAATCCCTGCCCGGCGTTGGTGGTGCGGATCGGGGAGATCTGCACCGGGTCACCGGCCTCGACCATCATGCCGTTGCCGATCACCATGGCGACGTGGCCATCCCACACCGCGAGGTCACCC
Source organism: Mycobacteroides chelonae CCUG 47445 (assembly GCF_001632805.1). NCBI lineage: Bacteria > Bacillati > Actinomycetota > Actinomycetes > Mycobacteriales > Mycobacteriaceae > Mycobacteroides > Mycobacteroides chelonae. The sequence continues at coordinate 3,757,855 of NZ_CP007220.1, read as the reverse complement.
GGCATGACAGATCCCTGATCGACTCGGACACCCACACCCTGCTCCTGCGCGAGGCGGGGGATGTCGACGCCGGACTCGCCGTAGGCCCACTGGGTCAAGCCACTGCAGTCCAGGCCGACGCCAGGCTTGGTACCACCCCACTCGTAGGGCACGCCAACCTGGCTGAGCGCCTTGCGCACGGCTTCGGCCGCGGCGGCGTTCGGGGCCTGACTGGTGCTGCCGTCGGGCAGGAACAGCTGCGCGCCCTTGCCCATGCTGCGCGGGTCAAGCAGCATCTTGGCCGCATTGGCGTTAGAACTCCCCAATCCGCTGCTGGTTCCACCGGCGGTGGAGGAGGCGTGGCCGCCACTCGCACCGAAGGGATTGGCCAGGGCACCGGCGGCGATACCGCTCATGTTGGAGCCACCGGCCAGCGCACTGGCAGAACCGCTGCCGCCGCCACCGAGCATTCCGCTCAGGGCCTGCGGGATCTGGCCGAGGCCCTGACCCATCGAGCTCATGGTCTGGGTGACGCCGCTCGCGACGCCGGACATCGCCTGAGTTCCGGCCTGGAGGCCGCCCTGCATGGCCGACATCGCGGGCTGGACGCTCCCGGACGCGGGGGTGGAGGGGTTGCCCATATCGGCACCAGCCATGCCGGTTAGTTCGCCGGCCTGTCCGGCCAGCTCTCCTTCAAGCTGTGCGGTGTGCTCGGCGACTCGGGCTGTGCATCGGCTGGCGGCTTCCGCCAACTCTGCGGCAACACCCGGAACCCAGAGCAATGGTGTCAACGCCTCGGACGTGTGCTGGAACTCCTGGAGGGCTTCACCGATCAGAGCGCTGGCCCGGCCGGTGGACTCCGACGCCTGCCCGACATTGGCGCCCATGGCGCCGCTGCGGGTGGCCATGCTGCTGAGCGCCTGGCCGGCCATGCCGGCGAACTGCCCCAGAGCCTGGGCCGCCGCACCGGCGAAGGTGCCGATGAGCTGGCTTCCCGCCTGCATGCCCTGCTGCATGACCTGCTGCATGACCTGCATGCCACCCTCCAGCATCTTGCTGGGGTCCTGGCCCTCTTTGAACTGGCCGTTACCGACGGTGCCGGCCATGTCCATGGCCGGCCCGATCAGCCCTGCGGAAAAGGGGTTGTTCTCGAAGCTCGGGTAGTCCGTGTTGACAGCCTCGGACAAACGACTGGGCGAGATTGGACTTGTCTCAACCATGGTTACGCCTCGATTCCCTCGACGGTGGCGCTGATGTTCTGACCGATGTTGTCGTCATCGTCGTCGTAGCCCTTGCTCGCCACATTGGTGGTGACACCGGACTCGGTGACGCCCATGGCGAGCTGACCGACGTCCAGCCCCTGCTTGGCGGAGGTCGCGGCGAATGCGCCCAGGTAGTGCGCGCCAATCGGACCGAAGATCGGCGCTAGCGCGGCGACCGGAAAGATGCTGACCGCGGTGCCCACCGCCGCGAGCGTTCCGCCCATCCCCAACTGGACTCCGCCAACGCCACGCAGAATGTCTGTGTCGGCTGCTAATCCGTCTGCCATGTCCCCTCCATCTCTCCGGTGGTTCGGCTACCGCCTATTTTCGGGCAGTTTTCGCCTTGTACTTGGATACGACGGGGGTGGTCGCGATTCGGTTCCATCTTTCTCAAACTTTTTGAAAGATTTTTTGGCAACGTGGCCACCCCGTTGTATTACCTGCTCAGCATAGCTGGCTTGGCTTTGCCAGGAACGATAAGGAGGCGCAGAGCCGTACTGTGCCGAAAGTGACGCCCATCACATGTCCCCCACCTCTGGGATCGGCGGGATCGAAGCTTGCTGCTCTAGGGTCTGGAGCATGCATGTGCACGTAGTCGAGCACCCGCTGGCCGCGGCCCGGTTGACCACCCTTCGCGACGCGGGCACGGACAACGCGGCCTTCCGCACTGCGCTGCGGGATCTCACCCTGATGCTGGTCTATGAGGCGACCCGCTCGGCACCGGTCGAGTCCGCCGCGGTGCACACACCCGTCGCGGTGACGACGGGGTTCCGTTTGGCCAATCCGCCGTTGCTGGTCCCGGTCCTGCGTGCGGGGTTGGGGATGGTGGATCAGGCACATGCCCTCATCCCCGAGGCGCGGGTCGGGTTCGTCGGCATGGCGCGCGACGAGCAGACCTGGCAACCCACCCCCTATCTGGAATCTCTTCCGGCCGACTTGTCGACACAACCGGTGTTCATCCTGGATCCGATGCTGGCCACCGGTGGTTCGATGGTCCATACGCTCGATCTGTTGCATTCCCGCGGTGCCACCGACATCACGATGTTGTGTGTGGTCGCGGCACCGCAGGGAGTCGAGGCGGTCCGGGAGGGCGTTGCGCGCTACGGCCCGTCGACATCCGCGCGGTTATTCACCGCCACCATCGACGAGGGTCTGAACGATGCCGCATACATCGTGCCGGGCCTGGGCGACGCCGGTGATCGTCAGTTCGGTCCCAGATAAGTCGGGCCGAGCTAGATGTTGCGGGCGTACGCCTCCAGCTCGGAGACCACCACGCCCGCCCAGATCCGCGCGACGGTCGCATCGGTGATGACCGGCTCGCGGACTTCGATGTAGCACTTGACCTTTGGTTCAGTGCCCGAGGGGCGGATCACCAGTCGAATGGACGACCCCCCGATTTCGCCGGACAGTATCACCGCGTCGGTGCGCTGCTGACCCCGTCGTTCCAGTAGGTCCTCGACGGTGATCGGGAAGCCGGACAGCGCGGTGGGCAGGTTCGCCCGCAGGCGCGTCATCATCGCCGTGATGTCGGCGAGGGAGTCCATGCGCAGGGAGACCTGCGAGGTGACATGGATACCGTGCCTGATCGCCAGGTTCTCGAGCTTTTCCTCCACGCTCGATCCGAGCTCACGCAGATGTGTCACGAGGTCGCATGCGAGCACCGCCGCGGAGATACCGTCCTTGTCCCGAACGGCGGCGGGATCCACGCAATGCCCAATGGCTTCCTCGTACGCGTAGACCAGGTCGAAATCTGCCGCTCGGACAAGCCATTTGAAGCCGGTGAGAGTTTCCACGTGCCGCGCGCCGAGTGATGCCGCGATGCGCGCGAGCATGCGGGAGGAGACCACAGTGCTGGCGACCACTGGCGGAGTGGGCGATGGTGGCTGCGTTGAGAGGATGTAATCACCAAGCAGCCAACCGGTTTCATCGCCGGACAGCATGCGCCAACCGGTCGTGGTGGGAATTCCGATGGCGCAGCGGTCGGCGTCCGGGTCCAGCGCGACGGCCAGATCCGCATCGATCTCGGCGGCCCGGGTCAGTACCGCGTCAGCGGCTCCCGGCTCTTCGGGATTCGGAAAGGCGACTGTCGGAAAGTCCGGATCCGGCTGGAACTGCTCGTCCACCACGTGAATATCGTTGATACCCGCAGCATTCAGCACGGCTATGGCGGTGGCGCCGCCGACTCCATGCAATGCGGTGAGGGCGATGCGGACACTGCCGGAGCCCCGCCGCACCGTGGCGGCACGCTGGACGTAGGCATCCACCAAGGTGTCATCGGCGGGGGTGACGGGGGTACGGGGAATCTGATCTGCGAAAGGCGCTGCCTTTGTTGTTGATTCGATATCGCGATCGGTTGGGGAGATGATCTGAGCACCCCCTGACCAGTACACCTTGTAGCCGTTGTCGGCGGGAGGGTTGTGGGATGCGGTGATCTGGATGCCTGCTGCCGCATCCAGATGCCGTACCGCGAACGCCAGCACCGGAGTGGGCAGTGGGCGGGGGAGCAGCACGACCTTGAACCCCTCGGCAGCAAGGACTTCCGCCGCGCCCTGTGCGAACTGCTCGGATCCGTGTCGCGCATCGCGGCCCACCACCACGGTCGAGCCGCCGAGGCACCGATCCTTGAGAACCTTGGCCAGTGCGTAAGTGGTGCGCAACACCACCGCCAGGTTCATGCCGTTCGGGCCGCCCCGGACGGCGCCGCGCAGACCCGCCGTGCCGAACACCAATGGCTCCGAGAATCGTTGCGCGAGCTCCTCCTCGGAGCAGGCGCGCAGCTCGGCTGCCGTCTCGGGGTCGGGGTCATGGTCGATCCAGTCCTGGATCGTCTGCGCCGCTACGGTCATAACCGGCCAATCACCGAGCTGAGAAGTTGTCCCATGCGGGTGGCCGACGCGCGCCCGGCGGCTAGTACCTCGTCATGGTTGAGGGACTCTCCCGTCATGCCGGCCGCGAGATTGGTTACCAGTGACACCCCCAGCACCTCGGCACCGGCCGCGCGGGCCGCGATGGTCTCGTGGACCGTCGACATGCCCACCAGGTCCGCCCCCAACGTGCGCAGCATGCGGATCTCCGCGGGGGTCTCATAATGCGGGCCGGGAAGGCCCGCGTACACCCCCTCGACGAGGCTGTCATCGATTTCGCGTGCGAGTGCCCGTAATCGTGGTGTGTACGCATCGACAAGGTCGACGAACTGCGCGCCCACCAACGGTGAGCGGGCCGTGAGGTTGAGGTGGTCGCTGATCAGCACCGGCTGACCCACCGTGTACTCGTCGCGCAATCCTCCGGCGGCGTTGGTGAGCACGATGGTGCGGGCACCGGCGGCGCAGGCGGTGCGCACCGGGTGCACGACGTGGCGCAGGTCGTGGCCCTCGTACGCGTGGATCCGACCCAGCAGGACCAGCATCCGCTCGCTGCTGTCGCCAATAGGCACCGACAGCACCGAGCCACCGTGTCCGGCTGCGCTCGGTGGGCTGAATCCGGGCAGGTCCGCCATCGGGATGGTGGTGGCGGGGGCACCGAGCGCCGCGGCCGCCGGAGCCCAGCCGGACCCAAGAACCACCGCGACGGGGTGGGACGCGACGCCGGTGCGCGCGGCGATCTCCGCCGCGGCGCGCGCTGCCTCGTCGGCGGGAGTCTCGTCGGTGCTGTTGCCTCTTCGCCCAAGCGGCTCATCGGTCACAGCTACGCAGCCTAACCATGATGGGATACTCATCTAATGCCCTTGAGCACCGGAGCGTCGTCCGCCGCGCATGCCCAGGCCGCTTGCACGGTCGTGGACGCCGCGGCAACGGATCTGGTGGCGTTATCGCACGATATTCACGGCGAACCGGAGCTGGCCTTCCACGAGGTTCGCAGTGCCGTGAAGACCCAGCGGCTGCTGGCCGAGCGCGGATTCGAGATTGTGACCGGTCAGGGCGGTTTGGACACCGCATTCCGTGCCACATTCGGGGATGGTCCGCTGGTTATCGGTGTTTGCGCCGAGTACGACGCGCTGCCCGGCATCGGTCATGCGTGCGGGCACAACATCATCGCCGCCTCCGCGGTGGGCACCGGGCTGGGGCTCGCGGAGGTTGCCGACGCACTCGGACTCACCGTGGTGGTTATCGGTACTCCGGCAGAGGAATACGGGGGCGGCAAGGCGCTGCTGCTCAAGGCGGGTGCTTTCGACGACATCGCGGCCGCGGTGATGCTGCACCCCGGGCCGATCGATATTGCCGGAGCGCGGTCACTCGCGCTGACCGACGTGATGGTCACCTATCACGGCAAGGAGTCACACGCGGCGGTCGCGCCGCACCTGGGAATCAACGCCGCCGATGCGGTGACGGTGGCTCAGGTCTCGATCGGTCTGTTGCGTCAGCATCTGTCACCCGGACAGCTGATCCACGGCATCGTCACGGAGGGGGGAGAGGCGGCCAACATCATTCCGGCTCGTGCGGCGATGCAGTACACGATGCGCGCCGTCGAATCGTCCTCCCTGCGTGAGCTGGAGGAGAAGGTGTACGCCTGCTTCGCCGCCGGTGCGGTGGCCACCGGCTGCAGCCACGAACTGGTCGAATCGTCGCCCCCGTACCTGGAGCTGACACCGGACCCGTGGCTGGTGGGAGTGTTCCGCGAGGAGATGGAGTCCTTCGGCCGCACGCCGGTGCCCGCCGAGTTCGAGGCAGCGGTGCCCCTGGGCAGCACCGATATGGGCAACGTGACGCAAGTGCTGCCCGGTATCCACCCGGTCATTGGCATCGATTCGGGCGGAGCAGTCATTCATCAGCCCGATTTCGAAAAGGCGGCCAGGGAACCTGGCGCCGACCGGGCTGTGGTTGAAGGAGCGAAGATGTTGGCGCGCACCGTGATACGGCTTGCTGAAGATGAGACAGAGCGATCCAGGGTGCTGGATCGGTTGGCGCGCAGGACGGTGACGGTGTGAGCGAATCCCTGTCCGCCGTCGCGGAGCATTGGCTCGCGGAGAACTCCGAGACGCTGATCCGCTGGCGCCGCCACATTCATGCGCATCCGGAACTGGCGCGCCAGGAGCATGCCACCACCGAGTATGTGGCCGCGCGGCTGGCCGAGGCCGGACTCAACCCGAAGGTGCTGCCCGGCGGCACGGGAATCACCTGCGACTTCGGGCCCGAGGACGGTCCGCGGGTGGCATTGCGCGCGGATATGGATGCCCTGCCGATGCAGGAACGCACCGGCGCGCCCTACTCCTCGACCGTGCCCAATGTCGCGCACGCCTGCGGGCATGACGCACATACCGCCATCCTGCTGGGTGCGGCCATGGCCCTCAATTCGGCGCCCTCGCTGCCCTCGGGCGTGCGTCTCATCTTCCAGCCCGCCGAAGAGGTCATGCCGGGCGGCGCCATCGACGTGGTGGCCACCGGGGCGATGGCCGGTGTGACGAGAATTTTTGCGCTGCACTGTGATCCGCGCCTGGAGGTGGGTAAGGTGGCAATCCGCGCGGGGGCAATCACCTCGGCCGCGGACACCGTAGAAGTCACGCTGCATTCTCCGGGAGGGCATACCTCGCGGCCGCATCTGACGGCCGACCTGGTGTACGGGCTCGGCACCGTCATCACCGGATTGCCGGGAATGTTGAGTCGCCGGATCGATCCGCGCGCCGGCACCGTCATGGTGTGGGGAGCCGTCAACGCAGGGCAGGCGGCCAACGCCATTCCGCAGATCGGCTCGCTGGCGGGCACGGTGCGCACCGGCAGCCGCGATGTGTGGATCACCTTGGAGGACACCGTCCGCGATGTGATCGAGGGATTGCTGGCTCCGCTGCGTATCGACTACACACTCAACTACCGTCGTGGTGTTCCACCCGTCATCAACGAGTCCGACTCGACACATATTTTCGTGCGGGCCATCGAGGACATCGGGCTGGATGCACTCGCGGAGACCACGCAGTCCGGTGGTGGTGAGGACTTCTCCTGGTACTTGGAGGAGGTGCCCGGTGCGATGGCGCGGCTGGGGGTGTGGTCAGGATCGGGCCCGCAGCTCGATATCCACCAACCCAACTTCGATATCGATGAACGGGCTCTGGGCATCGGCGTTCGGACGCTGGTGAACCTTGTCGAACAGAGTGCCGCGCAGGGTTCCGTCTAGCTCGTTCCCGGCCCGATATTGCGTGAGGCGCGGGTGCGTAAACCGTGCACGTAATCGTCTGGCGCTCCTGCGATTTCCGCCGCGTCGGCCATCACGCCCAGGTATCGGGCCGACGGTAGTCCACCCTCGTAGGCGTTGACGACGTAGAGCCAGGCCAATACCGGGTCGATGGTCGTGTCGGAAGACTCGCGGTCGATCCGGCAGCGAATCTTGGTATGGATGCCGAGTTCGGAACCTTCCCAGCGATCAAGGTTCTTCTCGTCGGCCCCGGTCATGTCGTAGAGCACAACAAAGACCTTCGAGTGGGGGTCTTGCACGACGGTGGCCAGCGCGCCCTCCCAGCCGATGTCCTCGCCACCGAAGGTCAGCCGCCAGCCGTGCAGCCAGCCGGTGCCCGCCATGGGGGAGTGCGGCGCACGCTGCAACATCTGCTCGGGATGCATGTTGGAGCCATAGGCGGCGTAGAGCGGCACGGGGGCAAGCCTAGTGGTCATGTGTCGTAGATGACGGCAGGGATGGTGGCAAGTTCCCTCATCGTGGCAAGCCGGGGCGGTTCGGTCCTTGTAGGTTTGATGCCGTGGCGACGCGCATCGTGATCATTGGTGGAGGACCAGCGGGATACGAGGCGGCACTCGTGGCCGCGGCCCATGAGCGAAGCACCACCGAGGTGACGGTGATCGACTCGGACGGCATCGGTGGCGCCTGCGTGCTCTTCGATTGTGTGCCGTCCAAGACGTTCATCGCGTCCACGGGTGTGCGTACCGACCTGCGGCGCGCGCCCAACCTGGGGTTTGACATCGACGTGGAGCACGCCAAGATCTCGCTCCCGCAGATCCACAGCCGTGTGAAGCGCCTCGCCGCCGAGCAATCGGCCGATATCGCCGCGCGGTTGCGCAACGCCGGGGTGCGGCTGATCTCCGGACGTGCCGAGCTGGTCGATCACGTGGTCGGAATGGCATATCACCGGGTCAAGGCCACCGCCGCGGACGGAAGCAGCACCATTCTGGAAGCCGATGTGGTGCTCATCGCCACCGGCGCCAGCCCGCGGGTGCTGTCCCATGCGCGTCCCGACGGTGAACGGATCCTTACCTGGCGTCAGCTCTACGACCTGGAGGAATTGCCCGAACACCTGATCGTGGTCGGATCGGGTGTGACGGGTGCGGAGTTCGTCCACGCCTACACCGAGCTGGGAGTTCAGGTGACGGTGGTGGCCAGCCGGGACCGTGTGCTGCCGCACGAGGACGAGGAAGCCGCCCTGGTCCTGGAGGACACGCTGGCCGAACGCGGTGTGACGCTCATCAAGAATGCCCGCGCCGATGCGGTGACCCGCACCGGGACGGGTGTCCGCGTGGCGATGGCCGACGGCCGGGCGGTCGATGGCAGCCACGTGCTCATGACCGTGGGGTCGATTCCCAACACCGCGGGTCTGGGCCTCGAGCGGGTCGGGATCAGCCTCGGCGCCGGCGGTTATCTGACCGTGGACCGGGTGTCGCGCACCTCGGTGGCCGGCATTTACGCCGCGGGCGACTGCACGGGTCTGCTACCGCTTGCCTCGGTGGCCGCCATGCAGGGCCGCATTGCCATGTATCACGCCCTTGGCGACGCGGTACAGCCCATCAGGTTGAAAACCGTTGCCGCTGCAGTGTTTACCCGTCCGGAGATCGCCGCGGTGGGGGTGTCCCAGGCGGCCATCGACAATGGTGAGATTCCGGCGCGGACGGTCACACTGCCCTTGAACACCAACCCACGAGCCAAGATGTCGGGTCTCAAGCGTGGTTTCGTGAAGATCTTCTGCCGCCCGGCCACCGGTGTGGTGATCGGCGGTGTCGTGGTGGCCTCGAATGCCTCCGAGCTGATCCTGCCCATCGCGATCGCGGTGCAGAACCTGCTGTCGGTGAACGACCTGGCGCAGACCTTGTCGGTGTACCCGTCGTTGTCCGGTTCGGTAACGGAGGCGGCGCGCCAGCTGATCGCCCACGATGACCTGGACTGACCTCGGGCGACATGCGCCACAGCGGCGTACATCACAGACGAGAGCGCTACCGTCCGGTAACGTGGGTTTCTGGAAGGACTCCGGGGCCCGGTAGTGGGCGTGGAAGGGAGCAGTCGTGAGTGACGCAACCAGCCCATCGGCGGGTGGACCCACATACACGTTCCTTGGACCACAGGCCCGTTCGCTGAACTGGGAGCGCCTGGGATCCGAGCAGTTCGATGTCATCGTGATCGGCGGGGGTGTGGTCGGCGCCGGATCGGCTCTGGATGCCGCCACGCGCGGGCTGAAGGTGGCGTTGGTCGAGGCGCGTGACTTCGCGGCCGGGACATCGAGCCGCTCCTCGAAGATGTTCCACGGCGGCCTGCGCTACCTCGAGCAGCTCGAATTCGGGTTGGTTCAGGAGGCATTGCGCGAGCGGGAGTTATCGCTCTCGACATTGGCACCTCATCTGGTCAAGCCGCTGCCGTTCTTGTTCCCGCTGACCAATCGGTGGTGGGAACGTCCCTACATTGCCGCCGGGATCTTCTTGTATGACCAGATGGGCGGCGCGAAATCTGTTCCCGCCCAGAAGCATCTCACCCGCGCCGGTGCGCTGCGGCTGGCGCCGGGGCTGAAGCGCAACTCGCTCATCGGAGGTATCCGCTACTACGACACCGTGGTCGACGACGCTCGGCACACCATGAATGTGGCCCGGACGGCGGCACACTACGGGGCCGTGGTCAGGACATCCACTCAGGTGGTCTCGCTGCTGCGTGAGGGTGATCGCGTCACCGGCGTGGTGGTGCGGGACACCGAGAACGGCGCCGAAACCGAGGTTCGCGGGCATGTTGTCGTCAATGCCACCGGGGTGTGGACCGATGAGATTCAGGCGCTGTCGCGCACCCGTGGCCGGTTCCGGGTTACGGCCTCCAAGGGTGTGCACATCGTGGTGCCACGGGACAGAATCGTCAGCGAGGTGGCGATCATCCTGCGGACCGAAAAGTCGGTGCTGTTCGTCATCCCGTGGGGTAACCACTGGATCATCGGGACCACCGACACCGAATGGAATCTGGACCTGGCGCACCCGGCGGCCACCAAAGTCGATATCGACTACATCCTGGACAAGGTGAACACGGTGTTGGCAACACCGTTGACGCACAACGATATCGATGGTGTCTACGCGGGATTGCGGCCGCTGCTGGCCGGTGAGGATGATGACACATCCAAGCTCTCCCGCGAGCACGCCGTGGCGGTCGCCGCTCCGGGGCTCGTGGCCATTGCTGGTGGCAAGTACACGACGTATCGCGTGATGGCCTCCGATGCCATTGACATGGCAAGCGAATTCGTGCCGGCGCGGGTGGCGCCCTCGATCACCGAGAAGGTTCCGCTGCTGGGCGCCGACGGGTACTTCGCGCTGATCAATCAGACCGAACACGTCGGAGAGACCTACGGGCTGCATCCGTACCGGGTTCGGCATCTGTTGGACCGATACGGTTCGCTGATCGGCGAGGTGCTGGCTTGTGCGGGATCCGATCACAGCCTGTTGCAGCCGATCGCGAAGGCGCCGATGTATTTGAGGGTGGAGGCGCTCTACGCGGTGGCGGCCGAGGGTGCCTTGCACCTGGAGGACATCCTCGCCCGGCGCATGCGCATTGCCATCGAGTACCCGCATCGTGGTGTCGACTGTGCCCAGGAGGTCGCCGAGCTGGTGGCTCCGGTGCTTGGCTGGTCCGCGGAAGACATTGTGCGTGAGGTGGATACCTACCGTGCGCGGGTCGACGCCGAGGTACGTTCGCAACGTCAGCCCGATGATGCGTCGGCGGATGCGTTGCGGGTGGCCGCACCCGAGGCGCGGTCGTTCATCGTCGAACCGGTGACCGACGTATTGTCGCCGTCCAAGTAAGACGCGCTGTAGGTTGCGCTGGTGAGCCCCAGAAGAAGGGCTCCTGAGCCGCCGCTACCGGTGCGAGACGGCTTGGGGCCGGTGCGAATCCGAATTCGGACGAGTGGCCGTGTTCTTGATGAGCTGGTAGCCCGATTCGGTTCGGGCGCCGCCGACAAGGTGAGCAGTGGCGAGGTTGTCGACGCCGCGGGTGTGCCGATCACCACGGATACGTGCCTGCGTTCGGGATCGGTGGTGTACACGTATCGCGACGTGGCGCTGGAGGTTCCCGTACCCTTCGCCGTCGATGTATTGCATTGGGACGAAAACGTTCTGGTGGTCGACAAGCCGCACTTCCTCTCGACGATGCCGCGCGGGCGGCATGTCGCCGAGACGGCGCTGGTACGTCTGCGCAGGACGCTTGATCTGCCGGAACTGGCACCCGCGCATCGCCTGGACCGGCTCACCGCGGGGGTGCTGCTGTTCACGGTGCGCCGCGAGGTCCGATCCGCGTATCAATCACTCTTTGCGCAGCGGCAGGTCGTCAAGATCTATGAGGCCTTGGCCCCCGTCGATCCCGGAGTGGCTCTGCCGGTCACGTTGCGGAGCAGGATCATCAAGCGGCGCAGTATCCTTCAGGCGGTCGAGGAACCGGGGCCGGCGAACGCCGAGACCCATATCGAGCTGGTCGATCACGATGGTCCGACAGGCAGATATCGCCTGACTCCGAGCACCGGGCAGACCCATCAGCTGCGGGTCCATCTGAACAGCCTGGGCATCCCGATCATCAACGATCCGCTCTATCCGGACGTGTGCGAGGTGGCGTCGGACGATTTCGCGCATCCGTTGCAACTCCTGGCGCGCTCTTTGGCGTTTCGTGACCCGTTGACGGGCAGGCAAGTCCGGTACGAGTCGACGAGGACGCTAGGGCAGTGACGCGCGGAGATGTTCGGCGTAGTCCCGCAGATAGCGGCCCGGTAGATCTCTGGCGTCGTCGAGGTACTCGCGCAACAGCGTCTCGTCACCGACGTATTCACTCAGACATTCCAAGCAGCCGATCTTGTGATGTTCTTCGTCGATCGTGCGCCAGGAATTTTCGATCAGCGCCCGGATGCCGGGATATCCACCCTGGGCCAGGGATATGAGGGCCAGGCGTTTGGTGTACTCGTCGGTGCTGTCGTAGAAGACCAGCAGCACGGTTTCGGTATCCGCGTTGAGCGGCCCCAGCTTTCGGATGGAAGCCGCGAATTGGTATCGCGCGTCGTCGTATTCGGTGCCCTTGATGGTTGCGGCCAGCCGGGCGAGTATCAGGAAGTCTTCTCGCTCAAGGATACCGAGGTTGGACAAGGCGGGGGTGTTCGACAGCCACGCGATCATCCGGCCGATGTCCCAGCCACGAGCGATGAGGTAAAGCAGGGCCGTCAGCTCATCCTGGTTGAGCCGACCGATACCTCCGGTGACGAGTAGATCGCGGAAATGGGCTTCGACGTGCTTCCAGTGCGGATATCCGATCTCGTTGCCGGGATATTCCTCTAGCCAGTGCTTGAACCGTGTCGCGTGGGTCCGTAGCACCCGATCAGCGGCGAGGGGCGTCACTGCGGTGTGGCTTCGAGGTCGGCAATCCGCGCGCGTAGACGCTCGATTTCGGCGGTGAGTTCGGTCTCCCTGGCGGCAGCCTTCTCCTGATAGGCCTTGCCGAGATCGGACAGATACTGCTGGTCATAGCGGGGAATGATGCTGCGAGAGCAATTCCAGTCGAATGCCTCCACCATCACTTCGATCTCGCGGCGGGTGTCGTCGTGCACGGTGCCGCGGCCAAAAACCTTGAGGCGCTGCTTGCGCGGGTAATCGACGAAGAACATCGCCAGCCGATTGTAGGCGGCGAGGTTTCCGAGTGTCACGAATTGGTTGTTGCCCGGAAGATCGACGAACCGCACGGTGTTTCCGCCGAGATGACGCACGAATCCCGCCGGACCGCTGCGGTATTGCAAATAGGGCCATCCCGTCGGGGTCACCGTGCCCAGACAGAACTGAGTCGCGTCGGCGATCATCCGTAACTCCCGTGATCCCAGATCGTCGGGGCCGTCATCCGGGCGTTCCAGGTGTGTGCCGTAGGCGACGTAGCTGCCGTTGACTCGCTGGCGTTCGATCGCATCCGTGCCAAAGGCAATGTAGTGATAGTGGTTGTTGCTCATGGGTATACCGCGATCTCGATGAGGTTTCCATCGGGGTCCCTGCAGTAGTGCGATGTCATCTCGCCCAGCGCACCGATCTTCGTCACCGGCCCCTGCTCGATGTCTACCCCGCATGTCGCGAGATGCTCGCGAACCTCGGTGGGCGAGGCATCGGTGATGAAGCACAGATCATCGGACCCGGCCGCTGCGGCCAGGCCGGTGAACCACTCCTCCTGGGTCGCGGTGACTGGCCGCAGGTTGATCTTCTGAGTGCCGAATGTCAGAGCCGTGCGGCCGGCAGGGCCGAAAGTCTCCCGAGCCATACCGAGGACGCGCTGATACCAGGCCGCGGTGGCGTCCACGTCGGTGCAGTTGATCACAACGTGGTCGAACCGTGTCACCTTCATCGCTGTCTCCTCATCGGCGCACTCTCAGTCCCTTCGGCGTCCGCGCGAAACCGGCCTCCAGTAAGGCCGTACTCACGGCGGACTCTCCGATGTCGAAAACCGATCTGCCATCGATTTTTTCGACTACTAGACCGTCGAGCCCACCGGCGCGTATCAAATCCATCGTGCCCAACGCTGCGGCGTGCAGCATCGTGGGGTCGATCACGAAGCTGAGCAGCGACTTTCCGCCCCTTTCGATGTAGAGCACCAGATGGCCATCGACGAGTGCCACGAGCGCCCCGGCCTTGCGGCCCGGCCGATGACCGGATTCGGAGGCGGCCCGTGGCCACGCCAGGGCGGCGCCATATGGGTTGGCGGGGTCGGTTGCCGCCAACACCGTCGCCCGATGCGGTGTGCGTTCGTCATCGACCGTGTCGAGGTACTCGCGCAGCCTGTCGACGGTCGAGGGAGAGGCGAACTGCGCACCCCCAAGTGATTCGACGAAATAGCCCCGGCGGCAGCGCCCGTTGTCCTCAAACGTCGACAACACCTTGTACAGCCAGGCGAAACCGCCCGCGACTCCCTCGGCGACGACGCTGCCCTTGGTCACCACGCCGTACCGCCCGAGCAGCAACTCGGCCTGTGTGTGTGAACGTTCGGTCCCGTCGGCAAGCCTCTCCGGCAGCAATGACCACCGGCCGGCGACCGCGGGATCGACCGGCGCTGCGGCGGGGATTGGCGTGTAGGCCCGCAGCCTCGGAGCTCGCCGGTTCCGGTGCGTCGTACGCGATGTGGCGGCGGTGCCCAGGAGTGCTCGCAGCGGCGCAAAGGTGTCACCCGTCACCTGTCCCGCCCACACCAAATCCCATAACGCCGTGCGTGTCGCCCTCTCGCCGAACTGACGGAAAAAGAATGCACCGCCGGCGGCGAGACCATCGAGAATCGCGCGGTGCGCCTCGTCCAGAACCACCGAATCCGGTGCGGCCAGTGTGGCTGGCGCGACCCCGCTCGGATGCAAGGCGACCCAGCCGTCCTGCGCGGTGATCGAGCCGTGTCCGGACCACACCGCCTCTCCGGAGGCGAGCAGCTCATCGAGCATCTGGGGCGAGTAATCGCGGACCCGGCGCGCCAGAATCAGTGGCTCCCATGCAGATGCGGGTATCGGTACCCCGGCCAGCTGGTCGATGACGGTGGCGACTCCGTCGACGCCGCGCAGGCTGGAATCGAGGTACTGCCAATCGGGCAGAAACCGTGCGAATGCCGATGTGCTGACGGGCTCGACCTGCGCACGCAGCGCAGCCAGGGATCGTCGGCGCAGAATCCGGAGGACCTCGGCATCGCACCACTGTTCAGAATCTGTTGCTTCGGAAGTGAATTCGCCACGTACCAACTGGCCGCGGGCGGCCAACGCCGCCAGGGCGTCGGCGGCGACACGAACACCGATACCAAAGCGTTCGGCAGCCTGCCCTGTGGTGAAGGGGCCGTGTGTCCTGGCGTATCGGCCCAACAGCTCCCCGAGCGGATCGGCGGTCGCGTCGGTGAAGGCCGCGGGCACACCCGGTGGCACCGGCACCCCGAGAGCGTCACGCAGCCGTGCCGCATCCTCGACGGCCGCCCACCAGGCGCGCTGCCCGTAGTGCGTCTCGATCACCCGGCGCGCGGCGACGAGCCCACGCAGCCAGTCGGCCCCTGCGCCGGAGCAGCGGGCGCTGACCTCTTCGGTGGTGATGGGGCCCAGGAGCCGGAACAGATCGGCGAGGCCCTCGGTGTCGCGGGCCTTGCGTTCCTCGGCGAGGTGCTGCAGTTGCTTCTCGGTCGTCTCGATGACCGCCGGGTCGAGCAGCTCGCGCAGTTCTACCCGCCCCATGAGTTCGGCGAGCAGACCGGTGTCCAGCGATAGGGCTGCGGCACGTCGCTCTGCCAGGGGGCGATCCTCGTCGTACATGAATCCGCCGATATAGCTGAACAGTTGAGCGGCCGCGAAGGGAGAAGGTACCTCGGTCTGTACCTCGACGATACGGATCCGGCGCTGCTCGATACCCGACATCAACCGCACCAGGGTTCCGATGTCGTAAACGTCCTGCAGGCATTCACGTAACGCCTCAAGCACCATCGGGAAATCGGAGTGCTTGCGCGCGACATCGAGTAGTTGCGCGGCGCGCTGGCGTTGCTGCCACAGCGGTGATCGGCGCCCGGGAGTTCGGCGAGGAAGGAGTAGAGCGCGCGCGGCGCATTTGCGGAACCGGGCCGCGAACAGTGCCGACCCGCCGACCTCCCGCGTCACGATCGCCTCGATCTCCGCGGCATCGAAGACGAAAAGACTTGCCCCGGGCGGATTGTCATCGGTATCGGGGAGTCGCACCACGATGCCGTCGTCGGTGGCCGTGGGTGACTCGCTGACGCCGTAGCGCTGTTGGAGCCGATCGGAGACGGCGAGCGCCAATGGGCCGTTGACCCGCAGTCCGTACGGCGAGTGCAGCACGATGCGCCAGTCGCCGAGTTCGTCGCGGAACCTTTCGACGATCAGCGTGGTGTCGGTGGGGACGGCGCCTGTCGACTGCAGCTGGTCGGCGAGCAGCTTTCGCAGATTGCCGATCGCGAAGTCGTCGAATCCCATATCAGCACAACGCTTGTCGAATTCGGCGTTACCCGCTGCGGCCAGCTCGCCGGTCAGGTGCCCCAGGGCCATGCCCAGCTCGGCGGGTCGCCCCACCGCGTCGCCGCGCCAGAACGGCAACCTGCCCGGTTGGCCGAAGGCCGGGACCACTATCACCCGTTCGTGGGTGATCTCGGTGATGCGCCAGCTGGTGGCCCCCAAGGAGATCACGTCCCCCGGGCGTGACTCGTACACCATTTCCTCGTCGAGTTCACCCACCCGAGAGGGCTTCTCGCCCTCGGCGCCGGCGTACATGTACACCGTGAATAGGCCGCGATCGGGAATGGCGCCCCCGGACGTGACCGCCAGCCGTTGCGCGCCGGGCCGTCCGGTGAGCGTTCCCGCGTCTCTGTCGTAGACGACGCGCGGACGCAGCTCGGCGAAATCGGTGGACGGGTACTTGCCGCTGAGCAAGTCGAGCACGGCGTCAAACGCGCTGCGCGGCAGGGAGGTGAAGGAGGCGCTGCGTCTGACCACGTCGAACCAGGTCTCGACGTCCAGCGGATCCAGCGCACATGCGGCCACGGTGTGTTGCGCCAGGATGTCCAGCGGATTGGCGGGCACCTGCAGGGTTTCGATATCACCGTCGAGCATGCGCCGCACCGTGACCGCGCAGCCCAGCAGATCGTTGCGGTGCTTCGGGAAAAGAACACCTCTGGAGGTCTCGCCGACTTGGTGTCCGGCCCTGCCGATGCGTTGCAGTCCGCTGGCCACCGATGGTGGCGCCTCCACCTGAACCACCAGATCCACGGCACCCATATCGATTCCGAGTTCGAGGCTGCTGGTGGCCACTACGCATCTGAGCCGGCCGGTCTTGAGGTCCTCTTCGATGTTCGCGCGCTGCTCCTTGCTGACCGAGCCATGATGCGCCCGGGCCAGCAAGGGGGCGGCACCGTAGGTCTGCCCGCTGCCCATGACGTGCGCCGGGGGCCCTCCTGGTACGCCGGGATTGGCCACCGGGGTGAGATCCACCCCCAGGCGCTCAGCGTGAATCTCGTTGAACCGGGCGGTGAGCCGCTCGGCGAGGCGCCGCGAATTGGCAAAGATGATGCTCGAGCGGTGCGCCTCGATGAGGTCGACGATGCGCTGCTCGACATGGGGCCAAATCGTGTTGGTGCCCGCGTTGGAGGCCTCGGCGTCGGGATAGGTGTCGGGGGCGCTCATATCCGAAACGGGCACCACCACCGACAGGTCAAAGGTCTTCGGGCTGGCGGGGGCGACGACGTTGGCCGGGGCGCGACCGGACAGGAAGCGGGCGACCTCGGCCGCGGGTTTCACCGTTGCCGACAGGCCAATGCGCTGTGCCGGCCGGGAAAGACGCTCGTCCAGCCGTTCAAGTGAGAGCGCGAGGTGCGCACCGCGTTTCGTTCCGGCCACCGCGTGAACCTCATCCACGATGACGGTGGTGACCGTTTCCAATGTCTCGCGTGCGGCGGAGGTCAGCATCAGGAACAGTGACTCGGGGGTGGTGATGAGGATGTCCGGGGGAGAGGAGATCAGCGCACGGCGGCGTTGCGCGGGGGTGTCGCCCGAGCGCACCCCGATAGTGATGGAGGGCTCGGCCAGGCCCATCCGCTGTGCGGTGCGGGCAATCCCGGCAAGGGGGGCGCGCAGGTTCCGCTCGACATCGACGGCGAGCGCCTTGAGCGGTGAGATGTACAGGACCCGGGTTCCGCGCCGAGCCGGAGCCGCACCGCCGGCGACGCTCAGCTCGGGATTGGCACCGGCCAGGGTGTCGATGGCCCACAGAAACGCCGCGAGGGTTTTTCCGGACCCGGTGGGGGCGATGACGAGGGTGTTGTCGCCCTTGGCGATGGACTGCCATGCACCGGACTGCGCCTGGGTGGGAGCCGGAAATGATTCGGCGAACCATTCCCGGGTAGGTGCCGAGAACCGGGCGAGTGGACCGGACTCGCTGCTCATCGGATCATCGTGCCAACAGGGGCCGACAATTAATCGGCACCCATGAGGTCCACCACTGCTTTCGGGATGTTCGGCACCCGCCGCACGGCGTCGATCATGGCGTGCGCGGAGGTATCGGCCAGCCAGTCGACGTCCAGATCCGGATTGATGGCACGTTGACGTGCCAGTTCCTGGTTGAAGGTCAGCCAGGCCCGGATGACCACGCGCAGGGTGGTGACAAGATCCGGGGTCAATTCGTCGCCGGCGACATGTTCGACGACGGCCATGATGCGATCGGTCTGCTTGTCGTATTCCTGCTGCTCTATAGCCGCGACGGTGGGATCGGCAGAATCGATCATCCGGAACACGGTCACCGGCGCGTAGGGATGCTCCTCCTGGTAGTGCAGGTACACCAGAAGGGTCCGCCGGAGCCGCTCGAAACCCGACAGAGTCGGATCCATGTCCAGCGAAATGGTGGCGTCGTAGAGCCTGTCGTACTCAGCCTGCATCACCGCGGTGTAGAAGGAGCGCTTGTCGGGAAAGTAGCGGTATAGCAGCGCTCGTGACACGCCCGCCTGCTCAGCTACCTCGTCCATGCGGACGTCGTCATAGTGACGTTCGCCGAATAGTTGCGTACCGAACTCCAGTAGCTCGGCACGTCGGTCCTCAGGGGTGAGCCGCCGACGGGGCGATGAGCCGCTCGGGCGAACTGCATCGGAGTCGTCGGTCATCCAGCAGATTTTACTAGGCAGCAGGGTCGTGGTTGGCCCGATCGGTGCGCACGGACGAGGGGCTGACGGGCTTCATCAGATCTGCTATTACGAGAACTGCTGGCCCTCTCACTACACTGCGTCGGTGGCTAAGCACATCGACCCCGACGACATGGCCATCTTTGGGCGTGTCCTGGATCAGGCTGCCGCGCTTGCACCCGATCATCCCGATTCGATTGCCGTGCAACGCGGCGTCGCGAAACTGTTCAAAATTCTCAAGAGGCAGCGCCGCCGCCAGGCGCGCCAGGCGGAGCTGGAAGCCGACCGTGCGGTGATCGGGGCCACCGCGACCGGATCGGCCGATCGGATCGATGACGAGACGGCCGGCCTGCCGCTGCGTGGTGGGGACGCGGTCGGGACGCTGCGGCGTCCCCAGCATTGCTACATCTGCAAGGTGAGATACACCGAGATCGATGCATTCCACCACCAACTGTGTCCGGATTGTGCGCCTGCCAATAGGTCCCGGCGTGATCAGCGCACGGACCTGACCGGGCGACGGGCCGTGCTGACGGGTGGCCGCGCCAAGATCGGCATGTACATCGCCCTGATGTTGTTGCGCGACGGTGCCAGCCTCACGATCACTACCCGATTCCCGCGCGACGCGGCGCGCAGATTCGCCCAGCTGCCCGATGCGGCGAGTTGGCTCGACCGGCTGAGCATCGTGGGTATCGACCTGCGTGATCCGGCGCAGGTGGCTCGTTTCGCCGATGAAGTTGCCGCGCAGGGACCGTTGGACATTCTGATCAACAATGCCGCCCAGACGGTCCGTCGCAGCCCGGGCTCCTACACGTCCTTGGTTGACGCAGAACAGGCGCCTCTCAGCGGCGCCGCTGCACGTGTTCCGATTACGGCGATGGGGGATTCCAGCGAGTTGCATCCCCATACTCTGGCGCTGGGGGAGGGTTCCGAGGCCGCCGCACACTCACTGGTGTCGTTGGCCTTGACCGCCGGTTCGGCCACCCCGGACCGGATCGTCGACGGCACCGCCGTCGACGCCGGTGGGCTGTTGCCCGACCTCGTCGACACCAACAGCTGGGTGCAGACGGTCGACCAGATCGACCCGCTGGAACTGCTTGAGGTGCAACTGTGTAACAGCGTGGCGCCGTTCATTCTGTTGTCCCGGCTCCGTCCCGCACTGCGGGCGTCGACGGCCCGGCGCAAGTACGTGGTGAACGTATCTGCGATGGAGGGCAACTTCTCGCGGGGTTACAAGGGGCCGGGGCATCCGCACACGAACATGGCGAAGGCCGCGTTGAACATGCTGACCAGGACCAGTGCGGGTGCGCTTTTTTCCGAGGGCATCCTGATGACTGCGGTCGACACCGGCTGGATCACCGATGAGCGTCCGCACACCAGCAAGATGCGGCTGGCGCAGGAAGGATTCCGTGCGCCGCTGGATTTGGTGGACGGTGCGGCCCGGGTTTACGACCCGATTGTGCAGGGGGAGCGTGGCGTCGATCTGTACGGCTGCTTCCTGAAGGACTTCCAGCCGCACCCCTGGTAGTCCATCCGCTTCTCGTCCGATCAGCCCGTCCGATTAGCCGAAGTGCACCCCTTGAGCCAACGGCAGCTCGGTGGAGTAGTTGACGGTGTTCGTGGCACGCCGCATGTATGCCTTCCATGAGTCGGAGCCGGACTCGCGGCCACCGCCCGTCTCCTTCTCTCCGCCGAACGCTCCGCCGATCTCGGCGCCCGAGGTGCCGATGTTGACGTTCGCGATTCCACAGTCGGATCCGTCGGCGGCCAGGAAACGCTCGGCCTCGCGCATGTCCAGGGTGAAGATAGCCGAGGAAAGGCCCTGGGGCACCGCGTTGTTCAGTGCGATCGCCTCGTCGAGGGTGTCGTAGCCGAGCACGTACAGAATCGGGGCGAAGGTCTCCCGGTGCACGACGTCACCCTGTTCGGGCATCCGCACCACGGCGGGGGTGACGTAGTAGGCGCCGTCACCCAGCTCTCGACGTTCGCCGCCGATGACCGTTCCGCCCTGTGCGCGTGCGGTTTCCAGTGCGTCCTGCATGTCGCGGAACGACTTCTCGTTGATCAGTGGACCTATGAGGGTCTGCTCGGTGAATGGATCGCCGACCGGAAGCTGGCCGTAGGCATTGACGATGCGGTCGACCAGTGCGTCAGCGACCGAGTGGTGAACGATCAACCGCCGCAGGGTGGTACAGCGCTGGCCCGCGGTGCCCGCGGCCGAGAACACGATTCCGCGCACCGCAAGATCCAGGTCCGCCGAGGGCGTCACGATGGCCGCGTTGTTACCGCCCAGCTCGAGCAGCGACCGGCCGAAGCGGGCGGCCACCCGCGGGCCCACCTGTTGGCCCATCCGCACCGACCCTGTCGCACTCACCAACGCGACGCGGGGATCGTCGACGAGTTGCTCGCCGACCTCACGGCCGCCCTGGATCAGTCGGCTCACCTCCGGCGGCGCCCCCACGTCGGCGGCCGCACGGTCCAGAAGTGCCTGGCAGGCGACGGCAGTCAGCGGTGTCAACTCGGATGGCTTCCACACCACGGTGTCACCGCAGACAAGGGCGATCGCGGTGTTCCACGACCACACGGCCACCGGGAAGTTGAACGCGGAAATGACTCCGACCACGCCCAGTGGATGCCAGGACTCCATGAGGCGATGCCCGGCACGCTCGGAGGCCATCGTCTTGCCGTATAGCTGCCGGGACAGCCCGACCGCGAATTGGCAGATGTCGATCATCTCCTGGACCTCGCCGAGTGCCTCCGAGACAATCTTTCCGGCCTCGATGGTCACCAATTCGGCCAGATCCTTCTTGTGCTCCGTCAGCAGCTCGCCGAGACGGGCTATCAAGGCGCCGCGCACGGGCGCCGGGGTGGTGCGCCATTGTGAAAATGCCTGGGCAGCTTCGGTGATGGCGCTATCGACGTCCTCCGTCGAGCTGGCCGCGAGCGTGAACAGCGTGTCGCCGGTGATGGGGGTACGAACCGTGACGCCGCCATCTGTTCCCGCTTCCGTGCTCAGTTCTACGTCCGCGCCGATCCAGCGCAGCGCGTTCTGAGCCCGCGCGCGCAATTCGTCGGCGGACGGCAGCACCTCGGGGGACGTGGTAGGCAGTGTGGTGGTCATCGATCGGCTCCTATCGTGAGGTCAGATTGTGCGGCGATGGCGGCGTAGAGCGCGTACGGATCGTGGATGTCCCGCCCTATGGCGCCCGACATCCAATCCTTCGAGTAGTCGGCGGCGTAATCGTCGGCACCATCCCCGTATGCGCCGTCGTCGTCGAGATTGGACCGGAATATCCCGGCGGCCGAACGCGGCAGGAAATCCTCGTACACGATGGGGCTGCGCACGATCTGACCGTCGGCGCCCACGTCCGTACGGAAGTATGCGAGTTCCTGCTCGGCCAGACCGGCCTCGGTATCCGGAAAGTGATCGGCCCAAATCGACGCGGCCCGTTCGGGATCTGCCTGTGCGGTGTCGATGGCGATCATCGCGGCGTCGTAGCGAGTGCGGCCCACGGGGGTGAGGGCAATACCCCGTGCCTCGACTTCGCCGAACCGGACCCGCAGCGTGTCGCTGGTCACGGCGCTGTCAGGCATGAGGAAACGGCGTGGCTCGGCCAGTGCCCGGAATGAGGTCTGCCGCAGCAGAACATCGGGTCCGTGCCAGCGTGGTGGCCCCTGGATCGCGTCGATCATGGTGATGCCGCGTGCCGTCATCCGCTGGTACAGATCGTCGATATCGAGCACGCGCGGTGTCAGATGGTTGATGTGTGTGCCGCCCACGCCGGCGATGTCCGCGGCGACCGGTGAGACCGCGGAAAGCTCGTCATACCAGGCACGGTCGATGGGGGCGGTGGACAGTGCGAACGACTTCACGGCCTCGCGAATGAAGTCCTCGGCCTGCGCCGGGGTGGCTCCACCCGCGGCGCTGATCAGTCGCGCGTGGGCCAGTAGGGCCGGATCGAACAGCTCTCGCCGTCGTACGAAGTGATCCACGCGCGTGCGTAGTTCCGCATCGAAGAACCGGCGGTCGGCGGTCGCAAGCATGGAGGTGAACACCCGGAAGGGGTTGAGTGCCAACTCTTTTTCATCGATGGGCCGAAATGCAGTCGAGACCACGGGCACCGGCGACGCGGCGTCACGCAAGTCGTAGAAGTCGACGGGATACATCCCGAACGCTTCGAACAGGTCGGCGACGGCGGCGAGTTCTCGCGGGCTGCCCACCCGGATCGCGCCGTGGCGCTCGGCGGTCACACGATCAATCGAACCGAGCCGCTCGGCATCCGGATGCGTTGTGGCGTAGGTCTGGTTAACCTCAGTGCTGACATCGACCAGCGTGTTGTACGCGGGAACTTCCGTCCCATACATCTGAGACAGTGCCGCCGCGAAACCTGCGCGCAGTTCCCAGCAGGGGATGAGATCGATCATCGAATTCGTCCTGTAGTTGGTCTCACAGTTGACGTGATTGGCCTGCGCAAGTTTGTTCCTTGTGGTCCGTGGTCGCGGTACTCTGCCCCCGTGAACGCGGATTCCGAGAGAACGCCCGAGCGTCCGCTTGATGACGTCGATCGAATTCTGGTGCGCGAGTTGGCTCGCGATGGCCGGGCGACCCTTGCACATCTGGCGGCAAAGGCCGGTCTGTCGATCTCGGCGGTGCAAACTCGTGTGCGGCGGCTGGAATCTCGCGGTGTTCTCACCGGATATGCGGCCCGGGTCAATCCGGAGTCGGTGGGCCAACTGCTCTCGGCGTTCGTGGCAATCACCCCTCTCGATCCTTCGCAACCCGATGATGCTCCGGCACGGCTTGAGCACATTGACGCCATCGAGTCGTGCCACTCGGTGGCGGGCGAGGAAAGCTACGTCCTCCTGGTGCGCGTGCCCTCGCCGCGTGCGCTCGAGGAGCTGCTGCAGCTGATCCGCACCACAGCCAATGTTCGCACGCGAAGCACCATCATCTTACAAACTTTTTACGATGGCCGCCAGCTTGTGCCGTAAATATTCTTGTCGTGATGTAGAGAAGTCGTAAATACTCCGTTAGTGTGGGTCTTATGACCGCACTCATGTTTCCGGGGGCACACGTAGGCTCCACGACCGATGACGAGGCAACGCGTCCGGACCCGGTGACACCGGATCGGGTGCATGAGGTGCTGCGGCGCAGCATTCTGGCCGACGGAATGGACCTCGTGCTGGACCTGGAGCGTTCGCGTGGGGCGCATCTAGTGGACGCGCGCGACGGGACCACCTATCTCGACATGTTCACGTTCTTCGCGTCGTCGGCGCTGGGGATGAACCACCCGATGCTGGCCGAGGACGGCGAGTTTCGTGCCGAACTGACCCGGGCTGCCATCAACAAGCCGAGTAATTCGGATATCTACACCGTCGAGATGGCCAGGTTCGTCGACACTTTCGCGCGTGTGCTCGGTGACCCGGCGCTTCCGCACCTGTTCTTCGTCGACGGCGGAGCACTGGCGGTAGAGAACGCACTGAAGGTGGCCTTCGATTGGAAGAGCCGCTGGAACGAGGCGCATGGAATCGATCCGGCCCTGGGCACCAAGGTATTACACCTGCGTGAGGCCTTCCATGGCCGAAGTGGCTACACCATGTCGCTGACGAACACCGATCCCAACAAGGTGGCGCGGTTCCCCAAGTTCGACTGGCCGCGCATCGATGCGCCATACCTGCGCCCCGACGCCGACATCGAAGAACTGGAAGCTGCGGCGTTGGCGCAGGCCCGCCGCGTGTTTGCCGAAAATCCGCATGACATAGCATGTTTCATCGCCGAGCCGATTCAGGGTGAGGGTGGAGATCATCATTTCCGTCCCGATTTCTTCCACGCCATGCGCGCGCTGTGTCACGAGAATGACGCCCTGTTCGTCTTCGATGAGGTGCAGACCGGGTGTGGCCTCACCGGTACGGCGTGGGCATTCCAACAGCTGGGAGTGACTCCCGACATCGTGGCGTTTGGCAAGAAGACGCAGGTGTGCGGGGTCATGGCGGGCGGTCGTGTCGATGAGGTCGCCGACAACGTCTTTGCCGTCAGCTCACGCATCAACTCCACCTGGGGTGGAAACCTGGTCGATATGGTGCGCTCTCGCCGCATCCTGGAAGTGATTGAGTCGCAGCGGCTTTTCGGCAATGCGGCTCGGATGGGCGAGTACCTACTGGACCGTCTGCAGACCCTGGCGCTGCGGCACGGCGAGATCGGCGACGTGCGGGGCCGCGGGCTGATGTGCGCGTTCAGTCTGCCGACCACGCAGGAGCGCGATCATCTGGTGGAGCGCCTATGGTCGCAGGAGCGCGTGATCCTGTTGCCCAGCGGCAAGAACAGTGTCCGGTTCCGTCCGCCGCTGATCGTCAGTGCCGAGGAGATCGACGCTGCGGTGGCCGCGGTATCACGGGTGCTGGCGCAGTCTCCCCAGGCATAGCTCACCAGGCGTAAGGGGAGTGCTCCCGCGCCGTCCGTAACGCGGAACCCCACCATGCCAGCTCATCGAGCATCGTCTTGGCGGCGGTTTCCGCGTCGCGGCTGTCGACGAGCTGGCCGGCGTCATCGAATTGGCTCCACACGCCGTGGAAACTGACCACGTCACGGGTGGTCACGGCATGCAGTTCGGCGAACACCAGGCGCAGCTGCTCGATGGCGCGCAACCCTCCCGACATGCCGCCGTAGGACGTGAATCCGACCGGCTTGGCCTGCCACTCGCTGTGATGCCAGTCGATCAGGTTCTTCAACGGGGCGGGGAAACTGTGGTTGTACTCCGGAGTGACCACGAGAAATGCGTCGGCAATGCGCAGTCGTGCCGTCATCTTGGCCAGATGGGCGGTGTCGTCGGCCCCCGGTCTGCGGGAAAGGTGAAGGGGAAGTGGGTATTCCGCGAGGTCGATGTAGCCGGCATGGAACGACGGATGATCCCGGGCCTTTTCTGCGATCCAGTTCGCGACAGTGGGGCCGAACCGACCGTCACGCGTACTGGCGCAGATCACGGCGAGGCGCAGCGGGGTGGTTGACGTGTTCACGCGCCCATCGTCGTACCTAAAGTGCACTCGAGGTCAAGTGGTTTCTTTCCGTCACGCCAGCATGGCGTCGGCGAAGCGGCGCACGGCGGCGACGGCTTCCTGCTCGGCACTCGTCGAGCCCGGGTAGTCGTCGCGGGCCCGCGATTCGATGCCCCCGGTGGCGGGGTCGAGCCGCACCTCGGCGACCATCTCGGCGGTGGTCGGTTCGCAGACGGCCCAGCTGTAGAGGCGATCGGAGTCCCAATCGGCTGCGCGCGCGGATACATAGTCGGCATCGTCGACGCCGAGTGAGGTCAGTGCCGCGCGATCGTCCATGCGTTCGTCGGCCCGCAGGGCGCGTAAGTACCATGCGCCCGCATTGATCTCGATGGTTTCCATGAGTCTAGAAACGCGTCGAGCGTGAAACCATGGCGGCAATTCGGTGAGAATCGCGCCACAGCTTCACGCTCGGCGACAAACGTCCTACTTGATCTCGGCGATCACGGTGCCCTGGGTGATGGCGGCACCTGCCTCGACGCTGAGCCCGGTGATGGTGCCGGCCTTGTGCGCGGTGACCGGGTTCTCCATCTTCATGGCCTCCAGCACCACGATCAGCTCGCCGGCCTCGACCTCCTGGCCCTCTTCGACCGCGACCTTGACGACGGTGCCCTGCATCGGAGCGGTCACCGAATCACCGGTGGCGCCACCGCGGCCGTGGCCGCCGCGCTTGCGGGCCTTGGGCTTCTTGCGGATAACACCGTTCGCGGCGCCACCGCCTCCGCCACCGAGCGAGATGTCACCGGGCAGCGAAACCTCGAGACGACGGCCGCCGACCTCGACGACCAGCTTCTGGCGGGGCAGAGCCTCGTCCTCTTCGCCCTCGGCGGCGTCGGCGGTGAAGGGCTCGACGGTGTTGTCCCACTCGGTCTCGATCCAGCGGGTGTGCACGGTGAAGCCGTCCTCGTCGCCGATGAAGGCGGGATCGGAGACCACTGCGCGGTGGAACGGGATGACGGTGGCCAGACCCTCGACGTTGAACTCGGCCAGGGCACGCCGCGAGCGGGCCAGCGCCTCGTTGCGGTCACGCCCGGTGACGATCAGCTTGGCCAGCATCGAGTCGAACTGTCCGCCGATCACCGAACCGGCCTGCACACCCGAGTCCAGGCGCACACCGGGGCCGGTGGGGGTGTCGTAGACCTTGACCGGGCCGGGGGCCGGCAGGAAGTTACGGCCGGCGTCCTCGCCGTTGATGCGGAACTCGATCGAGTGGCCGCGCGGCGTCGGGTCCTCGGTGAACTCAAGGGCCTCGCCGTTGGCGATCTTGAACTGCTCCAGCACCAGGTCGACGCCCGCGGTCTCCTCGGTGACCGGGTGTTCCACCTGCAGACGGGTGTTGACCTCGAGGAATGAGATCAGGCCGTCTTGGCCCACCAGGTACTCGACGGTGCCGGCACCGTAGTAACCGGCTTCCTTGCAGATGCGCTTGGCGGACTCGTGGATCTCCTTGCGCTGAGCGTCGGTCAGGAACGGCGCGGGCGCCTCCTCGACCAGCTTCTGGAAGCGGCGCTGCAGCGAGCAGTCGCGGGTACCGGCGACGATCACGTTGCCGTGCTGATCGGCGATGACCTGCGCCTCGACGTGGCGCGGCTTGTCCAGGTAGCGCTCCACGAAGCACTCGCCACGGCCGAAGGCGGCGACGGCCTCACGGGTGGCGGACTCGAACAGCTCGGGAACCTCTTCCAGGGTGCGGGCCACCTTCATGCCGCGGCCACCACCACCGAAGGCCGCCTTGATGGCGATCGGCAGACCGTGTTCCTTGGCGAAGGCGACGACCTCGTCGGCATCCTTCACCGGGTCCGGGGTGCCGGGCACCAGCGGGGCCTGGGCGCGTGCGGCGATGTGGCGGGCGGTGACCTTGTCTCCGAGGTCACGGATGGACTGCGGGCTGGGCCCGATCCAGATCAACCCGGCGTCGATGACGGCCTGGGCGAAGTCGGCGTTCTCGGAGAGGAAGCCGTAACCGGGGTGGACGGCGTTGGCGCCGGACTTCTCGGCAGCTTGCAGGATCTTGCCGAAGTCCAGGTAGGACTCGGCGGCGGTGTTACCGCCGATGCCGAAGGCCTCGTCGGCGAGGTGAACGTGGGGCGCGTCGGCGTCGGGCTCGGCGTAGATCGCGACGCTGCCCAGGCCAGCGTCCTTCGCCGCGCGGATCACCCGAACGGCAATCTCGCCGCGGTTGGCGACGAGTACCTTGCTGATCTTCGAGCTGGCGTGATTGGGCACCGGGCCTCCTGTTGTTGGTTCTTCGCGCAAGCGGCTCATCGGGACTCCTACTTCCTGAGTTTTACCGCTTTCTTAGAGTCTCGGCAGTGAGTTTATGCATCCGTGGCATCAAACACACATCCGGGATGGGGTGTGCCGCCCCTGTTTTTACCTACTGATGAGTAGGTTTAGGACAATCTTCGTTTGATGCGCGCCAGCATCGCCGACATTCCGCGCAGCCGCAGTGGGCTGATCAGCTCTGCCAATCCGAGTTCGGCGTAGAAGTCGTCAGGGACCGCCAAGATCGCGTCGGCCGACTGGCCGTCCAGACCCTGATACAGGATCGAGGCGAACCCGCGCGTCGTCGGGGCCTCGGCGGGCGCGCTGAAGTACAGCCGGATTTCAGAACGGTCGCTGGCGTCGACGTCCAGGAACAGCGGCGACTGGCACTCCGGCACCGGTTCCATCGCTGCCTGCTCCAAATGCGATGGCAAATCAGGCAATTCGCCCGAAAATTCCAGTAACAAGCGCAGCTTGTCCTGCCCGTCGACGGCCTTGAAGTCGGCGACGATCTCGGCGAGTTCTGTCGGAAGGGTCATGCCTGGTGCGGTTGGGGCAGTGCCCCGGGCTTCTCGCCCTTGACGATCGGAGTGCGGACTCGGTTGCCCCATTCCGTCCAGGACCCGTCGTAGTTACGGACGCCCTCGACACCCAACAGGTGGGTGAGCACGAACCAGGTGTGGCTGGAACGCTCACCGATGCGGCAGTAGGCGACGATGTCCCCCTCGGCGGCGATGACGTCGCCGTAGATCTCGTCCAGCTCGCGACGGCGGCGGAACCTGCTGTCTTCTGCGGCGGCCTTGGCCCAGGGGATCGAGACGGCGGTGGGGATGTGTCCGCCGCGCAGGGCGCCTTCCTCCGGGTAATCGGGCATGTGGGTGCGTTCGCCGGTGTATTCGGCGGGGGACCGCACGTCGACGAGCGGTCCGTGCCCGAGGTGGGCCAACACATCGTCGGCGTACGCGCGGATCGGGGCGTCGTTGCGATCCACCACGGGGTAGCCCTCGGTGTGCTTGGACGGAACATCGAGGGTGGTGTCGCGACCCTCGGAGATCCACAGGTCGCGTCCACCGTCCAGGAGCCGGACGTCCGGGTGGCCGAACAGCGTGAACACCCACAGTGCGTAGGCAGCCCACCAGTTGGACTTGTCGCCGTAGATGACGACCGTGTCCTCGCGGCGGATACCCTTGCGGTTCATCAGCTCTGCGAACTGCGCGCCGTCGATGTAGTCGCGGACCGTGTTGTCGTTGAGGTCGACGTGCCAGTCGATCTTCACCGCGCCGGGGACGTGCCCAATGTCGTAGAGCAGGACGTCCTCGTCGGACTCCACGATGGACAGTCCGGGAGTACCCAGGTGTCCCGAGAGCCAGTCGGCGGAGACCAGGCGTTCGGGGTGGGCATAGGCGGCGAATTCGGGGCTGGGGTCGGCCGGGAGGGTCACGTTGTGAGCCTAGTCGCGTTCGAGCGCGGTCGGCTCATCGAGTTGGATACCGAGTTCAGATACCCGGTGCGTTGCTGGTCGCGGTGCGAGAATTCGCCAATGCCGGACTGGACCTACCACCCGCTGAGCCCCCTGGCGTCGTCCGTTGTCGGTGCGCGCCGGACACGGGTGTGGGCGATGAAAGTACTGGCGGCGGTGGTGACGCAAGCCGGGGGACGGCGCTGGATTCCCTGGGTTTTCGATCATCGGCCGGTTCCGTCGCAATGGCAGGGTCGGTTCGGAGCGACGGTGCCGGTCTCGATCGCGCGCGAGGCGGTTGCGGTGTTGCCGGTGCAGGGGGCCGCTGTCGTCGAGATCGGACCGGTGCAGACCGGCGATGTGGACGCGGTGCGGCGAGCCAGTGCCGACCGCAGATGCCGGGTGATCGCGGTCGCCGCCACGGCCGAGGTGGCTCAGGAGCTGGCGCCTTGCGTCGATGCGGTGTCGCTGCCCGGGGAGCCCGGGACGGTGCGACTGACCGAACCGGCGATCGATGCCGTGCTGCGCGCGCTCGCGGACCCGTCGGTGACGGTGCTCGCCACACCTGCGGTGCTGATCGCCGCCGGGCCGGGCTGGTTCAATCGGGTGATCGAAGCCGCCACGCCGACGTCGCCGCCAAAGCCGTTGCGTGATATCGGTTTCGATCCGCGCCAATGGCCCGGGTGGATATGGGGCGCGCTGGTTGGGCTCGGACTGATCATCGCGGGTATCGGAGCGGCCATCATCGCGTTGGGGCCGGTGCTGTTGTGGTACGACCGCGACTACCTCGGACTCTCGGTGCACGATCTGCATGGCGTGAACCATCATCTGGTCGGCTTTCTGCAACATGATCGGCTCACCATGGCGGGCAACATGATTGGTATCGGAGTTCTGTACCTGGGCTTGGCGTGGGGTGGGCTCAGGGAAGGGCACCGATGGGCCCGCAATGCTCTGTTGATTTCCGGGCTCGTCGCGTTCCTGACGTACTTCTACTTCCTGGTGACAGGTTTTCTCGAGCCGCTACACACGCTCGTCGTCGTGGGATTGTTCCCCATGCTGCTACTCGCCGTGTGGCGCGCTCCCTCGGTGCCGCACTGGCCACCGATCGTGGAGGGGCCGGAGTCCGAGCGGCGCCGTGCGTTGTGGGGGCAGCTGCTGATGATCGCCGTTGGGGGTGGGTTGTTCGTTGCCGGAGCGGTGATTTCAACGGTCGGCCTGACCTCGGTGTTCGTCCCCACCGATCTCGATTTCCTGGGCACCAGTGCCGAGGCATTGCGTGCCGCCAACCAGCACCTGCCGGCGTTCATCGCGCACGATCGAGCCGGCTTCGGTGGTGCGTTGATGGGAGCGGGCCTGGCGGTTCTCCTGGTCAGTCTGTGGGGCTGGCGCCGCGGTGAGCGTTGGGTGTGGTGGTCGTTGTTGATCGGATGCGCGTTCGGCACCGTGCCGGTCTTGGCGATTCATTTCGCCATCGGGTACACGCATTTCGAGCATCTGCTGCCGGTGTACGTGTTGGTAGTCGTGGTGGCGGTCGCCCTGGTGTTGTCGAAGGCGTATCTCACCGCGCCGCCCAATCAGTCTCCGACGCCTGCGTTCAGTCGCGGGGAGTCAGCCCGCTGACCTCCGCCACGATCTCCAGCGACCGCAGCTGCAACTTCCGGTCGGGCGCGTTGGGCACCACGATGAGCTCATCGGCCCCGGCCAGCTGTGCAAAGTCGTCCAAGTATGTGCTCACCTGACCTGGAGTGCCGACCGCGAAATACTTCGTCATCGCCTTGATCTGTTGCCCCGCAGGGGAATCCAGTGCGGCGATAGCCTCGTCGTCGGTGAGGCGCGGACCTCCGCCGCGATGCAGGAAAAGCTTGGCACGTTCGATCAGCGCCGCCCGGTACTGCTCCCGGGCGGTGTCTTCCTCGTCGGCGGCAATGACGTTGACCCCGGCGATCACGTACGGCTCCTGCAACTGCTCCGAGGGCTGGAACTCTCGCCGATACAGCGCCACCGCATCCTGCAGCGCGGGAGGCGCGAAGTGGGAGGCGAAACCGTAGGGCAGCCCCAGCACCGCCGCCAGCTGTGCGCCGAACAACGACGACCCAAGGATGTAGAGCGGTACATGTGTCCCGTGCCCCGGTGTCGCGGTTACCCCCGGGACCCGGCTCTGTTCGCTCAGATATGCCTGCAGCTCGATCACATCCTGCGGAAAGTGCTCGGCATCGGCGGGGGAGTGCCGCAATGCGCGCAGCGTCACCTGATCGGTCCCCGGGGCGCGGCCGAGACCGAGATCGATGCGTCCCGGGTGCAGGGTTTCGAGGGTGCCGAACTGCTCGGCGATCTGCAGCGGGGAATGGTTGGGCAACATGATGCCGCCCGCGCCCAGTCTGATGGTCGACGTCTGGGTGGCCACATGTCCGATCAAGACACTGGTCGCCGACGAGGCAATGGACCGCATGTTGTGGTGTTCGGCGTACCAGACGCGATGAAATCCCAGCGCTTCGGCGTGCCGCGCAATCTCGACGCTGGCGGCGAAGCTCTCAGCCACGGTCTCGTGCGGCGCCACCCGCGCCAGATCCAGAATCGACAAAGGTCTCGCCATGAACTGGAGCAACCCGCGGCGTTTCTTCGCTATTCCCCCGTGCGACGCACCATAGACGGTACAAACGGATGGTGCCCTTCATTCCGACCGCAGCGGAACTGGCGGGTGCGCTCGCCGAACTGCTCGACGACCTCCAATCTGAGCTGCCCGCATCCTCGGTGCATCGCGCCCGCGTCGGGGCCAACATCGCCAGGATTCTGCAGCGAGAACTGACCACGCCCGCGCAGCCGCCTGCCGATGACCCGTCATGGGAGGACCTGGCCGAGGCGGTGCGTAGTGAACTCGCGGTCGTCAAGCCCGGGTACGACGCCTGGGAGGGCGAATGATCGACCTGGCCGACGGGCTCACCCGTTACCTGCACGACGAGTTCGGCAAAAAGTTTCAGGTGTCTGGCGTGGTTGGCGTTTCTGCGGGCGCCCGACGGCGAAATGTGCTGTTGGATGCCACTTTCGGGGGTGAGACTCTCGAGCTGGTCGCGACGATTGTGCCCGCAGTTGTGCAGCAGGTCCCGGTGGGTAGTGAGGCCGGGGTGCGTGAGCTGGCGCGCAGCCACGGTGTTCCGGTGCCGCGGGTTCGTGGCGTGTGTTCCGAGGCCTCGTACGTGGGTGCGCCCTTCATGATCTCCGAACGCATCGCGGGCGAGACGGTTCCCCGTAAGGTGCTGCGGCTGGTGCAGTCCGCCGGGATCGAGGATCTGGTGGCTGAGCAGCTTGGTGGGGCGATGGGTCGGCTGCATGGGATAGATCCGGCGATGGCGCCGCCGGATCTGCCCGGTGACCCGGAGGCCGAGCCGGCGGTCATCCTGCTGGAACAGATGCGTGAGGGGGTGGCGGCGCTGCTTCCGGATCGGCCGGTGTTCCAGCGCACGCTGTCCTGGCTGACCGAGCGCATGCCCGGGCCACCCGCTCGGCGATGCCTGGTGCACACCGATATTCGCAATGGCAACGTCATCGTCGGCGAGGACGGCTTGCGTGCGGTTCTCGACTGGGAGGGCACCACTCGGTTTGGAGATCCCATGCGCGATGTCGGCTGGACCGCGCTGCGGATGTGGAGGTTCGGTGTCGATGAGCGCGAGTTCGGTGGCTTCGCGGGCCGCGAGGTGTTTGTGTGTGCGTACGAGGATGCAGGCGGCACGTTTGACGCCGACAGGTTCCGGTGGTGGAAGGTGTTGGGCACGCTGTGGTGGGGTGTTGGCCTTGCCGCGCAAGCGAAGTCGTATCTGGACGGTAGCGTGCGGGACATTGTGATGGCGGCAAGTGGTCGCCGGATACCCGAGATCGAGTGGGACCTGTTGATGTTGACGAAGCCGTAGGTGCCGGAAGGATCCAGATGAATTTCGAACTGCCGCCCGAACTCGTCGGTTATCTCGCCGAGCTTGATGAGTTCATCGATCGCGAGATCGTGCCGCTCGAGCAATCCGATGACAACATCCGATTCTTCGATCACCGGCGCGAAGATTCCCGTACCGACTGGGATCGTGGTGGCCTGCCCAATGGTGAGTGGGAGGAACTGCTCGGGGAGGCCCGTCGGCGTGCCGATGCGGCCGGTCACCTTCGGTACCCGTTCCCGGCGGAGTTCGGCGGACGTGACGGGTCCAACCTCGGCATGGCGGTCATCCGTGAGCACCTGGCGCGGCGCGGTCTCGGATTGCACTGCGACCTGCAGAACGAGCACGCCATCGTCGGTAACAACGTGGGGCTGCTTCTCATGCTGGAATACGGCACCGCGGAGCAGAAGGCCCAGTGGGTCGAGGGACTCGCCAGCGGTACGAAGTTTTTTGCGTTCGGCATCACCGAGCCCGAACACGGCTCCGATGCCACCCATATGGAAACCCGGGCCACAAGGGATGGCTCGGACTGGATCATCAATGGTGAAAAGACCTGGAACACCGGTGTGCATATCGCCGACGCCGACCTGATTTTCGCCCGCACCTCGGGCGATCCGGGTGACGGGCGCGGTATCACTGCGTTCCTGGTGCCCGCGGATGCGCCCGGATTCAAGGTCGAGGAATACCTGTGGACCTTCAACATGCCGACCGACCACGCCCACATCTCGCTGACCGACGTGCGGGTCCCCGATTCGGCGGTCTTCGGTGGGGAGGGCCGTGGGCTGGGTGTGGTGCAGCACTTCTTCAACGAGAATCGGATTCGTCAGGCAGCATCCAGCCTCGGGGCGGCGCAGTTCTGTATCGACCGATCTGTTGAATATGCCAAGGAGCGCAAGCCTTTTGGTAAGCCGCTGGCATCGAATCAGGCCATCCAATTTCCACTCGTCGAGCTGCAGACCCAGTGCGAGATGCTGCGCGCGCTGATTCACAAGACGGCATGGTCGATGGACACCTACGGACCGTTCTCGGTCTCCGAACAGGTCTCGATGTGCAATTACGTCGCAAACCGGTTGTGCTGCGAGGCCGCAGACCGTGCCATGCAGGTTCATGGCGGCATGGGGTACTCGCGGCACATGCCGTTCGAACACATCTACCGCCATCACCGGCGGTACCGGATCACCGAGGGTGCCGAGGAGATTCAGATGCGCCGGGTGGCCGGGTATATGTTCGGCTTCATGAATCAAAAGGCGCCCAAGGGGGTCTAGTGGGCGAAACGTCGGTACCCATTGTGGTGGTCATGGGTGTGGCAGGGGTTGGCAAATCAACCGTGGCGCAGGCCCTGGCGAAGCTCCTGGGTGCACCCTGTGCTGAGGGTGATGATTTCCATCCGGACGCGAACATCGCCAAGATGTCGGCCGGAATCCCGCTGGATGACACCGATAGATGGCCGTGGCTGCAGCGGATCGCCGAATGGATGGCCGAGCGTGGACGAGAGGGGACGGGCGGGGTGGTCACCTGTTCGGCACTCAAACGCCGCTACCGTGACGTTCTCCGCGTGGGATACCCGGATGCGTTCTTTGTGCACCTGTCAGGAGACAGGGCGCTCATCGGCGACCGGATGTCGCATCGCTCAGGACATTTCATGCCGACATCGTTGTTGGATTCGCAGTTCGAGATTCTCGAACCGCTGGAACCCGATGAGCGGGGTGCGGTGTTGGATGTCGGTATCGGGCCGGATGAACTGGTAGCGGAGGCCGTAAGGCAGCTCGGCGCATGAACGCCAACCTGATTCTGCTGGCCGAGCCGGCGAAGATCCCGCACACCACCAGCGACGTTCGGCTCCTTGTTGCCGTGGTGCCGAGCATCGGCGTGATCATTGCGCTCATCACCAGGCTCAAGATGCATCCGTTCCTGGCGCTGCTGTTGGGGTCGGGATCCCTGGCCGCCGTCGCGAGTGTGCCGTTCGACAAACTCCTTGGGTCCTTTGTGACGGGATTCGGCTCGACGATCGCCGGCGTCGGACTGCTCATCGGTTTGGGGGCGATGCTGGGTCGCCTGCTGGCCGATTCCGGTGGCGCCAACATCGTCGCCGATGCCGTGCTCGCACGGTCGGGCCCACGCATGCTGCCCTGGGCGGTCGCTCTGATCGCGGCCGTGCTCGGGCTGCCCTTGTTCTTCGAAGTGGGTGTGGTGCTGCTGATTCCGATCGTGCTTTTGGTGGCACGCCGGGGAAATGTGCCACTGCTGCGGGTGGGAATTCCCGCGCTGGCGGGCCTATCCGTATTGCACGGACTGGTTCCGCCGCACCCAGGTCCCTTGGTGGCGGTGGACGCGCTGAAGGCGGACTTGGGTGTCACCCTGGCGTTTGGTCTGCTGGCTGCGGTGCCCACCCTGATAGTGGCGGGGCCCCTCTATGCGCGGGTGGCAGAGCGCTGGGTGGGGCCACTGGAGATCCCTACCGCGACCGCACCCGAAGCCGATCGAAAGGGGCCGGCTCCGAGCGTTGTCGCGGTGTTGGCGACGATCTTGCTTCCGGTGGCCCTGATGTTGGCGAAGGCGCTCTCCGATGTGGTCATCGATAATCCGAAATCGTTGGTGCAGAGGATTTTCGACACCGCCGGTACGCCGCTGGTAGCGCTACTGGTGGCGACCCTGGTGGCAATGGTGACGCTGGGCACGGCATCTGGCCTGGACCGCGCGGGTGTCTCGGGAATCATCGAGAAGTCGCTCGGGCCCATCGCGGGCATCGTCTTCATCGTCGGTGCCGGAGGCGGATTCAAGCAGACCCTCATTGATGTGGGGGTCGGAGATGCCGTGAGCACCTGGTCGGAGAAATGGCATATCCCCGCGCTGGTGCTGGGCTGGCTCATCGCGGTGCTCATCCGATTGGCCACGGGTTCAGCCACGGTGGCGACCATCACCGCCGCCGGTATCGTCTCCCCGCTTGCGGCGGACATGTCTACCGCGCACGTCGCGCTGTTGGTGCTCGCGATTGGTGCCGGGTCGCTCTTCTTCTCCCATGTCAACGACGCCGGATTCTGGTTGGTGAAGGAGTATTTCGGGATGACGGTCGGCCAGACCCTCAAGTCATGGTCGGTGATGGAAACGGTGATTTCGGTCGTCGGATTTGCGATGGTCCTGCTGCTGAGCGCCGTTGTATGACTCGTCTAACCCTTTGTCGCACTCACGAACTGTGAGAGTCCCCGCACCTCTTGCTCAATGTCGTGAAATCCCGAGTTCCACAGCACCGAGGTGATGTCATCGCGGTCGAAGCCGTGTAAACCGTTGCGTGCCGCCATCTTCACGGAGAGCGACCGAACGAGCCTGGGGCCGCGGGTGCAGCTGGTCATCACCGCGATCCGGCCGCCCGGCCTGAGCACCCGGAGCATTTCATCGAGAACTTTGAAGGGCTCGGGTACCAGATACAGCGCGGCGAAACAGCACACCGCATCGAAGCTTCCGTCGTCGAACGGCAGGGTGCGCGCATCCGCCCGCAGGTATCCAACCCCGTTCGCGATATTGGTCCGGACCGCGCGCCGCAGCATGGGCTCGGAGAAATCGAGCCCGACTGCCAGACCGTCGGCGGATAACTGGCTGCCCAGGTATTTGGTGAAGTTTCCTGGCCCGCAGGCGACATCGAGCAGTGTATGGGCCGCGTCGAGTCGCAGGGCCCGTGCCGCACGGCGTCGTTCTGCCGATGGCGTGATGCCGGTGTAGAGCACGGTCTGGCCCCAGCGCCACGGCCCTTGATAGACCGCGGCCACCACGGGGTTGTTCATGGCGCGCTGGGCGACGCGCTGAGGCTGGTCCGAGGGCGGCGGAAGCAGATCCAGGTAGCCGGCCGACGAATGCGCACCCGCGTCGAGTGCGTCGGACCAGACCAGCTCGCCGAGGCGATCCAATGCGGTCGGGGTTGTCATTGGGCCTCCTGCAGCCTGTCGTCGTCGTGAAGGTGCTGAGCGAAAAAGGCGTAGACCCGTTCCCACGCGTCGGCCTCCGCCTCGGGGGAGTACCCGAATCCGGCGATCCGCATCAGTGGTTGCATCGGCAGCTGGTTGGCGAAACTGTGCCCCGCGTCGTACTTCTTGATGTCGTGTTCGATGCCGTGGGCGTCCAGTGCCTTGCGCAACCGGGGCTCGCCCCGAATCACGAAGGGGTCCCGAGTGGCCAGGCTCGCGACGACGGGGCACGCTCCCTCGAAATGGTCGCCGTAGGGGCCGGGCATCGCACCGTAGAAGGGTGCGGCCGCGTCAAAACCCTTGGTGGAAGTGATAAGTACGAATCCACCGCCCATGCAGAAACCGGCGACACCGACCCCGCCTGTGGTGTAGGGCAGCGACAACAGGTGATCGCGCGCGGCCAGGATCTCGTCGATCGCACGACCCCGGCGGGTAATCAGGTTGGTCATGACTCGGCTGATGCACCGGATACGTCCACGTGAGTACAGGTCGGGCGCCAGGGCCACGTAGCCGTTGGCGGCCACGTTCTTGGTGATGCGACGCAAGTCGGGAGTGGACCCGTTGATGTCGTGCAACACCACGATCGACGGCCACGGTCCGTCGCCCGCGGGCTTCTCCAAAATGCCTGTGACTTCACCACTTCTTGTGGGGAAACTGATGTCCGCCATAGCGCTCCTGTGATCGATCACAAATATTGTTTACAGTGATGTTAAGCTAATTGGAAAGGTAGGCTCCAGCTCTGATGGCTGTCAATACCCCATCGGGCCGGCCCCGGGGGCGCCCCGCCCGCACGCCCGAGCAGCACGAGCAGATGCGCGCACGCATCCTCGCCGCCGCCGGTGCCGTGTACGCCAAGCACGGGCAGCGCGGCACCACAGTGGCGCGCATCGTCAAGAAGGCCCACCTGTCTCGGCCGACGTTCTATGTGTTCTTCGACGGAACCGACGACGTCATCACCGCATTGGTCAATCACACCCAGTCGCAGCTCAACGGGAGGCTCTACGCGGTGATCGCGGAGCCGGCCGATCTGATCACCCAAATCGTTGCGGCAGTGGACGTTTACCTCGATACCACCGAGGAGATGGGCGATGCGGCGCGGGTGTTCCATATCGAGGCCCACGATCCGGCTTCCTCCGCACATCGATTGCGCCAGGAGAACGAGGAGGTAATGGTCGAGATGCTGCGCGGCCGGATCATCGAATCCGGCCGTCCTGCACCATCTTCAGAGGCCTTCCGAATGCTGTTCGGAACCCTGCAGGCGGGCAGTTACCGCTACTTGTCGACGCCCGGCAGTGATCGCCGGGAGGCGCGCGCCGCGATGTTGCGGGCGGCAGTGGCGCTGGTAGGCGCTCCGGAGGACTGGCGCCGGGCCGCCGAGCGGCCCGATCTGTTCGGGCAGTAGGGCTAGATGCTCAGGTACTGGGGTGTCAACACAATGGAATACAGGATGGTTCGATAAGCCCGGGTGGGGTCGGTAACCCACTGGCTCACCAGAAAATGCAGCGTCTGAGTGCCATCTGCGTTCATGGTTATGCTGACGACCTGAGGTCCATACGGCTGCAACAGCTTGTGCGGATCACGGGAGATGAACGGATCATCCGGTCGTGGATCGGACGGATCGTTGCGGATCAGCACCGTCATGGGCTCGCTGACCAACTCCTGGGGAGTGCGGAAAAGCTTGAGTCCGATGTGCGCGTCGCCGGAGCCGTTGGAATCGAGCAGGCCGAAACCGCCTGCAGGTAGGGCGAACAACTGATTTTCGCGGTCTCCGCCACCACTGATCTGACCGATCTTCTCCCACGCCGAGGAGTCCAGGAAAGCGGGGTCGTCGATCGGAGGTGTGAGCCACGCGAACCGCGGTGCCCAGGGACCGGTTCCGACATTTCCCGCCACCAGCATTCGGCGACCAGGCGCCGAAACCCCGCTCGGCTGCGAGATTCCGGCCATCACACCCATCGGCTGATATGACGGTCTGCCCGGATCGCTCACGTCGTAGACGGTGGTGTCCGCCGAGACGAAGGTGCTGCATCCCGGCGATGGAATGCACGAGGCGAACAGCAGCGAACGATGCGCCAGCTCCGCAGATCCGGTGGGCAGCAGCCGGGCACCGTCCTGTGCATCCGATGGCAGCGCAAGCGGTTTGGAACGTCCCCCGAGTGCCACCGAGGGGCTGGCAGGATCGACGGGAATGAGCTGAATGCCGTCACCGGTGTTCAGGTAGTCGCCCGTCCACAGGCAGGCCCCGCGGTTGGTGTGCACGCCGAGGTCGAAGGAATCGTCGCGACAGGCGGCCTGAAAACTGGCATTGACCGATGGCATATGCGGAATCGGGTTGCCCTGGGCATCCTTGAATTCCTGCTGTTGGGTTGGCCCGATCATGACGAGTGAGTCCAACAACGGCACCATGCGGGGCGGCAGTGGGGCCGGGGTAGGAGTATCCGGATGGAATGGCTTTGGCGGTACGTGCTTTTCGTGGCGGATCCACAGTGACGAGGCGGGCACCCCGAGCCTGTCCAGCAGTTGGCCCAACAGCGGCACGCTGACGCCGATCACATTCGAGGGATCACCGTCGATGCCTTCGACGAACCAGCTGCCCAGTCCGTCGAGCGTGAAGGCGCCCGCCACCTGCAGGGGCTCGCCGGTAGCTAGATAGGCCTCGAGATCTGCTGCCGACGGTTTCCCGAAACGCACTGTGGTCGAGCGTGTTTCACTGACACGTGCGACGGCCTTGTCCTCGATGACCCGCACCAGGCAGTGCCCGGTCAGCAGCTGAGCGGACCGCCCGGCCATCAACCCCCAGCGGCGACGCGCTTCTTCCACGGTGCCCGGCTTGCCCTGCAACGTGCCGTCGAGCAGGAGCATCGAATCGCAGCCCAGCACCACCGCGTCGGCGGCCACCTCACCGGCCAGAGTCGTCGCGACGTCAAAGGCCTTGGCGCAGGCCAGCACTTCCACGGCTCGCTCCGGGGCGGTACCCGAGGGCTGGGTGGCCACGACCAGATGCTCGTCGACGTGCGAGACGATGACGACTGGGTTCAGGCCGGCCTGCTCCAGGATCCGTTCGCGCGCGGGAGAGGCCGAGGCCAGGACAAATGCGGTCACGGGGCCGGTGACGGCCGTCTAGAACGTGCCCTGCGGGCGCGCCAGCTTCGCGCGCTCGAACAGGGTGACTCGCTGCCAGCTGTGTGGGCTGTAGCGGAGCATGTCAATCGGCTCGGCCCAGAGATTCCGGGGCTTGAGGCTCTCGGTCTCCGCCTTCGAGGCCAGCGCGCTGAGCGCCGCGACCAGGGCCGCGATCTCCTCATCTGTCGGGTTGCCGCTGAGCACCTGCACGTCGGCGGCCTTCACCTTCCCGGAATCGCTTTCCGCGGTTACGGTCTCGCTGGTCTCATCGGTCACGGACGCACCTTCTTCATTCGTCACAGCGGAATGTTCCCGTGCTTCTTCGGTGGGAGCCGCACGATCTTGCGATCGAGCAAGCGCAGCGAGGTGGCGATGTAGCCGCGAGTGTGCGACGGCGGGATGACCGCGTCGACATATCCGCGCTCGGCAGCCATGTACGGGTTCACCAGGGTGTCCTCGTACTCGGCCTGCAACTGCAGGCGCAGGGCGTCCACATCGTCACCGTTCTTGGAAGCCTCGGCCAGCTGCGAGCGGTACACGAATCCGACCGCACCGGAGGCACCCATGACCGCGATCTGTGCGGTGGGCCAGGCGACGTTGACGTCAGCGCCCATGTCCTTGGAACCCATGACGCAGTACGCGCCACCGTAGGCCTTGCGGGTGATCACGGTGATCTTCGGAACGGTGGCCTCGCCGTACGCGTACAGCAGCTTGGCGCCGCGCCGGATGATGCCGTTGAACTCCTGCTCGGTGCCGGGCAGGAAGCCGGGCACATCCACCAGGGTGATGATCGGGACACCGAAGCAGTCGCAGGTGCGGATGAACCGCGCGGCCTTCTCCGAGGCGTTGATGTCCAGGCAGCCCGCGAACTGGGTGGGCTGGTTGGCGACGATGCCGACGCTGCGGCCATCGACACGGCCGAAGCCGACGATGATGTTCTGGGCGTATCCGGCCTGCACCTCGAGGAACTCGTCGTCGTCGAGGATGCGGGTGATGACCTCGTGCATGTCGTACGGCTGGTTCGGGGAGTCTGGAATCAGCGTGTCGAGCTCGATGTCCTCGTCGGTGAGGTGGTCCTCGATGGCGCCGTCGGTGGGCTCAGGTCCCGGATAACGGGGCGGCTCGGAGGCGTTGTTGGACGGCAGGTAGCTCAGGATGTCGCGGACGTAGTCGAAGGCGTCCTGCTCGCCGGAGGCTACGTAGTGCGTGGTGCCGGACTTGGCCTCGTGGGTGTGTGCGCCACCCAGCTCCTCCATGGTGACGTCCTCACCGGTGACGGTCTTGATGACGTCGGGACCGGTGATGAACATCTGGCTGGTCTGGTCGACCATGACGATGAAGTCCGTCAGCGCG
Organism: Mycobacteroides chelonae CCUG 47445; assembly: GCF_001632805.1. Classification (NCBI taxonomy): domain Bacteria; kingdom Bacillati; phylum Actinomycetota; class Actinomycetes; order Mycobacteriales; family Mycobacteriaceae; genus Mycobacteroides; species Mycobacteroides chelonae. The sequence continues at coordinate 3,715,662 of NZ_CP007220.1, read as the reverse complement.
GGCGAGTACACGTGACCACCGGCGGCCGGGCCCATGATGAGCGAGATCTGCGGGATGACGCCCGAGGCGATGACGTTGTTGTGGAAGATCTGGCTGTACAGGCCGAGGGAGACGACACCCTCTTGGATGCGAGCGCCTGCACCCTCGTTGATGCCGATGAGCGGGCGGCCGGTCTTGAGGGCCAGCTGCTGCACCTTGACGATCTTCTCGCCGTACACCTCGCCGAGGCTGCCGCCGAACACCGAGACGTCCTGGCTGAAGATGCACACGTCACGGCCGTCGATGGTGCCGAAACCGGTCACCACGCCGTCGCCGAGTGGGCGCTTCTCGCCCAGCCCGAAGTTTGAGCTGCGGTGCTTGGCCAACGCGTCCAATTCCACGAACGAGCCCTCGTCCAGTAGCGCATAGATGCGCTCACGGGCGGTCAGCTTGCCCTTGGCGTGGATCTTGTCGACGGCGGCCTCGCCGACCGGGTGCAGTGTCTCCTCGCTGCGCCGGCGCAGATCGGCGAGCTTGCCCGCGGTGGTGTGGATATCGGGCTCGGTGGTCGTCATGGGTCCCGATGTTATCGCGCTGCACCCGGCAGAACGCGCATGGGCCTTAGAGAGTTCTCAGAAATTTTCTCGAATGGATGTTCACCGATCGAGGTACATACAAAGAGATGGACAAACTGCCTGCGCTGGATGCCGACCTGGTGTTCACGATCGTGTCCCGTTTCGACCAGCTCGAGGGGGCCGACGCGGAGGTCGCGGTGCGTTCGGCGGCGGAACTGGCCGAGTGTCCGGTCGGTGTCCGGTGGTCCGAGGACGCCGAGCCCACGGTATGGCTGGAACGCGAGGGTCCGGCCCGATCCACCGACGAGTTCCTGTTGCACCGGCTGCACCACGTCCTGCGCCGATCTGTGCCGGATGCCGTACCAGCCGCCCTGCATATGGACGATCCAGCGCTGGTCGAAGTGCTGTTGTCCGGCGGTTCGCGACCCGAGGATCGGGTGCGCGCGCCGCGCCTTCTTGGTCTGGATGACGCACGGGAGCTGCGGGTGTTGGCGATCTCCGCACCGGCGGATGCGCGGCAGCTGCTTGCCAGGGCGCTGCCGAACCGGGTGATCCACGGGGCGACCATCGGGCGGGTCGGAGCCCTGATATGCCAGGCGAGCGAGGACACCAAGGCATTGTCGGATCACCTGGACACGGTGATAGTCGGCGAGTTCCCGGCATCGCCCCGAGCGGTGCCGGGCCCCTGGATCGGGATCGGATCCAGCGTCGCCGTCATCGAGGCGCCGACGTCATGGAGTCAGGCACAGCGCGCGCTGCGCTTTGCGTCCTCCACCGGCTTCGGGCGGCGTGCCATCGCGTACGAGCGGCTCCGCCTGCTGGAGGTGCTAGCGGACATCCCACCGGAGCGGCTACGCGAGGTCGACGACGTAGTGCGGATCGATCAGATCGCGTCCACGCCGGCCGGTGCCGTCGAGGTCGACACCCTAGAGGCGCTCTGCCAGTTCGGCACGCTGCGCCGCACGGCTGCCGAACTGCATGTGCATCACAGCACCGTTGCCGCCCGTATTCAGCATGTCGAGCAGCTGATGGGGTGGGACCTCGACGATCCGATGGACAGATTCCTGGCCACCTTCGTGCTGATGGTGCGGCGGATATCGCTGTCCACCGCGGAGTTATCGGGCGGGCAGCCGCCACATGTCGGGCACGTCGCCGATATTTCTCGACGGCTGTCGGGTGACACCGCAGGTGCGAGCGGACACCATTGACCCATGGCAGTCATCGACACCGAACGGACCTGGGAGCTGGTCGAAAAGCGGCTTGCCGCAACGGAAAACGAGCGGCACCGGGTGGTGCTGGGCGCCGTGCTGCATCACATGAGGCTGGAGCGCGATGCCGATCTCGACGGACTGATCGACACTCTGAGCGCGAATCCGAACTATCACTTCTGGATGGACGGGCAGGATTTCGGGCCCAAGGGCCGCGACGGCGTGCGCACCTACTACGCGGGGCTGGTTCAGGGGCGAATGAGCGTCATGGAATTCGAGATGGATCGGCTTCTCGTCGACGACAATTGCGTTGTCACCGAGGGATTCCTCAAACAGATCTATCCCGGTGCGGTCGCGCAGAGCATGGGCTTCCCGATCGAGGACCCCGGCGCCGACTACTTGTTGGTATTCCGTCAGTTGGTGCTGTGGCCGGTCGACGCCGACGGCTTCATCGAAGGTGAGGACTCGTATCACTCGGGGCCGGTGAGCATTACCAAGCTTGCCCCCGAAGAGTTACCGCAGGAGTATCGGGATCTGAAAGGCGCATCATCGGCGCTATGACTCGTGAGTCCACTCCTCGGGCCGATATCGCTGCCATGCTCCTGGACCGGGTCGGCGACAGACATCTGGGGCTCCGGACCCGCGACCGCGACTGGACATGGGATGAAGTGGTCGGCGAGTCCGGCGCACGGAGCGAACTCGCGCAGAAGCTGCGGGCCGAGGGACCCTTCCACATCGGGATCCTGTTGGAGAACGTTCCCGACTTCATCTTCTGGCTGGGCGGTGCCGCGCTGGCCGGCGCCACCATCGTGGGTATCAATCCCACTCGAGGGCCCGTCGAAATGGCCGCCGAGATTCGTCATACCGATTGCCAGCTGATTGTCACCGACACCCGCAATCTCGACCGGTTACGGGATCTCGAGCTGGGTCTGACGATGGACCGGTTTCTGGTGATCGACACGCCCGAATACCTGGCGCAGATCGATGAGAATCGCACTGCGGCATCGGTTTCCCATGGAGTGGGTGCGCAGTCGCTGCTCCTGCTGCTGTTCACCTCCGGCACCACGGGTGCTTCCAAGGCGGTGAAATGCAGTCAGGGCCGTCTGGCGCAGATCGCGCACCTGGCCACCGGCAAATTCGGACATCACCGCGGCGATGTCGACTACTGCTGCATGCCGCTGTTCCACGGGAATGCGTTGATGGCGCTGTGGGCTCCGGCGCTGGCCAATGGCGCCACGGTCTGCTTGATTCCCACCTTCTCGGCGTCACGCTTTCTGCCCGACGTCCGGTACTTCGGCGCGACGTTCTTCACCTATGTCGGTAAGGCACTCGGATATCTGTTGGCCACCGCGGAGCAACCCGACGATGCCGAGAACCCGCTGGTGCGCGGATTCGGCACCGAGGCTTCGCCGGAGGATCAGGCCGAGTTCCGACGACGATTCGGTGCGGAGCTGTTCGAAGGTTATGGATCCAGCGAGGGCGGGGGAGCCGTGGTGCTCGATCCCGGCGCGCCGTCCGGCGCGCTGGGGCGCCCGGCGCACGAGGGTGTGGTGATCGTCGACCCGGAGACGCTACAAGATTGTGTTGCAGCAGTTTTCGATGAGCATGGACGTGTGCTCAATGCCGATGACGCGGTCGGCGAGATTGTCGACAAGCAGGGGCGGCGCGGGTTCGAGGGCTACTACAAGAACGACGACGCGGATGCCGACCGCATTCGCAACGGGTGGTACTGGACCGGTGACCTCGGCTATCTCGATGCCGCCGGGTTCATCTACTTCGCGGGGCGTCGCGGTGACTGGATCCGGGTCGACGGTGAGAACACGTCGGCGCTGACCATCGAGCGGGTGCTGCGGCGCCACCCGGCCGTGATCGCGGCAGGCGCCTATGCGGTACCCGATCCGCGTTCGGGTGATCAGGTGATGGCGTCCATCGAGGTGGCCAATCCAGAGGCGTTCGATGTGGACGGATTCACCGAGTACCTCGCGAGGCAGGAGGACCTGGGTGGCAAGGGAATTCCACGTTTCCTGCGGGTATCGGCGAACCTGCCGGTAACGGGCTCCAACAAGGTGCTCAAGCGCGAGCTGCAAGCGCAGCGCTGGCATACCGATGAATCCGTGTTCCGTTGGGAGGGAAGGGGTACGCCGGTGTATCGGCGGATGAGTGCGGATGACAAAACCGCACTCGATGCTCAATTCACGGCATATGGGCGACAACGGCTGCTGTAGAGCGCAGTATTGAAGACGAGTCAGCGAAAGGACAGCCCCCGATGACTGACGAAATGATTCGCGAAATCGACAGCGGCACAGTGATGACCCGGTTTGCCCGGGGGTGGCATTGCCTGGGACTGGCCGAGTCGTTCCATGACGGTGAGCCGCATGGCATCGAGGCGTTCGGTACGAAGTTGGTGGTGTTCGCCGACTCGCACGGTGAGATCAAGGTGCTGGACGGATACTGCCGTCACATGGGCGGTGATTTGTCGCAGGGCACCATCAAGGGCGACAACATCGCGTGCCCATTCCACGACTGGCGTTGGGGCGGCGACGGTAAGTGCGCGCTGGTTCCGTATGCCAAGCGCACCCCGAAACTCGCGCGCACTCGCAGCTGGCCCACTCTTGAGGTGAACGGTCAGCTGCTGGTGTGGCATGACCCGGAGGGGTCTGCGCCACCGCCCGAGCTCAGCCCGCCGGCGATCGAAGGCTATGCGGAAGGTAAATGGTCATCATGGCAATGGAACTCGATCCATATCGAGGGATCGCATTGCCGCGAGATCGTCGACAACAACGTGGATATGGCGCACTTCTTCTATATCCATCACGCCTATCCGACGTACTTCAAGAACGTCATCGAGGGCCAGACCGCCAGCCAGTTCATGGAGTCCAAACCGCGGCCCGACTTTGTTCCTAACCCCGAAAAGCTTTGGGAAGGAACGGGTGTGCGCTCGGAGGCCACATATTTCGGCCCGGCATACATGATCGACTGGATTCACAACGACCTCGGTCCCGGATTCACCGTCGAAGTGGCGCTTATCAACTGCCACTATCCGGTGACGCACGATTCTTTCGTGCTGCAATGGGGTGTGGCCATCCAGGAGATGCCCGATCTGCCGCCGGATAACGCGCGTAAGCTCGCCGCCGCGATGGCCAGATCATTCGGCGACGGATTCCTGGAGGATGTCGAAATCTGGAAGAACAAGACGCGGGTAGACAATCCGTTACTCACTCAGGAGGACGGTGCCGTCTATCAACACCGGCGCTGGTACGAGCAGTTCTACGTGGATCTGGCAGATGTCACCCCGGACATGACAGAACGTTTCGAGATCGAGGTGGACACCACGCATGCCCACGGGGTGTGGGTGCACGAGGTCGAAGAAAATCTTGCCGAGCGGGCCGCCACGGCGTCGCGCTGAGAGCCCTAGGCTGAGCGTGTGACCTCGGACAGACTCACCCTCACCGACAGCCCCGGCGGACAGTGGCGCCGCATCGACGTCGTCGACGAAACCGGATCCACCAACGCCGATCTGGTGGCACGCGCCACGGCGGGGGAGGACATCGACGGTGTCGTGCTGCTGGCCGAACACCAGACCGCCGGCCGGGGGCGTCACGGCCGCAACTGGGGCGCGCCCGCGCGCACGCAGCTATCGATGTCGGTGGGCATAGGAGTCGGTGAGGTGCCACCGGATCGGTGGGGATTGGTGCCGCTGCTGGCCGGAGTGGCGATCGTCGACGCGGTCGCCGAGGTCTCGGGTATCCAGGCCGGGCTCAAGTGGCCCAACGATGTGCTGGTGGAGGGGCGCAAGCTGTGCGGGATCCTGGCAGAGGTCGCGACGCCGCAGTTGGCCATCGTGCTCGGCCTCGGACTCAACGCCACCTTCACCGAACATGAGCTGCCCGACCCCAACGCGACGTCCCTGGCGATCCTGGGCTGGGCCAATCCGGATCGCAACGAGCTGGCGCGAGCGGTGCTGCGTGAACTCGGGGGCCGCATCGAGCATTGGCGCACCGCGAGGGGAGTCGATGAGCAGCTGTTGGAGGACTACCGTGCCCGCAGTGTCACCCTGGGAGCGCGGGTGCGGGCCGAGCTGCCGGGCGAGCGTGAACTGATCGGCGTAGCCGTTGGGCTCGGTAACGATGGACAGCTCCGTATCGAGGCCGCAGACGGCACCGTCACCGCGGTGACGGCGGGCGACATTACGCATCTGCGCCCGCTGAGCGACCAGTAAAGTCGCTGCACGTGGGGTATCCGGAGAACGTACTCGCCGACGACGAGCAGGTGGTGTTGCACCGCCATCCACATTGGAAGCGACTGATCGGCCCGGCCCTGGTGTTGATTCTGTCCACCGGCGCGGCGGCCTTCATCGCCGCAATGGTCGATAACACCGACTGGCAGCCCACCGCGAAGAACGTGGTGATGATCGCGATCGGTGTTGTCTGGCTGGTGCTGGTCGGCTGGCTGAGTGTATGGCCATTCTTGAACTGGCTGACCACGCATTTCGTGATCACCGACCGGCGCGTGATGTTCCGTCACGGACTACTGAGCCGTTCGGGAATCGATATCCCGTTGGCGCGTGTCAACAGCGTCGAGTTCCGGCACGGCTTGGTGGACAGGATTCTGCGCACCGGCACCCTGATCATCGAGTCGGCATCGCAAGATCCGTTGGAGTTTCACGAGATACCGCGAGTGGAATACGTCCACTCGCTGCTATATCACGAGGTTTTTGACACCCTCGGTTCGGAGGAGGGCGACAGCCGCTCCACCGGGCGCGGCCGCGAACGGCCACCCGCCACGTGATGCGCTGAGCCGTACAAGCCGCGGCCGACTTCGGTCCCGTGATGCACGGTGGTGCTGTTGGGCAGCCCTGTGGGTGGGTGCAACGGAGTGACGTTTTCCGGGTCGGCGCCTGATCCGTCGTCGTCCACATCGACCGAGACGAAAGCCACCGGAGTCTCGCCGTGGCGCCCGAATTCGTCGGGAAACACCCAGCGGCGGAACGCCCAGAACCGGAACGCCATCTGCAGCAGGTTGCCGATGAGGTACGCGCTGATGAAGTCGGCGATGTTCTCGACCGTCAGGCTGACGTTGGGCACGCGCAGCTCAAAGATGTAACTCGACACCCACAGCGGAAGCATGGCGATCAGCACGCCGATGCCGCTGACCGCGAAGAACAGCAGCGCCTCGTGGTGCCGTTCCCGGCCGCCGCGGTCCCGGAAACTCCATTCCCTGTTGAGGATGTAGGAGGCGATGACGGCGATGATGCCGGAGATGATCTTCGCGGTGAGTGGTTTGGGCTCCAGGATCGTCAGCTTGAGTGCGTAGAAGATACCGGAGTCGATGATGAACGTGGTGGCTCCGACGATGCCGAACTTGATCAGCTCGTGGTGCCGCTCGGCGACAGGCCGGATGAACCGGGGCAGCCGGGCGATGGTGGCATCGGCGAAAGACACAAATGGCGAGTGTACGGAAGATGGCATGGCAGTGCGAAGCGGTCCGCAGACCTCATGTGGGTACGGGCGTGTACGTGATCGCCTGATCCTGGCTGCTGACGACGGCTGAGACGGACCGTTCCGGCGGGGCCGTGTGGCCAGCATGACAACATATGTCTGTGCCCGAAACTCCCGTCGTCACCATGATCGGTGGTGGTCAGCTGGCCCGGATGACCCATCAGGCGTCGATCGCGCTGGGTCAGACACTGCGGGTGCTGGCACATGCCGCCGATGAGCCGGCGGCTCAAGTCACCCCCGATGTCGTATTCGGTTCGCATACCGATCTTGATGATCTGCGCCGCGCGGCGAAGGGGGCCACCGTGCTCACCTTCGACCACGAACACGTCCCCACCGCGTTCCTGGAGACCCTGCAGGGCGAGGGCGTCAATGTGCAGCCACCGCCGTCGGCGCTCATCTACGCGCAGGACAAGACGTTCATGCGACGCAAATTGAAGAGCATCGGGGCTCCGGTGCCCGGATTCGCCGATATCAGGACCGTCGCCGACGTCGAGCGGTTTGCCGCGGAGACGGGCAGCCGGGTGGTGCTGAAGGCGGTGCGGGGCGGATACGACGGCCGCGGCGTGTGGATCACCGACGATCTGGATGAGGCGCGCGCGGTGGCCGCCGAGCAGCTGGCGGCGGGTGTGGACCTGCTTGCCGAGGAACGTGTCGACATGCGCCGTGAGCTGTCGGCGATGGTGGCCCGCTCACCGTTCGGGCAGGGTGCCGCCTGGCCTGTGGTGGAAACCGTTCAGCGGGATGGGATTTGTGCGGTCGTCATCGCGCCGGCACCCGAGCTGCCCGAAGAACGGGCGATGGAGGCCGAGCAGCTGGCGCTGCGGATCGCCACCGAGCTCGGTGTGACCGGATGCCTGGCGGTGGAACTATTTGAAACCAATGACGGCCGATTGCTGGTCAATGAACTGGCCATGCGACCACACAACTCCGGGCATTGGAGCATGGACGGCGCGCGGACCGGGCAATTCGAGCAGCATCTGCGCGCCGTGCTCGACTACCCGCTCGGCTCCACCGAACCGCTGGCTCCGGTGACCGTCATGGCCAATGTGTTGGGTGCAGCTGAGACGCCCGCAATGTCACTTGATGAACGGATGCACCATTTGATGGGCCGCATCCCGGAGGCGAAGGTGCACTTGTACGGCAAGGGCGAGCGTGCGGGCCGCAAGCTCGGGCATGTGAACATCCAAGGCCGCGCGGATGGTTCGCCGGCCGATCCGCAATATGTGGCCGAGGTGCGCGAGCGTGCAGAGCGTGCCGCGCACTGGCTCTCGCACGCGGTATGGACCGACGGATGGCAAGCGACACACTGATGAGCGCTTGCGCGAAGAAGCGGAGGCACTGATGAGCTTGCGCGAAGAGGCGAAGGCGCTGATAAGCGACTGCGCGACGATGAGAGGACGCTGAATAGTGAGTGCACGGGTCGGCCTGATCATGGGCAGCGACAGTGACTGGTCGGTGATGTCGGATGCCGCGAATGCTTTGGCAGAGTTCGCAATTCCCTTTGAGGTGGGCGTTGTCTCGGCACACCGCACCCCGGCGCGCATGCTGGAGTACGCACAGACGGCCGCCGACCGGGGCATCCAGGTGATCATCGCCGGGGCAGGCGGGGCCGCGCATCTGCCCGGCATGGTGGCCTCGGCCACCCCGTTGCCGGTCATCGGCGTTCCGGTGCCGCTGGCGCGGCTGGATGGTCTGGACTCCCTGCTGTCCATCGTGCAGATGCCTGCGGGTGTGCCCGTCGCGACGGTGTCGATCGGTGGAGCCCGCAACGCCGGGCTGCTGGCCGCGCGCATCCTGGGGGTCTCCGACACGACGCTGCGGGACAAGGTGGTTGCCTTCCAAGCGAGCATGGAAGCAACCGTTTTGGAGAAGGATGAGGCGCTGCGGCGCAGACTATTAGGCGACTAAATTGACCGTGACGTACAGTTAACGGCGACTAACTGTTCGATCCTGGAGGCTGTGATGGCTGGAAACCCGTCGTTTGACCTGTTCAAGCTGGCAGAAGAGCATGACGAGTTGCGTGCGGCGATCCGTGGCCTGGCTGAAAAAGAGATCGCTCCCTACGCCAAGGATGTCGACGAGAAGGCCCGGTTCCCCCAGGAGGCCCTCGATGCGCTGGTCGCCTCGGGCTTCAATGCCGTGCACGTTCCCGAGGAGTACGACGGTCAGGGCGCCGATAGCGTGGCCGCCTGCATCGTCATCGAAGAGGTGGCCCGGGTCTGCGCGTCGTCGTCGTTGATCCCCGCCGTCAACAAGCTCGGCACCATGGGGCTGATCCTCAGCGGCTCCGACGAGCTCAAGAAGCAGGTTTTGCCATCCATCGCCAGCGGCGAGGCCATGGCCTCTTACGCGCTGTCCGAGCGCGAGGCCGGCAGCGACGCGGCCAGCATGCGCACTCGTGCCAAGGCGGACGGCGATGACTGGATCATCAATGGCAGCAAGTGCTGGATCACCAACGGTGGCAAGTCTTCCTGGTACACCGTGATGGCAGTGACCGATCCCGAGAAGAAGGCGCACGGCATCTCGGCCTTCATGGTGCACAAGGACGACGAGGGTTTCACGGTCGGCCCGCTGGAGCACAAGCTGGGTATCAAGGGCTCGCCCACCGCGGAGCTGTACTTCGAGAACTGCCGGATTCCGGGCGACCGGATCATCGGCCAGCCGGGCACCGGTTTCAAGACCGCGCTGGAGACGCTCGATCACACCCGGCCCACCATCGGCGCGCAGGCCCTCGGGATCGCGCAGGGTGCGCTCGACGCCGCGATTGCGTACACCAAGGACCGCAAGCAGTTTGGCCGGTCCATCAGCGACTTCCAGGGTGTGCAGTTCATGCTCGCCGATATGGCGATGAAGGTCGAGGCCGCCCGCCTGCTGGTGTACACCGCGGCGGCTCGTGCCGAGCGCGGCGAGAAGAGCCTGGGCTTCATCTCCTCGGCCTCGAAGTGCTTCGCCTCCGATGTGGCCATGGAGGTCACCACCGATGCCGTGCAGCTGTTCGGCGGCGCCGGGTACACCACCGACTTCCCGGTGGAGCGGATGATGCGCGATGCCAAGATCACCCAGATCTACGAGGGCACCAACCAGATTCAGCGCGTGGTGATGACCCGCGCCCTGCTTGGTTCCTAGCCCGCGTCTTTAAGAGGCAAGGTTGGAATGGAGGGTGGCTAGATATCAAGATCGGTCCCTTGTGGGCAATGAGCAGCATTCTCCGCATGCAGTTCTTTGGCTCTGTCACCTCGGCCAGTTGTAATGAAAAACTCTGCAGTATTAGTCCGGTTTTGAATAGTCTCCTGATGCGCCGGACCGAAGGCTCGAACGTAGCTAACGAGATTATCCTCAAACAATGTTGTTGCTTCGGCCGGCTGTCCGGAGCGGGCAAGCATCCAGGCAAGGTTGTTTCTATTCATTAGAGTAATCGGATGGTCAGAGCTCAGTGCGTGTTCGCAGGTTGATAGCGTGGCTCGGGAACGGTCAATGGCTCTCGTAGCGTCACCGTGGAGAAAAAGGCAGTTAGCGAGGCTCCCCCCTGAAACTAGTGTATCTGGATGATCTTTCCCTAGAATGCGCTCACGGTCGGTGAGGAGCGCGGTACTGAGCTCAACTGCCGTGCTGAAATTTCTGGAGCTGTAGTGTGCGCTGGCAAGGTTGTGTCGAATAGTCATGCAGTCTGGGTGGGCTGCGCCGAGAACTTCAGTCGCATGGTCAAGGGCGGCCGTGTAGAGCTCGATGGCGATAACAATTTGTCCTGCTGACTCGTAGATGGTGGCAACGTTGTTACGAGAGGCGATAGTATCTGGATGGCGATCGCCAAGTACGCGTTCCCTAGAGATCAGAGTCTGAGTGTGTGCCGCCATCGCCTCTGGCAGGTTTCCTTTGAGTTTAAATGCATTCGCGAGGTTGTTTCGGCAGGTGAATGTCTCGGGATTGTCGGGCCCAAGAGTTCGCTCTCGAGTTGCAAGATTATCTTGAAATAACTGGATCGACTCGTCGTATCTGCCGATTGCACTGTAGATATCGGCGAGATTATCAAGTGCTATTAGCGTATACGGGTGGTCCGGGCCGAGTATTGTTCGACATTCTTCTACGGTGGTATTAGCGAGATCTAATGCGGCATTGAGATTTCCTGCTCTTCTATATGTATTCACAAGATTGCTGTAAGAAACGAGAGTATCGGGATGGTCCAGACCCAGTGTGCGGGTACGGTCTTCAAGATTAGCTTTATGAATTAAAATCGCATCTTGTGGTCTGCCGGCGGCAACCATGATAGTCGCAAGGTTGTTAAGCACCGTGAGGGTTCCTCGATGGTCCTGCCCCCAAGTGTGTTTGCAACATTGGATCGTTTGCTCGGCCAATTTGATTGCATCAGTCAGCCTGCCGGTAAGTGCATAAGTGATAGCGAGGTCACTTTGAGAAGTCAGAGTTTCTGGATGCTTTAAGCCAAGGATTCGTTTGCGATTTTCTAGGTTCTCCTCAAATATTTGAATCGCTTTGTCGACCTGACCAGAAAGTTTGTATGCGCTCGCCAACATATTGCGCAGTGTTAAAGTGTCTGGGGATTGTGGGCCGCACGTCTTCACCGCAGAGTCGAATGCGGCTTCGAGTGAATGGATAGCCTGCTCAGGAAGCATGGCGTATATGTAAGCCCGCCCGAGGCAGGCCTTTGCAAATATGGTGTGCAGGTGATCTGGGCCAAGTTTATTGACGCAGTCCTTCACTACTTCACCACCAATTGCTGTAGATCGCTCTAAACTGGCTGATTCTGTTAAGAAGACTACCGACCAGATTCTTGCTGCAATGGCTTTAGTCCAGGTGTCGATGTTTGTAGTTTGAGGTAGTCCAGTCGCCCAGATTGCCTCAATCTGCTCAACGATGTGTGTGCCTTTGTTGCGTTGGCTCCATGCTTCATTAAAGTCAAAGAGAAAAGGGCCGAGAGCTTCCAATGCGCGAATTACCAGCTCTTCTTCTGTATTTTCTGAATTAGCACGTTCACGTATCACTCGGCCGACTAGACGATGCATTCGCAGCGAACCACCCGTCGTTGACCATGATAACAATGAACTTCTATCGCACCATTCAAGGATGGAGTCATCTGCTATGCCGTCGTTTGGTAGGGCCCACCTGTAGACGCCACCCGGTGAAAGCATTGCGATTAGGCCCAATAGGTGACGTATCGCCTTGCTGTCCATGTCATCGTCGCCTGCTTCAACGGCTTCGATTGACAACAAAATGGCTTGTACTACGGGTATCGGATACTCGTGACCAGCCCGTCGGTTTAGCAGAGACGGTAGTTTTTTGCTCTTGAGCATTCGCAGATACTCGGCAAAGTGGAGGTGCCTTCGGTGAATGGTTGATGCTGCTGCCGACAAGGCTAGTGGATGACCATCAAGCTCAATAGCTATGGAAGCCGCGCCTTTTTTGTCGGCCAAGCCAGTGCAATCTAGAAGATAGCGAATAGCTTGTGCGTGTTTGAAACTTTCAACTTTTATGGGCTCGCCCAGGGGCTCGAAGTCTCTGTTGGTAGTGGTGATAACAATGCTTGTGCGGCCTGTAGCTGGTAGGAGCTTTCGAATGCTATCGGGATCAATTGCGTTGTCGAAGACTAGAAGCCCTGCCTCTTCTCGCACCGCCAGATAATTTTTTAGGTTTCTGGCCGAAATATCTGGGTCTCCATTAGGGTCAGCAATCCCCAGTTTTGTTGCGAGTTCAGTAAGGCTACTGCATGCGTTCTCGTAAGTGTCTGCGTTTATCCATCCAACGAGGCTGTATCCCTCCAAGATGTTCGCTCGACATAATGCCGCTGCTATCTGAGTCTTTCCCGTTCCACGCATTCCATGAAGGACTGTGGTTGTTGACTCCTTGAGGGCGCTTGAAAGTGTCCTTGACTCATCTCGCGTGACTAGATGCGCCGATGCTCGTGGAATTTCTCCGACTATTACACGATTTTCTGGATGGAACCTATGAGCGTGATGCTCGATGACGGCAGTGATTGACAGATTGTGGGCTGTTACATTCCGAAGTCCTATTGGTAGGCTTGGTAATTCTGGGGAAGGCGCGGGGCCTGTTACAGAGGCCGCCGCGCCTCGATAGGGTGCTGCGAATCATGTTCCTTCGTGGTGACCCGACTGATGTGAATACCATCGCTGAAACGGGATCGGTCGACTGTGACGCCTGACCCGGACGTCACAACATCTTTGATATCTAAACTTGTTGCTTTGACATCAGATAGGTGAACACCCGCATGATGACGACCAGGTTCGTCACTCTTGGGCTCCTTCGCTTTGTGATAGAGCCACATTGACGTTCCGAAGCCTGCAAGGGTGGCGAGACCAACGAATATCCATGAGATTGCGGATGCGGCACTGCTTGTGGCGTAGTTTATTGCGACACCTAAAGAGCAGGTAGATGCGGTTGTTCCGAGCATTGGAGCTGCGAGTCGCCACGTTCTTGAGCCGTTGATCAATTTCCGTACCCCCATTGCTTGTGTTGACTGACATCGAAGTGCCCGTAACGTCTAATTGCAGTTGAATGCCTAACTGTGGACGCGCGGTCCTTCTTTGGCTTTTGACGGTACCCCGATCACGGCCGCGTACGGGTGACCTTTTCGGAGGTGACCCGGCGTTCTTGCGCGCCCGGGTCCGGATTGGCCACCTGCACCAGAGAGGCTCCGGCGATGAGCACTGCCAGCAGATTCTCGATCAGCTTGTCCGGGCTGTCCCAGGAGCCGGTGCCCAGCACCCGATCCTCGGCCGTGATGCCTTGCGCCGTGGCACTTTCCCGTGCGGCAGCGGCAACGTCCCCGACGTTGCGGCCGTTCAGGGCGGGACCGGCACCGGCGGGTGAGAACCGGTCGCCGTGTACCCGGACTGCCGTCGAATAGTCGGTCAATCCCAGCGGCAGGTCCGGTACGGGGCGCCCGAACGCATCAAGCGACAGCACGCACACCTCGTCGGCATCCGGTTCGTCGCCAAGCGTGCAGAACGCCACGTCGGCACTGTCCTCGCCGCCGAGCACCACTTCGGCTCCGGCCCACCAGATTCCAAGCAGTACGCCCGCTGTCTGCCAATGTGCGGGCAGCCGCACCGCGACCGTGGACCCGGGTCCGGCACCGAATTCGTCACGCAACATGTTGGCGGTCTTGGCGGCCCAGTTGGCCAGCGTCACCGTCGAGAGTTCGATGCGTTCGCCGGAGGCGTCGTCGTAATAGGTGACCCGGGGGGCTGGGTTGTTCGCATCGCCCAGCAGCAGGGAGGTGAGATCCATCAGTTGACGCAACGCGGGCCGTTGGCCGCCGTGAAAATCGGCGACGGGGGCGGGGGCGCTGCCTCTTCTTCGGTGGAGGAGCCGGTATCCGAGGCGGCAGGTGTGGTCTCACGGCCAGATCCCGGGCCGTGGTAGTCGTTGGACAGCACCACGCGCACGGTGTGCTCGGCCAGGCCCGGTTTCTGCACTACCTGCAATCCCAACGCCTCGGCCACTGCCTTGGCGCCCACGTCGTCCGACTCCGCGGCCTGAACCTGGCTGTTGCCGGCATGCTCGGCCTCGTTGTTGCCCACCTTGCCTGCGGTGAATCCCTTGCCCACCAACAGTTCCGACACTGCAGCGGCCAGGCCGTTGATCTGGGTCTCATTGACGACGTCGGCGATCGTCTGGTCCTTGGAATAGGTGGCCTCTTCGGTCTTGCCCTGGGCCTGCTGGTCCAGCAAACCGGATACCCAACTGCGCACCTGATCGGGATCGACCTTCACGACACTTTGGGTGCCATCCTCGGTCCAACCATCCTCACGCAGAATGGGAATGGTCGCGAATGCCACGTTGCCCCCGGACAGCTTCTGTAGCTGCTTGATGAAGTCCATGACGTCCCATCCCTCACTGAGCACCACGGTGCGCGTGATCGCATCGCGCAGCTTGCCCAGCGTGGAGGGGTTGGTGAGCGTGCCCCCGGAGAGCGCCGAGTGCGCCAGTGACGACATCACCACCTGCTGGCGGACCACACGATCGAGGTCACCGCGCGGCAGATCGTGGCGTTGTCGCACGAAACTCAATGCGTTGGGGCCATCGAGTGTCTGCGGACCGGCGGGAAAGTCGGCTCCCGACATCGGTTCGTACACAGCCTCGTTCAGGCACACGTCGACACCACCGAGCGCGTTGGTCATCAGCACGAATCCGAGCATGCTGACCTCGGCGTAGCGATCGACGGTGACGCCGGTCAGCTTGGCCACGGTCTGGGTGAGCGCCGAACGCCCGGCGTCGACGGATTCGCGTTCGGCGGCTTCCAGTGTCTCGCCGGATTCAACGCGTTTCTGACGGTCGTTCTCTTTGGCTTCGCCGTAGACGCCGTTGATCTTTCCCTTGCTGCCATCCGGGACGGTGACATAGGAGTCGCGGGGGATGGAGATCGCCGTTGCGGATTTTCCGTTGCTGGGGATGCGGATGAGGATGATGGTGTCGGTATTGGTGGCGGTCTCGTCCCCGGCCCTCAGCATGGACAGCTCGTCCTGCGAGAGCGGATTGCCGTGTGCGTCGCTGCGACTGTCGACGCCCACCATCAGAATGTCGATCGCGCCGTCATCGGGCCTTCCGGCATTGCCGAACAGACCAGGCAGATCGAACCGGGCGATGTTCGGATCGATGTTGCCGATCTTTCCCCAGGCGGCGCCGGTGACCACCATGACGGCGACGGCGGCGAGCGTCGCAATACCCCGCCACAGAGGGCGCGGCGTCTCCGTCTGCGACGAGCCGCTCGCGCGAGGAGCGTGAGGGTCGGTCACGGTGATCCGTTTCTTTTCCGGGCCGGGCGTTCGCCGGGCAACGAGTCTCAAGCCTCGTCAAGGCTACGTCGGGGTGGCTCTCATCCCTCGGAAGCGAAGTCGGCGTGCCAGACTCTCGGTGTGCTTGTTATCACCGGAGCGGGCGGTCAGCTCGGCACCCATCTGATTGCCCGTGCCGCGCTTCGCGCCCTCCCTGTCCGCGCCCTGAACTCGGCTGATTGGGATATTACCCGCGACGGCGTGCCCGACGGTGTGGTTGCTGCAGGGGACACCGTGATCAACTGCGCCGCGTACACCGCCGTGGATGCCGCGGAAAGCGACGAGGCCAGGGCGTACGCGGTCAATGCCGAAGGTCCTGCCCGGGTGGCCCAGGCGTGTCGCGAGGTTGGCGCCAGATTGATCCATATCTCCACCGATTACGTGTTCAGCGGTGAGTTCGGTGATGCCAAC
This sequence comes from Mycobacteroides chelonae CCUG 47445, assembly GCF_001632805.1. Taxonomy (NCBI): domain Bacteria; kingdom Bacillati; phylum Actinomycetota; class Actinomycetes; order Mycobacteriales; family Mycobacteriaceae; genus Mycobacteroides; species Mycobacteroides chelonae. The sequence goes on along the minus strand of NZ_CP007220.1, from coordinate 3,699,184 downwards.
CCACGCCCGTACCGACCAGGTGACGCCACGGCTCCGGCCGGTGTGTACGCGCGCACCAAGGTCGCCGGAGAACGGGCCGTGCACGATGCCCTACCGACAGCGCAGGTGGTGCGCACGGCGTGGGTCTATACCGGCGTCAACGGGGATTTCGTCGGGGTCATGCGGCGATTGGCCGCGGGGGACGGCCCGGTGCGGGTGGTCACCGATCAGACCGGCTCTCCGACCTACGCCGCAGACCTTGCCGAGGCATTGTTGAACCTCGCGGCCTCCGACGTCCGCGAACCGTTGCTGCATGCGGCGGGGGGTGGAGCGGTGAACCGGTTCGACTGGGCGAAGGCCGTGTTCGAGCTGGTCGGGGCGGATACCTCGCGTCTGCAGCCCTGCCTGTCCGTCGATTTTCCGAGCGCAGCGCCCCGGCCGGTGTACACGGCACTTGACGGCGATCTGTGGGCCGAGGTGGGTCTGGCACCGCTGCGTCCGTGGCGCGACGCGTTGGCTGAGGCGCTGGCCACACACCAGGGGTAGGTACCCTCAAGCACCGTGCCTGATCCTCATCGCCCGAGTGGCTCGTCGGTGCCGCTCGAGCAGATCGCCGTGGTGACGGTGACGTACTCGCCTGGCGAGCATCTCCATCGCTTCCTCAGAACGCTGCGCCACGCCACCGATCGCCCGCTGCGGTTGATCCTGGCCGATAACGGTTCCACCGACGGGGCGCCCGAAGTGGCCGCCGAGGAGCCCGATGTCGAGCTGCTGCGCACCGGGGGCAATGTCGGCTACGGGAAGGCCGCCAACCTTGGGGTGGCGCAGGTTGATCCGGAAGCCGAATGGATTGTGATCGCGAACCCCGACGTGCAGTGGGGCCCGGGAAGCATCGATGCGCTGCTTGAGGTTGCGCAGCGCTGGCCCGCCGCGGGCGCGCTGGGTCCGCTTATTCGTGAGCCCGATGGTTCGGTGTATCCCTCGGCGCGAGTGGTGCCGTCGCTCGCGGGGGGTGCGCTTCACGCACTGCTGGGATCGGTGTGGCCCACCAATCCATGGACCGCGGCGTATCGCCAGGATCGGATGGAGCCGTCCGAGCGCATCGTGGGATGGCTCTCGGGATCGTGCCTGCTGCTGCGGCGCAAGGCCTTCGATGCCATCGGCGGGTTCGACACGCGGTACTTCATGTACATGGAGGACGTTGATCTCGGAGACCGGCTGGCACGTGCGGGCTGGCAGAACGTGTATGCGCCGAGCTCGGAGGTCGTGCATGCGAAAGGTCATGCGGCCGGTCGCGACCCGGCGCGCAGCCTCACCGCGCACCACGACAGCGTCTACATCTATCAATCAGACCGGCACCCGCATTGGTGGCAGGCACCGTTGCGTTGGAGCATTCGGGGCGCACTGGCGGCTCGATCTGCGATCGTGGTGCGCGCGGCCATCCGCGCCAACCGGCGCCGGGACAAGCAAGGAGGGTGATATGTCTGACCATGTGAAAGCCGATGCCGTCATCTTGGTGGGAGGGCAGGGCACCCGGCTGCGTCCACTGACGCTCTCGGCGCCCAAGCCGATGCTGCCGATCGCCGGCTTCCCCTTCCTGACGCATGTGTTGTCGCGGGTCGCCGCGGCCGGGATCGATCATGTGGTGCTCGGGACTTCCTACAAAGCCGAGGTCTTCGAGTCGGAGTTCGGCGACGGATCCAAGCTGGGCCTGTCGATCACGTATGTCACCGAAACCGAACCGCTGGGTACCGGTGGAGCCATCCGGAATGTGCTGGACCATCTGCGCCACGACACCGCCCTGGTGTTCAACGGCGATGTGTTGTCCGGCTTGGACTTGAAAGACCTTCTCGCGCAGCATGAGCAGACCCAGGCCGACCTGACGCTGCACCTGGTGCGGGTCGGCGACCCGCGCGCTTTTGGTTGTGTGCCCACCGATTCCACGGGCCGCGTGACCGCATTCCTGGAGAAGACCGAAGATCCGCCCACCGACCAGATCAACGCCGGGTGTTACGTGTTCCGGCGCGAGCTGATCGAACGGATCCCTGCCGGGCGGCCGGTCTCGGTTGAGCGAGAAGTCTTTCCAGGACTGCTGAGCAGTGGTGCCAAGGTATGTGGATACGTGGACACGAGCTACTGGCGCGATATGGGAACTCCCGAGGACTTCGTGCGCGGCTCGGCGGACCTGGTGCGCGGTATCGCGCCCTCACCAGCGATCCCCGAACATCCGGGTGAGGCTCTGGTGCACGATGGCGCCTCGGTGGCACCGGGCGCGCTGGTGATCGGTGGCACCGTGGTGGGTCGCGGAGCTGAAATCGGTCCCGGGGCACGGCTTGACGGTGCGGTCGTCTTCGACGGTGCCCGCATCGAGGCGGGCGCGGTGGTGGAACGCTCGATCATCGGGTTCGGTGCCCGCATCGGTCCGCGCGCGCTGGTGCGTGACGGTGTGATCGGTGACGGGGCCGATATCGGTGCGCGGTGCGAGCTGTTACGTGGCGCTCGGGTGTGGCCCGGAATCACCATTCCCGACGGTGGCATCCGGTACTCCTCGGACGTCTAGGGACTCGGCCGCACATCGGCGTCCGACGGCGCGTACTCGGCAGATGAGCCGAACATGCCTGAGGGGTTGGCGTTTTCGATGATCGTCGACGCCTTCGTGCTCGATAGCGGATTGTCCAGCGATTCCTGGGTGCCGAAGAACGGCAGCAATATCGGCGTGGTTGCCCCAGAGGCGTGCACCATGGTGAAGATCCGCAACACGGGGTGATCGGAAACCAGTTCCTCGATGACGCCGCGGGACGCGAACTGGGTTTCGGTACACAACGCCTTGCCGCCCAGGAAATCGTGGACCAGGGTTGATTCCCGGAGGAAGCCGATGACGTTCTCGCCGAGTGCGACCTGCGGGGGATAGCAGGTGCGTGTTTCCTTCACCGATCGGTGGGTGACGGCGATCAGGGTGACCTTGATAACCGCCAACCGGACGGTCCGGGAATCGATATCGATGATGGTGCTGCCCTGGTTCGTCGATCCGGGGGCCAGGAACGCCCCGCCGGACCCGCCGGAGGAGCCGGCATAGATTAGTCGCGCCTGGGCGGGCATCGCCGGAGTTTCGCGATAGTCCCCGAACTGGCTCCCGAGTGCGTTCAGGTGCCCGGCCACGATCTCGGGTGTAGGGGGTTCTGAGGGTGTGCCCTTGGGATAGACGACGACGCGGGTCAGGCTGGCCGGGACGTCGACGCGAAACGATCCACGGTTGTGGTACGTGGTCTTGGCCAGGACGTGGATGATGGGGCCGGTCGAGCCCACTGGCGTCAACTCGGTCTGCACGTCTATCAGCGGAAGCGAACTGTGCGTCATGTACTCGTTCTGAATCCAGAACTGCACCAACCCAATGAGGGGGAACAGTGCGACGACGGCGATGCCGGTTCTGGTCAGGGCGCCCGCCGCGTACCGGCTCAGATGCAGCACCCAGCACAGGGCGACGGCGCCCAATGCCAGCGCGACTCCTGTGATGCCCCCTAGTTGGCTTGCGGGACTACGCAGGTCGAGCAGCCAGACATAGGCGGCGAGGCAGATGACGAATACCTGGCTGGCCAGGGGGGTGAGCACCGAACTGTGCCGGTATTTCACAATCACCCCGATCGCCAGTGCGCAGGTGATGCCGATGGCAAGGAGCAGCGCGGTGCCCAGCAGATCCCACGCGTTCTGGGTCAACGTGGCGTTCTTGGCGGCCAGCCACAACACGATCGTGCCGTCGATGGCGATGCACAACACCAAGAGCGCCCGGACTCGCGGTCGTAGGTCTCCGACGGTGAACGTGTGCTGGGGCTCGTCACCACCGGGGGATGGCTCGCGGTCGAGCTTGGTGAATCTCGCGCTGCCACCGAAGGGGGTCTCAATCTTGATGTCCATGTGCGTCGCCTCACAGAATCGCCGCTGATGAGGGGACGATACGACGGCTCGTTACGCCGGATACGGGTAATGCACTACCCGACTTTCAACGCAGCCTGGCGCGGGCCCGCTCGGCCAACACGACCACCGAGGGATCCTCGGCCGGAATCTGGTCGATGGGCCACCAGCGCAGGTCCAGTGATTCGTCGCTGACGGTGATCTGGGCGCCCTCGGGCGCACGCGCCAGGAACTGCAGATCGAGATGGCGAGTCGGCACGCCCAGCGAGCACTTGATCGGGTGTACGTGTATGCCAAGCAGATTCGGCTCAAGAGTGAGGTCCGCTATCCCGGACTCCTCGGTGGCTTCGCGCAGCGCGGCGGCCCGGATGGTGGCGTCCTCCTCCTCGCAGTGACCACCCAGCTGAAGCCACTTACCCACGCGGGGGTGCAGGGTCAGCAGCGCCTGCGACCCGTCGTGGTTGACCACCAGCGCCGAGGCGGTGATATGGCCTGCGGCGCTGCGGCGGCGGCAGGCGTCCGGATTGGCGTCGAGAAAGGCCAGAACGGAGTGCCGCAGGCTGTCCTGCTCGGCATCGGGCGTTTCCCATGCGGAGAGCAGCTCGACGGCGGAAGCTTGCAGACCCGAGATGCGGCTCATCAGAGCTCAACCAGCATCTGGCCGGCGGGCAGGGGAGTGCGGGGTTCCAGCGTCTCCTCGGGGTATCCGTGCGGATACCCGATGGCGATGGCTCCCATCGGTTCCCATGAGGCATCCAGCTCGAGCTGCCTGCGGACGACGTCGGCGGCGAAGATGGTGGACCCGATCCAGCAGCTCCCCACGCCCCGCGCCGCCAGCGCCACCAACAGTGCCTGCACCGCCGCACCCACCGCGACGGTGAACATGGTGTGTTCCGCCGCATTCCGGCGCTCGTCCGGGTAGTCGTGGGCACCGTCGGGAACCAGGAACGGAATGACGACTTCGGGTGCGTCGTAGAGGATCTGTCCGCGGGCGACCCGTTTCTCGACGGACTCCGGGGTGCGCCCGTCTCCGCTGAGATCCACGGCCCATGCCTGCTTCATGGCATCCAACAGCGCGCGCCGTGTCGTCAGATCCCGTACCCATACGAATCTCACCGGATGGGTGTGGTGCGGAGCGGGCGCCGTCAACGCTTCGCCGATGGCTTCCCGTAGTAGGTCGGAATCTACTGCGATATCAGCGAATTGACGGATGGAGCGGCGCGCCAGCACCGCATCGCGACGCCCCTGCTCCAGCGCTTCCGCGGTGCCGAGCCAGAACAAATCGTCGGGGCCCGAGCGCTGGAGGTCGCGGGCCACGCTGCCGTCGTCGGGCACCGACAGGCCCCGCACCACAGCAACCGGTACGTCGGTGAGCTTGCCCTTGACAAGGTCGGCGGCGGCGGCGATCTCGTCGACGATGGCCACCTCTGTCACCTGAAGTTCGTTGCCGTGCTTGTCCTTTGCGCCGGCATAGCCATACAGGACGGGGATGCCGGAGGAACCGATGGCGGCATCGGTCTGGCCATTGCGCCAGGCCCGTCCCATGGTGTCGGTGATCACCACCGCTACGTTCACACCCAGCTGTCGCGACAGTGCTGCCCGCACCGCCGCCGCGCTGCCATCGGGGTCGGTGGGGAGCAGTACGAGTTCGGCGGTATCGACATTGGACGCGTCGATTCCGGCGGCGGCCTGCACGATGCCGATGGTGTTCTCGGTGATCAGTGTCTTTCCCTTGCGGGCCAGCACGCGGACCGACTCGGAGTCGATCAGTTTGCGCCGCAAGGTGTCCCGTGCTTCGGGATCGGTAGGCGCCGCGACGATGCGGCCCTCGGCCTTGGAGATGATCTTGCTGGTGATCACGATCACATCGCCGTCTCGGACCCACGGTGCCGCCTCGGCGATGGTCTTGGCGACATTGTCGCCGGGGCGGAATTCCGGCAGGCCCGCAATGGGTAAGATCTCCACCGGAGCCGCCGAACCATGTTCCGGTGCAGTGGAATCCGCAGATGAGGTCATAGGGTAACTCCGGCCAGTTCGAGTCCCGCACGCACCATCGCCGCCGTCGCGTCCGGGTCGGTCATGAGCAGCGGAATCGACCGTACCTGAACTCCCGCAATGTGAGCGGCGTCACCCTCGTCGACCAGCCAGCCGTCCAGGATGCCGGTCTGTGAGCGCGCGCCGAAGTGTTCCCCGACACCTTGTGAGCTCACCTCGACACCGATCACGCGCAAACATTCGTCAGCCATTCCGCGGAGCGGCTTACCGGACACGATGGGCGAGTACCCGATGACCGGAGCGGTGGTTGTGCGGAGTGCCCCGCGAACTCCGCCGACCGCCAGGACGGCCCCGATGCTCACCACCGGATTGGAGGGAGCCAGCAAGACAGCATCTGCCTCGGCGATGGCTTCGGCAACGCCGGGGCCGGCCTTTGCTTCGTCCGCGCCGACGAACGCAAAACTGTGCGTGGGTACCTGTGCTCGGTGCTGCACCCACCACTGTTGGAAGTGGATGGCGCGCTGCTCTCCATCGGCAGGGTCGGTGATCACCACGTGGGTCTCGCAGCGTTCGTCGCTGGCGGGTAACAGGCGGACTCCGGGCTGCCATCGATTGCATAACGCTTCGGTGACCGCTGATAGCGGGTAACCGGCCCGCAGCATTTGACTGCGTATCAGGTGAGTGGCCAGGTCCCTGTCGCCGAGCGAGAACCAGTCGGGCTGGGCGCCGTAGGCCGCCAGTTCCTCCATCGCGTTCCAGGTCTCGCCCCGGTGCCCCCAGCCGCGTTCCGGATCCACCCCTCCGCCCAGGGTGTACATGCAGGTGTCCAGGTCAGGGCAGATCCTGACGCCATGCATCCAGGCGTCGTCGCCAATGTTCACGATGGCGTTTATCTGATGCTTGCTGGAGTCTGATCCGAGCAAGCGTTGGACGCCGAGCAGGAAGCGCGCTCCGCCGACGCCGCCGACGAGGACGGTGAGTTTCACGCTGACCGAGACTAGTGCGCCGGCAATGATGCGACACGCCACGAGGGCGCCACGCCGATTTTGTCGGTCGTAGATGGTATGAATTTTCGTCCTTCGCTTGACCCCGGCAGCGAACACGTGTGTAATCACACCAGTGTCATTCCTCGGGCTGGGTTTGGAAGTTGCAGGCGCAGACCGGGATTCGATCAGATGTTCGAATGGAATGGCCGGGAAAACGACAATGTGGCACGAAACCGGGCACGACGACTGCAAGTGGGAATGGTGAGGAGGCGGGACGATGCTGTTCGGGCACAATGAATTTGGCGCACACGACGAGCTGAGTTCCGGCGTCGGCACGGGTGCGACGGGCTTGCCGCCCGCACGTCCGCATCTGACGTTGGTGCAGAACGATTTTGATGCGCTGATTGGTGTCGCTGATGATCAGTGGCAAGAGAAGGCGCTGTGCGCGCAGACCGATCCCGAGGCGTTCTTCCCTGAGAAGGGTGGGTCGACTCGCGAGGCCAAGCGCATCTGCCAGGGCTGCGAAGTCAAGGACGAGTGCCTTGAATACGCACTGGCCAACGACGAGCGGTTCGGTATCTGGGGCGGGTTGTCTGAGCGTGAGCGCCGCCGCCTGAAGCGGGGCATCATCTAACTCCGCGTTCGATCGGGCGGTTAGTCGCCCTCATCGGTGATGGTCGGGTCGATCACCGATGGTTCCACCCCCAGGTGGGTGGCAACCTGCGCCACCAGCAGATCGTGCAGGAGATCCGACAAATCCCCAGATTTCTTCGCGCGTAATTCGATCGGCTTGCGGAATAGGACAATTCGCGCCCGGGTGGTGTTACCCCGGGTGTCCACGCCGGCGGGAATGAGCCTTGCCAGCGGGATCGGTCCGTCAGCGATCACCTCCGGCGGCCATTGCACCGACTCGGGATCCTTGGGTTGGATGCGCGGAATCTCGTCCACCGCGACATCGAGACCCTCCAGCCGTGACTGCCACGCCCGCTCGATGGGTTCGTAGGCTTCCAGTACCGCCATATCGAAGCGCTCGGCGCGTGAGCGCCAGCCGGGAACAGTCGGCGGCAAGAGCGGGCCACGAAAATCACGCCCCCTTCGGGAGCCCTGCGAGCTCGACCCGCCCGCCGAGCCGCCGCGCCGTCCGTCACGTGCCATACGGGAAATGGTAACGGTGTGACTGCTGTGGCTGACGAATCACAACGAGCCGATCACCCCGGGGTCTCTGCCTGATCACCGGAGGGTCTCAGTGGGTTCACAGCGCGTGTCTGCGGGTCGGAACGTGTTTGCGCACGCTAGCCTCAACGTTTGTGAGAGCCCCCCGTCGCTGCTGTCGACCCGGGTGCCCGAGTTCCGCCGTGGCGACGTTGACGTTCGTCTATGCGGACTCGACGGCCGTGGTTGGGCCGCTGGCCACGTCCAGCGAGCCGCATTCGTGGGATCTGTGCGCGCAGCACGCGAGCCGGATTACCGCGCCCCGTGGCTGGGAGCTGGTCCGGTACAACGGCCCCCTGCCGTCGAATCCCGAGGATGACGACCTGGTTGCCCTGGCCGATGCGGTTCGGGAACCCACCGGAGTACGGATGGCTGCGGCGGGATTCAGCGAGCCCGCACTCGATATGGGAGCGCCCGCCACCTCGGCTGCTCCCCGGCCCGTGCATCCGGCCCCGGTCGGGCGGCGCCGCGGACATCTGCGGGTGCTGCCGGATCCGGCCGACTAGTTCTGATCAGGTGCTTTCGGCTTGGCCCCGTGACATTCTGTAGCCTCTCGCCGGACGTTCACGTTGGGCACTCGCCGACCACTAGGCTGGCCAGCGACACCTAACGTCCCTCGCTCGACAGATCAATAGGAGTGCTCTCGTCATGGCCCGGTCCGCCGACGCTGTCCACGCAGTCATCAAGGCGTACGACGTTCGTGGCCTCCTGGGCGAGCAGATCGACGAGTCATTCGTGTTCGACGTGGGTTCTTCGTTCGCGCGGCTGGTCAAGGCCGAGCAGGCCGACGCCGGCGCGTCATTGCGGATCGTGGTGGGCCGCGATATGCGGGACTCGTCGCCTCCGCTGGCTCAGGCGTTCACCGAGGGCGTCACCGCTCAGGGCGTCGATGTCGTGCAGATCGGACTGGCATCCACCGACCAGCTGTACTTCGCTTCGGGGCTATTGGACTGCCCGGGAGCCATGTTCACCGCCAGCCACAACCCGGCTGCGTACAACGGAATCAAGCTGTGCCGCGCCGGTGCCAAGCCCGTGGGCAAGGACACCGGCCTGGCCGTCATCAGCGAGGAGCTCATCAACGGCGTGCCGACGCACGATGGTCCGGCGGGCACTGTCACCGAGCGTGATGTGCTGGACGAGTACGGAGATTTTCTGCGGTCGCTGGTTCAGTTGAGCGAGGCGCGCCCGCTCCGGGTGGCGGTGGACGCCGGTAACGGTATGGGCGGGCACACCACGCCGGCAGTGTTGGGATCGATTCCATCGATCGCGATCGCGCCGTTGTACTTCGAGTTGGACGGCAACTTCCCCAACCACGAAGCCAACCCGCTCGACCCCGAGAACCTGCGCGATCTGCAGGCCTTCGTGGTGGCCGAGGGGGCCGACATCGGCCTCGCCTTCGATGGTGACGCCGACCGGTGCTTCGTCGTCGATGAGCGCGGACGTGCCGTATCTCCTTCCGCGGTAACCGCTTTGGTAGCGCGTCGAGAGCTGGAGCGTGAAATCGGCGGCACCATCATCCACAATCTGATTACCTCCCGCGCCGTCCCCGAGCTTGTCGTTGAGCACGGCGGAACGCCGGTGCGCTCTCGCGTCGGGCACTCGTTCATCAAGGCGTTGATGGCCGAGACGGGCGCGATCTTCGGCGGTGAGCATTCCGCGCACTACTACTTCCGGGACTTCTGGGGCGCCGACTCCGGGATGCTGGCGGCACTGCACGTGCTGGCAGCCCTGAGCGAGCAGGACCGGCCGCTCTCAGACCTCATGTCTGATTACGAGCGGTACGCGTCCTCCGGCGAGATCAACTTCCGCGTCTCGAATGCCAAGGCATGCGTCGATGAGGTGTTGAAGTCATTTGGCACACAGATAGTTTCGATCGACCATCTAGACGGTGTCACCGTCGACATCGGTACCGGAACGTGGTTCAACCTGCGGACGTCCAACACCGAGCCATTGCTGCGCCTCAACGTCGAGGCCCGCACCGACGAAGATGTGGCGGGTGTGGTCGCGCGCGTCACCGAGTTGGTCGACCGCACCGAGGCCGCGACCTGATGAAGGCCACCATCGATCTGGACGACGCCGAGGCGCTGTTGGCGGCCGACCGCGATGGTTCGCTGCAGGCCGCTTCGATGGCCGGCTCGCAGGTGCGGGCGGTTGGTACGGCCATCGCCGAGGGTGCCCTGGAGCCGCTTCACGTGGAGGACCGGTCGCGCGCGCTCGTGTGGGTCGCGGGCCGCGGCACCGCCGCAACGGCGGGAGCGGTTCTGGCCGGGGCGCTGTCGGACACGGCGAGTCTTCCGTTCGTCACCACCACCCGGGCTCCGGTGTGGGTGGGCCCGCTCGATGTCATGGTGGTCGCCGGCGACGATGCCGGTGATCCTGCCCTTACTGCTGCGGTGTCGGTGGGTACCCGTCGCGGTGCCCGGGTGGTCATCGCCGCACCCGATGAGGGCCCCTTGGCGGATTCCGGTGCTGGCCGGGCGATTTCACTGGCGCCCCGGTTGCGGGTGCCCGACACATTCAGTCTTGCTCACAACCTCGCTGTGGGGGCGGCAGTGCTAGGGGTGCTCGATAGGGCCATCGCGCCCGACGTCATGGCCATCGCCGATGAAGTGGACGGCGAGGTGTCCCGGAACACCGTGGGCCGGGAAATCTTCACCAACGCCGCCAAGGTGATCGCGACGCGATTGACCGGTGGACCCGCCGTGTTCTGCGGGGATCGGTCGGTCACCGTGGCGCTCGCGCAACACGCGGCGGCAACGCTGCTGCGGCTGACGCAGCGCACCGCCACCGCGTGCGGCCTTCCGCAAGCGTTGGCCGCGATGCGGGATGCGTTGTCGAGCAGGAGCTCTGGCGAAAGCTCACTGTTCCATGACGAGTTCATCGATGGTCCCCGCGGCGATGGTCCACCGCGGATACTTGCCCTTGCAACCGATAGCGACTTCCAATCGGTTGCGGCGCGGATCGATGGTGTCGATGAAGCGCAGCTGGTGAGTACCACCGATCTTGGTGACGTGGCGGCCCGACCGTCGGAGCTCGCGCAGCTGATGATGCTCGCGACGCGACTCGAAATGGCCTCGGTGTACGCCCGGCTTGGCGGGGGGAGATCCGGGCTGTGAATCTGCTCAGGGGGGCGATCCGGACGTACGCCTGGGGTTCGCGGACGGCGATCGCCGAGTTCACCGGACGCCCCACACCGACACCGCATCCGGAAGCCGAACTGTGGCTGGGTGCGCACCCAGCCGACCCGGCGTACCTGGAAACCGGTGGTGGCGCAGAGTCATTACTCGATGTGGTGGCCGCAGACCCGGCGGGGCAGTTGGGTCGGGCGTCGGTGGCGGAGTTCGGCGATCAATTGCCATTCCTGCTCAAGGTGTTGGCGGCGGACGAGCCGCTGTCCCTGCAGGCCCACCCCAGTGCGCAGCAGGCGGCAGACGGCTACGCGCGTGAAGAGGCGGCGGGTGTCCCACTCAACTCTCCGGTGCGTAATTATCGCGATCGCAATCACAAGCCCGAACTGGTTGTGGCGCTGGATCGTTTCGAGGCGCTGGCAGGCTTTCGCGACCCCGGTGACACCGTCGAACTCTTTCGCGCGCTCAATGTCGACGAGCTGACACCCTATGTGAATCTGTTGGCCGGACAGTCCGACGCCGACGGGCTGCGCGCCCTGTTCACCACCTGGATAACACTTCCGCAGCCCAGCCTGGATCTGTTGGTGCCTGCCGTGCTCGAGGGTGCCGTGCGTTATCTGTCGTCCGGCCACGAGCGTTTCACTGGCGAGGCGCGCACGCTTCTGGAGTTGGGTGAGCGGTATCCGGCGGATGCCGGAGTGCTTGCCTCGCTGTTGTTGAATCGGCTCACGCTGGAACCGGGGGAGGGGATCTACCTGCCCGCCGGAAATCTGCATGCGTACCTGCGCGGTTTGGCGGTCGAGATCATGGCCAATTCCGACAACGTGCTGCGCGGTGGGCTTACTCCCAAACACGTCGATGTACCCGAATTGCTTCGGGTGCTGGATTTTTCACCTGCCGCCGAAAAACACCTGCATGTTGAGACGGTCACCGACGCTGCGCAGACTCGGTACCTCACGCCCGCCAAGGAGTTCGCGTTGTCGCGATTCGATCTGGTGGATGGCGAACGCGCTCCGGTGGACGTGAAGGGACCGCGGATAGTGCTGTGCACGCGGGGCAGCGTGCGGTTGGACGGTGCGGGACCGGATCTCGACGTGCATGCGGGGCAGTCGGTCTGGATACCGGCCGACGGCGGAGATGTGACGCTGACCGGGCAGTCAGATGCCCGTGTATTCATGGCAACAGTCGACGCGGGCGCGTGACCGTCCGTCAGGACAATGCGAGCGCGGAACAGTAAGGAGAGTCGATGTCAGCAGGCGGCAGTAAGAGGGCGATCATCGCGGCGCTGGCGGCGAACGCGGGTATCGCGGTGGCCAAGTTCGTCGGCTTCCTGATCACCGGGAGTTCGTCGATGCTCGCCGAGTCCGTGCACTCGGTGGCGGACACCTCTAACCAGGGGCTGCTGCTCTACGGGCAGCGCGCCGCGAGTAAGGAAGCAGATCGACTGCACCCGTTCGGATATGGGCGTAGCCGATTCTTCTACTCGTTTGTGGTCGCGCTGGTGCTATTCACGCTCGGCTCGGTCTTCGCCCTCTATGAGGGCTATCACAAGATCCACGCTCCCGAGCATCTGCAGTCGCCCATTGTCGCGATTGTGATCCTGGCGTTGGCCATAGGTTTGGAGGGTTACAGCTTCCGTACCGCCTTTGTGGAATCCAAGCCGCTGAAGGGTAAAGCCAGCTGGTGGCAGTTCATCCGAAACTCCCGTAACCCCGAGCTTCCCGTCGTGCTGCTCGAAGACACCGGTGCCCTACTGGGGCTGGCCTTCGCGCTGTTCGGCGTCGGCATGACGATTCTCACGGGCGACCCCGTGTGGGATGGGATCGGCACCATGGCGATCGGTGTGCTGCTGGGCGTCATCGCGATTGTCTTGATGGTCGAGATGAAGAGCCTGCTGATCGGTGAAGGTGCGACCGCGACGCAGGAGCGCGCGATCCTGGACGCGCTGACCGGCACTGATCACGTCGAGCGGGTAATCCATTGCCGTACCCAGTATCTGGGTCCGGAGGAGCTTCTGGTCGCGGCCAAGATCGCGATCGCACCCGATGCGGATCTGCCATTGGTCGCCGCCACGATCGATGCCGCAGAGCGGCGGGTGCGCGAGGCGGTGCCGATCGCGCAGGTGATCTACCTCGAGCCCGATCTGGATCGTTCGGCCGTCAATTCTTAGCCGGGCGGTGTGATCAACCGTGGTGAGCACGGGGGTTGTGCAAGACTGCCGTAATGCCAGGTAGCGGATTGTGGCGAACCAAGTCTGTCGAACAGTCGATCGCGGATACCGACGAGCCGGAAACAAAGCTCCGTAGGGACCTAACGTGGTGGGATCTCACCGTTTTCGGGGTCTCTGTGGTCATCGGAGCCGGTATCTTCACCGTCACGGCGTCGACGGCCGCCAACGTCACCGGTCCGGCGATATCGCTGTCCTTCATCATGGCTGCGATCGGGTGTGGCCTGGCCGCGATGTGTTACGCGGAGTTCGCGTCGACCATTCCGGTTGCAGGCAGCGCCTATACGTTCTCCTATGCGACATTCGGTGAGTTCGCCGCCTGGATCCTGGGATGGGACCTCATCTTGGAGTTCTCGGTTGGTGCGGCCACCGTCGCGAAGGGCTGGTCGAGCTATCTGAGCACAGTATTTGGGTTATCGAGTGGCACAGTGCATCTCGGGTCGCTCAAGGTCGACTGGGGCGCGCTGCTCATCGTCTCGGTGTTGACGGTGCTACTGGCTGTCGGCACCAAGCTGTCTTCACGGGTGTCCCTCGTCATCACGACCGTCAAGGTCCTGGTGGTGCTGCTGGTGATCATCGTCGGCGCGTTCTTCATCAAGGCGGCCAACTACACACCGTTCGTTCCACCGGCGGAGGCGGGAAGTTCCAGCAGGACCGGTTTGGATCAGTCCCTGTTTTCGTTCATCGCCGGCGGTTCCGGAAGCCAGTACGGCTGGTTCGGGGTCCTGGCGGGCGCCTCGATCGTGTTCTTCGCGTTCATCGGGTTTGATGTCGTCGCCACCACCGCGGAGGAAACGCGGAACCCGCAAAAGGACGTGCCGCGCGGCATCATCGCCTCGCTCGTCATCGTCACCGTTCTGTACGTCGCGGTCACGGTGGTCCTCTCGGGGATGGTCAAGTACAGCGACCTGCGGGCAGCGGATTCGCATCCGAATCTATCCACGGCATTTCACCTCAACGGTGTCGACTGGGCTGCCAAGGTCATCGCCATCGGCGCGCTGGCCGGGCTGACCACGGTGGTGATGGTGCTGATGCTCGGACAGATCCGCGTCATCTTCGCGATGTGTCGTGATGGACTGCTGCCCCGCGAACTCGCCCGGACGGGATCGCACGGCACACCCATACGCATCACCCTCATCGTGGGCTTTCTTGTCGCGATAGCGGCGTCCCTCACCCCGATAGAGGGGCTGGAGGAGATCGTCAACGTCGGAACATTGTTCGCCTTTGTGCTGGTGTCGGCTGGCGTGATCGTGCTGCGGCGCTCCCGCCCCGACTTGCCCAGGAGCTTCCGCACACCGGGTGTGCCGTGGCTGCCCGTGGTCGCGATCCTGGCGTGCGGGTGGTTGATGCTCAATCTCGCCGTCCGCACCTGGATGTTCGCATTGGCCTGGATGGTCATCGGCGTGATCGTCTACTTCGCTTATAGCCGCAGGCACTCGGTGCTGGGGTTGCGGGTAGCCGTCGAGAAGTAGCGCGCTCCGCATCTCTCCTTGGGTCCACTGTGGGTGACGCGCACCACCAGGTACTTTACAAAACATACTCATTTGTCTAGACAAGCGACGAATCATGTCCTATCGTCAAATCTGTTCGGTGACGTACCTCACGCAGATATAGACCGAGGAGATAGTGACGATGACGTCAAACCTTGATGCAGCCCATGACCTGCCCGTCCAGTGGCGCGACCGCAAGCGCCACATGTGGCTGTACGGGATGATCCCGCCCACCGCGATCTTCATTGCGACGGCGCTGGTTTATGGGATGAACCAGCTCGGATGGCAGCAGTTCTCGCCGTTCTTCTTCTGGATCGGTCCACTGCTGGTGTACGTGATCCTGCCGCTGCTGGATCTGCGGTTCGGTGCCGACGGCGAGAACGCACCCGATGAGGTGATGGAGGCGCTGGAGAACGACAAGTACTACCGCTATTGCACGTACATCTTCATTCCCTTCCAGTACGCGAGCTTCTTCCTGGGGGCCTACTACTTCACCGCCACCGACCTGAGTTGGATCGGGTTCGACAATGGCATCAGCTGGATCTCCAAGCTGGGTATCGCCTTGTCGATTGGTGTTCTCGGCGGCGTCGGCATCAACACAGCCCACGAGATGGGGCACAAGAAAGACGAGCTGGAGCGCTGGCTCTCGAAGATCACACTGGCGCAGACCTTCTACGGCCACTTCTATATCGAGCACAACCGCGGACACCATGTGCGCGTTGCGACACCCGAGGATCCGGCCAGCTCGCGATTTGGCGAGACGTTCTGGGGATTCTGGCCGCGCAGCGTCTGGGGCAGCCTGAAGTCCTCGTGGAATCTGGAGGCTACCCGCATGAAGAGGCTGAACCGCTTCGTGCTGCACCCCAGCAACGATGTGGTGAACGCCTGGCTGATGACGGTGGTGTTGTTCGGGGTCACCATCGCCATCTTCGGCACCGCGGTTATCCCGTACCTGATCATTCAGGCCATCTACGGCTTCACCTTCCTGGAGACGGTGAACTACCTGGAGCACTACGGGCTGCTGCGGCAGAAGGCCGCCGGCGGGCGGTACGAGCGCTGCACCCCCAAGCACAGCTGGAACTCCGATCACCTGGTGACCAACATCTTCCTGTACCACCTGCAGCGGCACAGCGACCACCATGCCAACCCCACCCGGCGCTATCAGACTCTGCGCAGCATGGACGGTGCTCCGAACCTGCCCAGCGGCTACGCCACGATGCTGACACTGGCGTACTTCCCGCCCCTATGGCGCAAGGTCATGGATCAACGGGTACTGGATCACTACGACGGCGACATCACCAAGGTCAACATCCAGCCCAGCAAGCGCGCCAAGATTCTGGCCAAGTACGGCGTAACCGAACAGGCGGCCTGACATGTCCCAGTACCGTTGCCCCATATGTCAGTACGTGTACGACGAGAGCACGGGCGCCCCTCGCGAGGGGTTCCCGGCCGGGACGGCGTGGTCGGAGGTTCCCGACGACTGGTGCTGCCCCGACTGCGGAGTGCGCGAGAAGGTGGATTTTGAAGCCCTGCAAGGAGCGGAATCATGAGCGACGACGACTACAAGTTGTTCGAATGCATGCAGTGCGGATTTCAGTACGACGAGGCGCTGGGCTGGCCGGAGGACGGTATCGAGCCAGGCACTCGCTGGGATGACATCCCGGAGGACTGGAGTTGCCCGGACTGTGGCGCCGCCAAGGCCGACTTCGTGATGGTGGAGATCGCGCGGCCATGACATTGACCGAGTACACCGCGCCTGCCAGGCTCCACGGTGTGACGCCACGAGTGCCGTATGCCGAGGCCGCGCGGGCGCTGCTTCGCGAATCGGTTCTTGATGCGCTCGGAGACCTTCTGCGTCATCAGGATTGGTCGGCAGTGACGATGTCGGCGGTCGCCCGCCGGGCAGGAGTCAGCCGTCAGACGCTGTACAACGAGTTCGGTTCCCGGCAGGGGCTGGCTCAGGGATACGCGCTGCGTCTGGCCCTGCGTCTGGCCGACTCCGTGAACGACGCGATCTACGCCAACGTCGGTGATATTCATGGCGCGTTGCATCAGGGATTCGCGGCCTTCTTCGCCGAGAGTGCCGCAGACCCCATGGTCATCTCGCTGTTGACGGGCGAGGCCAAGCCCGAACTCATGCGCCTCGTGACGGTGGACAGTGCGCTGATCGTGCTGCCGGCGTCGGCGCGGCTCACCGAGTCGTTCGCGAACAGCTGGGTGGCGGCCAGTGAGGAAGACGCGGCCATCCTCGCAAGGTCGATTGTGCGGCTGGCGATTAGTTACGTGTCGATGCCGCCGGAATCGGATCATGATGTGGCGCTCGATATGGCGCGCCTGCTGTCCCCGTTCGTGGAAGCCAACGCGCTCACCGACAAGGCCCCCGCAAGCGGGACAGGCCCCCGGTGACCTGCGCATCCATAAATCTCGCTACCTGATCTAACTATCCGTTGCTTACACGCGCTAACCTGGTGACGGACCCGTGCGTGTCAGTTGAATTGACATGCAGGAATTATTCAAGCGACGCGATTGAGGTGGCGATGACCGAGCTGGTGGCCGACGTACGCAACGGCATTGATTACAAGGTGGCCGATCTTTCGGAGGCCGAGTTCGGCCGCAAGGAGATCCGTCTCGCCGAGCATGAGATGCCCGGCCTCATGGCACTGCGTCGTGAGTACGCGGATGTATTGCCGCTCAAGGGTGCTCGTATCTCGGGCTCGCTGCACATGACGATCCAGACTGCGGTGCTGATCGAGACGTTGACGGCCCTGGGCGCGGAGGTGCGCTGGGCCTCTTGCAATATCTTCTCCACCCAGGACCATGCGGCTGCGGCGATTGTCGTCGGCCCGCACGGCACCCCGGAGGAGCCCCAGGGCACCCCGGTCTTCGCCTGGAAGGGCGAGACGCTGGAGGAGTACTGGTGGGCTGCCGAGCAGATGCTCACCTGGCCGAACGAGCCGGCCAACATGATCCTCGACGACGGCGGCGATGCCACCATGCTGGTGCTGCGCGGTGCGCAGTTCGAGCAGGCCGGCGTGGTGCCCCCGGCGGACGACAATGACTCTGCCGAGTACAAGGTCTTCCTGAACCTGCTGCGTGAGCGGTTCGAGACCGACAAGGACAAGTGGACCAAGATCGCCGAGTCGGTCCAGGGCGTCACCGAGGAGACCACCACCGGCGTGCTGCGCCTGTACCAGTTCGCCGCTGCCGGCGAGCTGGCGTTCCCGGCCATCAACGTCAACGACTCGGTGACCAAGAGCAAGTTCGACAACAAGTACGGCACCCGGCACTCGCTGGTCGACGGCATCAACCGCGGCACCGACGTGCTCATCGGTGGCAAGAAGGTGCTGATCTGTGGCTACGGCGACGTCGGCAAGGGCTGCGCCGAGTCCCTCGCGGGGCAGGGCGCTCGTGTGCAGGTCACCGAGATCGACCCGATCAACGCGCTGCAGGCGCTCATGGACGGGTTCGACGTCGTGACCGTCGAGCAGGCCATCGGCAATGCCGACATCGTGGTGACGGCCACCGGCAACTACGACATCATCCTGCTGGACCACATGAAGGCCATGAAGGACCAGGCGATCCTGGGCAACATCGGCCACTTCGACAACGAGATCGACATGGCGGCCCTCGAGAAGTCCGGCGCCACCCGGCTCAACATCAAGCCGCAGGTGGACCTGTGGACCTTCGGGGACTCGGGCAAGTCGATCATCGTGCTGTCCGAGGGCCGTCTGCTTAACCTGGGTAACGCCACCGGCCACCCGTCGTTCGTGATGAGCAACAGCTTCTCCAACCAGGTGATCGCGCAGATCGAGCTGTGGACCAAGAACGACGAGTACGACAACGAGGTCTACCGGCTGGCCAAGCACCTGGACGAGAAGGTCGCGCGCATTCACGTCGAGGCTCTCGGCGGCACGCTGACCAAGCTCACGAAGGATCAGGCCGAGTACATCGGCGTCGACGTGGAAGGCCCGTACAAGCCGGAGCACTACCGCTACTGATTGTCTAGAAACTCGTACAAGGCCCTCGGCACTCCGGTGCCGGGGGCCTTTGCGTAGGCTGACCAGCCGTGGGCCAGCTGATTGCGATCGAGGGTGTCGACGGCGCGGGCAAGCGCACGCTTACCGCGGCGCTGACGAAGCGCTGCGGATTGCAGGGGTTATCCGTTGCGACGCTGGATTTTCCGCGTTACGGACGCTCGGTGCACGCCGACCTCGCGGCCGAGTCGCTCAAGGGCGGGCACGGCGATGTGGTGTCCTCCGCGTATGCGATGGGGCTGCTGTTCGCCCTCGATCGCCGCAGTGCGCTTGAAGAGTTGACGGGGCTGGTGCGCACTCATGATCTGGTGATATTGGATCGCTGGGTTGCGTCCAACGCCGCCTATGGCGCGGCGCGGCTGCATCAGGACGGCGACGGGGACATGGCGCGCTGGGTCTATGAGCTTGAGTACCAACGCTTTGGTCTGCCGCATCCCGACTGGCAGGTGTTCTTGAACGTCTCTCCGGAGCTTGCCCAGCAGCGGGCGCGCCACCGCGAGGAGCAGGAGAGTGCGCGCACCCGTGACACCTATGAGCGTGATGCGGATCTGCAGTCGCGGGTTTCCGCGGCGTATGCCGATTTGGCACAACGGAATTGGGGTGGCCCGTGGGCGATCACCGACGGCAGCGATCCGGATGCGCTCGCCGAGAAGCTCCTGCGCCGAGTGTGAAGATACGGCGGATATTCGGTCGAACTATCGCCATGGCTTCACACTCGACGGGGCGTAGGCCCTTACCACTCACTGGCTTCGGCCTCTTCCTCGCGATCGACATGCCAGCGCACCGATGAGACAGCGGGTTCCATGGACAACCGGCTCACCGCGGACTCCAGTAGCGAGTCGTTGCGTTCTTCGGCACTCAGTTTCGCCACCACGCGCACATGCTTGCCGTCTTCGACGTCATAGGACCGCACCGATTGCAGTGCGAATTCAGGCCTGCTGACGGCCTGCACGGTGAGTGCGCGGATATGCGCCTCGGTTTCGTCGGTGGTGGTGACCTCGAACAGATACTCGGCCGGTCGGGCCTCGCGACCGATGGCCGGTTGGCGATCCAGCAGATGCCCCAGCGGCCGCAGCAGCACGTTGGCCAGCACGATGGCGGCGGTGCCAACTATCGCGACGTCGTACATCCCGCCGCCGGCCAGCGCCCCCACGGCGGCGGTGGCCCACATGGTGGCGGCGGTATTCAGCCCGGTGATGGTGGCGCCCTGCTTCATGATCACACCGGCGCCGAGGAAACCGATACCTGAAACAATCTGTGCTGCAACGCGAGTCGGGTCGGCGCCGGGGCCATGGAAGCTGTAGCCGCCCATGATGACGAAGAGTGTCGCGCCCAGGCATACCAGCGCGTTGGTGCGCAGGCCGGCGTTCTTGGCGCGCCACTGCCGTTCGATCCCGATGACGCAACCCAGGCCAAATCCCAGGGCTACGCGGATGATGACATCCCAATGACTCATGATGGGTCCTGTTCTCTTGCAGTGGCTTCGAGGTGCACACAACGGTGTGGTGCAACAAGAGCGCCTTCGAGCGCGACCCTGATCTGCGTTAGAAGGCGCTGTGGATACTCGGAGGTTGACTATCGGACATAGTCGCGTCACCTCCTAAGCGTGTGCGCAAAGCGCGCATGAACCACTGCTGAACAAAGCGCCATCATTAAACACCCGTCCGCCGGTGACCGGCAAGGCGTCCGTGTGCTTCGTGGATATGCGCGCCACATTGGGAGCGGGGCGGCAGGATTGGTGCGTGTTCTTCGATCTGAGTGTGCGAGATTTCCTGGACCGTGCGGAGCTGGTCTATCCCGACCGCGTCGGGGTAGTCGACGAGCCGGTGCAACCGGCGACCTCCTGGGGCGCGGTGACCTACCGGCAGCTTGCCGAGCGGGCGCGTGGGCAAGCCGCGGCACTTGACGGTCTGGGCGTCGGGCCCGGGGAGCGGGTCGCGATTGTCTCGCAGAACAGTGCGCGACTGCTCACCTCGTTCTTCGGAGTTTCCGGGTGGGGGCGCATCCTGGTACCCGTCAACTTTCGGTTGGCTCCCGCTGAGATCGAGTACATCGTCGAGCACTCACGGGCTTCGGTACTGATAGTGGACCCGGAGGTGCGTGGGCTGCTCGACACCGTGCGCGCCACCCATAACTTCGTGCTGGGAGAGGATGACGCCGCGATATTCGGTGAAATCGGTTCACCGCAGGGGGCCGATCCGAGGCCCTGGTCGTGCACCGAATCAGACACCGCCACTTTGAATTACACCTCAGGAACCACCAGCCGTCCCAAAGGTGTGCAACTCACGCATCGCAACATCTGGATCAACGCAGTCGTTTTCGGGTTGCACGCCACCCTGCGTGACGACGATGTACTGCTGCATACGTTGCCGATGTTCCACTGCAACGGGTGGGGGTGGCCGTATGCGGCGACCGGAATGGGTGGCCGGCATATCGTGCTGCGCAAGGTCGACGGTGACGAGATCTTGCGGCGTATCGCAGAGCATGGGGTCACCGTGATGTGCGCGGCACCAACGGTCGTCGATTCTGTGCTGGACGCCGCGGCCCGTTGGCAGGGGCCCATCCCCGGCCGGGACCGGGTTCGGATCATCGTCGCGGGTGCGCCACCCCCGACGCGCACCATCGAGCGGGTGCGTGCCGAACTCGGCTGGGAGTTCATCCAGATATACGGGCTCACCGAGACCGCACCGCTCATCACGATGAATCGCTTTCGGTCCGAGTGGGCCGATCTCGACGACCACCAGCAGGCTCGCATGCTGGGCCGCGCGGGAGCCCCGGCGATAGGTGTGCGGGTATCGATCGCCGAGGACGGTGAGGTGCTCACCCAGTCGAACACGAATCTTGATGGCTACTGGGATCAGCCAGAGGCGACCACGGAAGCGTTGGCGGGCAATTGGTTTCATACCGGTGATCGCGGATCGATGTCCGACGGGTACCTGAGCATCTCGGACCGCAAGAAGGACATCATCATTACCGGCGGCGAGAACGTGTCCTCCATCGAAGTGGAAGATGCGCTGATATCTCATCCCGGAGTCCGGGAGGCTGCCGTCGTCGGAGTGCCCGACGACAAATGGGGCGAGTTGGTTACCGCGGTCGTGGTGATCTCGGTGACAGATCCGGGGATAGATCCACCCACCGGCCCGGATCTCATCGCGCACTGCCGGGAGAATCTGGCCGGGTACAAATGCCCCAAACGTGTCGAGTTTGTCGATTCTCTGCCCAGAACCGCGACCGGGAAGATTCAGAAGTTCAGGATCCGCCAGCAGCTCGCGTGAGACTAGTTCGCAACTCGCCCCTTTGGTACCCCGGTTTTGTCACGATCTAGTGACACGATGGGCTCTATGAGGCAAAGGATCCTTGTTGTCGACGATGACGCGTCATTGGCAGAGATGCTCACCATCGTGTTGCGCGGGGAGGGCTTCGAGACGGCAGTGGTGAGCGACGGTACTCAGGCGCTCACCGCGGTCCGTGAGCTGCGCCCCGATCTGGTTCTGTTGGATCTCATGCTGCCCGGGATGAATGGCATCGACGTATGCCGGGTGCTGCGTTCCGATTCCGGTGTGCCGATCGTCATGCTGACCGCCAAGACCGACACCGTCGATGTGGTGCTCGGCCTGGAGTCGGGTGCCGACGACTACATCATGAAGCCATTCAAGCCCAAGGAGCTCGTCGCACGTATTCGTGCCCGGTTGCGGCGCAACGACGACGAGCCCGCCGAGCTGCTGAACATCGCGGGCATCGACATCGATGTTCCCGCGCACAAGGTGACGCGTGAGGGCGAGCAGATCTCCCTGACCCCGCTGGAGTTCGACCTACTGGTGGCGCTGGCACGCAAACCGCGCCAGGTGTTTACTCGTGATGTGCTGCTCGAACAGGTGTGGGGCTACCGTCACCCGGCCGATACCCGGCTGGTGAACGTCCACGTGCAGCGGCTGCGGGCGAAGGTCGAGAAGGACCCCGAAAATCCGACCGTGGTGTTGACCGTTCGAGGAGTGGGATATAAGGCCGGACCCCCGTGATCTTCAGCTCGAAGCGGCGCATTCAGCGGCGATCGGCACCACTGGTACGCGGACTGAAGGCACTGAGTCGAGCGGTCGGGTTTACCTGGCGCCGTTCCCTGCAGGTGCGGGTGGTGGTGTCCAATTTGGCGCTGTCCTCCCTCGTCATCCTGATTCTGGGATTCGTCCTCACCAGCCAGGTGACCGACCGCATCCTGGAATCGAAGATTCGGGTCGCGACCGAAGAGATGGAGCGGGCTCGCGTCATCGTCAGCGATGACGTCGGTGGCGAGGAGACACGGTCGCTGCAGAGCAGCCTGGAATTGGCCCGCAACCAGCTGCTGAACGGCAGCAAGGGATCCGAAGGCGGCGGCGCCGGAGCGTTCGATGCGGTCCTTCTGGTGCCTGGCGATGGTCCCCGCGAGGCGACGTCGGCGGGCCCCGCCACTCAGATCCCCGGCCCGCTGCGCGAATTCGTCAAGGCCGGCCAGGTCAGCTACCAGTACTCGATGGTGCACACCGAGAGCTTCTCCGGGAAGGCTCTGGTCATCGGCTCGCCGACCACGTCGAAGGTCACCGCGCTCGAGCTGTACCTGGTCTTCCCGCTGTCGAACG
Organism: Mycobacteroides chelonae CCUG 47445; assembly: GCF_001632805.1. Taxonomy (NCBI): domain Bacteria; kingdom Bacillati; phylum Actinomycetota; class Actinomycetes; order Mycobacteriales; family Mycobacteriaceae; genus Mycobacteroides; species Mycobacteroides chelonae. The sequence goes on along the minus strand of NZ_CP007220.1, from coordinate 3,675,611 downwards.
AGGAAAGCACGATTTCGCTGGTGCGCGGCACCATCGTCACCGGCGGGGTGGTGCTGCTGGTGCTGTTGGCGGCGGCCGCGCTGCTGGTCGCGCGCCAGGTGGTGCTGCCGGTGCGGTCGGCCTCGCGCATTGCCGAGCGATTCGCCGAGGGACATCTGTCCGAACGTATGCCGGTGCGCGGTGTCGACGACATGGCACGGCTTGCGGTGTCGTTCAACGACATGGCCGAAAGTCTCTCGCGGGAGATCACCCAGCTGGAAGAGTTCGGAAACCTGCAGCGCCGCTTCACCTCTGACGTCAGCCACGAACTGCGTACGCCATTGACCACGGTGCGCATGGCGGCCGATCTCATCTACGACAACCGTGAGGAGCTCGACCCGGCGCTGCAGCGTTCTGCCGAACTGATGGTCAACGAGCTCGACCGGTTCGAGACGCTGCTGAGTGACCTGCTGGAAATCTCGCGGCACGATGCCGGCGTGGCCGAGCTCGCCGTGGAACAGGTGGATCTGCGCGACACCGTCAAGACCGTGGTGGCTTCGGTCAAGCACCTGGCGGACGAGTTGGACACCGAAGTAGAGCTCGACATGCCCGACAGCGAGATCATCGCCGAGGTGGATCCCCGTCGGGTGGAGCGGATTCTGCGCAACCTTGTCGCCAACGCGATCGACCACAGCGAGCACAAGCCCGTCACCATCCGGATGGCCGCCGATATCGACAGCGTCGCCGTCACCGTGCGCGATCGCGGAGTTGGCCTGCGCCCCGGTGAGGAAAAGCTGGTGTTCAACAGGTTCTGGCGTGCCGACCCATCGCGCAAGCGTCACTCGGGCGGCACCGGGCTGGGGTTGGCGATCAGCGTCGAGGACGCCCGGTTGCATCAGGGTCGCCTGGAGGCGTGGGGCGAACCGGGCAACGGGGCGCTTTTCCGGTTGACGGTGCCGTTGGTCCGTGGGCACAAGGTGACCACGAGCCCGCTTCCGTTGAACCCGACGAGCCGCCCGAGTGTCGGTGCGCGCCGGCCGGTTTCGCGGGGAACTCAGCCGGGGGAACGGGGAATCCAGCCGGGGGAGCAGGAGACCACACCAATGCGTACCTCGGGTGCCAAGGCCGACCACGTGCGGGAGTCGTCCTGATGCGCCGCCGGGTAGCCGCGGTGCTGACCGTGGTGGCACTCGGGCTCACCGGCTGTGCCGGAGTACCGTCCTCGTCCTCGCCGCAGGCCATCGGCACGGTGCAACGGCCATTGCCGCCAGGGATGCCGGCACCCACTCCGGGGATGGAACCCGAGACGGTGCTGCGCGAATTCTTGAAGGCGACCGCAGACCCCTCGAACAGGCATCGCGCGGCGCGCCAGTTCCTCACCGAATCCAGTTCGCGGACGTGGGATGACGCGGGCGATGCGGTGCTGATCGAGTCGCCGTCATTCGCCGACCAGCGCGGCGTCGACCGGTGGACGATCAATGTGCGCGCCAACAAGTTGGGCACGCTGTCCGACATCGGGGTTTTCGAGATGCACCAGGGTGATGTTCAGGATCCCCAGTTCACGCTGGTGAAGGCCAATGGCGAATGGCGGATCGATTCGTTGCCCAACGGGGTATTCCTTGACTGGGGTCAGTTTCAGTCCACCTATCGCCGGTACACGGTGTACTTCGCCGACCCGGCGGGTCGCACGGTCGTGCCCGACCCGCGCTATGTGGCGGTCAACGATCCCGATCTGCTGGCCACCGAGCTCGTGTACAAGCTGCTGTCCGGCCCGCGCCCGGAGCTGGTGGGGGCGGTGCGCAACCACCTGAGCGGTCTGCGGTTGCGCGGCCCGCTGACCCGTGTCGACGGCAGCAGGGTGGACGTGGGACGCGGATACGGCGGCGTGCGCGTGGAGCTGGAGGGCAACCTCACGCCCGATCAGCGGACCCGCCAGTTCCTTGCCGCGCAGGTGATTTGGACGCTCTCGCGGGCCGGTATCGCCGGGCCGTACGTCTTGCAGGTCAACGGTGCTCCCCTGGACGAGCAGTTCGCGGAGGGCTGGAGCACCCAGAACGTCGCGTCGACCGACCCCGGCGCATCGGAGGGTGCGGGGGTGGGCCTCTACGGGTTGTTGAACGGGTCCATGGTGACGGTCGACCGTGATGCTGCGGTGCCGGTGCGCGGATCGTTTGGCCAAGTGGGAAACCAGGTTTCGGCTGCACTCTCACGCAGTGGGCGTCAGATTGCCTCGGTTATCCGGGTGCAGGGCGGAGATGATCCGCAGATGTCGCTCTGGGTGGGCGCCAACGGTGCCAACGGCAGCGAGGCGGTCGGCGGTAAGACGCTGACCCGCCCGACCTGGGCGCTCGACGACGCGGTGTGGACGGTGATCGACGGCGGCCGGGTCGTTCGGATAATCCAGGAAGCCACCACATCGATGGTGGCGGTGCTGCCTGTCGAATCATCCGCGGTGGCGGAGAAGTACAAGGGCCCCATCAGCGAATTGGCCTTGTCCCGCGATGGCACGCGCGCCGCGATGATCATCGATGGCCAGGTGATCCTGGCGACGGTGATACAGACCGACAGCGGCGACTACGCCCTGGCACATCCGCGTCGGTTGGGCTATGGCCTCGGGAACTCCGCGGTATCGCTGGCCTGGCGCACCGGCGACGACATCGCGGTGGCCCGCAACGACGGTTCACATCCGGTGGCGAATGTGAACCTCGACGGAGTGAACTCAGATCTGAACGATCAGAATCTCCTGACACCGGTCTCGACGATCGCGGCCTCGCCGGCGGCGATCTATATCGCCGATGCGCGGGGCGTGCTGCAGCTGACGGGATTGGGTACCCCCGAAGTGCGATGGATCGAGGTACGTCCGCTCATGCTGCCGCAAGCGATTCCGGTGCTGACGGGCTAGTTGTCGGGGATCATCTCCGTGGCGAGCAGCGCCTCGGGAATTCCGAAAGCATCGACCAGTGTGCTCAGATGCGGGCGCAGCTCCTCGCACAGTTGATTGACACCGCGCCTGATGGCCTTCGCGCGTTCGGTCGAGACATGCCGGTGCATCAGGAACCATGACAGGTCCGCTTCGAGCGTGCTGTAGACAAACAGATCGCACAGCTTCTCCAATAGTTCCTGTGCGGACTTGCTGTCGCAGCTGTCGATCGCTTCGATGAAGGCTTCCAGCACCACCCGTTCGGTGTGGGCCGAGCCCACTTTGAGGATGTGGTCCTGTGCGGAGTTGAAGACCTCGAAGGGGTCTTCATCATCAGATTGGGCACGCTGCATCCGGGTGGCCGCGGTGCGCAGCAGGTGATCTTCGCGATTGCGCAGCAGTCGCAGCTGGGTGCCCCTGTTGCTCAAATCGGATTCCTCGACGTCCTCGTCGGAAGAGTCCAGGATGGTCTGGATTACCTGCCGGGCCGCGGAGCGTTCCAGGATCACGTCGCGGGCCATGCCTGCGATAAACCGGGTCCAGCCCACAGCATTGAGACCACGCACATCCTCGGCGTAGGCCGACAGGAGTTCCTTGGCCACCAGTTGGGTGAGCACGGTGTTATCGCCTTCGAAGGTGGTGAACACGTCGATATCGCGGCGCAGAATGGTGAGCTGGTTGGCATCGAGATAGCCGGCCCCACCGCACGCCTCGCGGCACACGGTGATGGTGTTCTGGGCGTGCCAGCTGGTCATCGCCTTCAAACCCGCTGCGGCACTTTCCAGCTGGCGCTGCCGGTCCGCGTCCACCTCGTCGGCGGTCTGCACCTCGTGCAGTTCCTCGGTGAGCTCGTTCTGCGCGAATGCCAGTGCGTACGACCGGGCGATCAGGGGCAGTAGCTTGCGCTGATGCACCAGATAGTCGGCGATGATCACCTCGTCGTCGCTGTCCGGCGTGTCAAACTGCTTGCGTACCAGGGCATACCGCGATGCGATGGTCAGCGCCTTGCGGGCCGCCGCACCGGAGGTCGCGGCGACGCTGACCCGTCCGCGGATGAGTGTGCCCAGCATGGTGAAGAATCGCTTGTTCTCATTCTCGATGGGCGAGGTGTAGGAGCCGTCGGCGTTGACGTCCGCATATTTGTTGAGCAGGTTGGCGCGAGGCACCCGCACGTTGTCGAACACAATGCGCCCGTTGTCGACTCCGGCGAGGCCGCCTTTGTATCCGCAGTCGCTGGTGGTGATGCCGGGCAGATCATTGCCCGCCGCGTCCCGGATGGGTACCACGAAGCAATGCACTCCCCGGCCGGATGCCTCTTCGCCAGGCCCGCCGGTGACGAGCTGAGCGAAAACCGCGGCCACGGTGGCGTGCTCCGCGGCGCCACCAATGTAGTCCTTACGTGCCAGCGAGCCCTCCGAGTTCAGAACGAAGTCGCCGGTCTGGTTGTCGTAGGTGGCGACGGTCTGCAGGGCCTGAACGTTGGAACCATGGCCGGTCTCGGTCATGCCGAAACATCCGAGTACGTCCAGATTGATCAGCGGTACTACGTACTGCTTGTGATGAGTTGCGGTGCCGAGGTTTTCGATGGCACCGCCGAACAAGCCCCATTGCACGCCGGCCTTGACCATGAGTGACAGATCCGCGTAGCCGAGCATCTCGATGCCGACGATCGCGGCTCCGACATCGCCGGTACCTCCGTGTTCCTTGCGGAATCCCGCGTGCGGCAAGCCATGTGGAACCAGCTCGCGCAAGATGCGCAGTGAACGCGTCCGAGCCTCCTCGAGTGTCAGTGAGGGATCAGGTAGCAGATCGGCGCGGTTCAGGTACTCGCGGGCGGCATCACGTATCGGGCCGAATCGGCCGTCGAGCGCAACGCGCAGATTCGAGGTGAGGACTTCGGGATCGGCAGGTGCTGTCCGGGTCTCCATATGTCCGAGCCTAGTCAGATCGATCCGACGGCTTGGCGTTCTATGGCAAACCATTTGCTTATACCGACCAGTGGTCTAACATACCGACCAGCGGTCTATTTGGGCAGTGTGAAAGGAGATCGGGACATGAATACTGCGTCCACCACGGTCGATCCGGCCCTGCGTACCCGCGCATTTGCGCGGGTCATCGGCCCCTTTGTCGCGACGGTCACCGTCATCATCGCCGTGCGCGCGGCAGATCTGCGCTTCCTGGGCGACAGCTTCTTCACAGAGCCGATGTGGTCCTGGCTGTTCGGTGCTCTGCTGCTGTTTTGTGGGCTGATGATCATCGCCTTCCATCAGTTTTGGCGAGGACTCGCGCCGGTGATCATCTCGCTGTTCGGATGGTTCCTTGCCCTGCGCGGATTCGTTCTGTTGGCGTTTCCTCAGCTGATGCAGAAGGGGGTCGATGCCTCGGTGCCCGCAGTCGGCCCGGTCCGTTTCTTCTTCCTGTTTCTCACGGTCGTCGGTGTGTACCTGACCTACGTCGGCTGGGTCAGGAAGCGCTGACGTATGCCGCGTGTGGTGAAGCATCCGGAGGTACGCCGGACCGAATTGCTCGATCTGGCGATGGCCCTCTTCCTGGACCGCGGCTACGGGAAGGTGAGCCTCAACGATCTCATCGCCACCTCCGGGATATCGAAAGGTGCTTTCTACCATTATTTTTCCTCTAAGGAAGCGCTGGTGGCCGCGCTGGCGCAGCGCAGCGCCGACCAAGCATTCGAGGTGCTGAATCCGGTGTTCGCCGGGTCGGGCCTGGGCGCGTTGGAGCAGCTGAACGCCGGACTGCGTGCTAGCTATGAGGTCAAGATGGCGCTGGGTGCACCGGAGAGCATCGCGGCGATGAGGTCGATGCTGCGGCCAGAGAACCAGTCGCTGCTGCGCCGGATCTCGGCGATCTGGGAGGACAAGTTTCGTCCCGTGCTTACCGAGCTGATCACCCGCGGAGTCGCCGAGGGGGTGTTCCAGACATTCGATCCCGAGGGCGTCGGTGACATGATCCAGGGTTTCGCGGCCAACATGGGCGCCACCGTGCAGAGGATCGTGGCCGCGCCGGATGCGCGGGCGCGCGCAGAGGCCATCGATGCGGCGGTCCAGCGTCAGCGGCTCTACGGCATCGCCACCGACCGCATTCTCGGGCTACCCGACGGGACGGTTGAAGTGCTGGACCGCCGTCAGATCGAGAGGCTGGTCGCGGCACTCTAGGGCTGACTACTTGTCGGACCCCGCGCGCACAGTGATCTACATGCTCGATCTGGTGCTGCCACTGAACTGTGGCGGATGTGACGCACCCGCCACCCGGTGGTGTTCGGCCTGCGCGTGTGCGTTCACCGCCGAGCCCGTGGTGGTGACGCCGCGGGTCGATCCGGGCGTACCCGTTCTTTCGCTCGGGCGGTACGCGGGCGCTCGGCGGCAGGCGATTGTGACGATGAAAGAGCGCGGTCGTCGCGATCTCACCGCTCCGCTGGGTGCGGCGTTGGCGCGCGGTGTGGCGCAGCTGCTGTGCTGGCATCTCGTCGAGCAGCCGGTGACATTGGTTCCCGCTCCCACTCGATGGACGTCGGCACGCGGGCGAGGCGGTGATCCGGTGACCGCCTTGGCTGCGGTCGCTACCCGGATTCCGGGCGTGCACCTTGCGTCCCTGCTGCGCATGAGGGTGGGGGCGCGCGATTCGGTCGGACTGTCCATTTCGGCCCGGCAGCACAATGTGTCCGGACGCGTCGCGCTGCGCCGGACCCGGAAACCGGACACGGAATTGGTGCTGGTGGACGATGTCGTGACCACCGGCGCCACCGTTACCGAATCGGTCAGAGTGTTGAAATCGGCGGGATTTCGAGTCGCTGCCGTGCTCACGCTGACGTACGCCTAAAGATCGTATGACGATCTCGAAACGACTCTGGCGAATCGGTGGCAAGGCGAGTGAACACGGACTACCGTCGGGGCCAACAAGCTATGAACGTTCCGCGCTTGGGCGGTCGAACCGCCTACCAACATGGGCGCCTGCGTCCGGTTTGGCGGAGGAGGTGGTCACCAACCCCAACGCCGGCGGGCTGCCGTCTCAGCGTTTTAGGCGACTCCGGCGTACTTCAAACATCAAACATGCGCGTCGCCAACATCTTTAGTCCCTAGCGGATGGGTTAAGCGCAAGCGCACTCTCAGTACCGGAGGTATGAGTTGTCAAGCACATCAAAGGCATCCGTTGCACTCGAGGACGGGGAGCGGACAGCCCAAGCCGATATCGTGGTCAAGGGCCGAAACGTGGAAATCCCCGATCACTTTCGAATCTTTGTGAACGACAAACTGTCCCGTCTGGAACGTTACGACAAAACCGTTTACCTCTTTGATGTAGAACTCGAACACGAACGCAACCGGCGCCAGAAGAAGAGCTGTCAGCGTGTGGAGATCACCGCGCGGGGCCGTGGGCCGGTCGTCCGGGGCGAGGCATGCGCCGACACGTTCCACAGCGCCCTTGAGGCCGCCGCCGCGAAGCTGGAAAGCCGGTTGCGACGAGGCCGCGACCGCCGCAAGGTTCATTACGGAGACAAGACGCCGGTATCGCTTGCCGAGGCCACCAAGGTTCTGCCCGCCGATGCCTTCACGCCACCCGCCGAGGTCAATGGCGCACACAGTCACAACGGAGCCGAGGTCGATGACGGCCACGGCCCGGGCCAGATCGTGCGAACCAAGGATCACCCGGCCAAACCGATGACGGTCGACGACGCGCTCTACGAGATGGAATTGGTCGGTCATGACTTCTTCCTTTTCCACGATGAGACCTCGGGTCGCCCTTCGGTGGTGTACCGCAGGCACGCATACGACTACGGCTTGATACGCCTCGGGGAGTAGTTAGGGCGCGCGGATCACCCGCGCACAGGGCCCCCGCACCCGGATCTGGTGTGGGGGCCCTCTTACGTCGCATACTTCGGTGGTGAGCACCGCACGCCGGAATCTCTGTTCTTTATACGGTGCGATCGCGCTGATCGCCCTGGTTGCGACCTGGTGGCACAACGTTGCGTACATCTTGTCCGGCGGGAAGCTTGTCGATGTCGTGACCAGCGCGTATGCGAATCACGTCGCGGGCTCACTGACCAACGACCTGATGCTGCTCACGATCGCGGCCCTTGTCCTCATGGTTGTCGAGACCCGACGGTTGGGTATCAAGCGCACGTGGGTGTACATCGCGCTCTGCTTCCTCATCGCCATCAGCGTCGCGTTCCCGTTGTTCCTCATTGCACGCGAGCGGCGCCTGGCGGCGCTCGCGAATGGCGCGACCGGCGCTCAAGAGTGACTGCTCGGGGAAGCTGGTGCGGGCGACGCCTACGATGGGACTCGCTGAAGTCTGACTAGTCCTAACGAGTACAGGGGTTATTGACGTGCTGTCGAAGTTGCTGCGCCTTGGTGAAGGTCGCATGGTCAAGCGTCTCAAGGGCGTGGCCGATTACGTCAACACCCTGTCCGACGATGTCGAGAAGCTCTCCGATGCCGAACTGCAGGCCAAGACCGGCGAGTTCAAGGCCCGCCTGGAAAAGGGCGAGACCCTCGACGACCTGATGCCCGAGGCATTCGCGGTCGCGCGCGAGGCGTCCTGGCGCGTGCTGAGCCAGCGACACTTCGATGTGCAGGTCATGGGTGGTGCCGCGCTGCATGCCGGAAACATCGCCGAGATGAAGACCGGTGAAGGCAAGACACTCACCTGTGTGCTGCCCGCGTACCTGAACGCGCTGGCCGGTAAGGGCACGCACGTCGTGACCGTCAACGACTACCTGGCCAAACGTGACTCGGAGTGGATGGGCCGCGTGCACCGCTTCCTGGGGCTGGAGGTGGGCGTGATCCTGTCTCAGATGACGCCGCCGGAACGCCGCGAGGCCTACAACGCCGACATCACCTACGGCACCAACAACGAGTTCGGCTTCGACTACCTGCGCGACAACATGACCCACTCGCTCGACGAGTTGGTGCAGCGCGGACACGCCTTCGCGATCGTCGATGAGGTCGACTCGATCCTCATCGACGAGGCCCGCACCCCGCTGATCATCTCGGGTCCGGCGGACGGCGCCTCCAACTGGTACACCGAGTTCGCGCGGATCGTGCCGCTGATGGACAAGGACACCCACTACGAAGTGGACATCCGCAAGCGCACCATCGGTGTGCACGAGCTGGGTGTGGAATTCGTCGAGGACCAGCTGGGCATCGAGAACCTGTACGAAGCCGCCAACTCGCCGTTGGTGAGCTACCTCAACAACGCCATCAAGGCGAAGGAACTGTTCAACCGGGACAAGGACTACATCGTCCGCGACGGCGAGGTGCTGATCGTCGACGAGTTCACCGGTCGCGTGCTGCTTGGCCGGCGCTACAACGAGGGCATGCACCAGGCCATCGAGGCCAAGGAGCGGGTGGAGATCAAGGCCGAGAACCAGACGCTGGCCACGATCACCCTGCAGAACTACTTCCGCCTCTACGACAAGCTCGCCGGCATGACCGGTACCGCGCAGACCGAGGCGGCCGAGCTGCACGAGATCTACAAACTCGGTGTGGTGTCGATCCCCACGAACCGGCCGATGGTCCGCAAGGACCAGTCCGACCTCATCTACAAGACCGAGGAAGCCAAGTACATCGCCGTCGTCGACGACGTGGTGGAGCGGTACGAGGCCGGCCAGCCCGTCCTGATCGGTACCACGAGTGTTGAGCGCTCCGAATACCTTTCACGGCAGTTCACCAAACGCCGCATTCCGCACAACGTCCTCAACGCCAAGTACCACGAGCAGGAAGCCCGCATCATCGCCGAGGCTGGGCGCCGTGGAGCCATCACGGTGGCCACCAACATGGCCGGTCGAGGCACCGACATTGTGCTGGGCGGTAACCCGGACTTCTTGGCGGACACGCATCTTCGCGAACAGGGCCTGGACCCGGTGGAGACCCCGGACGAGTACCAGGACGCGTGGGACACGACGCTGCAGAAGTTCAAGGACGCCGCCGAGACCGAGGCCAAGGAGGTGCAGGAGGCCGGCGGCCTGTACGTGCTGGGCACCGAGCGCCACGAGTCACGGCGTATCGACAACCAGCTGCGCGGACGTTCCGGACGTCAGGGCGATCCGGGCGAGTCCCGCTTCTACCTCTCGCTGGGTGACGAATTGATGCGGCGCTTCAATGGTGCTGCGCTGGAAACGATCCTGACGCGCATGAACGTCCCCGATGATGTGCCGATCGAAGCCAAGATGGTGACCAGCGCCATCAAGAGCGCGCAGACCCAGGTCGAGCAACAGAACTTCGAGGTCCGCAAGAACGTCCTCAAGTACGACGAGGTGATGAACCAGCAGCGCAAGGTCATCTATGCCGAGCGTCGCCGCATCCTGGAGGGTGAGGATCTGCAGCCGCAGATCGAGGAGATGATCACCGACACCATCGCCGCCTACGTCGACGGTGCCACGGCCGACGGCTATCACGAGGACTGGGACTTCGAAGCGCTGTGGACCGCGCTCAAGACGCTGTACCCGGTGAGCATCAAGCCCGAAGAGCTCATCGCGTCCGACACGTATGGCGAAGCCGACGAGCTGAGCCCTGAGGACCTCAAGGCGGCATTGCTTGATGACGCCAAAAAGGCTTACAAGGCAAGGGAAGCCGAGATCGACGGGCTGGCCGGCGAGGGATCGATGCGCCAGCTGGAGCGCAACATCTTGCTCAGCGTGATCGACCGCAAGTGGCGTGAGCATCTCTACGAGATGGATTACCTCAAGGAGGGCATCGGCCTGCGGGCGATGGCGCAGCGTGATCCGCTGGTGGAGTACCAGCGTGAGGGCTACGACATGTTCACCGCCATGCTCGACGGCCTCAAGGAGGAGTCGGTTGGCTTCCTGTTCAACATCAACGTCGAGGTCCAGCAGCCGGCCGACGGAACCGTCGCTCCGCAGGCGGCGCCGGAAGGGCTAGCCGAGTTCGCTTCCGCCGCAGCGCAAGCAGCGCAAGGCGAGTTGCGTGCCAAGGGGCTTGATGAGTCGACGCCAGAGCTGACGTACTCGGGTCCGGCAGAAGACGGCTCGGCGCAGTCCCGGCATGAAGGCGGCGGCGCCTCTGCCTCGGGCGGCGGCACGCGGCGTGAGCGCAGGGAAGCTGCGCGCAACGCGGGACGCACCTCCAAGCCCACCAAGTCACGCCGCAAGCGTTAGCCGTCGGTACGTACCGGGCATCCCGAGGTGCGGGGTGCCCGGTACGTGTTCGTCCCGGCGGGGGTTTCTCGATGCTTCGCAACGCTGTGACAGTCGGGTGGCCGATCTCGCTGCGTTTGTTCCGGCGATCGCCTACCGCGATGCGGGTTCTTTGGCTGACGCTCGTTGGCGCCGACGGTCCGCGCTGATCAAGGTTGAGCCGCAGCTCAGGCGCGCTTTCGATGGATGCTCGCGTTATGGGTTGCCGCGATGGAGTACGTGCGTTACTGTTCGCTACAGAAAACGATCGCTGCAAGATGTGAACATCTGGTAGTAGGCGGGGCGAGCCTGGCAAAGGTTCTCGGATACCTGCCGACTGGATCGAACTTCTGGGCGATCGGGTAAGTACTTCCACGGCGCGGTGGGGTTTGGCCTCGGTCAAAGGATGCTCTGGAATGGCACATCAAGCCGCAGTGGCGGTGCGTGATAACACCCCGCGCGTATCCGCCCCCCATCCGCATCGCATCGCCGAAGTGCGGGTACTGGCCGCATCGCAACGGCTGGCCGCTGAGATCGGGCTATTACCAACAAAATTCGCTACTTAGGTGTCGCTGAAGGCGTCCGATCGTCCAGCGGATGCCGATCATTGCGAGACGGGCCAAGTCAGAGGAAACGGAAGGGCAGAAAGTAACATGCAGACGACGCGCGATTTCACCGACTACTTCACCACCGTCACCGAATGGGTTGCCCGACAACCGGATCGGATTGCCCTGGGCTACCTGGAAGAAGGTGCCGGCGAACTGGCGGAGTGCGCGTGGACCTATGCCGAACTCGTAAGTCATGCCACTGCGGTGGCCGCACGCCTTCGCGAAGACCTGGAGCTTGGGGACCGTGCCCTGCTGCTGTATCCGCCCGGGCTGCCATTCGTCGCGGCGTTCCTTGGCTGCTTGGCTGCCGGAGTCGTCGCAGTTCCCGCGCCTCTGCCTGATGGTCGTGACAAGGCGCAACACCGTCTTGCCGGAATCATCGCGGACGCGGGCACACGCGTTGTGCTGACGGAGTCGTCGGTTGCGCCACTTATCGCGGGATGGGCCGATGCGCTGCCCACGCCGATCGCGCTCATCGCCACCGATACCATTCAGGTCGAGCTGGGGCGCGAATTCGTCCCGGTGCGGTCGGCGCCTTCCGATACCGCCTTCCTGCAGTACACGTCGGGTTCGACCAATGCCCCGAAGGGTGTGATCGTCACCCACGGGAACCTCGTCCACAACGAGCAGGAACTCGGAGCCCGCATCGAGAGTGACCCGTCGTTCTCGATGCTCAGTTGGTTGCCGCAGTTTCATGACATGGGGCTGATCGGCATGCTGCTCTGGCCGTTATTCTATGGTGGCACTTCGCGTTTCCTGTCACCCGTCACGTTTATCAAGCATCCCATCCAGTGGATCCGGGCCATGTCGAAGTACCGGGCGACCGTCGGAGTGGCACCGAACTTCGCCTTCGACCTGGTGGCACGGCGCTGCACGCAAGAGGCGCTCGAGGGTGTGGACCTGTCGTCCGTACGGTCGTTACTCAACGGATCAGAGCCCGTGCAGTGGGCTTCTATCGAGCGGTTCACCACGCTGCTGGCTCCGTTCGGACTCGCGGAGCATGCGGTCACTCCGGTGTATGGGCTTGCCGAAGCCACGTTATTCGTGACTGGCGACCCGCACGGCACGCCGGTTACCACCGCCGTTGTCGACGGGGAGGCGCTTGCCGAAAATCGGTTGGTGGTCGCGGACGAAGGGGTGCCACGCTCCCGAGTGCTGGTTGCCAGCGGCCGCGTTGGCGGTATCGAAGTTTCGGTCGTCGGAGCCGACGGTGCACCTCTTCCCGACGGTGAAATCGGCGAGATCTGGCTGCGCGGAACGAGTGTGGCTGCTGGGTACTGGAACCTTCCGGAGTTGTCTGCCGAGATATTCGGCGCGACACCGATCGGCGGCACGGGCGGCTGGTTGCGTACCGGGGACCTGGGCACCCTGGTCGATGGCAACCTCTTCATCACCGGTCGCACCAAGGACGTCATTATCGTCAACGGCCGCAATCTCTACGCCCATGACATCGAGGCGGCCGCGCGTGCGGCCGCCCCGGCGCTGGCACGCGGGGTGGGCGCGGCATTCGCGGTTGGCACCCCTGAGCGGCTCGTACTGGTTCACGAGATCCGTCCGGAGAACCTTGGTGATGCCTCTCTTGACGACGTGCTCGCGGCGGTACGCACCGCGATATTCGCCGAATTCGCCACCCCGCTCAGCGATCTGGTGCTGGTGGCCAAGGGGGAGGTAGCCCGTACCACCAGTGGCAAGATCCGTAGAACCCATATGCGAGCCTCCTACGAGAAGGGCCGGATCACGGTGTTTGCGGATCCGCGGCTGGCCTCCGCCGGTGGGGACGTCCGGTGACGACATCGATCACGCTCGTGGCACCGCGACGCTTCGAGATTGTCGACACGGTCGAGGCTGCCCTGGGCGATGCCCGCGACCCCGATAACCCCGCCGGTTTCGCAGTGCTGGCAGCACAGGACCGGGATGATACGTTTCCAGCCGACGCCATCGCGATCCTTGACCGTCTTCGTGTCGCCGAGTACTACGTGCCGGCCGCCGACGGCGGTCGTCTGGCTGACTATCTCGAGGTATCTCAACTCATTCGCGTCCTGGCTCGCCGCAGTGTGACGCTGGCGGTCGCCCATGCCAAGACTTTTCTCGGCGCTGCGACGGCCTGGATCGGTGCGAGCGGCGAGCAGCGCGCCCGCCTCGCCGAGCTGGTTCGGTCGGGAGTACCGGTCAGCTGGGGTCTCACCGAGCGCGAGCATGGCTCGGATCTGCTTGCCGGAGACGTCGCCATAGAGAATGGGAGGCTCTCGGGGGCGAAGTGGCTCATCAACAACGCCACCCGCGGCGGCGCGGTAGTGGCCATCGTCCGAACTTCCGCATCCGGCGGACCCCGGGGGTTCGATCTCGTACTGGTCGATAAGACAGCAGTGTCCGGACTCGGAGCGCGGTCGACATTTCGGCACCTGCCCAAAGAACTCACCCACGGCATCCGCGGTGCCGACATATCCGGTATCGAATTCGACGGCGTGCCGATCGATGACGCCGACATCCTGAGTCAACCCGGGCGCGGCCTGGAGAACGTGATGAAGGCCCTGCAGCTGACGCGCACCCTGTGCTGCAGTCTTTCGGTGGGTGCCGCCGAACGTGGACTGCACACGGCCGTCTCGTTCGCGTCTGAACGAGAACTATACGGACGCAGACTGATTGATCTGCCACAGGCGCGACGGGTACTCACTGACGCCTTCGCCGATCATCTGCTTAACGAGGCGATCACCTGTGCCGCGATCCGTTCGATCCACACCCTGCCCGCCGAATTGTCGCTTCATGCCGCCGCAGCCAAATACCTGGTGCCGACTCGTACAGAGGCGCTGCTGGCCGCGTTGCGCTCGTTCGTCGGGGCGCGGGCTGTACTCGACTCCGATGACCCGAGCGCTCCGTCGTTGAGCCGGGTGGAGCGCGACCATCGCATCGTTTCCCTGTTCGACGGGAACACCGTGGTCAACCTCAGCACCCTGATCACCCAGTTCCCGGTGATCGGCCGGGACGACATGCCCGCCGACTCTGCGGCCGTGATCGCGGCGACACCCGCGGCAGACCTGAGCCGGCTGTCACTCATGAGCCGGTCCGGATCGACGCTGCTGCGTGCGCTTGCCGATGCGGTCATCCAGCTCAACAGCCACGATCTGCCCGACGAGTGCATGCGTACGGCATCGGCGCTCGTCGCCGTCTCGCGGGACATCCTGCGGGAGGCGGCCGATGCGCCACGTAACCCCGCAGAGACGCCGAATGCGAGCTTCGTGCTTGCCGAGCGCCTTGCCGCGGCAATCGCCGGGGCCGCGGCGGTGCATGTCTATCTCGCCTACGCGGGGACCGTCGATTCGCCGTTGTGGCAGTCCGGCCTGTGGCTGCGGCTGGCGCTGCCCCGGGCACTTGCCGGGGCGGATCCCGCGGCTCCGCCGTCCGGACCTGACGGCGACCACGATGCCGCCATTGCCGCACTCGAATTGCTGAATCGCGCAGATAAGGGTTTCAGCGTGCTGGCGAACGTGCTCGATGACGAGGCAGGAGATCGAGTATGACCACGGCGATATCCATTACAGCAACCGATCTGGATGAGGCACTCGGTGATCCCTTCTGCCCTGCCAATCCGTACGGTGCCGCTGCGATTCTGGCGGCGGATGAGCGTGCCGAGCGCGCCTCGGCGACCTATCAGGTGCTCGCTGATCTGGGACTACAGCGCATGTTCGTTCCCGTCGAGCTGGGCGGTGACCTTGTCGACATCCCGTCGCTGGTGCGCGTCCTGGCCCCGGTGTTCGGGCGCGATATGGGACTGGGCCTGGGATTCGGTGTCACCACGCTGATGGCGGCGCTCAATGTGTGGCACAGCGGAGACGATCGGCAGCGGCGCCGGGTCGCGGATCAGATATTGACCGGTGCGCCTCTATCGGTGGCTTATCACGAACTCGACCATGGAAATGACATGGCGGCCAACGAAGTTCGTGCTGATGCGACGGCCGGTGGCTACCGGCTATCGGGATGCAAAGAGGTCATCAACAACGCGGGTCGCGCCAGTACGGCCGTCGTCTTCGCCCGCACCTCGGACCGCCCGGGCAGGAGTCATTCGCTGTTTCTGGCGGACCTCGACAATGTGAGGCGGCTCGATCGATTCCGCACCACGGCGCTGCGAACCGCGCAGCTGGGTGGCCTGGAGTTCACCGACCATCCGGTGGGTGTCGAAGACCGCATCGGCCCCGAGGGGCACGGCATCGAGATCGCACTGAAATCGTTCCAGGTCAGCCGGGTGGTGATGGCAGGTGCAGGTCTGGGCCCGGTAGACGTGGCGCTGCACTTGGCGGCCTCCTTCGCGCGGCAGCGTGTCGTGTACGGCCGTCGTGTCGACCAGATTCCCCATGCCCGTACCAATCTCGCGATCGCGCAGTCACTACTACTGGCGGTAGAGGCTGCCGTGACGACGGCGGCAGGGGGCCTGCACACCTCGCCGCAGCATGCCGGTGCGCAGGCGGCTTCGGTCAAATACGCGGCGCCGCTGTTGCTTGAGTACGCGATGGAACACCTCGCGGTGGTACTGGGTGCGCGGTTCTACCTACGTACGGGACCGTTTGCGCTCTTCGGAAAGCACTACCGGGACTTGGCGCCGGTGGGCATCGGCCACGCCGGCAGCACCTCCTGCTTGCTCGCGCTGCTCCCGCAGGTTCGCCATCTGCTCCAGCCGGGCGTTGCCGACCCTCTTCCAGCAGCCGCCGCACGGCTGCCCCGGTTGGACTTCTCGCAACTCGTTTTGCGCAGTGGCGCACCGGATCCCATCGTGTCGTGGACTCCTGCTGCCACACCGCTACCTATCCCGGGTGTGGGTGACCTCGTCGAAGAACAGGCACGGATCCTGGAACGGTTGCGCGGCGCGGCAGAGGCGATGCCCGCGTCCGCGCTAGGTGTGACCGCACCGCCGGCCGCATTCGACCTGGCCGAGCAGTTCACAAAGCGATTCGTCGTAGCCGCGGCACTGGCGGTACGGGAATCCGGCCGGACGGAGTTCGCGGACGCCTGGGTGCGGATCGCGATCGCAGCTGTCGCGGCGCACCGGCGCGGTCGCGCGGCGATCGATCCCGCAGACGTCGACGTGGTGGTGCAGCGGATCGACCGACACCTCGCCGGCTCGCGCTCGTTATTGCTCGACGGGCATGAGTTGCCTCGCTCGATTCCTGCCCTGTGAGCTGAATTCACCTGAACCGAAACCACACCCAATACCGAACCGAAAGAGGAAACGATGACCGCACCCGCTCTCGACGACTGGTTGGCCGGAAAGATCGCAGGCTACTTGTCGATCACCGTCGATCAGGTAGATCGCGACCGCAGCCTTGCCGACTATGGACTGGATTCGGTATACGCCCTGACGCTCTGCGGTGAAATCGAGGACGAGTTCGGCCTGACGGTCGAGCCGACTCTCGCGTGGGACTATCCGACCGTTGACGCTATGTCCGGGCATTTGGATACCCTGCTGCGCGCAAAGGCTTAGGTGCCATGGAAATCGACGTCACAGGCATAGCCTGCCGATTCCCCGGAGCCGACGGCGTGGATGCCTTCTGGGATCTGCTGCTGCGTGGCCGTAACGGAACCCGTGTTGTTCCTGAAGATCGTTGGTGGGCAGATGATTTCGTGTCCTCTACACCGCCATACGACACAGGGAAGATCAACACGCGTCACGGGGCCTTCATCGACGACCCTGAGCGTTTCGATCACGGGTTCTTCGGGATAGCCCCGAGTGAAGCGGCGGCTGCCGATATTCAGCAACGCTTAGTGCTGCAGGCCGCCTACCACGCGCTCGAGGACGCCGGAGTGGATCCGCAATCGCTCCGGGGTTCGACCACCGGGGTATTCGTCGGTGTGATGTCGAGTGATTGGGGTGCGCTGCATCTGACCGACTATGCCGGGATGACACCGCAGCGTGGTGTCGGCAACGGCTACTGCATGCTGGCTAACCGGGTGTCGTACGCGCTGGACCTGACGGGGCCAAGCATGTCGGTAGACACGGCCTGCTCGTCTTCCCTGACTGCGGTGCATCTCGCGGCCGGCGCGTTGCGGGCCGGTGAATGTGACCTGGCGATCGTGGCCGGAGTCAACCTGATGCTCACGCCGATCCTGTCGATCTTCTACACGCAGGCGGGGTTGTCGGCACCCGACGGACGTTGCCGTCCCTTCGCGAAATCCGGTGGTGGCATAGGTCGCGGCGAGGGTGTGGGCGTGGTCGTGCTGCGCCGATCCGAGGACCGTCCCGTTGACGCCCCGGTGCCGTATGCCACCGTTCAGGGCAGTTTTGTCGGACAGGACGGCCGCAGCAACGGCATCACCGCGCCCACCCGCCGCGGACAGGAAAGGGTGATCGCGGCGGCGCTGCGCAACGCCGGCCGTACCGGTGCGGATCTGCATTTCGTCGAAGCGCACGGCACGGGGACAACCCTGGGCGATCTGATCGAGACACAGGCCCTTGGCGCGACCTGCGGAGACCGCGCAGGCCGGGGTCCGTTGGTGGTCGGATCGGTGAAGGGCAACATCGGGCACACCGAGGGTGCCGCGGGGATCGCCGGATTCATCAAGGCATGCCTTTCGATGCATCACCGTACGGTGCCGCCGAGCCTGTTTGCCGATGACGAGAACCCGGCATTGAATCTCGCCGAGCGCAACCTCAAGCTCGCGGTATCGGCTGAGAAACTGCCTCGCGGAGACCTTCTCGCGGGTGTGAGCAGCTTCGGTCTCGGAGGCACCAATGTGCATGTGATTATCGGGTCGGCGCCGCGAGTGCGACGACCGATCCGGCCCGGGGGCATCGGGGTGCTGACGGTATCAGGTAACAATGCCGCCGCCTTGCGCCGTAATCTCGTCCGACTGGTCGCGGGTTTCGGTGACATCGACCATTGGCCGCGTTATTGCTATTCCACGAATCAGGTTAAATCTGGTGGGACGCAGCGGATAGCGCTGGTGACGCGCGATGGCGCTGACCTTGCTGGAGAAACCGAGTTGGCGCTGCATCGCCTGGCGCGGCGTAGCGAGCGGACCCAGCGCCGACGGCCGCGCATCGCGTTCGTCTACACAGGGCAGGGGTCGCAGTACCGCGAGATGGGCCTGGCGCTGCGCGACCAGCATGCGGGCTACGCCGCCGCGCTGGCTGAAGCCGATGCATTGCTCAAGCCTCACTTTGGCAGCTCGGTGGTGCGGGCGATCGAGATCGGCGAGGACCACCTCGGCAGGTCGCTCGACGACACTGCGGTGGCGCAACCCGCGCTGTTCGCACTGCAGTACGCCCTGACGGCGACATTCGCCGCCCACGGCGTGCGTCCGGATGTGGTGCTGGGGCACAGCGTGGGGGAGATTGCCGCCTGCGCGGCCGCCGGTGTGCTGGATCCCGCGGCAGCTGCGGCGTTGGTTGTCAAGCGCGGTGCCCTGATGGGTGCTCTACCGACCGGTGGCACGATGCTTGCGGCACGGCTTTCGGCACAGGAGGCCGCCGAGTTCGTTTCGGGCCCAGTCGCGTTGGCGGCGGTCAACGGTCCCGAGAGTGTGACGTTCTCGGGACCGGTGGATCGCATCGCGGAAGTCAACGCCAATCTCAGTGAACGAGGAGTGCGCACCCGAGAGCTGATCGTCTCGCATGCGTTCCATTCGCCGGCGATGGAGCCGGTCGCGG
The DNA here is from genome assembly GCF_001632805.1 of Mycobacteroides chelonae CCUG 47445. Lineage (NCBI taxonomy): Bacteria > Bacillati > Actinomycetota > Actinomycetes > Mycobacteriales > Mycobacteriaceae > Mycobacteroides > Mycobacteroides chelonae. Next base: position 3,656,316 of record NZ_CP007220.1, on the reverse strand, counting down.
GCGAACTCGCCGCGGCGGCGCCGCAGCCGGCCGAGGCGCTGGGGGCTGCGATTGTCATTTCGTCGGTTACTGGTGCCCCGGCGGAGGCGGCCGACTTCACCGGAGACTACTGGCGTACCCAGTTGCGCGGAACTGTCGATTTCCTCGGTGCTGCAAGGGCATTGGCTGAGGTAGGGCCGTCACACATCATCGAGATCGGCCCCCGGGCTACCCTTCTGGGACTGCTAGCGGAGGCCGACCTGGTACCGGAGACTCAGCGCATCGCACCGGTTCCGGGTTCTACCGCAACAGGTCTCGATCTCGCTGACGCGCTCGCGACGCTCTGGCAAGGCGGGGTGGATATCGATTGGCGTCCGCTGTACGCCGAGCACGACCGGGTGATCACTCGCCTGCCCGGGTACGTTTTCGCCGACGAGGAGCGGTTCTTTGCCTCCGCGGCTACCGCTGGACCGGTAGCGCATACCCAAAGCGTTCGTACCACAACGGCTCCCGTGCGCGAAGTCGCCGGGGAGGAGATGCTTGACGGTGAGCTGGAATCGGAGGCGGGACTGGTGCACCGAGCCGTGATCCGGGTCCTCGCCGATGTAGGCGGCCACCGTGAGGAGGCGCTGCACGCTGCCGCCGATCTGCGCGACGATCTCGGCTTCGACTCGGTGCAGGCGATGCAGTTCGCTGACCGCATCGTCAACGAGCTGGACATGCCGCGTCTCGACCCGGTGGCAATCCAGGACAACCTGACCACCATTGCCGATCTCACGAAGCTCGTCGCCGGGACAGCGGGCGTAGCACACCCCGAACGCACCAGCATTGGCATCTGATCGCCGCATCAATATCGCATAGATAAGAGGAGAAATGAGCCGCACGACGTACATTCTCAGCACAGGCACCGCGCTTCCCGGTCCAGCGATCGACAACCGGTCGCTGTGCGAGCGCATCGGTGCGCAGCCGGAATGGATCGATACGTTTGTCGGAACCCGCACAAGGCATTTCGGGATCAATCTTGCAACCGGCGAGCAGACACATTCGCTTGCAGACATGGCCACCAGCGCTGCGCGTCAAGCGCTGAGCCGTGCGGATATCGATCCATCCGAAATCGGTTTCCTGGTGCTCGGCACGGCAACTCCCGACCATCTGATGCCGACCTCGGCCAACCTCGTCGCCGACGCCCTTGGCCTGGACCGGATTCCCACGTTCCAGCTCCAGTCCGGATGCTCTGGTGCGGTGGCAGCGTTCGATGTGGGGAGTCACCTGCTTACCGAGGAGCGCCCGCTGGGCCTGGTGATTGGCGCCGACGCTTGCTACAAGCACCTACCGCTTGACCGTGAGTCCAGTTCGGCGATGCCTCCGTCAGAACTGGTCAACTTTGTGTTGTTTGGCGACGGTGCGGGTGCCGCGGTGCTCTCGCTGGACGACACCGATGCGCAGCTGGGAATCACCGCGCTGGTGAATCGGTTCAGCGGTCTCGGTCGCGATCCTGGTCAGCAGATCGAATGGTTCGGACTGGCTGACCGGCACCTGCAACAACCGGGCTTGAACGAGGACTACAAAGCCATCGAACACTGGGTTCCACTGCTTTCCAAGGATGTACTTACCGATCTGCTCGCCACCGCCGGACTGCAGCGGGAAGATCTCGACTATCTGCTTCCGCCACAGCTCAGCGGAAAGATGACCCAGCGCGTAGTCAAGCAAATGGACATTGCGCCGAACAGTCGCGAGATCACGGTGGTGGCTGATACGGGCAACAACGGAAATGCGTTGCCGTTCTTGCAAATCGACGCACTGAGTCGGGAAGTGCAGCCAGGTGAGCGTGCGGCTGTGGTCGCCATCGAATCCAGCAAGTGGATTGAGGGTGGCATGGTTCTGGAGGGTGTCGCATGAGTGCAGATACCGCCACGGTGTCGCGCGCGGTGGCCTTCCCTGATGTGGTGGCGTCCCTCGTCGAAGCAGGCGATGACGCAGTCGCACGGGCGGGTGCGGCGTTGCGCAGGCTGGTCCTCGACGAGCTCCCGGCGGGAACCCCGACTGCACATGTTGCCGTCGCCGGAACATCGACGCTGGGTCCGGTCAGGGCTCCGCTGCAGGGGGCCTTGGCGGCTCGGGGGGTGGCAGCGACAGTCGAGCTCGGCGACTACGGGCGCATTGTCCCCGAACTGCTCGACCCGGAGAGCCCGCTGGGGAACTCCGACGCCACCATTGTGGTGTTGTTGCCGGACGGTGCCTCGGTATTCGAACGTGTGGCGATTCCCTTTACTTCCGCATCTGTCGAAGAAGCTGTCACCGGATTTGTCGATGAGCTCCTCGCGGCGATCAGGGTCTTCCGTGGGCACTCGTCAACCCCGATTGTCCTTCCGACGCTGCTGCTACCGCCCGAACGTTCGGCGATGCTGCTCGACCTACCAGCCCGCACCCGAATGACGGCTGCGTGGGCGCGCGCGAATCAGCGGCTATTGGAGGCCGGTACCGAGATTTCCGGCCTTGTCGCCGTGGACATGTACCAGTTGGCGGCATTCGCCCCGGCTGCTGCCACCGACCCTCGGATGGCTGCCTACGCGCGTTCACGGTTTACTGATCCACTGTTGCTGGCGTACGCCCGCGAGGTCGCCGCCGTGGTGGCGGCGCAGCTGGGCCGGACCTCCAAATGCCTGGTTCTGGACCTGGACGGCACCACATGGGGCGGTGTGCTCGCCGACGTCGGCCCCCTGGGGGTGATTAGTGGAGATGGCCGTGCAGGAGAGGCTTTCGCCGACTTTCAGGACACGGCACGGCAACTGTCCTCCCAAGGGGTGCTGTTGGCCATCGCCTCTAAGAATGACGACGAACTCGTCAGACAGGCGTTGACCGAGCACTCCGGGGTGCGGCTCGGTATCGAGGATTTCGCGATCATCGTTGCCAACTGGGATCCCAAGCCGGGCAATGTCGCAGGCATTGCGCAGGCTCTCAATATCGGCTTGGACTCGCTGGTATTCGTGGACGACAACGCCTCGGAGCGCGGGTCGGTGCGCGCCGCGTATCCGCAGGTGCGCACCGTCGCTGCCGATCCCGACGATCCCGCGCGGACCGTGCCGGCACTACTGCGCGATGGCTTCTTCACCACCCTTCGGTTGACCGACGATGATCGGGCGCGGCCTCAGCGCTATCGCGCAGAGGCAGAGCGCGTCAGCTTTCGGCAGACCGTGAACGCCGTGGACGACTATCTGGCCGGTTTGCAGACCGAGGTCACCATCGGAGCGGCGGACGCAACCGATATCGACAGGCTCTCGCAGCTCACGCTGCGTACGAATCAGTACAACCTGACCACCCTGCGGCTGGATCCGGCTGCCGTGCAGACGTTCTTGGGGCGGCCGGAGGCCATCGTCAAGACCATCCGGTGCGCCGACCGTTTCGGTGACCACGGCTTGGTGGGTGCGCTGTTCGCCGAGATCCACGACGGCCGGCTGGACATCGTGAACTTCGCGATGTCGTGCCGAGTGCTGGGCCGGGGCGTCGAGTCGGCGGCATTGCACATTGTGCTGGCCGAGGGTGTCCGCCGTGGTGCGCGCGTGGCCTCGGGCACATTCATCCGGACCGCCAAGAACGGTCGGGCCGCCGACTTCTTCCGGAGTTCGGACTTCGCGGTGACCGGCGCCGACGAGACCCAGGAGGTCGGCGGCCAAACCACGTACCTCAGGGACTTGGCCACGCTGCCCGGTCCTATTCCGCATCTGACCGTGACCGTCTTTTGAACTGAAGAGGAAAAGCCATGAACGAGAACGAATTCCATACTGTGGTAGTCGACCAGACCGGTCTTGACATCCAAGTAGCCGACCTGAGCACGCCTCTGGACGAGGTATCCGGCTGGGACTCGGTGTATCTGCTTAAGCTCATCACCGCCCTGGAGCAGCAGACGGGGCGCGCCATGCCGATATCGGCGATGTTGGAGGCCACCAGCCTCGATGCCATCCGCCTGGCGGTTCCCGCGTGAGTACGTCCGTTGTGCCGGTGCCGCCGAGGCGACGGCACACCCTGGCATTCCTGCGGGCGATCACGCCGACCGCCCCGGTGCACTTGTCGACCGATATCGATGTCTCCCTATTGGTGCAGCGTCGTACCGCCGCGCCGCGTCGATACTCCTACGTGACGTACATGATCGCCGCGCTCGGGCAGGCGCTCACCAAACACCCCGAGGCCAACGTCGCGGTGGGCGGATCGTGGTTGGCGCCGCGCCTCGCACAGTACGGCTCGGTCGACGTAAAGCTTGCGCTCGACAAGACCGATGGCGGCGTCCGGCATGTGGCCTCGGCAGTTATACGCGATGTGGCGTCGCTGGACGTGGAGAGAATTCAGGCGCACGTCGACAGGCTCCGCGATACGCCGGCCGCTGAGCTCGACGAGCTGGCCGGGTCGCGTCTACTCGACCGATTGCCAACGTTTTTGGGCACGTGGGCCTTCGCGTTCGCGACGCGGCTGTCCAGGCGTTCGGGCGTATTGGGCACCGTGGCGCTCAGCAGTCTGGGGCATGCCGATGTACACGCCTTCCACTCCGATGGCGGCACCGCGGTGACCATCGGGATGGGGGCGATCGCACCGCGGCCCTTGTGTGTTCCCGACGGTGAGGGGAACTACGTAGTACAGGCGCGCTCCGTACTACCGCTGAGTTTGACGTTCGATCACCGTGCCCTCGATGGTGCGGCGGCAGCTGATGTGCTCACCACACTGGCCGACATTCTCCGAGCCGGAGTCATCCCATGATCGACCAGCTCACCGTTCCGGCCCCGGAATCGTCGATACCCCAAGTGGCTGAAGGGGTATTCGTGGCCCGCGCCGAGGTGGCGCACTGGATGGTGGAGCCCGCCTCGCACCGCTGCCTGACCCGTCTTCTCGATTGCGACTATCCCCGGTGGCGGGATGCCCGATCGGAGGACTTCAGGGCTCGGTTCGCCGCGACGCGGCATTTCGCGAAATCCGTGGTGGCCCGGGTCGCCGACCTGCCGGTGGAAGATATCGAACTGCGCCGCTGCACATCGGGCCGGCCCAGTTTCGTAGTCCGGGGTTCGCGCTGCAGCCGAGTGGTGGATGCGAATCTCTCGCACACCCGCGATTCGGCGGTGATGGCGGTAAGTACACGCGGTCCGGTGGGCGTGGATGTCGAGGCCCAGGACCGAAACCTCGACGAAGGGGACTTCGCAAGGGCGATCTGTCACGACGAGGAATTGGGCGAGTACGAGCGGGCACAGCCCCCCGAGCGCCAGCGGTTGCTGCTCGAACTGTGGACGTGGAAAGAGGCGACCACCAAGGCCTTGGGAACCGGGTTGGGCACGGCATTTCCCTCGCTACGCACGGATATCCGGCGTGGCACCGTCATCGACGACCGCGACCAGACGTGGCGGATCCATGCGCTGAGCGGGGGCGGGTATCGAGTGGCGATAGCGAGAAGGCAGGAGGACTGATGCACGAACTGAGCGAACGGGCCGAGCTGGTACGGCTGCACGGCCGCGCACAGGCCATCCCGTCCAGTGAGATCGACCGAATCCTGCTGAGTATCAACTCCCTCGACGACGGCCCGCACGGGTGGGCCACGGTATGGGCGGGGGCGGCAGACGCGCGACTTGCGCGGGGTGACCAAGCCGGCGCAATGGCACGGCTGAACCTTGCCCGGTTTCCCTTCCCGAGCACGCCCGAGGGGCGTCGCGCACATACACGTTGTGTTGCCATAGCCGCGGATATCGCCGCCGGTCAAGGGATTACGCGACTTGACCTCGGCGACTCGGCCGCGTGGTACCGTCCTGCTCCCGATTCAGTGGACACACCGCGGCTGCTGGTCGTGTGTGGAGGCATCGTAAGCATCAAAGAGCAGTGGTTCTCGCTGTTCGGTCTGGGCCGGCGGCTGGGGTTGGCGGTGCTTCTCACCGAACTGCCCGGCGTGGGGGAGCACGATGCTGCCTATGGCTTGGATGCTCCCGAAAGGTTTGGTGCCCTGCTGGATTCGGCGGCCGTTCGGCAGCCGTTCCAGTCGGCGTTCGCCATGGCTCTGAGCTTCGGCGGCACTGTGGCACTGAAGGCCGCCGCGCGCGACACTCGCATCGGAGGTCTGCTGTCGGTAGGACCACCCATCCGCCACTTCTTCCGGGACTCGACATGGTGGCCGCGGGTGCCGCAGACCACCAAGGACGCGCTCATCGCCACCACGCGAGTCGGTGAGCAGGCGCTCCCGCAGGCGTTGGCACCGCTCGCACTCGAAGACAGCGAGCTTGCCGCCATCGATGTGCCGGTCACTGCGGTGGCGAGCCTGCGGGATGAGATCCTGCCGACCGCGGACCCATTGCTCCTGCGCGCCGCGGTGCCCTCGGCGCGCGTCGTTGCCTACGACGACGTGCATGGATCACCGCATCATCTGCTCGATACGCGGCTGCTGACGCTCGCAGCGTTGGCAGAGTTCAGCTCTTCGCGGCATCCGTTGTTGGCCGGTGCCGCACGATTCGCCACGCAGTTGCGCAGATCTGAAAGGACTCTGGCATGACTCGTCTGCTCTGCTTCCATCACGCTGGTGGCGCCGCAACCGCCTTTCGTTCCTGGTACAACGCCGCAGGCCCGGCACTGGACATCGTCCCGGTGGTGCTCCCGACTACCCGTCCGGTCACAGGCCGCCGCATTCACAGGTCGACGAGCGAATTGATCGATCATCTACTGGCCGAGTATGTGGAGCACTTCCGTGAGCCGTACGTGCTTTATGGCCACAGCATGGGCGGGTTACTCGCCTATCTGACGGCTCGGCGATTGGTGCGGAACTCAGCTCACCCGGCGCCGGCAGCATTGATTGTTGCTGCCAGCTGGTCACCCCGGATGAGGCCGTCGATCGATGTAGATAGCTTGGGAGACCGGGAGTTAGTTCAGCTGCTCAACGCGATTGGCGGGGTGCCTGCGGATCTGGTCAAACGTCCCGAATGGCTGGCACCGATGCTCCCGGTCATACGCGACGATCTGCGGATGTGCGGCCTCTACGAGCACGACCACGCTGATGACATGCTGGACATCCCGGTGCATGTGATCGGCGCCGACGGCGATCGCCTCGTTACACCCGAACAGACCGCGGGGTGGGCGGATCTAGGCGAGCGGGTGAGCATCGAATACCAAGCGGGCGGTCACTTTTTCGATGCCGATCCACTGGCGCTGCGGCTCCGGGTCTTCGCGTTGGCTGCGGTTGCGGCGGGCCAACAAAACATCCGGGCGGTGTCCTGATACCCGATAATCGCCCCTGTAGGTTGCTTTAATGGGGGGCATATGCAAGCCTGTGTTTTATAGCGACGAATCGTTGCAATAAGCATCGAGGGGTGACGATTGGGTGGCTGGATGGACGTTCGTGGAAAGAGGTTGTCGTGACGGCTTTTCCGTATCCGGAGCTCGGTGACGAGAAGGAGTCGGAATACGAGCTATTTCCGATCAACCTGACTCGGATGATGCTGCACACGCATGGACAGACGGTCCCGTACCTGAAATACGCGCTGAGCTTCCGCCACGCCAAGATCACGGCACAGCTGCGTGAGCGTGTCATCATTCGGGTCGGTGCTGTCGCTGGTTGTGATTATCAACTGGTGCAACATAAATCGGAGGCTTTGCGGACCGGAACCACCCCGGAGTTGCTGGCAGGACTGATCGACCCGGAGCGTCGGGAGTTCGGCGATTCATCACTCACTGCGCTGGTCGGGTACGTCGACTCGCTTGTTGCGAATATCGGTGCCGAGGAAAATGCCCTGGCTGAGCTACGAAAGCATTTTCCCGACAACGAAATTGCTGAAATCACCTTATTGGCGGGTACCTACGTGTTGTGCGCCTCGTTCCTCAAATCGCTTGGAGTGCAACCGGATGACGGGCCCGTTAAGTGGTCTGCCGTCGATGCGCACATCAGGGCCGGACGGCTCTGATGGGAGATGACATCGCGGTGCTGGAGAGCTACATCCAGCGATGCTCCAACTGGGGCAGATGGGGCCCGCAGGATCAGCTGGGCACGGTCAATCTCATCACTGAAGCGAAGATCTGCGAAGCCGCAGCGCTGGTGAGGGCGGGAAAGACTATCTCGTTGACGATGGCCTACGACGCCGGTGGACCTCAAAACGGTTATCTGGGAAGGGTCAACCCTCAGCTCTACCAACTCACCTCGGGACCGGGTTACCTCGTTGGCGAGCAGCAACGGGTGGAGACGCAGACATTGACCGAATTGCGGAAAACCACCGGCGAACCCACTGCGGGCTATTACGACGACGTTCTCGTCATGCCCACTCAGTCCGGCACGCAATGGGATGCGCTGTGTCACTTCTTCTGGCGCGGAAAGATGTACAACGGACATCGCGTCGCAGACGCAGGTACTGGTGGAAGTCGGAGCAATGGGGTGCAGAACTACACAGGAAGGATCATCACCCGTGGGGTGTTCGTCGACCTTGCCGAACACTGGGGTGTCGAGACACTCGAGCCTGGTTATGCCATCACCACAGCGGATCTGGACGATTATCTGGCGGCGAAGAACCTAGAGATCCGGTGCGGTGACGCGCTGATCATCCGCACCGGCTTCATGGCTGCCCGGCGCGAGAGCTGGGGTGATTACGCCGGCGGCGCCTCGCCCGGATTGTCGCTACATACCGCTCCATGGCTGCGCGACAACGATATTGCGGCTGTTGCTACTGACACTTGGGGCATCGAGGTGTTGCCGAACGAGATTGACGTATGGCAGCCGCTGCACGTGGTCAGCCTGGTGCACACGGGCCTGGCCTTCGGCGAGATGTTCGATCTCGATGTGCTGTCCGAGGACACCAAAACCGATGGCGTCTACGAGTTCATGTTCGTGGCGTCGCCGCTGCCGCTGACCGGAGCATCGGGTAGTCCGGTGTCTGCGTTGGCAATCAAGTGAGGCGGGCGATCCAGTCAGGGGGATAATAGACCCGCCCGCGCCGCTGTCAGTGTGATCTGCGTGGCGTGGATGATCAGCGCGTCATCGATGGGATCGCCTGTCGTGATCGTGCGGTAGAACAGCGGCGCGCGAAACGTGGTGAGGAGCATATCGACATCGCATTCGGCCGGGAGTTCACCGCGATCGATTGCCTGCCTGACGACGGGAGCGGCGCGCAAAACCTGGTGGTCGAAGTACCGCCGGGTTGCCTCGCGAAGTTGTGCGGACCTGAGACCGGCGGTGAGGACGAGCGCGGCGACCTGGCGTCCGACGCCGTCGTTGAGAACTGTGGCGAGCTCCCGGCCGGTCGAGAGCAGATCCGATTCGATGCTTCCGGTTTCTGGAATGGGGATGGCTTCGAGCGACCACGCGGTGAGGGCCTCTACGAGCAGATCCTCAAGCGTCGGCCAGCGCCGGTAGATGGTGGTCTTGTTGACACCTGCGCGGCAGGCGACGGCTTCCACTGTCAGTTCGGCGTATCCGCGCTCGATCAGCTCGCCGAAGGCGGCATCGAGGATCGCCTCCCGGACTCGCGCGCTGCGGCCACCGGTCCGTACTCCCTGCACAGTCTGCCGATTTGCCATTAATCGCCTCCATAAGTTGCGTTAGTGATCCCGGTATGCAACTCTCAGCTTATGGCAACTAACCGTTGCGATAACAGGGAGGGTGGCATGCGATTCATCTTCGAGACCGACGAGTCGTTCTCGTTCGAGACACTGCGAACGGTCGGATACACGGCCTACGGCGGAGCCGATATCGGCGAGGTCGTCACCACCGCGAAACGGATCACAGTGGGCGATTGGGAGTCGTGGTACGTCGAGTGGCGCGCGCTGGCCGACCGGATTGCCGCGATCGCAGAGGAATGTGCGACAGCCGGGCATGCGGTGAGCGCTAGCACCGCCTATCTGCGTGCGTCCAACTATTACCGAACGGCCGAGTTCTTCCTTCGCGACGATCCGGGAAATGATCCCCGTGTACTGGACACTTCGGCGCGCGCCGTCGAGACGTTCCGCAGTGCACCGGAGATACAGGCGCGGTGGAAGCGGGTGCAGATTCCCTATGAAGGAATCCAATTGGAGGGCTATTACCTCAACGCAAGTGGGGACGACCGGGGGCCGACCTTGCTCGCGCACGGCGGATTCGATTCGACCGTCGAAGAGATGTACTTCGCGGTGGGGGAGGCGGCGCGCCGTTACGGCTGGAACTGCCTGATCTTTGAAGGGCCGGGTCAGGGCGCCGCGCTGCGTGCCGACAAGGTGACGTTCCGTCATGACTGGGAAGCCGTGGTGACCCCCGTGCTGGATTTCGCACTCGGCCTGCCTGGAGTTGACCCCGCCCGAGTCGCGTTATTGGGGATGAGCATGGGCGGATATCTGGCTCCCCGGGCGGCTGCTTTCGAGCCCCGGCTCGCGGCATGTGTTGCTTATGACAGTGTGTTCAAACTGTCGGCGGGAATGCCTAAGACACAGCATGACGAGCACAAGCTGGATTCGGCTCAGCGAGTCGCGGCGGTGGGCAATCTGATAGCACATCGGACCGAGGCCCCGAGTTCGCAGCGGTGGGTGCTCTCAAATGCTTTGTGGGTGTTCGGAGTCAACTCCGCGCAGTCGCTGCTCGACGAGGTTGAGAAGTATGACCTGTCTGATGTCGCCCAGAAGATTTCGTGCCCGACGCTGGTATGTGAGGCGGAGAACGACCAGTTCTTCCATGGGCAGCCTTCGATGCTCTACGACGCCCTCCAATGCCCTAAGACCTATCTGAAGTTCACCGAGGCTGAGGGCGCCGGCGAACATTGCCATGAGGGGGCCTTACTGCTGTTTCATCAACGCATGTTCGACTGGCTCGACGACGCCGTCGGCGCCTGAACATACGCGATCTTCAATCCCGTCGAAAGATATTGTCATGAAGGTATTTCCGTGCCTGAAATTCCTTGTCGAGCGCGTCGGATGAGCCGCCGTTCCGCCGTACGGCGCATCCTGGAGGGTGCCTGGATGCCGTTGGTGTCCATCATCGCGGTTGGCTTCGGCGCAGTCGCGATGTGGAAGGTGCACGATTCATCCTCCCCGCCGCCGGTGTTCACCGTCAACGGACCGCAGGCGCCAGACAGTTTCACGCAGAAACGACTCACCTATCAGGTATTCGGCACTGGCAGTGGAGCAATGCTTTCGTATGTGGACGTCTACGGACATCCGCACCAGGCTGACGGCGCCGATTTGCCATGGTCGCACACTGAGGCGACGACTCTCACCGTTGTCTCCGGGAGTATCTCGGTTCAGGTTCGTGGTGGTGAGGTGGGCTGCCGAATCTTGGTCAATGACGTTGTGCGAGACGAGAAGTTCGACGATCATCAGGACGCTGACGTCACGTGCAGGGTCAAGTCGGTATGAGTAACCATGAGATGCCCACGGGCCCGATATCGGTCAGACGTCCGTTGGTCCCGCGTATGGTCCGCGTCCTTGCGGTGCCGATCATCGTCTTCTGGGCGTTCCTGGCTGTGACGACCAATACCTTTGTGCCGCAGGTTGAAAAAGTGGCCGAGCAACTCGCGGGGCCGATGATTCCCCACTACGCGCCGTCGCAGCATGCCATGCTGCATATCGGCGAAAAGTTCCAGGAATCGACGTCGACGAGCCTGACGATGGTTGTGCTGGAATCGCAGGATCGGGTGCTCGGAGACGAGGATCATCGCTACTACGACGATCTGATGCAACGGTTCAAGGACGATAGCGAGCACGTTCAGTATGTGATGGACCTGTGGGGGAAATCGATCACATCGGCTGGCGCGCAAAGCATCGACGGCAAGTCCACCTATGTGCTGCTGCGTCTGGCCGGTGACATAGGCCAGATGCAGGCCAACGAATCCGTCCGGGCGGTGCGCGGCATTGTCGAGAAGCAGACGCCACCACCTGGTCTCCGGGTCTACGTGAGTGGGCCTGCGCCATTGGCCGGTGACACCCTGGACATCGCGAATTCGAGCCTGAACAACATCACCATCATCACGATCATTCTCATTATCGTGATGCTGTTGCTCGTGTACCGCTCCTTCTCGACGCTGTTGTTGCCGCTGGCCGGTGTGTTGATCGAAATGCTTGTCACCAAAGGTGTCATCGCTACACTCGGGCACCTGGGGTACATCGAGCTGTCTTCGTTCGCCGTCAACATAGTGGTATCGCTGACGCTGGGCGCGGGAACCGATTACGGCATTTTCCTGTTGGGGCGATACCACGAGGCACGGTACGCGGGGCAGAGTCGTGAGGAGGCCTATTACACGGCGTACCGCGGGGTGGCGCCGGTCGTTATCGGATCCGGGTTGACCATCGCGGGGGCCTGCTATTGCCTGAGCTTTGCCCGGCTGAATTACTTCCACACCATGGGGCCCGCGGTTGCCATCGCCATGGTGCTCACCATCGCGGCAGCCCTTACCCTGGTGCCGGCCGTGCTCACCGTCGGGAGCTTGTTCGGATTATTCGACCCGAAGGCAAAAGCCAAGGCGCAGTTGTATCGCCGCATCGGAACCAGTGTGGTGCGCTGGCCGGTGCCGATCTTCGTGGCAAGCAGCATCATCGTCATGGTGGGTGCGGTCTTCGTGCCGACGTACCAGGTCAGTTACGACGACCGTGCCTATCAACCAGCCGGCGCACCGGCTAATCAGGGGTTTGCGGCGGCGGACCGCCATTTTTCCAAGAGCAAGCTCTTCACGGAGATGCTGATGGTCGAGTCCGACCACGATATGCGAAATTCCGCGGACTTCATCTCCCTGGACCGGGTGGCCAAGAGCCTCGTGCGCCTTCCTGGCGTGTCGATGGTGCAGAGCATCACCCGCCCGTTGGGTAGGCCGCTGGAACATGCCACGCTCCCTTATCTTTTCACTACACAGGGGAGTGGCAATGGTCAGCAGCTCCCGTTCACCAAACGGCAGAACGGTAATACCGCGCAGCAAGCCGAGATCATGGGAAACACCATCTTGGTGCTGCGGGACATGATTGACCTCACCCAGAAACTTTCCGATGCGATGCACGCGACGGTCATCACGATGGAGGACATGCAGCAGGTCACCGAGGCGATGGATCAGTACGTTTCGAATCTCGATGACTTCATGCGACCGCTGCGCAACTACTTCTATTGGGAGCCGCACTGCTTTGACATCCCCGCGTGCTGGGCCTTCCGGTCGCTGTTCGACATGCTCGACAGCGTCGACAAACTGGCGGCCGACATCAAGGACGCTGTGGCCCAGCTTGAAATTGTGGACAAGCTTCTGCCGCAGATGGTTTCGCAGCTGAAGGTGATGGCCAACGATATGGAGGGCATCAGGGCGCTGATCATCAACACTTACGGAACCTCCGACCTGCAATCGACGCTGACCACGCAGACATTCGACGACATGATCAATGTGGGTCTCGACTTCGACAAATCCCGCAGCGACGACTTCTTCTACATCCCCAGACAGGGCTTCGAGAACGAAGACGTCAAGACCGGGATGCAACTGCTGATGTCGCCCGACGGTATGGCCGCGCGGTTCATGATCACGCACGAAGGCAACGCGATGGGACCCGAGGGCGTAGAACACGTCGAGCAGTTCCCCGAGGCGGTGGGTCTGGCGTTGAAGGAGACCTCACTGGCGGGTGCCAGGGTCTATGTCGGCGGCGCAGGCTCGAACGACAAGGACATCAAGGAGTACGGCGCATCCGATCTGCTCATTGTGGCGATCGCCGCATTTGTCTTGATCTTCTTGATCATGATGTTCCTGACCCGAAGCTTGATGGCACCCTTTGTGATCATCGGCACGGTGGCGTTTTCTTATAGCGGCGCATTCGGTTTGTCGGTACTTATCTGGCAGCACCTCATTGGCTTGCCGCTGCATTGGCTGGTGCTGCCACTGACATTCATCATCCTGGTTGCGGTGGGGTCGGACTACAACCTGCTTTTGGTGGCCCGATTGAAGGAAGAGACGGGGGCCGGGCTCAACACCGGTCTGATCCGGGCGCTCGGAAGTACCGGTTCGGTGGTGACATCGGCGGGTCTTGTCTTCGCGTTCACGATGTTGGCCATGCTCGCCAGTGACTTGCGCACGATCGGCCAAGTGGGCTCGACGATATGCATCGGATTGCTGCTCGACACCTTGATCGTGCGATCGTTTATTGTCCCGTCACTGGTGCGGCTTTTTGGAACCTGGTTCTGGTGGCCGACAAGGGTTTTCGCCCGCCCGTCACGGCGGCAGAGTGCGGGAGTGCAACGGTGATCTCATATGCAACCCTGACGGTGCTGGCGGCCGTGGTGGAGGTAGTGCTGGTTGGGTGCGTCTTCGTGTACGTAAGGCGTCTACAGCGCCGGCGCACCACACCGATCAGCGAGCGCATCGGAAGCAACGCGGCCGTGCTGACGAAGCTTCGCAAGCGGCGGCCGATGTCGCAAGACGAGTTCGATCATGCACGCCAGGTGATCGCGGATCGAGGCTCACTGTTGGTGTACTCGATCCCCGCGGCGATATTCACCCTCGGGTGCTTCTACGTCGCGGGCAGCCTCGAACAATTACACGGCGCGACGCCTTCGGAACGGACGTTTCTTGGGGTGATTCCCATGATCACGTCCACCAGCCTGACCCTGCGGCTGCTCAAGAATATGCAGTTGAAGAGGCGTCTCAAGAAAGCTGAGTCCGCAACCCCGGCACGATCCCAGACATGAGGTACGTACGGTCGTAATCGGCCGTGCACACTGTCGTTACCGGTGCGGTGGCGCTAGGAATGCGGCCAGATCGGGCGTTCACAATCCCAGACGCATGTGCACTACTATGAACGCAGTACCTAATTCCCCGGGGTTTGATGGGTTGAGGAGTGGGCCATGCCACACGGCGATGACGCCGATCAGGATTCGTTCGCAGATCGCCTCAATCGGCTCTTCGCCGAACGAACCAGCAAGACCGGGGTGGAATTATCTCTCTCGCAGTTTATTTCGGACTTCCGCGACCAGACAGGAGTTACCCTGAGCAAGGGGTACCTTTCCGAACTACGTAATGGGGTGGCGCCTGATCCCCGGCTGGATTTGGTGCGTGCGTTTGCCCGGTATTTCAGCGTGGATCCGAGCTATTTCACGGTGGACTCACCGGCTCGTGCCGAGGAGATTGTCGCGCGGGGGGAGCTGATCGATGCACTGCAGGCCGCCGGGGCTACCGAGTTGGGGTTTCGAGCGGCCGGTCTCAGTGCGTCGTCAATGCGCCATATCGCCCAGATAATCAACAGCGTTCGGTCATTGGAGGGGTTGCCGCCCATCGACTAATGATCTGCGTAATGCCTCCGAAGGGCATTGGGCGCGGCGTAAGGTTCGATAGCGGCTGGCTACTCCCAGCATTCGCTTCAGATCATCTCGATAGGCGGCACGTAGGTCGCCTGTCGGCAGTGCGGTCTCGGTCTGCGGGTGGGGCGATGGCTGATTGCTGGCGCGCGACAGCAACACGCTGACGTCGAGTAGTAGCACGACCACGGCGAGGAGCTGCGTGTTCGTCCGTTCGATCGACCAGTAGTCGCGAAGCTGCAGGGTCGGGACCATGCCTAACGCGGGGAATTCGGCGATGCCGGCGCGGCAGAGTGGGCGAAGCCGCCAATAGTTCCCTATGCCGGTGAGCAGCGTCCAGGCAGTGACCATGAGTTGCACCAACGCAATGCCCATCACGTACATGATCGCGCCCGTTACATGTGCCGTGAGCGGTAACAATTCGAGGTTGGCCGGCGAGAGGTAGGACTGCAATACGCCGAATGCGAAGCGCATCGACGCGAATAATGCGATGAGAAATGAACCGCTGGCAACCAGTACCAATCCGATACGCACCATCGGATTGTGGACTCGTCGAATCTGTGGAACGGTGATGACTATGACCAGAATTTTGGCCGCCAGGATTGATATAGCGTAAGTCGAGGAGTAGATCTTTCCCAGGGGCTGGTCCGCGATATTCACGATATAGTTGTATCCGGGTGGGCCCGGATACAGTTGAACGAAAGTCGAGATCAAGATGGCGCAGGCTGTCATCGAGCTTGCGAGCAGCCACCATAGACTTTTTCTGACATAGTCGGGATTTAGCCAACTGAGTGCGAGAAGAATCGTGGAAAAGCTCCATAAAACGCCAAGTAGGT
The DNA here is from genome assembly GCF_001632805.1 of Mycobacteroides chelonae CCUG 47445. NCBI lineage: Bacteria > Bacillati > Actinomycetota > Actinomycetes > Mycobacteriales > Mycobacteriaceae > Mycobacteroides > Mycobacteroides chelonae. Next base: position 3,640,275 of record NZ_CP007220.1, on the reverse strand, counting down.
GCGTTATGAGTGCGAATACATGGTCGATCGCCACCAACTCGGCGGCCCGCGAGATGAAGATCAAGGCAGTGGCCTGATAGAAGAGAAATCCGAGTATTAGCGAGCTACTCAGGATGATCGACGTTCCGGGTTTGTGCCGCTGGCGCAGTACGGGGGCGAGCACCCAGATCCCGCCGGCCAGGAACATCAATGCCGCCGTCTGATATCCGATGAAATGCCAATCGTCAGAGACGGTCAAAGAGGCGCCCCCCGGTTAGGGTGTCGGAGATGCGTCGGGCGGCGGCGTGGGGCCTCGCTGTCGGCGAGCGAGATGATTGCATCCTCATGCGTTGTGCCAGAACATGTGCGAATGTCTCGGCCTGGATCTCAAGCGGTTCGAGTAGTTCTTGTCTGAGCATTAGCCGGCACTGTTCACCCTCGATGGAGTTGTCGCCGGCGGTAGGTGGCGACAGCCGATGCTCGAGGACGATATGCCCGAGCTCATGCAGGACGATGTGGGCTTGATGCGCTACCGAGGTCGACTGTTCGTAGAGGACGAGATCGGCGTGGGGGAGAGCCAGCCACAGACCGAAGACCTCTGTTCCCGCGAAGTCGGTCGCGCGCGATTCGATGGGACGACCACGACGGGCTCCTACTGTCGTAAAGATGTCGGCCAACGTAATGGATTCGCCCGAGGAAATAGTGGCAATGCAGAGGTCATCGCAGATCTTTGCGACATCCCGATGTTGAATTGATTTCACCTAGGGTTCCCCCATTGCTTAAACCATTGAAGTAGGGCTCCGCTTACCCATGGCGGGTCTTCGCGCTGTGGGAAATGGCCGACACCCGGGGTAGTTAGTCTGCTGAACCCGTTTGGGAAGTACTGGTTCATCCCTTCGCTAGCAACCGGTAATACGCAGTTGTCCGAATCGCCGTGCAGGACGAGGGATGGGACCGAAATCGCTGTCGCCTGTGCGATCTGATTTTCGTATGGGTCGTCAATGACCGCACCCCACCCCCAGCGTGCCCGGTAGTAGCTTAATGTCACTTCAAGCCAGTCGCTACTTTGTAACGATGTGAACGTGTCATCGAACTCTTGGTCGGAGAATTTCCAGTTCGGCGACCAGTCGCGCCAGATCAGCTCAACGAGTTCCCGCCGCTCCCGCTGCAACAGATCCGATCCGGCCGGGGTGTTGAGGAGCCATTGATACCAGAACCTCTGTGCCTGGAGGGATGAGAGGGTGGGGCCATGGCCGGCGGGGTGCCAGCCCGCCGAGATCGCGGACAGGCTCACGATTCTGTGAGGTGCGACGATTCCACCAGCGAAGGCCGTACGTGCGCCCCAGTCATGGCCGACCAGATGGAATCGTTCCAACTTCAACTGGTCGCACACCGCGAACAGATCACGCAGCAGATCGCCCAGCCTGCCGGTTCGAGGTGTGTCGGCATATCGGAACTTCGTTTGGCCACTTCCCCGCAGAGATGGCGCGTATACCGGGTATCCGGCAGAAACCAGCGCCGGGATCACATGCGTCCACGTCGCGACGGAGTCTGGCCAGCCATGCAAAAGCACAACCGGTGGCTTGTCTGCGGCCTCCGGGTTGCCGTGCCGCTGTACTTCTACGTCCAGAAGCGCCGTCTGAACCGTCAGAGTGTTACCCATATCCAAATGCTATCCACGCGACGGGAATTGGCAGGCTGAAGATTGAAGGCGTTGGGCAGAACTCTGTTTCAACAGGGCCGGGCGATAGGCGAGAGCGGTCGTCACAAGCACCATGGCGAATGCCGAGGCAACGAGGAGCATTGGCACCAGTAGTTGGTGATCGAACGGCAAACCGCCCAGTAGCGCGATTGCGACAACCATCCCGCTCTGTCGGCTGGTGTTGAGCACCGCGGACCCCACCCCGGAGACGGTATGCGGACTGACATGCATGGCGGCAGCGCTCAGCGATGAGGCAAGCACGCCGGATGCCATGCCGATCAATGATGTCGGCACCATGGCCGGAGCTATCTTCTCAGTGAGTGAAAGTACTGCCGCGGCGATGGCGCCAACGCAACCCACCGCGGCCAGCGCCAAGATCGCCTGTCGACGGTTGTCCGGCGTTACCTTCACGGCAAGTACATTGCCGAGGAGCCAAGCGACGCAGCAAATGGACATGATGTATCCGGCGTGATCGGCGCGGAGACCGTGCCGAACCTGCAGAAAGAGCGCGAGCACCAGCAGTGAGCCGTAGGAGGCGAACTGGTAGAAGCTGCCTGCGCAGACGATCAGCAGATATGGGCGATTACGGGCGAGGGCCGGCGGGATCGTCGGCTCGGCGGACCGCCGTTCGACTTGCCAGAGGGCAGCGGCGGTCAGCAGTGCGGTGCCGACTATCGCGAGAGTTGACACACTCGACCAGCCAAGGCGTCTGCCCTCGATGAGCACACTCGCAACACTGGTAAGAAACACGCACAACAAGAGTTGGGAAATCGGATTGAACCGGCGCGGTTGGTCTGCGGGAGTGTTGGCGATGGTCTGTGTCGCCCGCAGCGCGAACGCACAAATGGGAACGTTGATCAGGAAGAGCCAGCGCCAGCCGGCATATTCGGTAATTAGTCCGCTCAGCAGGGGTGCGGAGGCGATTCCGATACCGCCGACGACGCCCCACGCTCCGATCATTGTTGAGCGCCGCCGGGGATCGGGTACCCCCTTGGTCAGGATTGCAAGCGTCATCGGCACCACGAAGCTTGCGCATATCCCCTGCGCAATGCGCGCGACGATCAGCGTCCCTGCGGTGTCAGCGGCCGCGCAAGCCACCGAGGCGGCCAGGAACGCAAGCATTGACCAGCGATACACCTTGACGGCGCCATAGCGGTCCCCGATCGCGCCGGAAACGAGCAGAAACACGCAGAGCGGAATGGTGTACCCGTCGAGAAACCACTGGCCGACTTCGAGTGTCGCATGGAGTTCCTCGGTCGCGGTCGGTAGCGCGACATTTATCGCAGATGCGTCGAAGGCGACGAGGAAATTTCCGATGCTGGCTCCCACGACGCCCATCATCGACAAGGGTTGTACGCGAGCCCGTTCTGTCACGGTGCGCGTTCCGTGGGTTTGCGCGCAGCGATGTCTGCCGGTAACTGGGAGGCGTAGATACTCCAATGAATGGGCGTCGACACCCCGACGGCACGGCCATATCTCAGGACAGCGCCACTTTGATGTTCCAGTTCCGACGGGCGGCCCTCCAACAGGTCGCGGTGCATTGACGACGTGGTGAGTGGATCAAATGCGTGGAAAACAGCCATCATTGAATCGACATCTTGATGTGAGAGAGCCACGCCGTGCGCCTGTCCGACAGCGAGGACTTCGATCATGGCGTCACGAATCAATGCCGCAGTTTCAGGGGTCGTGGAGGTTACTCCGACAGACTGCCGGGACAGCGCGCCGACGCCGCCGTAGGACGAGATAAGCATGAACTTGCGCCAGAGAGTGACGCGGATGTCCTTGGACAGTGTAACGGATATATGCGCCTCGCGCAGTGCGGCAACGATGGAAATAAGTTCTACTGCAAAGGAATTCGATATCGGGCCGATCTCCAGGTGCGCGTGCGCGCCGAGGCAAGTGACTGCCCAGGGTTCGGTCCGTTTTGCGATAACCACACAGGAACAGCCCAATACGTGTTGCGGCCCTAAAACATTGGCGAGATCATCGGCTGCCTCGATGCCGTTCTGGAGCGGCAGTACCACTGTGTGTGCCCCCACCAGTGGTGCGATGGCGGTCGCTGCCGCACTGACCTGCCACGCCTTGACCGCGACGATTATCAAGTCGGCGGTCGGATCTGTGCGAGCCTCAGCGATATCCGCGACTACTTGAATGCCGCTTACCGCCAAGACGTCGCCACTGGTGGTCAGCTGTAAGTCGGACTGGCCGGCGGCAGTCACGGTAGCCGGCCGGCCAACAACGGTCACGTGATGGCCAGCTTGCGCGAGAACGGCCGAGAAATACAGACCGACGCCCCCCGCGCCGAATACCAGCACTCTCACGACGCGACCTTCGCGTGCGCGCTCCCACGATCTCGCAACACCTCCAATGCGCAGTCTCGGACGTCATCGAGACGGACCATTTCCGTGTAGAAATCCTGGATGGCCCGCGACAGGTGGGCGAATTCGGTTCGTTTACGCAGGTGTAACGCATCCATATGCGTGGCCAGTCGTTCATACACCTGGTCGATGAACGAGTCGTCATCGACAGCACTGGAACCAAATTCGCTTTCAGACAGTATCTGGCGGACATACGTCGGAAAGAGGCCGATCCTGTTCAGAAAGTATTTGACTGAACGGGAAACACCAAGGTAATCAGGGACATTCACGATTCCGGCATTCTCGTTCTCTGTCAGAAATCCGCTCACCGCTCTGAAGGGATCGGGGGCGGTGAGGAAAACATCCTCGGACAACCGTGCCGCGCGACACAGCCCATCGAGGTCCGGTGTGCCCGCAGCGACGTGGATGTTGTTTTCTGCGAATATCGCTGCAATACACTCAATTTCGGCCAGCCCGGAACGATTGCCGACTCCGGCGACGCCGCCCTCAATCATCTGGAATCCATGGAACACCGAAGTCAAAGAGTTCGCGGTGCCCAGCCCCCGGTCGTTGTGTCCGTGCAGATAGAAGGTGATATCCGGGTTATCCCGGACAAGGTTGGCGGCCAGCACTGCTGTGGAGTCGGGCACCAGGGTGCCGACCGAGTCGTTGATGCGGATAAGCGAGATCCCCTGTTGACGGCATCGCTCGATTTGTGTGTTGAGGTGCTCGTACTTCTGCTCGTCGACCGTGATGCTGAACGCATTGAGCAGGCTCGAACGCAGCTTTCCGACCCCAATTGACCGGAGTCTCTCGGCCACGCGCTCAAAAAGTCGTTTTTCTGAATCGATTTCGATCATTCCGATGCTCACATAGATATCGGACAAGTAGCTGCTGGGCAGCTCTCGTTCGAGCTGTTCGCACAGGGGTTCCCAAGTCTTGAGGGTCAGGTTGAAGGAGAATGTCGCGTCGGGGGCGATGGTGCTTTCGAGCTGCTGGGCGTCCAACAAGGCGCGGACAAATGATGCCTCGGTAATCCCTGAGCCCACATCGATGTCGGTGATACCCGCATCGGTAATGGCCCGAATCAACTGGATCTTCTGATCGTCCGTGGCGCCGAAAGGAGCGCGTTCACCCCCCTCGCGCATCGTCTCGTCAGAGATCGCGTCGATGGTGAAGTCGCGATAACGGGGGGTGTGTCCTTGGGGGAAAGTGAGCATGGCATTCCTCGGCACTGACGTGTAGGGGATACTGCCTGTCAACTCTGACGGCAATGAATACGACCGTTCGCTATCGCGAACGCTAGGTGTGGCGGTTGTGGATGTCAAGCGCGGCGAAGTGGCATCCGTCAACTCCTGACAGGGTGTGGCAGGGGTGCCTTGGTGGAGTGCGGGCGTCAGCCGAGCTGTAGCGCAACGACAAGCCAGTTGCCCCGGACTGATCGGATTCGTCCGGCGAATGCCCTGACGCGGCCGCCGCGCTCGAAGGTTCCGAAGATCTCCGCGGAGTCGTCCGTACAACGACGGACCCGAAGCTTGCTGAGCCGGGCCGCGGCGGTGGCCGGAATGCGCGATGAGCGTGCCATCACCGCACCGAGTGGCCCGTCCGTGAGCAGTGGGCGCAGCTGCGCAATGGGCCGGCGCCGGTCCATGACCTCCAGGACGCGGCGCATTGCGGCATCGGCGAATGCGACTGCCTGAGGCGATGGAGATTGTTCGCGCAGATGTGTCTGACGTTCAATGCCCGTCGGCCGGGCCCGCGACTGGTGCAACCTCGCTGGCCGCGGTGCCCGACAGGCCGCCGGCAAGCTGGCCAGCACGGGCGCGGGTTCGTAGTCGGCAACCCGGGTGATATAGCGATGAGACATGTTCCCCTCCAGTGAATGAGCCCCCTCATGTGCTCTGCTGGAGAGATGCAGACCTTGCCGATCATGATTGCACAGCCTGCGTCTTGGGCGCCAGGTAATGTTGGCGCAGCGGCGCCGCTGGATGCGAGTGGCGAGATTCTCTGGGGAAGGCGGCGCGGATCGTGGTGACTCGGTTGTCCGCGCTCGACGCATCGTTCTACTCCCGCGAGGACAGCTCTACCCCGATGCATGTCGGCTCGTTGGCGATCATCCGCAAGCCCCGCGGAGGCTTCACGTATGAGGAGCTTCTCGCGCTGGTGGAGAGCCGATTGCCGCAGGTTCCGCGCTATCGACAGAAGGTCAAGGAGATCGGGTTCGGGCTGGCTCGGCCGGTCTGGCTCGACGACGTCGATTTCGACGTCACCTACCACATCCGTCGCTCGGCACTGCCGTCGCCGGGAAGTGATGGTCAGTTGCAAGACCTGGTGGCGCGCTTGACATCTCGCCCACTGGATCGATCGCGGCCGTTGTGGGAGATGTACCTGGTGGAGGGGTTGTCCAAGAACCGCCTGGCCATCTACACCAAGACGCATCAGGCTCTGGTGGATGGTCAATCCGCACTGGAACTCGGACAGGTCATGTTCGACCGGACCGCCCGCACGCCGGACTTCGGGGAGGACATCTGGGTTCCCGGGCATGAACCGAGTACGAACGAGCTGATCGCCGGCGCGGTGTCGGAATGGTTGGCGCGTCCCGGTGCCCGTCTGGAGGCGGTACGCACCGCGGTCGCCGATGCCGCGTCGCTGACGGGTGAGATCGGTGAGTTGGGGGAGCGGATGGTCAAGGTGGTGCGTACCGCGGCTCGCGGTACCGCACCACGCGGCCCGCTCAACCAGCGCGTGTCGCGCAGCAGGCGGTTCTGCGTGGTAACCACCAAGCTGGCCGACTATCGGCGGGTACGTGCCAAATACGATTGCGATGTCAACGATGTGGTCTTGGCGGTAATCGCTGGGGCGCTGCGTAATTGGCTGATGAGCAGGGGAGAGCCGGTCACCACCGCCTCCACGATCCGCGCAATAGTGCCGATGTCGGTGTACCGGGACGGGGATCTGGATGTCCTCGCCGAGGGGGCCGCCACCACGGAGGTGTCGCCTTTTCTGGTAGATCTACCTGTCGGGGAGGGCAACGCCGTGGTGCGGTTGTCCCAGATCGCGCATGCCACCGAATCGCACTCTGCCGCATTTAGTTTGGTGGATGTGCCGAACATGGCCGCGCTCTCGGGATTCGTGCCGCCGACCCTGCATGCATTGGCGGCCCGCGTTGCGACCACGCTGCCCAATCGGTTGTTCAATCTGTTGGTCACGAATGTTACTGGGCCGCAAGCACCTATGTATCTTGGCGGTGCGCGCTTGGCGGAGATCTACCCGGTACCTCCGTTGCTGCGCAATCAGGTGTTGTCGATCGGGCTGACTTCCTACAACGGCGTTGTGTATTACGGGATCAATGCTGATCGCGACGCGATGCCCGATGCTGACATGCTCCCGGTGTTGATCACCGAGGCGCTCGATGAACTGCTGGAGGCGGCGCAGTAATGCAGGTTTATATCCCGGTGACGCTCGCGATGCTGCGTGAACTGGTGGCCGATGGCGAGCTGTGGCCGGTGAACGGCACCGCGTTCGCGGTGACACCGGCGCTGCGTGAGGCCTACTCCGCAGGTGATGATGAGGAGCTGTCCGAGGTGGCGATGCGCGAAGCGGCGATGGCCTCGCTGCGGCTGCTGGCCAACCATGACGGCGAGGGCCAATTGCCGGCCCGGCGGGCGGTGCTGGTGGCCGACGCCGACGATGCCAAGCTGCGTCCCGACCTGGACGATGCGGTGGTGCGGCTGGCGGGCGCGATACCGATGTCCGCGGTGGTGGCCGCGCACGTCGACCTGGCGCAGGCCGAGTCCGATGTGGTGCGCGCGGCCGAGGTGATCGATGCCGCAGATCTGGGCGATGAGGATGCCGAGCTGGTGGTCGGGGACGCTCAAGACCACGATCTAGCCTGGTATGCGACTCAAGAACTACCGTTCCTGCTCGACCTGCTGTAGGCGCCATGACGTGGCCGATTGGCCTGTTTCCGGCCAGTAACCTACGGTAGCGTAGGTTACGCCTGGCTGGGCATCTCCTTCATCACCGGAAGGTCATTGGCTGTGAAATTGTCTTCCTGGCTCGACGCGTCCGCCTCGGGTGCGCCCAAGTCGCGCCATGCCGCGGTAAACGTCTTGCGTGGCTTGGCTTCTCGCATCACCACCCCGCTGCTGCCGGACGACTATCTGAGTCTGGCCAATCCGCTGTGGTCGGCCCGGGAACTACGCGGCCGCGTGGTCAGCGTGCGCAAGGAGACGAGCGATTCGGCGACCCTGGAGATCAAGCCGGGCTGGGGCTTCCACTTCGACTATCACCCGGGTCAATACGTCGGGATCGGCGTGCTGATCGACGGCCGTTGGCGTTGGCGGTCGTACTCGCTGACATCGGCACCCGTGCATGCCGGTGGTTCGGGGCGCACCATCACCATCACCGTCAAGGCGATGCCTGAGGGATTTCTCTCGACACACCTGGTCAACGGCCTCGAGCCCGGCACGATCGTGCGCCTGGCCGCCCCCCAGGGGAACTTTGTGCTGGACGACCCCGCACCACCGGCGATCTTGTTCCTCACCGCGGGTAGTGGCATCACCCCGATCATGTCGATGCTGCGTACTTTGGTGCGGCGGTCGGCGGCGGCTGAGTTACCCCTGCCGGATGTGGTGCACCTGCACTCGGCGCCCACCGAGGCCGACGTGATGTTCGCCGGTGAGCTCGCCGCGTTCTCCGAGGCGCACCCGTCGTACCACTACCATCTGCGGACGACGAGAACACAGGGACGTCTGGACCTTTCAACACTGGCCTCCGAGGTCCCGGACTGGGCGCAGCGCCAAACGTGGGCGTGCGGTCCGGAAGGCATGCTCGACGACGCGCATCGGGTGTGGGCCGACGCCGATCTTGCCGATCTATTGCACCTGGAGCGATTCGCGGTGTCGCGGGCCGCCCCGCACGGGCAGGGTGGTCTGGTCACCTTCGCGCGCAGCGGTAAGCAGCGCGCGGCCGATGCCGCCACCTCGCTGATGGAGGCCGGGGAGGAAGCCGGGGTGCAAATGCCCTTCGGGTGCCGCATGGGGATCTGTCAGACCTGTGTGGTGTCACTGCTGGAAGGGCACGCGCGCGACCTGCGAAATGGCGCCGAGCACGAGCCGGGATCACGCATTCAGACCTGCGTTTCCGCAGCCTCGGGGGATTGCGTACTCGACGTATGAGGTTAACGGTCTAGTAACCTACGGTGCCGTAGGTTACGCTATCGTAGGCACGAACCGGCGAAGGGAGCTCACGGATGGCGATTTCGGATATCCAGGAATTCGCGCACCTCACCGAGGCTGATGTTGAGGCCCTCGGAAATGAGCTGGACGCGATCCGTCGGGATGTCGAGGAATCGCTCGGAGCCGCCGACGCCCGGTATATCCGTCGCACCATCGCCGCCCAGCGGGCCCTGGAACTGAGTGGGCGCGTGCTGCTGGCCGCGAGCAAGAAGCGGTCTGCCTGGTGGGCCGGAGCGGTGACGCTCGGGGTGGCCAAGATCGTCGAGAACATGGAGATCGGCCACAACGTCATGCACGGGCAGTGGGATTGGATGAACGATCCCGAGATCCACTCCTCCAGCTGGGAGTGGGACATGGTGGACCCGGCCTCGCACTGGAAGCAGACCCACAACTACATCCACCACAAGTACACCAATGTGCTGGGCATGGATGACGATGTGGGCTACGGACTGCTGCGCATCACCCGCGACAAGAAGTGGACGCCGTTCAACCTGGGCAACCTCGTCTACAACACACTGTTGATGCTCCTCTTCGAATGGGGTGTTGGCACACAGCATTTGGAGCTTGGCAAGGTAGCTCAGGGGCGGGCGGACAAGGCGGAATTCCGCGCCAAGCGTGAAGAGGCGCTGGCCAAGATGGGCAAGCAGGTCGCCAAGGACTACGTGGCCTTCCCGGCGCTGAGCGCGCTCTCGCCCGCGGGGAGCTATCGCAAGACGGTCACCGCCAACTTGCTGGCCAACGTGATCCGCAACATCTGGTCGAATGCGGTCATCTTCTGCGGCCATTTCCCGGACGGCGCTGAGAAGTTCACCAAACAAGACCTGGAGAACGAGACGCAGGGCCAGTGGTACCTGCGACAGATGTTGGGCAGCGCCAACTTTGACGCCGGTCCGGCTATGGCCTTCATGAGCGGCAACCTGTGCCACCAGATCGAGCATCATCTGTTCCCGGATCTGCCGAGTAACCGGCTCTCCGCAGTGGCGGTACGAGTGCGCGAGCTGTGCGACAAGTACGACCTGCCGTACACCTCCGGGCCGTTCCTGCTGCAGTACGGCAAGGCGTGGCGCACCATCGCCAAGCTGTCGCTGCCGGACAAGTACCTGAAGTACACCGCGGACAACGCGCCGGAAACGCGCAGCGTCAAGATGTTCGACGAGCTGGAGCCGCGCGAGCGGCGCGGGCTGAAGTCCGCGTTCGCGGCGGTGCGTGAACGCCGAAGGGCGCGTCGCAGCATCAACGCCTGACCAGAAACCTAAAGCCCCCGAACGCGCAATGCGTCGGGGGCTTTTAGGTTGGTAACGGCCGGGAGCTATCCCAGGCCGGATACGGAGAGCCACATGGTGGCCCAGGCGGCGACGCCGCAGGCGAAAATGGCTGCCACATTGGCGATTCTACGGACGTAGCTCGTCATCTCTTAACCCCTGACCCTAGTTGGCTGTTTCCGTCGCAGCCACTGATGGAAACGCTAATCGCCATGTGCTGTTCGCGCGATCCGAGGAGGCCTCCGCAACCAAGAGTTAGGCCGTTGTTAACACAGAAAGCAGCTGTCGCACCGCGATCACTCGTTTCGCGGACGCGCCGGTGAGTTCATCGAGGACGCACTCGGGGTCCGAGGGCGGGCCAAGATGTTGGCAGCCACGCGGGCAGTCCTCGATGGCCTCGGACAGGTCGCTGAATGCGGCGAACACGTCTGCGGGCTTGATGTGGGCCAGGCCGAACGATCTGATGCCCGGGGTGTCGATGACCCAGCCCGACGGATGCAGCGGCAACGCCACCGATTGGGTGGATGTGTGCCGGCCCTTGCCGACACCGGTCACCTCACCCGTGGCGCGATCGGCTTCGGGCACAAGCCGATTGACCAACGTTGACTTACCCACTCCGGAGTGCCCGAGCAGTGCGGTGAGACGGCCGGTCAGCACATCCATGATGGGCTCCAGCGGCGCGTCGCGCCCCGCGACGATGACCTGAATATCGAGATCTGCGAACTGTGCCGCGAACGAATCCGGATCTGTGAGATCGGTTTTGGTGAGAGCCAGGATGGGAATGAGGCCCCCCGCGTACGCCGCGATGAGCGCGCGCTCCACCAGCCCGGTGCGCGGCGGGGGATCGGCAACCGCCACCACGATAAGCAACTGATCGGCGTTGGCGACAAAGACCCGTTCAAACGGATCGGTGTCATCGGCGGTGCGGCGCAACACCGTTCGCCGCTCCTCCAGCCGTACGATGCGTGCCAGCGAGTCGGGTCGGCCGGACAGATCGCCCACCAGGCTGACGGTGTCGCCCACCACGATCGGAGTGCGGCCGAGTTCACGGGCACGCATCGCGGTCACCTGTTCGGTGGGGTCGTCGTTGAGTACACACCCCCAGCGGCCGCGGTCCACGGTGACCACCATCGCCGGCACCGCGTCGGCGTGGTCGGGACGATTCTTGGTGCGAGGCCGCGAGCGTCGGCCCGGCCGGATGCGGGCGTCGGACTCGTCGTACTCGCGTGGGCTCAAGAGGCGCGACCGCCCGATTGAGCGAGCATGTCGGCCCACATTCCGGGGAAGTCGGGCAGCGTCTTGCCGGTGGTGGCGATGTCGTCGACGGAAACTCCGGGCACCTTCAGGCCGACGAGCGCCCCTGCTGTGGCCATCCGGTGATCGGCGTACGAGCCCCAGACGCCGCCGTGCAGATCGGTGGCGACGATCCGCAGCCCGTCTTCGGTCTCCTCGCATTGCCCACCAAGAGCGTTGATCTCATGGGCGAGTGCCCTGAGCCGGTCGGTTTCGTGCCCACGCAGATGCGCGATCCCATGCAGTGTGGAGACACTCCCGGGTGCGGCGAGGGCAGCCAGTGCCGCCACCGTCGGGGTCAGCTCGCCAACCTCGCCAAGGTCCAGATCTACACCGCCATAACCAGTCTGGCCGATGACCTCCAGATGGGAATCCGTCAGTGACGCTGTCTGGGCGAACTGGCGCACCACGTCCTCGATCTGGCGGGCGGGCTGAGTGGATTCTCTGGGCCAACCACTGATGCGCACACTTCCGCCGGTGGCCAATGCCGGCGCGATGAACGCCAGCGCGTTCGACAGGTCAGGCTCGATCACCCAGTGGTGTGCGGGAATTGGCTGCGGATCGATGTGCCAGCGTCCGGGGGTGGAATCATCGACCGCGATACCCGCCTCACGCAGCATCGTCACCGTCATGACCACGTGTGGACCCGACGGCAGCACGTCCGCGGTGTTCACCGCCGTCAGACCTTCGGCGAACGCGGCGCCGGAAAGCAGGAGACCGGAAACGAATTGGGACGATCCGGAGGCGTCGACACCGACCTGGCCGCCGCGGACTTGCCCGGTGCCGGCCACCGTGAACGGCAGGTGCTGCCCGTCAATGCCGACTCCGATGGCGCGCAGCGCGTCCAGCAGCGGAGCAATGGGACGGGCGCGTGCCTGATCGTCACCATCAAAAATGGTGGGGGCGTGGCGAAGTGCTGCCACCGGTGGCAGAAAACGAAGGACTGTTCCGGCAAGACCGCAGTCGACCCTCGAGGTGTCCCCGTCGCCGGTACCGGGGGAGATCGTCAGGTCGGTACCGTCGCCGGCGACGGCAAACCCGAGCGCTCGTAACGCTCCGATCATGAGATCGGTGTCGCGGCTGCGCAACGCGCCGGACACGGTGGAGGTGCCGCCCTCGCGCGCTGCCAGCGCCGCGAGCACGAACGCTCGATTGGTCTGCGATTTCGAGCCGGGCATGGTGATGGTCGCGTTGACGGAACCGTCGATCGTCGGTGCCTGCCAGAGTCCGCTTGTCACCGCCCCATTGTCCCGGACGCATACCTGCGGTGTCGGCCCCGGGTGGCACGATGGCGATATGTGCGGACGGTATGCGGTGACGATCGACCCGGCGCTGCTTGCCGCGGAGATCGACGCAATCGACGAGATAAGCACAGCGAGTCAGGCGTCTGGATCTGCACAGCAGCTTCCCGTCATCCCGAACTACAACGTCGCCCCCACTGATCCGGTGCTCACGGTGGTGGCGCGGCATCGCGAACCCGGCGACGTTCCGACTCGTCGTATTCGCGCCATGCGCTGGGGGTTGGTGCCGACATGGGCCAAGGCGCGCGAAGACGGTCGGCCGCAGGCCAAGGGTGCGCCCCTGATCAATGCCCGGGCGGAGAGCCTCACCACGGCCGCGACCTTCCGCGTGGCCGCGCAATCCAAGCGGTGCCTCGTTCCGATGGACGGCTGGTACGAGTGGCGTAAGCAGGAGGGCACCAAGACGGCCTTCTATATGAATGCCGGCGACGATACGCGATTGTTCGCCGCGGGCTTGTGGTCGGTGTGGAAGCCCGCCGAGGACGCGGCGCCCCTGCTGAGCTGCACGATCGTCACCACCGATGCGGTCGGTCCGCTTCAGGAGATCCATGACCGGATGCCGTTGATGCTGGGTGCTCAATCGTGGGATCGCTGGCTCGACCCCGACCGCGATCTGGACCAGAGCCTTCTGCGGGGGGCCGGGGAGGCAACCCGAATCGACACCCGGCAGGTTTCCTCATTGGTCAACAGTGTCGCGAACAACGGTCCGGAACTACTCGCGCCAGACGACGGATCCCAGCGGGTGGGGGAGCAGATCACCCTGCTGTGACGGATGCGGTCACCGCGTTGGTAAGCCGGACCAGATCATCGGGTGCCACTGCCATCTGCAGCCCGCGCTTGCCCGCGCTGCACAGAATGCGCTCCCAGGTCAGGGCCGACGAATCGATGACGGTGGGTAATGGTTTTCGCTGCCCGAGCGGAGAGATTCCGCCTACCACGTAACCGGAACTGCGCTCGGCCGCCGCCGGATCTGCCATGGTGGCCCTGGGCCGGCCGAGCGCGGCAGCGGCGGCCTTGAGTGAGAGCGTTGCGGGTACCGGGATGACCGCGACCGCCAGATCCGCCCCGCGATCCAGCGAGATCAGCAGTGTCTTGAAGATCTGTTCGGGAACCAATCGGGAACCAGCCAACGCGCGCACCGCCTCATCACCGAACGCGTTCTCTCCGGGCCGGTGTTCATACGGCAACAGTTCATAGTCGACTCCGGCCGCGATCAACGCGGCGACGGCCGGAGTGGCTGCTTTGGCGGCCTTGGAACCCACGATCTGGACAGTAGTGCTCCGGGGCCAGTGAATTTCGAGTTGACAGTCGAGATACTTTGGGAAATACCCCGGCATGCGTCGGTGTTGAGCAGTGTGTCCGCAGAGAGCGGACTATGGTCCTCAACACGGAAGGGGTATTGCAGGTGACAATGGCGTGCCTCGAACGTCCGATGTCGGTGCCGATCCGTATGGTCGGTGTCGCTACCGAAAGGACCGCCGTGACAGACACTGCAGATCCCGTTGATCAGCCGATTCAGGTGGATACCAAGGCGGAAACTGAGGCCGAGCGGGCCGCGCGCTTTCAGCGTGACGCGCTCCCGCTGCTGGATCAGCTCTACGGTGCTGCGCTGCGGATGACACGGAATCCCGCCGACGCGGAGGCCCTGGTGCAGGAGACGATGGTCAAGGCGTACGCCGGGTTCGGGACCTTTAAAGAGGGCACCAATCTCAAGGCCTGGCTGTACCGGATTCTCACGAATACCTACATCAATATCTACCGCAAGAAGCAGCGCCAGCCTGCGGAGTATCCGACCGAGGAGATCACCGACTGGCAGCTGGCCGCGAACGCCGAGCACACCTCCACAGGGCTGCGGTCGGCCGAGATCGAGGCACTTGACGGGCTGCCTGATGACGAAATCAAGCAAGCGTTGAATAAGCTGCCGGAAGAATTCCGGATGGCCGTGTACTACGCGGACGTCGAAGGCTTCCCGTACAAGGAGATCGCCGAGATCATGGATACGCCGATCGGCACGGTGATGTCGCGGTTGCACCGTGGCCGTCGCCAGCTTCGCGAATTGCTGGCCGAAGTGGCCAAGGACCGTGGGTTCCTGCGCAACAATGAGTTGGCGGAGGGCCGGGCATGACCGACGGTGAACTGAAGAACAGTGTGGATACGGGTGGCAACTGCGAGGTATCGGGTTGCGCCGAGGTGATCGCGGAGGTGTGGACCCTCCTCGACGGTGAATGCAGCGCAGAGAACAGTGCGCGGCTGCGGCATCATCTCGAAGAGTGCCCGGGTTGCCTGCAGCACTACGGCATCGAAGAGCAGATCAAAACACTCGTAGCCCGCAAGTGCGGTGGAGAAAAGGCACCTGACGGGCTACGTGAGCGTCTTAAGTTGAAGATCACTCAGACCACGCTCATCGAGCAGCGGGCCGAGAACTCCTAGCGCTAGCTGTTGGGACGCTTGCCGTGGTTGGCGGCGTTGTGCTTACGGCTGCGCTTCTTGCGACCACGCTTGGCCATGGGAATCTCCTTACCGATCAAATGGGTTCCGGGTGTGAGCCCGGCTGACATGCCAGCTGCGCGTGGTGCGCGCCGGTGTGTGTATCCAGTCTCTCATGCCGGGGCGGGTGGTTGAACGCGTGGATCCCGTTCGTGTGGTTCGATAATGAGGACCGGTAACCGGATGTCGACGAGAGCGAGGTGGCGCGCAGGTGGCCGAGGAAGTACACGCCGAGATCGTGGCCAGCGTGCTGGAAGTGCTCGTCAAGAAGGGTGACGCGATCGCCGAAGGCGACACGATCGTCCTCCTGGAATCCATGAAGATGGAGATCCCGGTACTGGCTGAGGTGGCCGGAACCATCGGCGACGTGAGCGTTTCGGTGGGCGACGTCATCCAGGCCGGCGACTTGATCGCCGTCATCGACGACTAGATCGCCACCGGATGTCAACTCTCGGTGATCTGCTTGCCGAGCACACCATGCTTCCCGGTGAAGCGGTCGATCATCTGCACGCCGTGGTCGCCGAGTGGCAGCTGCTGGCTGACCTCTCTTTCGCCGACTATCTGATGTGGGTGCATCGCGACGACGACTCCTTTGTCTGCGTGGCTCAGTGCCGACCCAACACCGCTCCGACCATCATCGACAGCGACGCCGTCGGCACCGTCGCGAAGATCGCGGATGTTCCGTTGGTGGAGGCGGCGTTCGCCTCGGGGGCCATTGAGCGGGAGAGCGATTCGGATCTGACCGAGCACGCCTCCGAGTTGAACGTGGAGGCGGTTCCGGTGCGCTGTGGGGACCGGACCGTGGCCGTGCTGACGCACCAGACCGCGCTGGCCTCCCGACTCAAGAAGGGCGTGCTGGAACGCGCGTATCTGGAGTGTGCGGGCGATCTACTGCTGATGCTCACCGAGGGCACCTTCCCGAACGTGGCCGATCAGGCGATGTCGCGCTCCAGCCCCCGGGTGGGTGACGGGTTCATCAGGCTCGACGTATCCGGTGAGGTCCGATACGCCAGTCCCAATGCCTTGTCGGCGTATCACCGCATGGGATTGGCCAGCGATCTGCAGGGACATGACCTCATGGAGGTCACCAAGCCGCTCATCTCGGACCCCTTTGAAGGTCAAGAGCTCGCGGCGCACATCCGCGACGTGCTGGCTGGCGGGCCGAGTATGCGCATGGAGGTCGACGCACGTGGTGCCGCGGTGCTCATCCGTACCTTGCCGCTTATCGTGCGCGGCACGTCGGTGGGGGCGCTGCTGCTGACCCGTGACGTGACCGAGGTCAAGCGCCGCGACCGGGCACTGCTATCCAAAGACGCCACCATCCGCGAGATCCACCATCGGGTGAAGAACAATCTGCAGACAGTGGCCGCGCTGCTGCGGCTGCAGGCCCGGCGCACACAGAACGAGGAAGCTCGCGAGGCGCTTTTCGAATCGGTACGCCGGGTGTCGTCCATCGCGCTGGTCCACGACGCCCTGTCGATGTCCGTGGACGAGGAAGTCAACCTCGATGAGGTGATCGACCGGATCATGCCGATCATGACCGACGTGGCCACCGTCGACACCAAGGTGCGCGTCTCCCGCGAAGGTGCGCTCGGGGTGCTCGACTCGGACCGCGCGACGCCACTGATCATGGTGATCACCGAGCTGGTGCAGAACGCCATTGAGCACGCCTTCGAAGAGGGTGCGCAGGGTCAGGTGGTCATCAGGGCGGAGCGGTCGGCACGCTGGCTCGATGTCGTCGTGCACGACGACGGGCGGGGACTACCCGAGGGATTCAGTGTGGAGACGTCCGACCGGCTGGGATTGCAGATCGTCAGGACGTTGGTGTCCGCCGAGATTGACGGCTCACTGGACATGCGCAGCGACCCGGAGGGTGGAACAAACGCGGTGCTTAGGGTGCCGCTGGGCCGACGTGCCCGCCTGATGGCCTGAAAGCTTTTGCGCGGCAATCAATCCGGCCCAGAGCAGCAAAGAACCCGGCACCAAATTGTGCCGGGTTCTGCAATGCTGCGGCGTTAGACGGCGCTGCGGGCGCGAGCGCGGGCGTTGCGACGCTTGAGGGCGCGGCGCTCATCCTCGCTGAGGCCACCCCACACTCCGGCGTCCTGGCCTGACTCCAGCGCCCAGGTAAGGCACTCTGTCGTCACCGGACAGCGGTTACAGACGAGCTTTGCGTCAGCGATCTGGGCAAGGGCCGGTCCGCTGTTCCCTACGGGGAAGAACAGTTCCGGATCCTCGTCGCGACAGACCGCCTTATGGCGCCAATCCATAGTTGTGCACTCCTTTTTCATCGCGCGCGCCACAAGCGCACGAGATCAATGTTTTTCGGCTGTTAACGCGTGCGTACCAAATGTTTCTGCACTGTTGCTTCCGATCGTTTCACAAGCTCAGCAGAAGTCAATAGCGTGAGTTAACACGTGGTCAATCTCACTCGGGGGTGGTGTCTGCGGACTCCACATTCGTTTGTACTACACTGATCCGATCTGCGCCTTGAATCTGGCGAGATTCCCTCATTTTCCCAGGTGGCTTAGTGCTACTGGTGAGTAACATCACGGCCCGCCGAGGCTCGACTACGTCAAGTAGTACATCCGATCCGCTCCAGGTGTGACGTAGACCGCGTCGCTGCTGTGAGTCGGCTGTGTCCGGAACGGGCTGTCGCCCAACACTATTGCCTTCCCGGCCGGTCTCAGGAGAGGGCGTCTGCGGGTTTTGCCGGGGCCACCACGTCGAGAACGTCGGGTTCGGCGGTGAAGGTCAGCTCGCTGCGGAACCCGAGGAAATCGCCGTCGACCTGCGTGGCGATTGGTGCTGACGCGCGTATCCGCACCCATGCGACGTCGTCTTCGCGCAGTAGGTGGCTGGCTGCGGGACGGTCCGGGCGGGGTGCGCCCACCATGTGGCGGACCAGACGAAGATTGGCCATTACGTTCATGCTCTTCGATGCGAACACGCCCAAACCGCTCTCGAAACCGGTGCCCGGATTTGTCCAGATGGCGCGCTCGTTGGCGTACGTCCACGGGTTGGAATTGCAGATGAACGCGAAGTGGATGCCCTGCTGCGGCTCCTGGCCGGGCAGTTCGACGGTGAGGGTCGGCTGGTGGCGTGCGCCGCGGAAGAAGCTCAGCACCGCACGTGTCACATACCGTCCGGCCGTGACCTGCTTTCCCTTGTTGCGGTGCGCCTCCATCGCGGCGACCACCTCGCCGTCCAGGCCCATTCCGGCGTTGAAGATGAACCAGCGCTCTCCGCAGTGCCCGAGACCGATCCGGCGCCACCGTCGCTGGTCGCGGCGGTGTGCATCGAGCAGATCGACCACCTGATTGGTGGCCTGCACGGGGTCGGCCGATATGCCCAGCGTTCGGGCGAACACATTGGCCGAGCCGCCGGGTACCACCGCGATGGCGGGCAGCGGCCCGGGCGCGGGATGTCCCGGTTGACCGAGCAGGCCGTTCACCACCTCGCTGACCGTGCCGTCGCCGCCGTGTACGACGATGACCGCCGCCCCGTCGTCGGCTGCGCGGCGGGCCAGCTCGCTGGCGTGGCCGCGGTGGTCTGTGTGCAGAACCTGGAGATGCACTCGACTCTCGAGTGCGTGAGCCAGCAGGTCACGCCCGGCCGCCGTTGTCGAGGTGGCATTGGGATTCACGATGAGGACCGCACGCACGGGGCATGAGCCTAGCGGGACCTTCGTCACGCAAGCTGCCCATCGCCACCGCGAAGTGTCCACCTAGGCTTGTCGGGTGACCACAGCCGTTCCGAATACCGTTCGCCGCGCCGGGACGATTGTTGCCGGTGAAGGTGCCGTGGGACTGGTCATCGCTGTGGTCCTGGTGGTGCGGGCGGCCGGTGGCGCCGACCAGCATCTGGTAAACGGGTACGGCACCGCCGCGTGGTTCGCGGTGTTCGGCACCGCCGTCCTTGCGGCGGGTCTCGCCCTCGCCACGGGGAAACGTTGGGGCAGAGGGATCGCGGTGATGATGCAGCTGCTGCTCCTGCCCGTAGCGTGGTACGCGGCCGTGGGATCGCACCAGCTCGCGCTGGGCGTGCCGATCGCCATCGTCGCCGTGGTGGCGCTGGCGCTGCTGTTCAGTCCCACCGCTCAGATATGGGCCAGCGGTGACGAATCCGGTGCCGACGAATCGGACTAGCGGTCCGAGGCCAGCTGTGCCAAAGCCGGGCCCTGCAGCCGGTAAGTGATCCAGTCCGATTGCGGATTCGCGCCGATCGAGTCGTAGAACTTGATGGACGGTGTATTCCAATCCAGCACAGCCCAATCCAGCCGGGTATAGCCGTTGGCCACGCACTCGGCGGCCAGCGCGGACAACAGGGCCTTCCCCAGGCCGGTGCCGCGCTGTTCGGGCTTGACGTACAGGTCCTCCAGATAGATGCCGTGTTGACCGGTCCAGGTGGAGAAGTTCAGGAACCACACGGCGGTGCCACAGACCACCCCGCCTGCCTCTGCGACATGTGCGAAAAGTGCCGGAGCCGAACCAAATAACGCCTTATGGAGTTGCTCCTGGCTGATGTGGCATTCATCGCGCGCCTTCTCGTATTCCGCCAGATCCTCGATGAGGCCGACGATGGCCGGGACGTCCGCTTCGATGGCACGGCGAATCTGGGTGTCACTCACTGTGGGCTCCTAACCCTGCCAATATGGTCCGGAATTTGACGGTGGTCTCTGACAGTTCGTCCTGGGGATCCGATTCGGCGACCAGGCCGCCGCCCGCGTAGGCGCGGATCGCCGTGCCGTCCGCCGACAGCTCGGCGCAGCGGATCGAGACGGCCCAGCGACCGTCTCCGCTGTTGTCGCACCAGCCGACCGCTCCTGCGTAGAACCCGCGATCACCCTCGATGCGTGCGATCAGGTCGGCCGCCGCCTCGGTGGGGGTACCGCACACCGCCGGAGTGGGGTGTAATGCCATTGCCAAATCAAGTGCGGTGGTGGAACTTTGGCGTAACCGAGCGCTGATGGAGGTGCTCAGATGCCAGAGTGCTGCGGTACGACTCAGCGTCGGCTCCGGTGGGACCTGGACATCGACGCACAACGAGGACAGGTCCGCGCGCAGCTGATCGATCACCACGGAGTGTTCGTGGCGGTTCTTGTGCGAGCCCGCGAGGTTTTCGCCCGTGCGCCGGTCTTGCGATGGATTACTGGACCGAGGGGCCGAACCGGCGAACGGGTGACAGATCACCATGTCTCCGCGGCGTTCCACCAACAGTTCCGGGCTGCAGCCCACCATGGTGTGTCCACGGAACCGCTCACCTGCGGGGGAGAGGTCCACGCAGAAACTGTTGGCATCGGGGTCGTTTCGGATCAGCCGATGGGTCAGCACCAAGGCGTCCACCGGGGCATCGGCCTGCAACTCCAGCACCCGCGCAAGGACCACCTTGGACAGGCCCCCGGCGGTGTCGCGCAGCACCTCGACAGCCTCGGTGACACGTCGCAGATGCTCGGAGGGCTCTGGTATTTGGTGTGTCACATGGATATTCGGCATGGTGCCGTAGAACTCGTGGGGTTGCCCGCGTTCGACTGTCGCCGGAACCGTCAGTGCTGCAGGCCTGGAGGTGTCGAAAGGTAGCGCACCCACCAGCATGCGGTGCCGACCTGCGCGCAGGGCCTCTGCGGCACTCGCGACGTCGTCGTAGGCCCTCTCGCGGCCATACGCATACAACGCGTCGGCCGCCCGGGACATCACGAAATGCGGGTATGCGGGCGAGTCGGTGGCCGTCATGGTCAGCTAGACGGTACCGGGTGCCTGTACCCGGTCAGCCCAAGTGCGGCCACCTGGCGCTGGCCGTGCTCATGCCCGCCCACCGCGATCGAGGCCGTGGCCATGCCCAGCCGGGTGCCCTCTTCCAGCGGCAGGTCGATCCACCTGGTCATGAGGGCGCGCGAGAAGTGGCCATGACCGACCAACAACACGTCGCGTCGGGTGAGCTCGGCGGCGATCTTGGCGATCACCCGGTCGGCGCGCGCCTGCACCTGCGCCACCGACTCGCCGCCGGGGCAGCCATGTGTCCACACCAACCAACCCGGGTCGTTCTCGCGGATCTGCGGGGTGGTCAGGCCCTCGTAGTCGCCGTAGTCCCATTCGGCGAGCTCCTCGTCGGTTGCGTCGATCGTCAGACCCGCCAGTTCGGCGGTCTGGATCGCCCGTCGGCGCGGACTGCTCACCACAACCGGATCATTCAGATCGAGATTGGCCAGCACCTCGCGCGCCGCCACCGCCTGGGCGCGGCCGATTTCCGTGAGATCCAGATCGGTGCGACCGGTATGCCTGCCGATCTTTGACCACTCTGTTTCGCCATGGCGTAGCAACAACATTCGGTTCTGGGGGGCAGACACGCACTTGATTGTGCCGTACCGACTTCCGTCGTGATCGTGTTCGGCATGCCAGTATGTGGACGTGACTCGGGTGCTGGCGGTAGCCAATCAAAAGGGTGGGGTGGCCAAAACCACGACGGTCGCGTCCCTCGGCGCGGCGTTGGCCCAGGCCGGCAAGAAGGTGCTGCTGGTTGACCTCGACCCACAGGGCTGTCTGACGTTCTCGTTGGGGCAGGATCCGGACCGCCTGGGGGTTTCGGTGCACGAGGTGCTGCTGGGGCAGGCCGATATCAAGGAGGCGCTGCTCACCACCGCCGAGGATCTGACGCTGTTACCTGCGAACATCGACCTGGCCGGCGCCGAGGCGATGCTGCTGATGCGTGCGGGACGTGAGTACGCGCTGAAGCGGGCGCTCGAATCTCTGGGGGACGACTTCGATGTGGTGATCATCGACTGCCCCCCGTCCCTGGGCGTGCTGACGCTCAATGGTTTGACGGCGGCCGATTCGGTGATGGTGCCGCTGCAGTGCGAGACCCTGGCGCACCGAGGTGTCGGACAGTTCCTGCGGACGGTGACCGACGTACAGCAGATCACCAACCCCGGGCTAACGCTGTTGGGCGCGCTGCCCACCTTGTATGACTCACGGACCACGCACAGTCGCGATGTGCTGTTGGATGTCGCCGATCGTTACGAGCTGCCGGTGCTCGCGCCGCCGATTCCCCGAACGGTGCGCTTCGCCGAGGCGAGCGCTTCGGGTGCCTCGGTGCTCGCCGGCCGCAAGAACAAGGGCGCGCTGGCCTATCGAGAGCTGGCGCAGAGCCTGGTGAAGCACTGGAAGAGCGGCAAGGCCATGCCGACCTTCACCCCGCCGGTGGACTGAGTCGAGCACTCCGCGCGGGCGAACTAACCCAGTGCGAAGACGCGTGATCCGCGTTGCTCCACCAACGTATTGCCGACCACGGCACTGATGACAGGGCTCTTCTCGTCAGCCGAATCACGTTGCACCGCAATGAATTTCCGGAATTCTCCGGTAGTCATGTTGAAGACGTCGATCCCGCCTTGGACGGGGATCAGTAACTCACCGGCCATGGCCGTGCCCGGCCCCAGTGGCTTCTTGGTGGTGGGCAGGACGAATCGGTAGGCGAGATCGAAGCCGCCCAGCACCAGCACCTGATTGCCCGTCCACCAGGTGACGACGTCGCCGGCCTGGGCGGCGGTGTTGGACTGGACCACCTCGCCCGGCAGGGCCGTCGCGCCGACGCGCATTCCGTGGTCGTCGAAGACCACCAGTTCATTGTGGGTGCCGGGCAGATACACGGCCGATCGGGTGTCCGCGACCGCAAGCACCTTGGCCGCGGAGCCGCGTTCGACGCCGGGCAGCGCCGCCGAGTAGAGCTCCTCGGGCTTGTCGTTGTCTTTCGGTGTGGGCTTTTGCAGCGTCAGCCGCAGGGTGGAGTCCTGCGGGCAGGTTTCCAGCACCGCGAGCACGCTGGACCCGACGGCACCCGATTTCAGCGTGCAGTCCACGCGGGGCTGGCTGTTGGGGTTCAGTGGAGCGACGACTCGCCCGTACTCCAGGGTGCGCACCATGTCCGAACGCCACAGTTCAAGCCGGGTGCTGCCGAGCGCCAACACGTAGGTGCCATCGGTCGACAACGACACCTTCGGGTCGTTGGGGCTGCTGCGCAGCGGGCCTCGGCGGCCGGTCTGTCCGTCGATCATGGTGACCTGGCCGCATCCGCGTGCGTCTCGATAGACGGCCACCGCGTCGTCGATGAAGCCGATCGCGCCGCACAGATCGAGATTGCGGCGCGCGTAAGACCACAGCTGGGCCCCGGTTACCGGGTCATGGGCCACTACTTCGTGTCCGTCGGCGCTGACGACCGCGCCGCCGGCGATGACCGGCCCCTTCGTGGCTCCACTGGTGGCGGACCATAGTTCGCGCACCGAGTCGGGAACCCGGGTAGCACTCATCGGGCGTTTGATGTCCCCGGCTGCGGGATGGCTGACGGTGGCACGGGCGTCGCTGGTCCACCAGATCGTGGCACCGGTAACGGCGACCACGACGGCGATCACCGCCGCAGCAATGATGTCGGCCCGGGTGCGCCGCTCCGGTGCGATCACGCCGTGGCGGTGGTGGCAGCGGCCGCGTTGGGACGACGACGGCGCCGACGACGGCGCGCGGCAGCAGGCTGGTCACCTTCGGCGGTAGCCACTGCCGCGGGCGCTTCGGCGACCGCACCGTCGGCGGGCTCGCCCGCTCGGGTGCGCCGACGGGTGCGGGTGCGCTTGGGCTTGTCGCCTTCGGTGCGCTCGGCCCGGGGCTCACGGCGCTTCGGTCCGCCGGCGAACTTGGGGCCGACCGAACCGGCCACATCGGCGGGGATGTTCAGCTCGGTGAACAAATGCGGTGAGGTGGAATAGGTTTCGTCGGGATCGGGTACGCCGAGGCCGAGTGCCTTGTCGATCAGCTGCCAGCGCGCGATGTCGTCCCAGTCGACAAGGGTGACCGCGATGCCGGTGCGCCCGGCACGACCGGTACGTCCGATGCGGTGCACATAGGTCTTGTCGTCCTCGGGGCACTGGTAGTTGATGACGTGGGTGACATCGTCGATGTCGATGCCGCGGGCGGCCACGTCGGTGGCGACCAGCACGGTGATCTCACCGGAACGGAACGCGGACAGTGCCTTTTCGCGAGCGATCTGACCGAGGTCACCATGTACCGCGCCGACAACGAAACCGCGCTCGGCCAGCTCATCGGAGACCTTCTGGGCGGTGCGCTTGGTGCGGGTGAAGATCATGGTGGCGCCGCGGCCCTCGGCCTGCAGGATGCGGCTGACCAACTCGATCTTGTCCAGCGCGTGTGCCCGGTATACGAACTGCTCGGTCGAGTCGTGCACCGACGACGAGTGGGGGGCCTCGGCCCGGATATGGGTCGGGCGATTCATGAACGTGCGGGCCAGGGTGATGATGGCATCGGGCATGGTGGCCGAGAACAGCATCGACTGCCGCCCCGACTCGGCGGATGGCGCCAGCGCCAGAATGCGCTCGATATCGGGCAGGAAGCCCAGGTCCAGCATCTCGTCGGCCTCGTCGAGCACCAGCATCGCCAGGCCACCCAGTTGCAGGTGACCTTGCTGGGCCAGGTCGAGGAGGCGTCCGGGCGTTCCGACAACGACATCGGCGCCGGCGCGCAGCGACTCGATCTGCGCCTCGTACGGGCGTCCGCCATAGATGGAGACGACGCTGAAGTCGCGGTCACCGGCCGACAGGTACTTGGACGCCTTGATCAGGTCTTCGTAGACCTGGATGCACAGCTCACGGGTCGGCACCACGACCAGGGCGCGGGGCGTGCCGTTGAGCGGCCGGTCCTCGACGCCGGTGGCGATGCGATGCAGCAGCGGGACGCCGAACGCGTAGGTCTTGCCCATACCGGTGCGGGCCTGGCCGATGAGGTCGGAGCCGCCGAGAGCGAGGGGAAGGGTGAGCTCCTGGATGGCGAACGGGTGCTCGATTCCGACCTCGCGTAGGGCGCGAACAATCTCGTCGCGGACCCCGAGCTGGGCAAAGGTGTGTTCGATGTGACTCATGAGGGTGTACGTACCTTTCGTGTTTTCGCTCAGCGCGCACGATCGGTAGGTCGGATTCCTAAGATTCCAAGGGGCCGGGCTCGCGTCTATTGGCGAGGGCAGCACGTGCACGCACATTTCCTGTGGGAGAAATCCCTGGGTGCTTCGTGGTCAGGGCGTTCGTCCTGCGACCATGGTAGCGGGTGAGCTGCGTTTTTCCGATTCGCCGTGGTTTGCCGCGCAGATCGGTGTTCTGCCGTGGGCCCCCGACTAGAGTTCCAGACATGAGTACGGACCTCGATCCTCCCGGCGTCAATCAGCTGTTCGCGGTGATCGCGTACGGCGAGATCGCGGCGTTCTACCGGTTGACCGACGAGTCCAAGATGGCACCCGACCTGGCCAGCAAGATCGCCATCGCCAGCATGGCCGCTTCGCAGATGCGCCACTACGAGGTGCTGCGGGATGCGATGGAGGCCAACGGAGTTGACGTCCTGGCGGCCATGGAGCCGTACGTCAAGACCCTGGAGAACTACCACTCACTGACGCTGCCGCGGACCTGGCTGGAGGCCATGGTGAAGGCGTACATCGGCGACTCGCTGGCGGCCGACTTTTATGGCGAGGTCGTGGCCTCGCTGCCGGGTGAATCGGCGGCGGTTCTCAAGTCGGTGCTGGGCACCACGGGGCATTCGGAATTCGTTATCGCTCAGGTGCGCGAGGCCGTCAAGGACAACCCGCAGCAGCGCAACCGGCTCACCCTCTGGGGGCGGCGGCTGCTGGGTGAGGCCGTGACGCAGGCGCAGCACGTGCTGGCCGGACACGATGAGCTTGCCGAGCTGGTGATGTCCGGTGACGCCGGCTTGGGCAACCTCAACGAGTTCTTCGAGCGGCTACAGAAGGCGCACACCGAGCGGATGGCCGTCCTCGGTCTGGCGTAGTGACGAGATCTACTTGGCGCAGCGCGCGATGATGCTGTTGCTGCTCTGCACCGCCAGTATCTGACTCTCGCTGTTGGTAATCGAGCAGTTGATCTGGCTCGCGAAGCTCGTCGCCGTGATCGAGCCGCCGGTGATACCGGGGCTCGGGGTCACGATCATCGTCCAGGGCAGCGAGGCGCCGAGCACGGTCCGCGTTGTGCCATTGCCATCGGTGTAGGTGATCGTGAGTAGGTCGCCCGGTGTCTGGTTACCCGTCACGTAGTACGCGAATGCCGCGGGGGTGATCGGCCGCTGACCTTCCGGCGGAAGCATCGGGTTGGACGGGGGAGGCTCGGGTGCCGGCGCCTCGGTGGACGGCGCGGTGGACGGAGTCTCCTGCACCGGGGTGCTCGTCACGGTTGTCGTCGAGGGTTGTGTCGATGTCGCCGAGGGCGGCGGCGGGGGTGCGGTGGTGGTCACCGGAGTCAGTGAGGGCACGGGTGTGGTGATGGCGGCGGCCGGCGGCTTGTCTTCGCCACCACTGAGCACGACCGCCGTCGCGATGACGGCGATCGCCAGCACGGCGCCGGCGATGGACGCGACCCATTTCCAGTTTTCGTTGGAACCCGGGGGCCGGTACTCGAAGTCCTCGTCGAGACCTGAGTACTCGCGATACTGCGGGCTTGTCTCGGAGTCGTACGGGTCGTCGTAGGGCTCGTAGTCGCTCGTGTACCGAGAATCTCCGCGATAACCGACCATGATCAGCGCTTCCTCTCAGCCCCATATCAAATGTGAAATCTGATGCTGATGTTACTGCTGTGACTTGCGGACTGGCACGATCATGCGAGGTGTGTCGGCGTGAAGCGCGTCGGCTAACCTCGTCGATACGAGCTCGATGGCGGCTCAACAACTTGGAAAGGTGTCCCCGTGGAGATCAAGATCGGTGTCACAGATAGCCCGCGCGAGCTGGTCATTTCGAGCGATCAGACCCCGGCTGACGTCGAGAAGGTCGTGTCCGCGGCGCTGGCCAAGGAATCGGATGTGCTGAACCTCACCGACCAGAAGGGTCGCAAGTACCTGATCTCGGCGGCCCGGATCGCCTACGTGGAGATCGGCGTTGCCGACGCGCGACGCGTCGGTTTCAGCGGCTAGTCCAGCGGCTGCAGCGGAACGTGTGAGAGCCCGCCCCAGGCAAACCCGACGGTCGCGTTGACCGCGTCGTCCTTGGAGATGGGCTTCTCGTTGTCCAGCCAGTAGCGGGCGCTCACCTGGCTGATCCCGACCAGGCCGACGGCCACCATGCGGGCATGGTGGGGGTCCAGTCCGGAATCGTGGCTGACCAGATCGAAAACCGCGTCGGTGCAGGCGCTGATGGCGCCCTCAACGCGCTCGGTGACCTGTGGGACGCCCACCAGATCGTTTTCGAAGATCAGCCGGTAACCCTGGCTGTCGTGCTCGACGAAATCAAAGAACGCCATCACCGCTGCGCGTAGCCGCTGACGGTTGTCCGTGGTGGTGCGCAACGCCTGTCGCACACTGGAAACCAAATTGTCGGCATGCTTGTGCAGCACCTCGAGGTACAGCTCCAGCTTGCTCGGAAAGTGTTGGTAAAGAACAGGTTTGCTTACGCCCGCACGTTCTGCGATTTCATCCATGCCCGCGGCGTGGTAACCGCGGTCGACGAATATCTCACTGGCAGAGCCCACCAGTTGGCCGCGGCGTTCGTCGCGTGGCAGCCGTCCACCACGCCGAGCATTTCCCTGAGTCGAATCTTGCGTCGCCACCGTCGAGTTCACCGTGCCTCGACGGCCGGCCAGATTCGCAAGATCACGCATGTCCTTATCCTCTGCGCGCACACGACTTAATGATCGCGCACGCCATGTCACTCAAACGGCTATTCAATCCGCCTGAACCCGAACTACAGACAGTACTCCTGGCATCCGGCGGCGTGCCCGAGGCGTGATGGCCTGTCGCTATGCCATCCTTGCCCGGTGACCTACGACCGGCACCAATGGGCGCATAATCGTAGGTCCATGCCAGAAACCATGAGTCGACTCCCCGTGCAGGAGTCCTCCGAACGCTACGAGCCACTGCGCGCCCAGCGCGATCCGCTCGCCGAGGGAAGCGGGCGCATCCGTTCCGATCGGCGCGATCGCGATCGCTGGCGCAAGCAGACCTGGCTCGGCCGTTTCATCTCCACCTATGGATGGCGCGCGTACGCCATCCCGTTGCTGGTCGGGTTGACCGTCTTCGTCGGCTACCAAACCGTCACGCAGCGCGAACCCTCACACGCGGGTACCGGCCCCAACGAGCCCGTCGCCGATCCGCCATCCATTGGCGCGTTGGGTGACGCGATCATCGGTGCTCCACCCAAGGGCCTCACGCAGTTCGACGCGACCCTGCCCACCGGCGTGCTGCCGGAGGGGGAGTCGTTCACCGAGGCCGGCGCCAAGTCCTGGCACGTCGTACCGGGTACGACGCCCCAGATCGGGACGGGTGCGGCGAAGGTGTTCGCATACACCATCGAGGTCGAAGACGGCATCGACACCATGGGCTTCGGTGGTGACGATCTCTTCGCGCGCATGGTGACCGAGACATTGGCCAGCCAGAAGAGCTGGACGCATAACCCGCAGTTCGGGTTTGTCCGGATCGACTCCGGCACACCTGATTTCCGGATCTCACTGACCTCGCCGGCGACGGTGCGCGAGGGCTGCGGCTATGAGATTCAGCTCGAAGCCTCGTGCTACAACCCGCGATACGGCGAAAACGGTGACCGGCGCGTGTTCATCAACGAAGCGCGGTGGGTGCGCGGTGCCGTGCCGTTCCAGGGCGACATCACCTCGTACCGCCAGTACGTCATCAACCACGAAGTCGGACATGCCATCGGTTATCGGGTTCACGAACCGTGTGAGCAGGACCAACAGCTGGCGCCGGTAATGATGCAGCAGACATTCAGCACCAACAACAATGACGCGGCGAAGTTCGACGCGGATTCGATCAAGCCCGACGGTAAGAGCTGCCGCACGAATCCCTGGCCGTATCCGATTCCGTAGCGGCAGTCCCGGCTCGGGAAGGGTTGGCATCCCGATACTGTTGATGCAGCTGTAGCCCTTTCAGACAGCCCTGAGGAATTCGAGTTACAGGAGTCACGGTGCCCACATTGCCGCCGTTGGTACGTCCCGCCGCCGATCTGACCCGCGACGAAGTCGCGCGGTACAGCCGGCATCTGATCATCCCTGACCTGGGCGTCGATGGGCAGAAACGTCTCAAGAACGCCAAGGTGCTCGTCATCGGTGCGGGCGGCCTCGGATCTCCGACACTCTTGTACCTGGCCGCCGCGGGTGTCGGCACCATCGGCATCGTCGAGTTCGACGTTGTGGACGAGTCCAACCTGCAGCGCCAGATCATCCACGGCCAGTCCGATATCGGCCGGTCCAAGGCGCAGAGTGCACGTGACTCGGTGCTGGAGATCAATCCGCTGGTCGAGGTGCGGTTGCATGAGTTGCGCCTGGAACCCGATAACGCGGTGAACCTGTTCTCCCAGTACGACCTGATCCTGGACGGCACCGACAACTTCGCGACGCGCTACCTGGTGAACGATGCCGCGGTGCTCGCACACAAGCCCTACGTGTGGGGCTCGATCTACCGTTTCGAGGGGCAGGTATCTGTTTTCTGGGAAGACGCGCCCGACGGGCTCGGCTTGAACTATCGCGACCTGTACCCCGAGCCGCCGCCTCCGGGCATGGTGCCGTCCTGCGCGGAGGGCGGTGTGCTGGGCATCCTGTGCGCGTCCATCGCCTCGGTGATGGGTACCGAGGCCATCAAGCTGATCACCGGAATCGGTGACTCCTTGCTCGGCAGGCTCATGGTGTATGACGCGCTCGACATGACGTACCGCACCATCAAGATCCGCAAGGATCCGGCCACGCCGAAGATCACCGAGCTCATCGACTACGACGCGTTCTGCGGCGTGATCAGCGACGAGGCTTCGGCTGCGGTCGCAGATTCCACTATTACCCCCCGTGAGCTGCGCGAATTGCTCGACGCCGACAAGAAGGTGGCGCTGATCGACGTGCGCGAGCCGGTCGAATGGGACATCGTTCACATCGACGGTGCCGAGTTGGTGCCCAAGTCGACTCTGGAGTCCGGAGCCGGCCTTGCCAAGCTGCCGCAGGATCGTCAGGCGGTGCTGTACTGCAAGACGGGGATTCGGTCGGCAGAGGCGCTTGTGGCGGTCAAGAAGGCGGGTTTCGCGGACGCGGTACACCTCCAGGGTGGCATCGCCGCCTGGGCCAAACAGGTGGACCCCGACATGGTCATGTACTGATCGATGGGAACCAGCAACAGCCACGTATTGCGGGACCTCCCATCTGTGACTGCCGACACGAACTCCGAGCGAACACAATCCAGTTCATTGCAGGCGGTAACGTATCCCGCGTGACTGTGGACCGCCCACCCGAGCACGTGCTCGCGACTTACGGGCTCAGCGGCGTCAAACCAGTCCAGCTAGGCCCGACATGGGAGGGTGGCTGGCGCTGCGGTGAAGTGGTGTTGTCACTGGTAGCGGATCATGCGCGTGCCGCGTGGTCCGCCAAGGTGCGCGACACCCTGTTCATCGACGGGGTGCGTTTGGCTCGGCCGGTTCGCTCCACCGACGGGCGGTATGTCGTATCGGGTTGGCGTGCGGACACATTCGTTGCGGGCGCGCCCGAGCCCCGGCACGACGAGGTCGTGTCGCTGTCGGTGCGCCTCCATGAGGCCACCTCCAAGCTGGAACGTCCCCGATTCCTCACCCAGCCCCCGGTGGCGCCCTGGGCCGATGTCGACGTATTCATCGCGGCCGATCGTGCGGCCTGGGAAGACCGGCCGCTGCAATCTTGGCCCTCTGCTGCCCGGGTATCGCCCGGTTCGCCCGATGGCCAGCGATCCATCGATCTGATCAATCAATTGGCCAGTCTGCGGCGGCCCACCAAGAGTCCACCGCAGCTGGTCCACGGTGACCTGTATGGCACCGTGCTTTTCGCGGGTGCCGCTGCGCCCGGTATCACCGACATCACCCCCTACTGGCGTCCCGCGTCCTGGGCGGCAGGTGTCGCGGTGGTGGACGCACTGTCCTGGGGAGACGCGGACGACGGTCTTATCGAACGCTGGGCGACCTTGCCGGAGTGGCCGCAGATGCTGTTGCGGGCCTTGATCTTCCGGCTGGCCGTACACGCACTGCACCCCCGTTCGTCGGCACAGTCCTTCCCGGGGCTGGCGCGGACCGCGGCGCTGGTGCGGCTCACGCTGTAACGCACATCACTTTCGAGCCTCCATGTGACGTAGTCGGGGATGCTCACCGTCACATGACAGACTCATGTGAGCGAGATGTGATGGCTCGGTCATCGCCAGCAGCGCCGCTGCAACAAGATTTTTCTACCTTGCTTGCATGGCGAACAACACGGCAGCAGCCCCAATTGCACGGCGCGGACGCTGGATTGAGAACTGGGATCCGGAGGATGTCGCCGCCTGGGAAAACGGCGGTGCGAAAGTGGCGCGGCGCAACCTGATCTGGTCGGTGGTCGCCGAACACGTCGGATTCTCGGTGTGGTCCATCTGGTCGGTGATGGTTCTGTTCATGCCGCAGAACGTGTATCACATCGACGCGGCCGGGAAGTTCTTCCTGGTGGCCATGCCCACCCTGGTCGGTGCCGTGCTGCGGCTGCCGTACACCTTCGCCACCGCGTGGTTCGGCGGGCGTAACTGGACCATCTTCAGCGCCCTGGTGCTGGCGGTGCCGACCTCACTCACCTTGTACTTCATGGCGCACCCGGAGACGTCATACACCACCTTCATGATCGTGGCTGCGGTCGCGGGATTCGGTGGTGGAAACTTCGCCTCCTCGATGACCAACATCAATGCCTTTTACCCGCAACGGTTCAAGGGCTGGGCGCTGGGCCTCAATGCGGGTGGCGGGAACATCGGCGTCCCGGTGATTCAGGTGCTCGGCCTGCTCGTCATCGCCACCGCCGGGAACCGTTCGCCGCACTGGGTGGCGGGTGTCTACCTCGTGCTGATCGCCTTCGCCGCCGTGGGAGCGGCGCTGTTCATGGACAACCTGGCGAACCAGAAGACCGACGGCCGCTCGCTCATCAACGTGATGAAGTACCGGGATTCGTGGATCATCGCCTTCCTGTACATCGGCACCTTCGGTTCCTTCATCGGCTTCAGTTTCGCGTTCGGGCAGGTGCTGCAGCTGAACTTCCTTGCCGGGCTCGCACACAGCGGACTGACCCCGGCCCAGGCCGCGGCGCAGGCATCGCTGCACGCCGCTCAGATCGCGTTCATCGGGCCGCTGCTCGGCTCGCTGGCCCGCCCGTTCGGCGGCTGGCTTTCCGACCGCACGGGTGGCGGCAAGATCTCGCTGTACGCCTTTGTCGCGATGATCTTCGGCGCGGGCATCCTGGTGTCCGCCGGAACCATCGACGACCGCACGGCCGGCGCACCCTCCGGAGCCATCATGACCGCCTATGTCGTGGGCTTCATCGTCCTGTTCGTTGTCTCCGGAATCGGCAATGGCTCGGTGTACAAGATGATTCCGTCGATCTTCGCCGCCAAGGCGCATAGCGCCGGGCTCGACGAAACCTGGTCGCGCACCATGTCGGGTGCCTTGATCGGTGTGGCCGGAGCCATCGGTGCGCTCGGTGGTGTGGCCATCAACCTGGTGCTGCGTGCGTCCTACCTCAGCGCCGCAAAGTCGGCCACCATGGCGTTCTGGGTGTTCCTTGCCTTCTATGTGGTCTGCGCGGCGGTCACCTGGTACGCGTACGTGCGGCGCCCGGTGGGAGTCCCCGCGCCGGTAGTTATCGAGTCCAAAGACGAAGTGGCGGTGTGAAAGTCATGAACAAGAAAGTCGTCGTCATCGGCCATGGAATGGTTGGCCACCGATTTGTCCAGGTGCTTCGCGAGCGTGACGCCACCGATCAGTGGCAGGTCACCGTCCTCGGCGAGGAATCCGACGCCGCGTACGACCGCGTGGCATTGTCCTCGTACATCGAGAGCTGGGACCGGGACTCGCTGGCGCTCACCGGAAACAGCTACGCCGATGACCCCATGGTGACTCTTCATCTCGGCGACCGGGTGGTCGGCATCGACCGGGCCGGGCAGACGGTCACCACCGAAGCCGGCACCGTCCTGGATTACGACGCGCTGGTGATGGCCACCGGTTCATACCCGTTTGTGCCCCCGGTGCCCGGTGGCGACGCCGACGGCTGCTTCGTCTACCGCACCATGGATGATCTGGATGCCATCAAGGCCGTCGCCGACAAGTCGCCGGGTGCTGCGGGTGTCGTCATCGGCGGTGGGCTGCTCGGCTTGGAGGCCGCGAATGCGTTGCGCCTCATGGGGTTGGCCCCGCACGTCGTGGAGCTCAATCCCCGCCTCATGCACCTGCAGGTCGATGAGGGTGGCGGTGCCCTGCTGACCCGGCTGGTCACCGAGCTCGGGCTCACGGTGCACACCAGTGTGTCCACGGCGGCCATCGAGAAGGCAGAAGACGGAACGCTGTCCGTACAGCTGTCGGACGGATCCACGATCGACGCCTCGGTGCTGGTGTTCTCGGCGGGCATCCGGCCGCGTGATGAGCTGGCCCGGGAATGTGGGCTCGAGTTGGCCGAACGCGGAGGCATCTTCACCGATGTCGGCTGCCAGACAAGCGATCTGCACATCTATGCGATCGGTGAAGTAGCCGCCATCGAGGGGCGCTGCTATGGGCTCGTCGCGCCCGGGTACACCACCGCCGAGATTGTCGCGGACCGGCTGCTCGGCGGCACTTCCGAGTTTCCGGGCGCCGATCTGTCCACCAAGCTCAAGTTGCTCGGAGTGGACGTCGCCAGCTTCGGTGATGCCCACGGTGCCTCCGACGGCGCCCTGGAGGTCGTCTTCAATGACGCCACCAAGGGCACCTATGCCAAGCTCGTGGTCTCCGATGATGCGCGAACCCTGTTGGGCGGCATCCTCGTCGGTGACGCCAGCGCCTACGGCACCCTGCGGCCCATGCTGGGCCGGGAGCTGCCGGCAGACCCGGCCGCACTGATCGCGCCCTCGGGTGCAGAGATCGGCGTCGGCGCACTGCCCGATGATGCACAGATCTGCTCGTGCAACGCGGTGACCAAGGGCGCGATCTGCAGCGCCATCTGTGAGGGCGCCACCGATGTGCCCGCCCTCAAGGCGGCCACTTGTGCCGGAACATCCTGCGGTAGCTGCATTCCCATGCTCAAGCAGATCCTGGCCGCTCAGGGTGTCGAGCAGTCCAAGGCGCTGTGCGAGCACTTCGCACAGTCGCGCGCCGAGCTTTTCCAAGTGGTGCAGGTGACGGGGATCCGGACCTTCTCGGAGCTGATCGCCAAGCACGGCACCGGAACCGGCTGCGACATCTGCAAGCCCACGGTCGCGTCCATCTTGGCCTCCACGTCCAGCGACCACATCCTGGAAGGGGAGCAGGCCGCGCTGCAGGACACCAACGACCACTTCCTGGCCAACATGCAGAAGAACGGCACCTATTCGGTGGTGCCGCGTCTGCCGGGCGGCGAAGTGACTCCGGAGAAGCTCATCGTCATCGGCGAAGTGGCCAAGGAATTCGGGCTGTACACCAAGATCACCGGTGGTCAGCGCATCGATCTGTTCGGTGCTCGCGTCGAGCAGCTCCCGCTGATCTGGAAGCGGCTCATCGACGCCGGCATGGAATCCGGGCAGGCTTACGGCAAGTCCCTGCGCACCGTGAAGAGTTGCGTGGGTTCGACGTGGTGCCGGTACGGGGTTCAGGATTCGGTGGGCATGGCCGTCGAACTCGAATTGCGTTACCGCGGTCTGCGTTCCCCGCACAAGCTCAAGATGGGCGTGTCCGGATGTGCCCGCGAATGCGCCGAGGCCCGGGGCAAGGACGTCGGCGTCATTGCCACCGAGAACGGCTGGAACCTCTATGTCGGAGGTAACGGTGGCGCCACCCCGGCGCACGCCAAACTGCTGGCCGGAGATCTGGATTCGGAGACGCTGATCAAATACATCGACCGTTATCTGATGTTCTACATTCGCACCGCGGATCGGCTGCAGCGCACGGCGCCGTGGCAGGAGGCGATCGAGGGTGGCCTCGATCACATCCGGGCAGTGGTGTGCGAGGACTCGCTGGGTATCGCCGATGACCTGGAAGCCGCAATGGCCCGCCACGTTGAGGGCTATTCCGATGAATGGGCGGCCGTCTTGGCCGATGAGGACAAGCTGCGCCGATTCGTGTCGTTCGTGAATGCGCCCGAAGAGCTCGACTCCACCATCGCATTCGACGACAGCGGTCCGCGGAAGATTCCGGTGCTCTTGGGCACTCCGGGATTCAGGTCCGCCACCGAGTCCGCAACGTAGCGAACCGGCGGCGGTAATACCCGGGTAACACAACAGGGGTAGACATGACACAACACAACGAGAAGAAAGGCCGGAGATGACAATTCTGGACGCTCGCCCCCGTCTGAGGCGATACCAGTACGTGTGGTCGACGGTCTGTGCGGTGGACTCGCTCACCCCTGGCCGGGGTGCTGCGGTACTCCTTCCGGATGATGTGCAGGCTGCACTGTTTCTGCTGTCCAATGGAGAGCTGTACGCGGTCGGTAACATCGATCCATACGGTCATGCCGCCGTCATGTCGCGCGGTTTGACCGGTGACCGTGGCGGCGAGCCGACGGTGGCTTCGCCGCTGCTCAAGCAGGTCTTCTCGCTAATAGACGGGCGTTGCCTCGATGATGCGTCGCGCCGGTTGCCAGTCTTCGAGGTGCGGGTGATCAATGGAAACGTCGAAATCGGAATGCTCAGGAGCCGACACCGGAACGCGGTTGCCGCGTAACGAACAAGAGCGTCGGCTCGACGGGTTCACCATCGGTGTCACTGCTGCGCGCCGGTCGGAGGAATTGATCGCACTCCTGGAACGCCGGGGTGCTGCCGTCGTGTACGCCGCGGCCATCCGGATCATCCCGCTCGCGGATGACGCGGAGTTGCGAGAGGCCACTGAACTCGTCATCGCCAACCCGCCCGACGTCACGGTGGCCACCACCGGAATCGGGTTCCGTGGCTGGATCGAAGCCGCCGATGAATGGGGTGTGGCTGAAGGTCTCAAGTCGGCGTTGGAGTCTGGGCGTTTGGTCGCCCGCGGGCCCAAAGCCACTGGGGCGATTCGCCAAGCGGGGCTGCGAGAAGAGTGGTCACCCGCGTCCGAGTCGTCAGCGGAGGTGCTGGATCGGCTCCTGGAAGAGGGTGTCGAGGGTCGGCGCATCGCCGTGCAGCTGCATGGTGCCGCCACCGAGTGGGAGCCCATCGCCGATCTCTGTGAAGCGCTGACAATCGCTGGTGCCCAGGTGATTCGGGTGCCGGTATACCGTTGGGAACCACCGGAGGACCAGCGGCCGATGGACCGCATGATCTCCATGGCCATCAATGCCGAGTTGGACGGGATCAGTTTCACAAGTGCCCCCGCGGTGGCATCAATGCTTGGTCGCGCCAAGGCAACCGGGCGATTGGATGAGCTGCTGTCCGCGCTGCGGGGCAGAGTGGCGCCGCTGTGTGTCGGCCCGGTGACCGCGGCGCCGCTGGAAGTGCTGGGTGTGCAGACAACGCAACCCGAAAGAGCGCGGCTGGGCGCGTTGGCTCGGCACGTTGCCGACGAATTGACCAGGCGTGCACCCCGTTTCCATGCTGGCGGGCATGTTGTCAGTGTGCGCAGCTGCGGGATTGCGGTTGACGGCGAGACGCGTCAGATCTCTCCGGCGGGAATGGCGTTGATGAAACGGCTGATGGTGCGTCCCGGTCAGGTGGTGTCTCGCGAAGATCTGTTGGGTGTCCTGCCCGGCGGCGGAGACGACACCCATGCGGTTGAGACGGCGATGACGCGTCTGCGGTCTGCGCTCGGTGCGCCGAAAGTGATTCAAACAGTGGTCAAGCGGGGTTACCGGCTGGCGATCGATCCGACCATGATTGGGGAATGCCGTGGATGAGTTCGTATTGGTCGCACATGGAACGCGTTCGGCCGCCGGCGTGGAGAACATCGCGGCGCTCGCCGAGGCGGTGTCACTACGCATAGGTGCGGTGCGCACCGCATTCGTCGATGTGCTGGGTCCTACCCCGTCAGAGGTGCTGTCGACGATCGAAGGTCCCGCGGTCTTGGTTCCGGCCTTTCTTGCATCGGGATACCATGTGCACCAAGATATTCCGCAGCATGTTGAGCTGAGTGGACATCCCAGCGTCACGGTGACCCAAACGTTGGGGCCCGATCCGGTGCTGGCCAGGGTGATGGTCGAGCGGCTGCGCGAGGCCGGGTGGCGTCATGGCGATGCGGTGGTGCTGGCGGCGGCGGGGTCTTCCGACCCCCGGGCTCGTCATGAGGTGCACACCGCGGCGAGCATGCTGTCGCACCACACTGGGCCCGTCAGGGTGGGCTATGTCGCCACGGGTGAGCCGCGGGTGCCCGACATGGTCGCAGCAGCGCGCGCGACCGGTCGACGCGTCTTCATCGCGTCGTATCTGTTGGCGCAAGGTCTGTTTCAGGAGCGCCTGGCTGCGTGCGGAGCCGATGGTGTCGCACAACCGTTGGGTGTGCATCCCGAGATTGTGAATCTCCTGGTGGGCCGGTTCGCCTCGGCAACTGCGGTGCCGGGTGCGCTAGAAGCCGTGGCGGACGTCGCGTAGCGCGATTCGTCCGTCCACCGCCAGCACACCCTCGGCCCTCAACAGCTCGAGCTGTCGGGTGCGGATATGAGGTGCGGGGCGACCGCTTGCGCCGATGACACGATGCCAGGGCAGGTCGGCCGAGTCAGTTCGCATGATCCATCCGACGATCCGTGCGCTGGAAAGGCCTGCCGCGTCGGCGACATCGCCGTACGTGGACACCCGACCGGCCGGTATCGATGCGACCAGCGAGCGCACCAGCTCTACTTGTTCTTCGGTGACAGCCGCCATGTTTACTCCAGGTGTGACCGTATCGCGGCGGCGGTTTCGGTAGGTCGTGATTGCGACACCATATGGTCGCAGTCGACATCTATCAGCTCGAACCGGTCACCAAGCTTGGCGGCAAGAGCGTCCAGCAGTCCGCTGGTGACATAGGGCGGTGAGGTGCGGGTAGCTCGCAATAGGCTAACGCGAATGATCTTGTCCGGCAAAGTGATATCGCGTGCCAGCTCGCTCCATGCGGTAACCACGGCGGGCAGGTTCATGCGCCAGCCCCACCGGCCGTTCGGCAATTCGATCAGGTGTTCATCCAGTTCTGCCTCGATGACATGGTCCGGCACGTCCGACCACGCTCCCGTGATCTTGTCCGATTTTGCCTCGGCGCGGTCGGTGTAATCCGGATAGGCCACCATCTGCTCGGCGATCTGACGCATCCAGTCACCGTCCAGTCCGATCGCCGGGTCCAGCAGCACGAGCGACTTCACGAGGTCGGGTCTGCGGGCGGCCAGATGCAACGCGGTGGCGCCGCCGAACGAGTGCGCCACCACCACGACGGGCCCTGATTGCGTTTCGTCGAGCACGGCGGCAACCGCATCGGCATGCGCTTCCAGCGACCATGGCGCGGGCGCGGGGGAGCGCCCGTGGCCCAGTAGGTCCACTGTCAGGGTGGGCACATCGGGGAGGTGCTCGTCGAGAAGCGGCGCCCAGCGCTTGCCGTGCCCGGTGAGGCCGTGCAACGCCACGAGACGCGCGGGTTCATCGGGGCCGTACCGGTGGGTCTTCAGCGTCGGTGTCACCCGCGGAATCCTGCCACGATCCGCGTGCGAACTCTGTGCGGGACACCCAGGTCAGGTCCGGTTGTCAGACCCTCATGCTGTGATCTGCACATGCCGACGCCGACCACCTCCTCCCGATCGTGGGACGGTGCGGCGGCAGATCTGCTGAACCCGGCCCGGCAAGGCCGGTTCGTGGTGGTCGGCGGTAGCGGAACCGGCAAGACGAGCCTGCTGGTAGATATCGTGGCGGCGCGGACCGCCGCGGGTGCGAGCCCAGAGTCCATTCTTGTGCTCACCGGTTCCACCCGGGCCAGCGTCGAGCTGCGCAGTCGGATCTCCGCGGCGGTGTTCGAGCGCCGCGGAACCATCGCCATCCGTGAACCGATGGTTCGCACCGTGCACTCGTATGCCTTCGCCATGCTTGCCGCCCATGCCGCCCGTCAGGGCAATCCGCCGCCGCGTTTGATCACCGCTGCCGAACAGGACAGCATTGTGCGGGACTTGTTGTGCGGCAACGCTGAAGACAATGGCGGGTTGTGGCCTGCCTCGCTACGGCCCGCATTGACGACTGCCGGGTTCGCGACCGGTGTTCGAGATCTCATGGCGCGGTGCACCGAGCGCGGTGTGGACGCCAGAGACCTTCGCGCTCTCGGGCGGCGGCACAACCGCCCGGAGTGGGTCGCGGTTGCCGACCTTGCACGGCAGTATGAGGAGGTCATGCTGCTGCGGTCCTCGGTGGGGATGGCGGCTCCACAGGCCACGGTGCCCGCGCTCGGCGCCGCCGAGTTGGTGGGATCGGCGCTGGAAGCCTTCGCTGTCGAGCCGGGAATCCTTGCCGCCGAACGTGATCGGATCGGCCTTCTTCTCGTGGACGATTCCCAGCATCTTGATCCGCAGGCGGCGCTGTTGGTGCGACTGTTGGCGGGGGGCGCCTCGCTGTCGGTATTCACCGGTGACCCCAATCAAACAGTGTTCGGATTCCGCGGCGCCGACGCCCAGCTGTTGCAGACCGGCGCCGACGACGGGGCCACGACCATCGAACTTCACAGTTCGTATCGCTGCGCGGCGCCGGTCGCCGAACTTGCGAACACGGTGGCGAGTCGGCTGCCCGGAAGCTCGCCTGCCCGCGTGATCGACGGGGCGGAGAGCGCTTCGGGGGCTGCCGTACGTCTTGCCGCCGTGCCCACCGAAACCGCGGAGGCATCGCTGGTTGTCGACCTGCTGCGGCGCTCCCACTTGATCGATGGGGTGCCGTGGTCTCAGATGGCGGTCATCGTCAGGTCGGTGCCGCGCAGTGGCGCGGCACTGCGCCGCGCTCTGCAGTCGGCCGGTGTCCCGGTGCACGCGGAGTCCTACGACGGTCCGGTAGCCGCTGTTCCGGCCGTACATGCGTTGCTGCTGGCGGTGTCCTGCGCGCAGGGCAGTCTGAACGACGAGGACGCGGTGACATTGGTGACCGGTCCGATCGGGCGGGTGGATCCGGTAGCGCTCAGGCGGTTACGTCGCCAACTGTTGCGGGCCGAGGAAGCCGCGGGCGGGGATGGAAACAGCGCTGCGCTGTTGCGTTCGGTTCTGGTCGATGCCGAAGACACGCGCCTCAGCGCGCTCACCGACATCCAGGCCGCACCACTGCGGCGCGTGCGTGCGGTGATCGCCGCTGTGCGCGAGGCCATCACGTCCGATGCGGGCGTCCTCGATGTGCTGTGGGCGGCGTGGATTCGATCGGGTCTGCAACGCCGTTGGGACGGGTTGTCGCAACGCGGAGGTCCGCTGGGCGCGCAAGCAGACCGGGACCTCGATGCGGTGTCCGCACTGTTCGACCTGGCATCCGAACATGTGGCGCGCACACCAGGCATCGGAGTGACGGGATTGATCGACCACATCCGTTCGTTGGCGCTTGCGGGTCAGCGCGCGACGGGCGAGCCTGATGCGGTCTCCATCGTCAGTGCGCACGCTGCCGTGGATCGGCAGTGGGATGTGGTCGCGATCCCCGGTGTGCAAGAGGGGCTGTGGCCGAACACCGCACCACGGGGCGGGGTGCTGCGCACCCAGGAACTGATGGATGTGCTGGCGGGCATTGATCACGCCGCGTATGTCGACGGGGCGGCGGTGGCACTCGCTGAGGAACGCCGGCTGCTGCTGCTGGCCGTGGGCAGGGCGGCTCGCCGGGTTCTCGTCACGGCCGTCGACAACGAGAATGCCGATGTGGGCGGCGGTTCCGCGATGGCCTCCCGTTTTCTCACCGAGCTTATGGTCGCGCATCCGCAATGGGTGATGCCGGAACGTCGCGCGGGAGTGCCGGAGTCCCGGACCTTGACCACCGCTAATCTCGTCGGCGAACTGCGGGCCGTCGTCACCGCATCTGCTGGCACCGTGAGCGATGCCCGTCGTCGCGCGGCGGCGCGTCAGCTGGCTCGCCTCGCGGAGGCCGGTGTTTCCGGCGCAGACCCCGGGTCTTGGTACGGGCTCGCCGATGTCAGTAGCGAGGATCCCCTGTGGCATGCCGAGGACGGCCCGGTCCGCTTGTCACCGTCCAACGTCGAGACGCTGATGGCCTGCCCGCTGCGCTGGCTGCTGGAACGGCATGGCGGCACCGATCTGACCGATCCGCGCCGGGCGCTCGGAACATTGGTGCACGCGCTTGTCGGTGAGTATCCCGCGGATACCGAGGCCATGTACCGCGAGCTCGACAAGGCTTGGGAGTCAATGCCGTTCGAGTCGCAGTGGTACGCGCGTAACGAGCTGCGCCGGCATCATGAACTACTGGAGGCCTTCTCCGCGTGGCGTATGGCAACGCGCGGTGAACTCACCGAAGTCGGTCGAGAGATAGGCGTCGACGGAGTGCTCACGCACGCCGACCATCCGCAGGTGCGGCTGGTCGGTCGCATCGACCGGTTGGAACGTGACGCCGAGGGACGTGCCGTCGTCGTCGATATCAAGACCGGCAAGAGCCCCGCCACCAAGGACGATGCGCAACAGCACGCCCAGCTTGCCACCTATCAGGTCGCCGCTGCCGAAGGTCTCATCGCCGGACAACCCGCGGGTGAGCCCGGCGGTGGCCGATTGGTGTACGTCGCCAAACCGAACCTCGATGACGGGGCCACTCAACGCCATCAGGATCCGTTGACACCTGCCGCTCAGCAGACCTGG
The DNA here is from genome assembly GCF_001632805.1 of Mycobacteroides chelonae CCUG 47445. Classification (NCBI taxonomy): domain Bacteria; kingdom Bacillati; phylum Actinomycetota; class Actinomycetes; order Mycobacteriales; family Mycobacteriaceae; genus Mycobacteroides; species Mycobacteroides chelonae. The sequence goes on along the minus strand of NZ_CP007220.1, from coordinate 3,597,959 downwards.
CGTGACACCATCCACACCGCCGCGGCCAACACGAAGGGACCGCTGTTCATCGCGCGGGTCAATGACGGATGCGGGCACTGCCCGCTACGCGCATGCTGCCCCGTGCAGGCAGATGGGCAGGCGGTGTGCCAGTCGTGAGCACCTACTCTCCGTCCGAACTATCGAGGGCTTTAGGGCTTTTCGAGCCCACCGACGAGCAGGCCGCCGTCATCGGCGCGCCACCTGGCCCGATGGTGGTCATCGCGGGTGCCGGGGCGGGTAAGACCGAGACGATGGCCGCGCGGGTGGTGTGGTTGGTGGCCAACGGCTATGCCACCCCCGGCCAGGTGCTCGGGTTGACCTTCACGCGCAAGGCCGCGGGCCAGTTGTTGCGCAGGGTCAGATCGCGACTGGCCCGGCTGGCGGGAAGCGGGATCATGGCTCCCGTCAGTGCCGATGAACCCGATCCGGTGATCGCCACGTACCACTCCTATGCGGGAACCCTGCTGCGCGAGCATGGATTGCTGTTGCCCATGGAGCCCAACGCGCGGCTGCTGACGGAAACGCAGTTGTGGCAGTTGGCGTTCCGGATCGTCTGTGACTTCGATGGGGATTTGGATACGGAGAAGACGCCCGGTGCGGTCACCGCTCAGGTGCTCGCGCTTGCCGGTCAGCTGTCCGAGCATCTGGTGGACACCACCGATCTGCTCTCCTCGCACGACGAGCTGGAACAGCTGATTCACACTCTGCCGCCGGGCCCGTACCAGCGGGAGGGCCGCCCGAGCGCCTGGCTGCTGCGTCTGATCCAGACACAGCATGAACGAACGCAACTCGTCGCGATCGTCGCCCAGCTGATAGCGCAGATGCGCGCCCGCGGTGTTCTCGATTTCGGAGCGCAGATGTCGCTGTCGGCTCGTCTGGCCGCCGAACACCCCATCGTCGGACAGACTCAGCGAGATCGTTATCGGGTAGTGCTTCTCGACGAGTACCAGGACACCGGGCATGCTCAGCGCATCCTGCTGTCATCGTTATTCGGGCGCGGCGTCGATCACGAGCTGGCGTTGACGGCGGTGGGTGATCCCATCCAGTCCATCTATGGCTGGCGGGGTGCCTCGGCGACCAACCTGCCCCGATTCACCACCGATTTCCCGCTGCCGGACGGCTCACCGGCGCCCACAAGGGAGCTGCGCACCAGTTGGCGTAACCCGCCCGAGGCTCTGCACCTGGCCAATGCCGTGTCCGAGGAAGCGCGGAGACGTTCGGTGGCGGTGCGGCCGCTGCGCCCCCGCCCGGATGCTACTTCCGGCAACATCGCCTGTGCGCTTTTCGGCGATATCGTCGCCGAACGAGAATGGGTCGCAACAAAACTGGCCTCCGTATACGAGAAGGCGCGTCGCGGCGGGAACCGTCCGCCGTCGTCGGCGGTGCTGGTCCGGCGCAACAGCGATGCCGCCCCGATGGCTGAGGTCCTTGCCGCGCACGGTGTTCCGGTCGAAGTGGTCGGCTTGACGGGTCTGCTCGGTCTTCCTGAGGTTGCCGACACCGTGGCGATGCTCCGTCTTGTCGCGGACCCGACCGCGGGTCCGGCTGCCCTGCGGGTATTGACCGGCCCGCGATGGCGCCTTGGTGCCCACGACCTGGCCGTGTTGTGGCGGCGGGCGATGGGATTCGGTCGTGCCGGCTCCGACATGGCAGGGGAGAATGCCGACATACCGTGTCTGGCCGATGCCATCAGCGATCCCGGTGCTCCCGAACAGTATTCGGCGGAGGGCTGGACGCGCCTGACTGCCTTGCGGCGGGAACTGACCGCATTGCGCACCCGGCTCGGCATGCCACTGACTGACCTGATCTGCGAGGTGCAGCGGGTGTTGGCACTGGATGTCGAGCTCATCGCGGGACAACGCAGCGGTGGCCTGGATCAGCTGCGTGCGTTCACAGATGTGGCCGCCGGATTCGCGGAGGCTGCCGACCAGAGCGACCCGGTGGGCGTGATCGCCGCGTTCCTGCAGTACCTGGATGCGGCATGGGAGGTCGAAAAAGGCTTCGCGCCGGTGGAAGTCGCGAGTAGCCCGGGCCGGGTACAGATTCTTACCGTGCATTCGGCCAAGGGTTTGGAATGGGATGTGGTGGCGGTCCCGCATCTGAGTGCCGGGGTGTTTCCCTCGGGTGTGGCCGCGCCGACCTGGCTGACAAGTGCCACCGAGCTGCCCCCGTTGGTGCGCGGCGACCGCGCCACCCTGGGGGATCGTTTCGGGGTTCCGCAGCTGGACACCGAGGGCATCACGAACCGTAAACAGCTCTCCGACGCCATTGCGCGACACAAGGACAGCCTGGCCACTCGCCGGATCGACGAGGAACGGCGACTGCTGTACGTGGCGGTCACCAGGTCGGCCGAGCAACTCTTCGTCTCGGGACACCATTGGGGCCAGACCGGACTCAAACCCAAGGGTCCGTCCGACTTTCTGGTCGAGCTGCGCGATGTCATCGAAGATGCGATCACCCAGGGCATCCCGTGCGGAACCGTCGAGGAATGGGCCCCCGCGCCTGCGGCAGGCGAGCGCAACCCCATGCTCGATCAGACCGTCGAGGCGCAATGGCCCGCCGACCCGCTGGCGGGCAGGCGCGGCGACATCGAAGCAGGGGCACAGCTGGTGCGCGAGGCACTCGCCGATACCGCCGCGCCGGATGAGGACGAGGATCCCGATGGCTGGGCCGCCGATGTCGACGCTCTATTGCGCGAACGAGAGCAGGCCCATCGTCGTCCGGAACGGACTCTTCCCCAGCATCTTTCGGTGACCAGCCTGGTCGAGCTGCGTCAGGATCCGCAGGCGCTCGCGCGCAGGCTTGCCCGCCCGCGCCCCACACGCCCGGACCTCGAAGCCCGGCGCGGTACCGCCTTTCACTCCTGGGTGCAGCGTCACTACGGCTCGGTACGTCTCATCGATTTCGAAGATCTGCCGGGCGACGGCTACGGGGAGTTCGAAGATGCCGAGGACCTCGCGGCCCTGCAGTCGGCGTTCCTCTCCTCGGAATGGGCGGATCGAACGCCCGTCGATATCGAGGTGCCGTTCGAGATCTTCGTCGCCGGGACCGCCGTCCGCGGCCGGATCGACGCGGTGTTCGGACCCGACAGCAGTACAGACGGAAACTGGACAGTGGTGGACTGGAAGACCGGGCATGAGCCGTCGGGTACCGAGATGGAGGCCGCCGCCCTGCAGCTGGCCGCGTACCGGCACGCCTGGGCGGCGCTGCAGGGCATCGATCCGGCGCGGGTGCGCGCGGTGTTCCACTATGTGCGGACGGGGCGCACGGTGGCGCCCGCGGAACTGCCCGAGCTGCCGCGGGCAACCGAACTCGCGAAGCTGACTTCGGAGGCAACTTCGGTGCCAAGTCGCTAGCCAACGCGAATGACGGGCGCCATGTGAGTAGATTGACACCCGTGCAACCGGCGACTCGGACGCGATCGGCATATGGCCGGTAAGTTTCGCCAGCGGTTCCGTGGCATTGACCAGGCGTTGACCGCACAGCCAGACCATGCTCTCGTCGGTGTGCTGCGTATCCCGCAGAACGCTGCCAGCCCATGGCTGGCCATCGGAAAACGGATCCTCATCGCGGTGGGCACGCTCTTCGCCGCGGTGCTCGTGGTGTACGCGGATCGCAGCGGCTACCGCGATGTTGCATCCACCCCGGAGGAAAGCGATCCGCTCAGCTTCCTCGATTGCTTCTACTACGCAACCGTCTCGCTCTCTACCACCGGCTACGGCGACATCACCCCGTACACGGAGGGCGCGCGGCTGGTGAACATTCTCGTGATCACGCCGCTGCGGCTGCTGTTCCTGATCGTTCTGGTCGGCACCACGGTGGAAGCACTCACCGAACGTTCGCGTCAAGCACTCAAGATCCAGCGATGGAGGTCCCGCGTGCGCAACCACACCGTTGTCGTCGGATACGGCACCAAGGGAAAGACCGCCGTCCAGGCGATGCTCTCCGATGGCGCTACCCCGGCCGAGATCGTGGTCGTCGACGAAGACCAGATGGCCCTGGATTCGGCGGCTGCCGCAGACCTGGTGACGGTGCGTGGCAGCGCCACCAAGTCGGACGTGCTGCGGCTCGCCGGTGTGCAAAACGCCAAGTCGATCATCGTGGCCGCCAACCGGGACGACACCTCGGTGCTGGTCACCCTGACGGCGCGTGAGTTGGCACCCAACGCCAAGATCGTCGCCGCGATCCGCGAGGCAGAGAACGTGCACCTGCTGCGCCAGTCGGGCGCCGACTCGGTGGTGGTCTCCTCGGAAACGGCCGGACGACTGCTCGGCATCGCCACCTCGACACCGCGCGTCGTCGAGATGATCGAGGACCTGCTGACCCCGGAGGCGGGGTTCGCGATCGCGGAACGCGAGGTGGAGCGCAGCGAGGTGGGCGGCTCGCCGCGTCATCTCTCGGACATCGTCCTAGGTGTGGTGCGCGACGGCACCCTGCACCGGGTGGATGCGCCCGAGGTCGATTCCATCGAGGCGTCCGACCGTCTGCTCTACGTCCGCAACGCCGGAGCATGACATGACTTTTCGTCTTCGCAACATCCCCCTGCTGTCGCGCGTCGGGCTCGATCGGGCCGACGAACTGCGTTCCAACCCTGAGGAATTGGCGAAGGGTTGGGCCGAGGCGGGACTGATCACTCTGGACGTGCGGGGCCGGGTGAATATCGTCGATGGGCAGGTGGTTCTCGAAGACGCGGCGCGCGTCGGCGATGTGCCCCCGGAGCATGCGGTGTTTCTCGGGCGCATCCCGGGCGGCCGCCATGTGTGGGCGGTGCGCGCCGAACTTGACGACGACAGTGCGCCCCTGCTGGATTTGCGCCGCTCCGGCCAATTGTTCGATGACACCAGTGCGGCCCTGTTGGCCACCGCGATGGCCATGCTGGCCTGGCACGACAGCGCTGGCTACAGCCCCGTCGACGGATCACCCACCACTCCGGCCAAGGGCGGCTGGGTTCGGGTGAATTCGTCCACCGGCCAGGAAGAATTCCCGCGCACCGACCCCGCCGTCATCTGCCTGGTGCACGACGGCGGTGACCGCGCGGTGCTCGGCCGTCAGAAGTTCTGGCCGGAGCGGATGTTCTCGCTGCTGGCCGGATTCGTCGAGGCGGGCGAATCGCTGGAGGCGTGCGTAGCCCGCGAAATCGCCGAGGAAGTGGGCCTGACCGTCACCGACGTGCAGTACCTGGGCAGCCAGCCATGGCCCTTCCCGCGGTCGATCATGCTGGGTTTCCATGCTCTGGGCGATCCATCGCAGCCGTTCTCGTTCAACGACGGTGAAATCGCCGAAGCAGAGTGGTTCACACGCGATGAGGTGCGGGCCGCGCTGGAAGCGGGGGATTGGACCACCGCGTCCGACTCGCGCCTGATGTTGCCCGGGTCGATTTCCATCGCCCGGGAGATCGTCGAATCCTGGGCTTACGCCTGAACCTTCCGCGCCCAGTGTCGACCTTCGGCACGGGGTACTCGCCTTTCCCGCGAAAAGCCGACATTCGGCCACCTGTGGTTTAGACGCCGAGCTTGGCCTTCACCTGAGCCAGCGACGGATTGGTCAACGCGCTGCCATCAGGGAACTTCACGGTCGGCACGGTCTGGTTTCCGCCGTTGACGTTGGCGACATAGTCGGCTGCGGCCGGGTCCTGCTCGATATCGATCTTGGTGTAGTCGATGCCCGCGGCCTTCAGCTGCGTCTCGAGCCGACGGCAATATCCGCACCACGTGGTGCTGTACATGATGAGGCTGGAGTCGCTCGCTGTAGTCACACCGGCATTCAACGTCATACCCCTGATGGGTGTTCCTCCGGGGTATGTGAGATGTCTCAACGCCGAGAACGGGGTCAGCGACCGGTGTTGTCGGCGGTTGCTGCGAAGATGACCGGGTGGCGCGTTCTCTCCTCGATGGTCTCGACGATGAGCAGCGTGCCGCCGTCACCGCGCCGCGCGGTCCCGTCTGCGTGCTCGCCGGAGCGGGCACCGGTAAGACCCGCACCATCACCCATCGCATCGCTCACCTGGTCGAATCAGGGCATGTCGCTCCCGGTCAGATCCTCGCGGTCACCTTCACCCAACGGGCGGCGGGGGAGATGCGCGGCCGCTTACGCGACTTGGGCGTGGGATCGGCTCAGGCCGTCACGTTCCACGCCGCCGGTCTGCGGCAGCTCCGCTACTTCTGGCCGCAGTTGGTCGGCGATACGCGCTGGGAGCTCATCGACAGCAAGTTCACCATCGTCGCCCAGGCCGCGAACCGCGCCAAGCTGAGTACCAGCACCGACACCGTGCGCGACCTTGCCGGTGAAATCGAGTGGGCCAAGGCCTCTTTGATCAGCCCCGAGGCCTATCCGGCGGCGGCCGCCAAGTTCGCGCGAGATACGCCGGTGCCCGCCGAGCAGGTCGCGAAGGTCTACGCCGGTTACGAGAAGCTCAAGGCCCGGCCCGACGGATCAACCCTGCTCGATTTCGATGACCTGCTGCTGCACACCGCGGCGGCCATCGAGAACTCCGCATCGGTAGCCGACGAGTTCCGGGATCGCTATCGCTGTTTCGTGGTCGACGAGTACCAGGACGTGACCCCACTGCAGCAGCGGGTGCTCGACGCGTGGCTCGGCCCCCGCGATGACCTGACCGTCGTGGGTGACGCCAACCAGACCATCTATTCGTTCACCGGCGCCACCCCGCAGTATCTGCTGGGCTTTTCCCGAAGGTTTCCCGAAGCGACAGTGGTCCGTCTCGAGCGTGACTATCGCTCGACCCCACAAGTGGTTTCGCTTGCCAACCGGTTGATTGCCGCGGCGCAAGGACGGGTGGCGGGCAGCAAGCTGCAACTTATCGGTCAACGGGCCGAAGGGCCGACCCCCAGATTCTCCGAACACGACGACGAGGCCGCCGAGGCGAAGTCCGTGGCGAAATCGATTGCGACACTGTTGGAATCCGGAACCCCGGCATCGGAGATAGCGGTGCTGTATCGCATCAACGCGCAGTCGGAGGTGTACGAGGAGGCGCTCACCGAGGCGGGCATACCGTTCCAGGTGCGTGGTGGCGAAGGGTTCTTCACGCGCCAGGAGGTGCGGCAGGCACTGGTGGCGCTGCAGCGTGCCGCGGAGCGAGATCATGCAGATACTACTGTGCCGCAACAGGTTCGGGAGATTCTGGAGCCGCTGGGTTTGTCGGCAGAGGAGCCGCACGGCGCCCAGGCGCGTGAGCGATGGGAATCACTGCGTGCGCTCGTCGAACTGGCCGAGGAAGAATGTGTCCGCCTACCGGAGCTGGATCTGCCGGGGCTCGTGCGTGAGCTGCGGGTGCGGGCCGAGGCGCGTCACCCACCGACCGTGCAAGGCGTGACGCTTGCCTCGCTGCACGCGGCCAAGGGACTCGAATGGGATGCGGTGTTCCTGGTGGGGCTGGCCGACGGCACCCTGCCCATCTCGCATGCCCTGTCGCGCGCCGGCGATATCGAACCGGTCGAAGAGGAGCGGCGGCTGCTCTACGTCGGGATCACCCGCGCGCGTGTGCATCTGAACCTGAGTTGGGCGCTCGCGCGGGCGGCCGGTGGCCGTAAGTCCCGCAAGCATTCGCGGTTTCTCAACGGAATCGCCCCCACCGCGCAACTCCCGGCCGCCGCTACGCCGAGACGTCGGGGCAGCGGTGCACGCTGCCGAATCTGTAATGCGGCGCTCAGCACTCCGGCGGCGGTAATGCTCCGGCGTTGCGAGAGTTGCCCATCCGATATCGATGAGGAGCTCCTTGTCGCGCTCAAGGATTGGCGGCTCAAGACGGCCAAGGAGATGAAGGTGCCCGCGTTCGTGGTGTTCACCGACAACACCCTGATCGCCATCGCCGAACTTCTTCCGGGGGATGACGCCGCCCTGGTGGCCATTCCCGGAATCGGCGCGCGCAAGCTGGAGCAGTACGGCCCCGACGTACTGCGTTTGGTCCGTGCCAGAGCCTCGTAGTTCCTTGTTCAACACGTGTCTAGCGCGCAGCGCAATCTCGTCCTAGGCTCGCCCCATGGCCGACGATGACCTCCGCGATTTCGAAGCAGGCACCTTCACCCACGAGGGCGAAACCAAGATCGTGTTGAGAAAGGGCAGTGGACCGGCGGTGATCGTCATCGCCGAGATGCCCGGAATCACCCCGAAGGTCGCCAACTTCGCACGCGAGGTGGCCGACATCGGCTGCACCGCCGTCATGCCGCACCTGTTTGGGAATCCCGGGCAGAACACGGACCCCCGTGAAGAGGGATGGTTGCGTACCGCGACCTACATAGCGTCTTCGATGTTCCGCGGCTGCGTCAGCCGTGAATTCACGGTCCTGGCCACCGGAAAGAGCTCCCCGGTGGTGGCGTGGTTGCGGGCCCTGGCTCAGAACGAGCACGAGCGCAACGGCGGTCCCGGGGTCGGCGCCATCGGTATGTGTTTCACCGGGGGATACGCGCTGGCCATGGCGGCCGATGACAGGCTGCTGGCCCCTGTGCTGTCGCAACCGTCGCTGCCGTTCGGGCTCACCAAGTCGCATCGCTACAACATCGACATTTCTCCGGGAGACCTGCAGAAGGTCAAGCATCGCTGTCAGCACGACGGGCTCAAGGTGCTCGGTATGCGCTTCACCTCCGACAAGCTGGTGCCGGCCGAGCGATTCCAGTTCCTCAGGGATGAGCTGGGGGACGCGTTCGTTGCCATCGAATTGCCCGGCGACGTGGCCAATCCCCATTCGCCGATGCCGGCGCATTCGGTGGTCACCGAACATCTCATCGACGAGCCGGGTCAGCCCACGCGCGCGGCCCTGGACCAGGTATTGGACCTGTTCCGCTCCCGACTGCTGATATCTGTGTAACCGGAGGTCCGGAAAAGATGCCAGTTCGGAAAAACTGGTTTTGAAGTATCGCCGCAGGTCAAAAATAACTTGTCAACCAATAGATGACCTTTTACTCTGGGCTTCAGGAATTCGCGAGGATTCCGAACCAGACCTGTTCACGAGTGAGTAGACGGAAGGAGGAGCGATGAACACACCCACCAATTACGGCGACACCTTGTGGCGTGATGCCCATGGTGCCTTTGTCGTATCGCCGCTCGCTCCGCCGTCGCTCCTGACGCATGCCGCCGCTGCCAAGCCGGCGGCTCAGAGCATGTCGGCCGTCGGCATTAAGCACCGCGCCGCCGTCGCCGCAGCCGCGAATGTCGCGTCCGTGAATAGGGGATACATCTAGGTAGCCCCGCAACCGCCTCCCAGGCCACGGACCCGACACCACCGGGATCCGTGGCCACTTTTGTTTGAGCCTCAAAACCTCAGACGTGGTTCCGGATCTCGATCGATAAGACACCGATACGAGACCAGCAGTTTTTCAAGGAACCGAAGAGGAAGCAGGTGAACGGACACATGATGACCGTCGAAGTGGAGGCCCGAAGACTCGCGCTACCGTGCCACGTCGCGGATGGGGACCTGTGGTTCGCGGAAAGTCCCGCGGACTTGGAGCGGGCTAAGACGCTGTGCGCGGACTGCCCGATCCGGTCGCAGTGCCTGGCTGCCGCGCTGGACCGCGCGGAGCCCTGGGGTGTGTGGGGTGGCGAGATCCTGGAGCAGGGCGCCATCGTGGCGCGCAAGCGCCCGCGTGGACGCCCGCGCAAGAACCCGCTGCCGGCCGCAGATCCCGCCGCGGCATGACCCGGCATGTTGCGAATGTCGTCGGACTCGACAACCAATGCTCCCCATCGCCCTGTGGCGGTGGGGAGCATTGTTATCAGGCCGTTTTCGCGTTTGGTTCGAAGAACCCCGGCATCCATTCCTCGGCGATTGCCGCGTAGTTCACGTGCGCGCCGAGCTGCACCAGAACCCCGATCATTCCGCCGAGCGTGCGCAGCAGCATGACGTAACCCGGTGGCACCGTCATCTGACGTGCCAGCTTGAATCGTTCGGTGAATCCCTCGTCCAGGAGATCGGTCGACGCCACCGCGGCCTGCTGGAACCATTCGCGCGTGAAATGGAATTCACCGGAACGCAGCGGATCGACATAGGGCCACAGTGGCCGGATGTAGTCCATCACCTGATCCCCGGATAGCTGGACCTCCGGTGGCATGAATCCGAGCTGCTTGATGAGCCGGATCACCTGCTCCCACTGCTCATCTCGGGCCCAGCACAGCACCTCGCCGAATTCGGGCGGAATGCCCCCGGGGTGCTCGGAGACCGCGCCGAAATCGATGATGCCGAAACGCCCATCGGGCAACAGCATGAAGTTACCCGGATGCGGGTCGGCGTGCACCAAGCCGACCTTTTCCGGTGACTTGACCGTGAATTCGAGCATCAAAGCGCCGGCGGAGTCACGCTCCTCGCGGGTGCCCTCGGAGATGATCTTCGAGAGCCGCCGTCCCTCCATCCACTCGGCGATGATCACCTTGGGTGCGCTCGCGACCACCGCCGGCACGAAGAATTTCGGATCTTCGGCGAAGGCCTTCGCGAATGCGCGCTGGTTGGACGCCTCCTGGCGGTAGTCCAGTTCTGCCTCGATGCGGTCGCTGATCTCCGCGACCAGTCTGTCGATATCTGCTTTGGGCGCAATCTGTTTGGCCAGTGGCGTCATCCGCTGGATCAGCTTGAGATCGGCGCGCAGCGCATCATCGGCGCCCGGGTACTGGATCTTCACGGCCACCTCGCGGCCGTCCTTCCAAATCCCCTTGTGTACCTGGCCGATGCTGGCCGAGGCGACGGGCGTGTCGTCGAAGGACTGGAATCGGTCACGCCACTTGGTGCCCAGCTGTGCATCGAGCACCCGATGCACCTTGGCCGCGGGCAGTGGCGGTGCCTCGCTCTGCAGTTTGACCAGAGCCTCACGGAACGGATCGGCGAACTGCGGCGGTATCGCCGCCTCCATCACCGACAGGGCCTGGCCGACCTTCATGGCGCCGCCCTTGAGTTCACCGAGCACGTTGAACAGTTCGTCGGCGGCCTTCTCCAGGAGTTCGGCATTGACCTCATCGGCCGAGGTTCCGGTCAATCGTTTGCCCACCCCGATGACCGCGCGACCGGCCATACCTGCGGGCAGGCTTGCCAGTTTGGTCATTCGGCTGAGCCCGCCGCGGCGAATATCTGCCATGTCACCTCATATCGTTCCGTGTGGCGTCGTTGCCCCACGTCTTCACGGAATGCTAGCTGTTGCTAGCTGGCAGCAACGGGCTCATCCTCGCGGAAACCGGGAACCCAGTCGCCGATGATCTGCGCGTACGGGACCGTCGCGTCGAGCTGGGCCAAAATGCCTGACAGGCTGCCCAGCACCCGGAACATCATGAGATAGACGGGCGGCAGATCCAGATGCCGGCCGGTCTGGAACTGCGCCCCACGCAGGTCACTGGATTTGGCGGCGACCCGCTGCATCCACTTGCGGCTGAAGTGGAACTCATCGGACTTGAGCGGATCGATGAACGGCTTGAGGTACTCGTCGATCTCCTCCGGTGAGACCTCGGTGCGCGGCGGAATGAATCCCTCCTCGCGCATGAGGGGGATGAGCTCATCCCAGATCCCGTCGCGCTCCAGACGCCAGATGGGGCCCAGGTTCGGAGGGAACCCGCCCTCGTGGGTGGCGACGGCACCGAAGTCCATGACGCCGAGGCGCCCGTCGGGCAGCAGCATGAAGTTTCCGGGGTGGGTGTCTGCGTGCAGCAGTCCACACCGGTACGGGGAGCTGACCGTGAACTTCAGCAGCAGACGGCCGCACTCGTTGCGTTCGTCTTCGGTTCCGCTGCTGATGATTTCGGAGAGCTTGCGGCCCTGCATCCATTCGCTGATAACGACCTTGGGCGCCGAGGCCACGACCGGTGACACATAGAACTCGGGGTCGCCTTTGAAGGCCTTCGCGAAGGCCCGCTGATTAGTGGCCTCGATGCGGTAGTCGAGTTCTTCCTCGGTGCGCTCGATCAGTTCGTCGATGATGCTTTTGACGTCTGCTCCGGGCACGATCTGTTTGAACAGCGATGACAACCGTTGCATGGTTTTCAGGTCCGAGCGGACGGCCTCGTCGGCGCCGGGGTACTGCACCTTGACCGCGACAACGCGCCCGTCGCTCCAGACGGCCTTGTGTACCTGGCCGATGCTGGCTGAGGCGACAGGCTTGTCGTCGAAGGACTGGAAACGTTCACGCCACTTGGTGCCCAGCTGTGCGTCCAGAACGCGGTGGACCTTGTCGGCGGGCAGCGGTGGGGCATCGCTTTGCAGCTTGGTCAGCGCCTCGCGGAAGGGTTCGGCAAAGGCCGGCGGGATGGCGGCCTCGAAAACGGAAAGGGCCTGCCCGAGTTTCATGGCCGCGCCCTTGAGCTCGCCGAGAACCTGGAACAGCTGCTCGGCCGCCTTCTCCATCATCTCGGCGTTGACTTCGTCCTTGGACTTGCCGGTCAAACGTTTTCCGACGCCCAGCGCGGCTCGACCGGCGATGCCTGCCGGTAGGGATGCCAGTTTTGCGGCGCGCGCGGCGCGGCCACGACGGATCTCAGCCATGCGTTACATCATGCCGGGGGCGGCGAGAGTCTGACAACGCAGGTTTTCCATCTCACTTAAGTGGCGGCCGGAGCCTTGCTGTCCTCGTGGAACCCTGGAACCCACTTGTCGATGATGGCGGCGTAGTCGACCGGGGCATCGAGCTGTGCGGCGATACCGATCAGGCCGCCGAGGACCCTGAAGAACATCAGGTAATTCGGCGGCAAGTTCATCTGCCGGCTGGTCTTGAACGACTCGAGGAACTCCTGGCTGCGGAAATCGGTGGCCTTGGCGGTGAGCCGCTGCAGCCACTTGCGGCTGAAGTGGAAGGTCTCGTGGTTGAGCGGCTCGATGTACGGCTCAAGGTAGGAGTTGACCTCTTCGTGAGACACGGAGGTTGCGCTCGGTGGGATGAAACCCTCCGAACGGAGCACCTCGGTGAGCTCTTCCCACTTCTCGTCTCGGGCCAGGCGCAGGATCGGACCGAAGCCCGCGGGCAGACCACCCTCATGCGCGGCGCAGGCGCCGAAGTCCATGATTCCGAACCGGCCGTCTTCGAGCAGCATGAAGTTTCCGGGGTGGGTGTCTGCGTGCAGCAGTCCACACCGATACGGCGAGCTGATGCTGAATTCGAGGAGGAAATGCGCACACTTGCTGCGTTCCTCTTCGGTGCCCTTGGCGATGATTTCCGAGAGCTTCCGGCCCTGCATCCACTCGGTGATGATCACCTTGGGGGACGAGGCCACGACCGAGGGGACGTAGAACTCGGGGTCGTCCTTGAAGGCCTTGACGAAGGTGCGCTGATTGGTGGCCTCGATGCGGTAGTCGAGTTCTTCCTCGGTGCGCTCGATGAGTTCGTCGACGATGGCCTTGATATCGGCACCCGGAGCCACCTGCTTGAACAGGGAAGACAGACGCTGAATGGTCTTGAGGTCCGAGCGGACGGCCTCGTCGGCGCCCGGGTACTGCACCTTGACCGCGACGGTCCGGCCGTCCTTCCAGACGGCCTTGTGTACCTGGCCGATGCTGGCCGAGGCGACGGGCTTGTCGTCGAAGGACTGGAAACGTTCACGCCACTTGGTGCCCAGCTGTGCGTCCAGAACGCGGTGGACCTTGTCGGCGGGCAGCGGTGGGGCATCGCTTTGCAGCTTGGTCAGCGCCTCGCGGTACGGCTCCCCGAACTCGGGGGGAATGGCGGCCTCCATCACCGAGAGCATCTGGCCGATCTTCATGGCCGCGCCCTTGAGCTCGCCGAGAACCTGGAACAGCTGCTCGGCAGCCTTCTCGACGAGTTCGGCGTTCACTTCGTCTTTGGATTTCCCGGCGATCCGTTTACCCACACCGAGCGCGGCACGGCCCGCGATCCCGGCCGGAAGCGATGCGAGTTTTGCGGCGCGTGCGGCGCGGCCACGACGGATCTCTGCCATGTGCACATCATGCCCGGTCGTGATGAAGTTAACAAAAGGTGGGTCTTCGTCAATTTCCGCTGAAATAGGCGCCGCACTGGCACAAGGGATGCGCGGTCCAATGCCGGGCCGTCAACGCATGAGTGGACAGGTCGAGCTCGAGCGTCGCGTTGAGCGTTACCAGTGGCCCCGGCGCCTGTCCGCGAATCGCCGACAGCACTCGGTCGATCTGTGCCAGCGCCACCGCCGCAGTGCCCAGCACGGTGGCCGGCGCGGCGACGCCCACGGTCCCGGTGAGTTGAGCGGCCACCGCGGGCCACTGTTCGTCGCGGTCACGCCGATGGCGGTCGGCGCATTCCAGGCAGCTGGTGATACCAGGCAGAACCATGGGCCCAATGAGACCGGTACCGTCGCGCGCTCGGACGGACAGATGCGGCACCTCGGCATCGGCAAGTGCCCGAAGTAGCCGGGTGTCGGCGATCAGGTCATCGGCGAGTATCGCCAAATCTACGTGTTGCCAAGACTTTCCGTGTGCCGATTGGGTTGAGCGCTGGATACGCGCCGAAGTGTGCCGGAGCGCCTCGGCGAGAGCATCGGACAGTGGACCGCGACCAACGAGTCGGATTACCGGCGAGACGGCCGGGACGGATCGGGTGCGCCGGATGACGGCGCCGGTGTCGACCAATTCCTCCAGCAGCGACCGAATGTCCTCGGTGTCATGAAAGTCCTTGACGCACTGAAGGCCAAGGATCTGACTCCAGGTGAGTTCGTCGGTCAGGGAACGCAGCAGCTGGCGTACCGCAGCGGCGGGCGCGGTGCATGAGGGGCGCACGATCACGGCATGACGCGGCATCCACCCGATCTGGACCCCGTCATCCGGCCTCGGCAGCACCGGACGTGCCGGATCGAGGGTGAAGGTCGGCTCACTGGACATGACCCACTGTGGCATATCCGGCGTGCTCGCCAGGTGGCTGAAAGCCGTTTATCCACAGCCGCATTCGGCCCTTGACCAGCACTGAATGTGTGAGCCGCAGATTTCTCCGGTTTTATTCGGATGTGCCCGGATCGAGCTTCTCGATCTGCGCGATCGGATCGTCGATGGCGTCGGTGTCTCCGCCGACGATGCGATCGATAAAGGCGGCCGGGTTGTCCAGATCGCTCGCATCGGGAATCAGATCCGGATGTGCCCAGATCGCGTCGCGCTTGTCCACACCCACGGCGTCGGTGAGCCTGCGCCACAGGTCTGCTGCCTCACGCAACTTGCGCGGCCGCAGCTCCAGGCCCACCAAGGTGCCGAAGGTCTGCTCGGCCGGGCCGCCCGTCGCGCGGCGGCGCCGCAAGGTCTCGCTGAGGGCCGCGGTCGCGGGTATGCGCTCGCCGAGCGCGTCGGTCACCACGGTTTGTACCCATCCCTCGATCAGCGCCAGCAGGGTTTCCAGGCGCTCCAGGGCCTGCTCCTGTTGCGGCGTGGTCTTCGGCTCGAAAATGCCTTGGGACAGAATCTGTTCCATATCGGACGGGTCGCCCAGCGACGCGGGGTTGAAGCCGCGCGCGGCTTCTTCGATGGCGCTCATGTCGATCGAGATGCCCTTGGCGTACTGCTCAAGGGTGTCCATCAGCCGGATGGTCAGCCAGCCCACGCCGCTGAACAACCGGTGGTGTGCGGCTTCCCGGGCGGCCAGGAAGGTCATGATCTCGCTCTTGGACTGTTCGAGGCCCTCGGAGAACGCCTCGATGGCGACCGGAAGCAGAGCCGCCGTGCCCTTGGGGCCCAATGGCAATCCGATGTCGGTGGAGGTCAGCACCTCTCGGGACAGCTGTCCGAGAGCCTGGCCCAGCTGCGACCCGAAGGCCATGCCGCCCATCTGGGTCATCATGCCCAGCAGCGGACCGGCCATGCCCTGGGCCTCTTCGGGCAGGTTGGCCGCCCACATGCCTGAAATCTGTTCGGCGACAGGGTCGACGAGCCGCTTCCAGTTTTCCAGAGTGTTGTCCACCCAGTCGGTTGCGGTCCAGGCGGCGGTTCGGGTGGCCCCGGCGGGCAGCGCGGTGGCTCCGTCGAGCCAGGTGTCGGCCAGGTGCACCGCATCGGTGATCGCCGATTGGGTGCCCTCGGTGATGGGCGCGACGAATCCGATTGAGCTTGAAGCGAGTTGCCGGGCGATGTCGTAGTTGACCGCGCCCGTGGACTGACCACTGGCCGCACCGGCGGCAGCCCCGCTGAACATCTGTCCCAGCTGGGTGAAGATCTGCCCGAGGTCGGCGGGATTGAATCCACCAGATCCGAAGCCGAACGGGTCCGCGCCCGACGGTCCCGAGCCGGGTCCCGGCCGCGCGCCGTCGCCCGGCTCACGGTCGGGGTCGTCGCCAGCAGCGAATCCAAAGGGGAGGTCGGCCATATCTCCACGGTACCGCTGGTAGACATGGCCGGATCACGCTGTCAGTGAACGCACCCGTTTTGGCGTGGGATCAGGCCAGGAAACGCGCCCGCACCTCCGGAGGCGGCAACGGGCAGGTGTCGTACCGCCCGAACACCCGGTATCGGATTCGGGCGACCAGCCGGTAGAGCGCATCGCGGATGGGCCGCGGGACCAGTGCGATGAGGGAGGCTCTTCGGGTGCTGCCGAGATAGTCGATGATGCGCAGCACGCCGTCGGACCGGATATGAATTCGTTCGGCAGGATCCCCCGGATTGTCGACGATCACGAAGGAATCGACACCGACGAGTTCGGGGTGCCGCGCGATCACCTGCTTGCCGTACTCACTGTCGAGGGCCGCGAAGCGCATCGTTCCGACCTTGTCGTCACGCAGGATCTTCTTCACCGCTCCGTTGCACAGTGCGCACACGCCGTCATACAGCAGGACGGGGGCATGATCGTTCATCGGACCTCCACCATGAGACTACCGACGGGGTCCCGAACAGGGCTTGCCATAGGGTGCAGGCATGAATCGCCGCGTAGCGACGCTGCTGGTCGCGCTGGTCCCGATCATCGCCTTCGCGTTGTTGGTGTCGGTGATCACCGTGCCATTCGTGTCCCTGGGACCGGGCCCGACCTTCAATACCCTCGGCCAGGTCGAGGGTAAGGAGGTGGTCGACATCAAGGGCACCAAGGTCGACCCGGTGTCGGGCCACCTCAACATGACGACGGTCTCCCAGCGCGACGGACTGACATTGGCCGATGCGCTGCGGTTGTGGGCGAGCGGGCGTGAGCAGTTGGTCCCGCGGGACGCGGTGTACCCACCTAATCGGTCCAAGGATCAGGTGGACAAGGAAAACGACCTCGAGTTCAAGAAGTCCGAAGAAAGTGCCGAATTTGCGGCACTCGGATATCTCAAGTACCCGACGGCGGTGACCGTTCTGACCATCAGTGATGACGGACCGTCCAAGGGCAAGCTGCAGGAGAACGACGCGATCACCGCGGTGAACGGGCGACCGGTGGCCAACCTGGAGGAGTTCACCGGAGCGCTCAAGGCGACCAAGCCCGGTGAGGTGGTGACGCTGGACTACAAGCGTAAGAATCCCGAGGGCAGCAGTAAGACGGAACCGGTGAAGATCACGCTCGGCAAGAACGGGGATCGTGACTACGGGTTCCTGGGGGTCGGCGTTGTGCAGGCGCCGTGGGCGCCGTTCACCATTGATTTCAACCTGGCCAATATCGGTGGGCCGTCGGCCGGGCTGATGTTCAGCCTCGCCGTGATCGACAAGCTGACGCCCGGTGAACTCGACGGTGGAAAGTTCGTCGCCGGAACGGGAACCATCGACGCCGAGGGCAAGGTGGGGCCTATCGGTGGAATCACGCACAAGATGCAGGCAGCCAAAGACGCTGGAGCAACGGTGTTCTTGGTGCCGGCGGCCAACTGTGCCGAGGCCAAGACGGACGGTGGGCAGGGGCTCACCATGGTCAAGGTCGGCACCTTGGCCGAAGCGGTTGACGGACTCAACACCCTTGATCGTGGTGGTCAAGCGCCCAGTTGTTAGCGAGCCTCACCACTCTCGATGCTGGCCGATGCCCGCTGTTCTGCGGCTACAGTGGGGCTGAGAATCGAAGCGCGAAAATTGAGCCGTGCTTGAACACTCGACGAGGAGCGTAGCGACGTGGGAATGCGGCCGAATGGGGCTCTGCCACGACTGACCCGACGGAGCCGGCGACTGGTCGCCGCGGCGTTGGTGATCGTGGTGTTGTTGTTGATCGGCCCGCGCCTGGTCGACACCTACATCAATTGGCTGTGGTTCGGTGAGCTCGGATTCCGGGGCGTGTTCACGACTGTGCTGCTGACCCGGCTGGCCTTGTTCCTGATCGTCGGAATCTTGGTCGGTACCGTGGTTTTCGCGGGCTTCGGATTGGCATACCGGGCGCGACCCGTGTTCGTGCCCACCAAGGGGCCAGGCGACGCTCTGGCGCAGTACCGTGCTCTGATCCTGTCGCGGGTGCGGCTTTTCGTCATCGGTGTTCCGGTGCTTATCGGTGTGCTGGCCGGCATTGTGGCCCAAAGCTATTGGATGCCCGTACAGCTGTTCCTGGAGGGTGGGGACTTCGGTATCAAGGATCCGCAGTTCGGCCTGGATCTCGGGTTTTTCGCCTTCGAGCTGCCGTTCTATCGATTCGTGCTGACGTACCTGTTCATCGCGGTCTTCATCGCGCTCATCGTCAATGCCTTGGTGCACTACATCTTTGGCGGCATTCGGCTGTCCGGTCGTTCGGGCACGCTGTCGCGCCCGGCACGCATCCAGCTGGTGACTCTTGCCGGAATTCTGGTGCTGCTCAAGGTCGCCGCCTACTGGCTCGATCGGTACGAACTGCTTTCGCACACGCGAGCCGGTAAGCCGTTCACCGGCGCCGGTTACACCGATATCAACGCGGTGCTGCCGGCCAAGCTCATCCTGCTGGCCATCGCGGTGATCTGTGCGGTCGCGGTGTTCTCGGCGCTGGTGCTCAAGGATCTGCGGATTCCCGCGATCGGCCTGGCGCTGCTGCTGCTGTCCTCGTTGGTGGTCGGTGCCGGATGGCCGCTCATCGTGGAGCAGTTCAGTGTCAAACCCAATGCCGCGCAGAAGGAAAGCGAGTACATCGCGCGCAGCATCAAGGCGACGCGCGATGCCTACGGACTGACCGACGACGTCGTGACCTACCGGGACTACAGCGGTACCGCATCGGCGCCCACCGGTAGCGAGCAACTGGCCAAGCAGGTTGCGGCCGACCGCTCCACGATCGCCAACATCCGCGTCTTGGATCCCAACATCGTGAGCCCGGCCTTCACTCAATTGCAGCAGGGCAAGAACTTCTACGCCTTCCCCGATTCGTTGTCGATTGATCGGTATCAGGACAGGAGCGGCTCGCTGCGCGACTACGTCGTTGCCGCACGCGAACTCGATCCGGCCAAGCTTCGTGATAACCAGCGTGACTGGATCAACCGGCACACCGTCTACACCCACGGCAACGGATTCATCGCCGCCCCGGCCAACACCGTGCGCGGAGTGGCCGACAAGCCGGACGAGAACGGCGGGTACCCGGAGTTCCTGGTGAATGCCGTCGATGACAACGGCAAGGTCCTTTCCGACGGCCCGGCGGCGCTGGCTCAGCCGCGCGTGTACTACGGCCCGATCATCGCCAGCGACACCAACGACTATGCGATCGTCGGCAAGAACGGTGACGATCGTGAGTACGACTACGAGAACAACTCCGGAACCAAGAACAGCACCTACACCGGTACCGGCGGCGTGCCGGTCGGCGGTGCGCTGGCACGGACGGTCTTCGGTCTGAAGTACGCCGAACGGAACTTCCTGTTCTCCAACGTGATCGGGGACAACAGCAAGATCCTGTTCAACCGGGACCCAAGCCGGCGGGTGGAAGCGGTGGCGCCGTGGCTGACGGTCGACAGCGGGACCTACCCGGCGATCGTCGACAAGCGCATGGTCTGGATCGTCGACGGCTACACCACGCTGGACAACTACCCGTACTCGCAGCAGACGTCGTTGTCGGAGGCCACCTTTGACAGCCAGGTCGGCAAGACCGGGGGAGCGCTGCCCAACCAGCAGGTGTCGTACATCCGGAACTCGGTCAAGGCGACGGTGGACGCGTACGACGGCACCGTCACCCTGTATCAGCAGGACGAGAAGGATCCCGTGCTCAAGGCATGGATGAAGATCTTCCCCGGAACGGTCAAGTCCAAGAGTGACATCTCGCCGGACCTCGCGCGCCACCTGCGCTACCCGGAGGATCTTTTCAAGGTGCAGCGGACGCTGCTGGCGCGCTACCACGTCAACGATCCGGTGACCTTCTTCTCCACCAGTGATTTCTGGCAGGTGCCGGATGACCCGAACGCGTCCACCGGTTCGCAGCCGCCGTATTACATCGTGGCCAAAGACATCACGAAGAACGACAATTCGGCCTCATTCCAACTGACAAGTGCGCTGAACCGCTTCCAGCGTGATTTCCTGGCCGCCTATGTCAGTGCCAGTTCCGATCCCGAAACCTACGGGAAGATCACCGTTTTGACGGTTCCCGGAACGGTGCAGGGCCCCAAGCTGGTGAACAATGCGATCACCACCGACAACCAGGTGTCCTCGCATGTCGGCATCATCAAGAATCAGAACATCCTGCGGTGGGGCAACCTGCTGACACTGCCGGTGGCCAACGGTGGATTGTTGTTCGTCGAGCCGCTGTATGCCTCGCCGGGCCAGGGCGATCAGTCCTCGTATCCGCGCCTGATCCGTGTGGGCATGTTCTACAACGGCAAGGTCGGCTACGCGACCACGGTCAGGGATGCTCTGGACATGGTGTTCGGGCCCGGTGCCGGTGCGACGGCCACCGCCCCGGCGGCCGAACCCGGAAATGTGAACACGCCGCCGCCCAGCGGTCAGAACGTTCCGATCGTTCCCCCGGCTGCCGTGCCGCCGGCGGGGTCCTCGGAACTGTCCTCGGCGAAGACCGCCGCGCTGCAGGAGGTTCAGCGGGCCATCAGCGAGGTGAAGGACGCCCAGAAGAGTGGGGACTTCGCCCGGTATGGGCAAGCGCTGAAGAACCTTGACGACGCGATGACGAAGTTCACACAGGCCAAGTAATTTCCGCCGAATGTCGACTTTTCGGGCCAAAGTGCGAGATAGAAGTCCGGAAAGTCGACACTCGGCCGAGGCGTTCGTGGGTGCGTAACTGCAGGCCAGGTAAACGATTTGGTGCCACGCACTGCGCCCGGTAACCTTGTGTTCACCACCGCGGGGTGGAGCAGCTCGGTAGCTCGCTGGGCTCATAACCCAGAGGTCGCAGGTTCAAATCCTGTCCCCGCTACTAGGTAAGACGGCCCTCGGAGTCTGACTCCGGGGGCCGTCTTCATTGGGTGGGCAACACTGTTGGGAACATTAGGGTTGCTAACGAGTATTCGATAGCGGATTGGAAACAGTTGGCGCGGCAGACGGATAGCGCCCGAGTCCCAGCCGAAGTGTTCGTTGCGCTTGTTCGCAGCCTCGAAGCGACTGCAGTTATGCCGCGGACACCGTGTGTAGGTCGCCGACTGCCAGCCAGTTGATCGCCTTCGTTCCCTGCCCCCGTTCGGAAATATCCTTCGCGGACTCTGAACTCGAATTTGGAGGCTGGGGGCTTAGGAGGCGTCCAACCCTGCGGGGCCGATATCGAGACGCCTTCGCTTCCAACTACTGACAAGTCGTTGGGTGCGAGCGTCAGTCACCCAGTACTGGCCTGAGATGTCGCGGAAGTATGCGTAGTAGTCGTAGACAGCTGAGTTGAATTGAAGCTGGGGGTGGTAGGCCACGATCTCGCCAGGGCTGAAATGGAGCTCGCTTCCGTCGTGAAAATTTAGGAGCGTATGTCGATCGTGGTGCGAGAAAGTGTCATTTTCCGGCCATGCGAACATCTTGTTGTGCTTCCAACGCTGAGTCGCCTTCTTGGCGATCTGTCTTCTGGGGCGAGACATGACAAGGAAACCATGATCGAACAGTGGCTTGCCGGACAGATTCATCATCTTTAGTTCGGGCGGGCCATGTTCGTACGGGTGTAGCCAGACCAGCACTGACCCAGCTTGCGCGCGTCGTTCACGCTGACGGTCGAAGACGTAATAGACCACTGCCGCCAGCACTGATAGTCCGGTCAGCAGAGCGCCAGCCCAGTCGGCAACAGTGCCCCACACATCAGGGTCAAGCATCGTGCCCTCCTCGGTGATTCATATCTTGGAGGGAGTATCTCAGTGGTCGAGTCACGCTAGTGGTGTTGTTGTGACTCCGTTGGGCGATTCCGACTTGGCTATGGGTACTGCTCATGAAGCCGAAAGCCGCCTCCTGAAACGAAATCCGCCGTTTACCGGATTGCGAGGCGACGGCAAACCAACTCGCGACGGGGGTCATGACTGTTGCCAGCCGCTGCCGGTCCACAGCACAGTTGCACCTCCAGGCGCCCGAACGAATTCGAACGGCTTGCCGTTGTCGCCGATAGTTATACTCCTACGTTTGTTGTTCACGAGAAGATGCAGATCAACGGTCCATTCGTATGCGCGTTCTCGCTCGTCGCTCCACGGGGCCTCTATTACGTTCATGTAGATTTTGGCGGTGCCTCCACTTGACAGCTTGAACGAAAAATTTGTCGAGTCATCATTCACTGCAACGTATTTAGCGCACGGACCGAATGATGAGAGCTCTATGTCGAGTCTTCGCCTTTCGATACTGGCGCCGCCAACGACCCCACTTACGATGATCCCAGCCGGTATCGAAATTTCGCGGCAGTTGACGGTCACGGCATCGACGATTGCGTCCACTTCTTCCCAGGCCGTAAGCGTGACCTCGACCGAATCCGTTCCAGCAGGGATTCCATCATGGTCAACCGCCCACTGGCGTATTGAGAACGCGTCGCGAACACCCCCTGGGTTGAGACTGTCGGTCGAGCCTGGAACGAACATCGGGCAACCGACTGTGTTGTGCGGGGCGTTCGCGAAGATGATCGCGGGATCGTGTTCGACGTGAATCTGGAGGTCAGGCTGTTTTCTGGCCAGCCGCAATAGCTTTCGTCCATACGGGGTTGCTAATCCGAGCCCGTATCCGACCGCCGGCCCAACTGCGCCTTTGAGCCATGGTTCTACGGTGTCGAGGATGCTCATTGAGTGCCTAACTGTCGCTATCCGTCTATCGGATCGGAAAAGTATCCAGTGGCGTATCCATACAGATCAACTGCTTTGTGGTCGAATAGCGTGGTTTCAAATGCAGAGTCGACTACCGCTAAGTTGGCCACTGTTTGAGTGCCGAACCGGGCGTCGGTTGACCCGGCTGCCTGCATCAGGTGTTGCCATGCATCTCTCGAATGATGGATTTCATCAGAAAAAAGGCTAGCCAACGGAATGAAAGACTGAACGCCGGCGGCGATGCGAGCGCCGATTGGAGTGGGATGGCCGCAGAGTTCGCAATGTCCAGCGTAATCCTTTTGGCGGTATTCGTTATTCTTGTCGCGATATATTACAGATGGTCGCCATGCCGTTCGGCGGTCTTCCTCGGTAGAATTTAGCCAGGCCGCCATACTGTTTACATCCTGTGCAAATCGCCACATGATGAATTCTGCTTCTACGAGCTGCCGTAGAAGCGCAGATGCTGGATAGAGATTGCCATGGTCTGCAAGTTGGTACATGCCGCAGGTAAGCGCAGCGCAAGTGACAGTCATCAGCGATAGCGCTTCTAGAGTGTCTCGCGCAGCGTCGGATAGCTCGTCTTCTAGCGCGGCGGCGTGCAGGACGTTCGCTGCATCGTTCCAATGATTGGCGATCTTGAATGCTGCTTGTCGCCTGGCCTCGCACATGTTGATATCGGCGGCGTACTCCTCGGATGCCGCGTCTGCACCTGCGCGATCCGAGAGTTGAACCGAATCATCCTGTTCAGTAAGCGCCACGCGGAGTTTGGCTACGACTGCGTTCACGTGTGTGTTCTCTAGGTTCGCGATCTCGGTGGCCGCGCCGACGGCCAGGTCTCGTGCTACCAGCGCAACCATGATTGTTCCGGTCGATATGGGGTCTGGCAGCCGTCCGGAAATCAATCCTGAAATGAACTGCGTGACATTGTCGACATCGGTATCTGAAAATTGGGCGTCAACATGATTACGCGCCGAGGCCAAAGCGCTAGCGACAGTGCAGCTGTTGGCGTCGCGCAACTGCCGAGCGAGAATCGTCGCCACATACATCATCGGGTCGGCGCAACTTTCGCAAACATCGACGTCCTTTGCGCTGAGCGCGTCGTCGAAATCGTTCGCAAGGCCTTTAAGGTAAGCCAGCAGCAGATCCACCCCTCGCTTGGCCGCTGGGAGTTGGTCACGTCGCATGGTGGTCCTCTCGGTCGAGTGAGACGATGCTGGCGGCCTGCGACACCTCTCGAAGTAGCGCGTCAGCAGGCGCCGGTGAGGGCCCGGAACTGTATTTTCGCCCGAGTATCTGCCCTGGACGCAGCACCTCTCGGTGGGCGTGAGGTTCTGGCGCCAAACACGGACGGCGTGCACGGCGGCGCTGGTCTGTAACCGGGGTTTCTGATGGCGACTCCTCCGATGAATGCGCCAGCGACCGCACGGACTCTTAGCTTCATTGCCCTAAACCTCCGCGTGATCTTGCTTGTGGTGAGGGGAACCTACTCCCGATCGAGATCGATCACTGTCGTTTCACAGGCCTACGTCTGTACAGGTGGACGGAAGGGATGTCAGGTGTTGATCGTGGCGATTACTGGGACTGCCAAATTCGTTGAAAATTGTTGGAACCGGATTGGCTCTAGTGTCGTCGTATCTAGTGAACGAAAGTTGTGACGATGAAACGCGAGGTGAACCGTGGGCGAGTACAAGTTCGACATCAACGGAATGTCCCAAGATGCTCGACAGGAAGCCGCTGAGGCCGCCCGCACCACTTTGAAGTTCAAGGATGGCTACGGCATGGAGCTCGCAGGGGACATGCTGCGGGCCCGGGACTTGGTCGAGACGCAGATTTCAGCGGTGAGCCGTGAACAACAACTCGCGCTCGGGGACCTGCCCTCTGGACAGGCGGCGGCCCAGCACTACGCACAGCAGCGTGCAGCGGCCGTCGATGCGCTGAAGAAAATCTCCACCCATTACAAGAGTCACGCAGACCACTTCATCGCTACGGAGATGTTGTTTCGCAACACCGAGGAACGCAACGCTGGGCGTATAAACCCGTACAAGGACGGAACGGCGACGGTGAAGTACTGATGATGCGGATGGGCTTAGCGTGCGCGGCGGCGCTTTTGATGGCTGGCTGCTCGACATCGACGGGCATTACGAAGCCGGCGGACAGCACCAGTTCAGTGCCGCCTTCGGCCTCGGCCACCGCGAGTTCGCAACCTCAGGTATCGAGCACATTGACGGCCCCGCATCCGCCGCCGAGCCATTGGAATGACGGCACGAGTTACGACCCGTGCTTTGGCTATTCAGCTGAGCAGATTCGCTCTTGGGGTTTGGATTCGGCGAAGGTGACCGATGTAGGCACTCAGGATCCGCAGTTGCGTGGCTGCCAATGGAAGGGTCTCAGTGGCGGTTGGACGGCGGAATTGACGGTCGCTAACACCAAGGTGTCGGCTTACCTGGATCCTGAGCTGTACACCAATCCTCAGCCCATCACGGTGGCCGGCCTTGACGGAGTGATTTACCAGGGCCGTGTCGCTTCGGTACCTACCTGCACCGTGATCCTGCCGTCGCAACAGGCAACAGTCGCTGTTGTCGTGGTGGTTGTGGATGTCCAGGAAGCCAAAGATGTGCCCGATGCGTGCGCGAAATCCAAGCAGATAGCCACTGCGGTGGCGCCGACTCTTCCGAAGTGAAATGGGGTGTGAGTGATGGCTGATGATGGCTGGCAGGGGATGTCGCATCAGGAGATCGTCTCCAAGCTGACTGGGTTGGGTGTGGAGTCGGCGCGAGCGGAAGCTGACCGATGGACCTCCGTTTATGGGGCCGTGTCTGATTCGGTAGATACAGCGATGAAGGTGCGTAGCAAGCTGCTCGATTCCGAGTCATGGTCGGGTGAGGCTGCGAATTCGGCGTACGACGCGGTGGATCGCACCTACAAGAAGATCGCGGACCCGGATACCGGTTTGGCGGCCGAGGCGGGGAAGCTGAGCCAGGCTGCGGAGCAGGATGGAGAGACGTTGATCGCGGCCAGTCGGGTTCCGAACAGCTATCCGGTGCCGGACAAGAACGCTTCGAAGGACGAGAAGCAGCAGGCTCTCAACGCGATTCGTGCTGCGGCGCAAAGCACGTATACCAACCCGATGTCGACGGACCGTCCCAAGGTGACGGACCCCGATGTGCAGCAGCTGGGGGCGATGCCCGGCGATCAGGGCGGTGGCAACGGTGGCGGGGGAGGCAATAGCGGGGGTGGTTCCGGTGGCGGTACCCAGACCCCGCCCGCCACCGACGGACTGGCCAACAAGGACACCAAGCCGCAGCTGGCCGGCGGTGATGCAAAGCAGGCTGGAGCTGGACAGGGGCAAGGTCAGGGTGGTGGCCAGGGCAGCGGTTCTGGTGGTGGTCAGGGATCGGGATCGGGCGCTGGTTCGGGTTCCGGTGGTGCGGGTTCAGGGTTGGGTTCTGGCTCTGGAGGTTCCGGCCTGCCGATCGGTAGTACGACGGCGGCAGGATTCTCCCCATCGTCAACGGGCACCGGCACAGGCGTCGGCGGGTCCGGTTCAGGTGCTGGCGGGCCTGGCGGGTTGAGTGCGCTTCGCGGCGGTGCGGGTCTGCCGGGCGGTGCCGCTGGCGGCAATGGGTCGGGCATCAACCCTGCGGCGGTGGGTGCTGCCGGTGTGCGTGGTGGTGGCCCGATGGGGATGATGGGCGGCGCTGGCGCGCATGGTCGCGGCGGCAAGGGTGAGGACGATGGTGAGAAGGCGACACCGCAGATTCTGATCAATTACGACAACACCGATGAGTTCTTGGGCGATATGCCAGCAGCTTCACCGGGGGTTATCGGTGACTGGTCTGAGCAGGAGAAGGCCGAGAAGGCGGCACGGGAGCGGGAAGTGCGCCGTTACAAGGCCCTTGGCTGGGACGTGAAATTCGAGTGAAATACGTTGTAGCGCAGACAAATTCCGGTGTTTGGTAGGAGGGTGGGGCGTGGCACTTCAGGTTAATCCCGAAGATGTGAACCGGCATGCGTGGGCGCTGATTGATGCTGTTACCGACTCCCGCGCGGATCATGCGCATGACGTCGACAGTGTTGCCGAGGCCGCTGGCGGATGGATCGGCGAATCGGCGCGAGCATTGAACGAGGCGCAGGGCTCCTGGTCGGAACAGGGCGACGTGCTCCACCGAAACTTGGGCGGGCTGGGTACCTGGATGCAGGAAGCCGCCGGTAAGTTCACCGCGCAGGATCAGCGCAGCCGCGACACCATCGCGAAGACCGATGGGGGACACTGATGGTCAGCGTTGCCGAACTGGAGAAGTGGGATCCCAACGCGCTCGTCCAGTTGTTGGGTGTCATGTTCGGCAAGCACAAGAGACTTGCCAACCTTGGGGACACGCTCGACGGCATCAAACGCTCGCTGGAAGGGTGGGGAGGCGATGCCGCCGATACCTGGCGTCATGAACTCGGTAAGCGCCGCACCGACATTGACGAGCAGCAGAAACAAACTCGTGCGGTAACAGATGCGTTAGAGCCCCTCGTCGACCAAGTCGGTCGCGTCGTGACGGACTTCAAACTGCTCAAAGGTGAGGTCGCGAAATTCGGCTGGCAGATCACGCCCGATGGCAAGGTCGTTGGCGATGTGCACGGCGACCTCATGCTGGAAACGGTCCGGGGCAATAAGGAGACCGAGCTCAAGGGAATTCTGGAGCGCGCCAATGCACTTGACCACGACATCGCTGCGGCAATCCGTCGCGCCGTGGCGCCCACCGGAATGCCGGAGGATCCTCAGCAGCCGCCCACGGACGGTTATACGCCGGTGACTGTTGCAATGCTTATGGAAATCGACCCCAACATCAGCGAGGCGAAGGCCAACGAAGTTGTTGGCCCGCTTAATGACATGATGCGTCAGGGCGGTATGAACACGCCTGTCAGACAGGCTGCTTTCCTATCGCAGGTGGCCATCGAGTCCGATCATTTCGCGACGTACAAGGAGTATGCGTCGGGGGCTGAGTACGAGGGGCGCGAAGACCTCGGGAACACGTCGCCAGGTGATGGTGTGCGATACAAAGGCCGTGGCGCCATTCAGGTCACTGGTAAGTACAACTACCAGAAGATCAGCGATGCTTTCGGCGTGGATTTCGTCAGCAACCCTGAGTTACTGGAAACTCCGCAGTACGCATTTACATCAGCCCTCTGGTATTGGAACACCCACAACGGCAATGCCGTTGCAGACACTGGAAATATCACCAAAATTACCGAGATGGTTAACGGCGGCCATCACGCGCTCGACAGACGCACCGTGGTATTCGACAACGCGATGAGAGTTCTTGGGAAATGAGACAACTGGTACTTCTGGTAGCGCTGGCAGTGGTGGGTTGCTCCAATGCCCCCGAGGCGTCCTCGTCTGCGCCCGCGCAACCACCGGCAGCGGCCTGCGATTCCAAGTACACCCGTGACCAGTTCATCGGCACCTGGCTTGATGATTCGAGCACGATCACTCTCGCCGCGGACGGCTCACTCTTGGCACAAGGGGCACCGGGACATTGGGAATTCACCAGCTGGGACAAAACTCCGCAGGAAGCGCCGTCCGGTCAGGGCAATAAGTGCGTGCTGTGGCTCAAGGAGCCTCCGCTCGATCTCGTGTACTTCCCCCTGAATGTCACTCCCGCGTCCCTTTCGATGAGTTACGTCGGTAGGGGAAACACCATCACCTGGACCAAGCAGGGATCGGACTAGCTTGTGAGCAGGCCGCAGCCGCGATTGGATCCGTCGAGATTGGACTTGGCCGCGGGCCTGTATGACATGGCGGCGTGGCAGCTCGATGTGTTCCTCGATGATGCTGCGGGCTATGGGATTTCGTCCCCGGATGCTGCGAGCCTTCAGGCGCTCACGGATCTGATGCGATGGCAGGCTGACGCGTACCGGCGCTACGCGGTGAAGATGCGCGCCGACGATGAGATGGTCGATGCGTACTTCGCAGGTCGTGTGGTCGCACCGAACACGGCAGCGGCCTTCGAAGCGTCATTAACCCGTGACGAGCATCCACCGCTGCCGGAGCGGTCCAACGGCATCGACTACCAGCTGCTGAGGCCCGTACGGGACCTACTCGAAGAGGCGCACGCAGTTCTCTCTCGCGGCTCCAGACCGGCGATGGCCTACGCGGCCAAACAAGCTGCGGCCCTTTACTCCTGGTGTCACCCGCCCCTGTCGGTGTAACGGTCAGAGTTTCTCCACATAGTTGAAAATCGTTGGAACCGAGTAGCTCTCGGTTGGCGTTGTAGTGGATGTCAGCAGACCTCCGACGACGGGAGTGTTCCATGATCGCCACCTGTCAATCGATGCACTCGTTTCGCGCAGAGTGCGTGCGAACCCCTTTGTTGTAGAGGTCGCGCTCTACCGTCCGGGCCGCTCGGCGACGGGGCGGGCGCAAGCGTCAGCCTGGCGTGCGCTCGTATCTGAGGTCAGATAGGCGTGACGCAGTTCAACATGGAGGCATGCCGACCTCGTTTTGGGGCATACGTGTTGCTGGGCCGCCTAGGAATGTCTCAATTCATACATGTACTTTGTGCTCCACTTTGATCCGGTATGCAACGGTTTTGTGCAACATTAGTGAAGCAGCGGTCGGTCAACTTCGGTCATGTTTCGTCGTGTTCAAGCAGGTAATCATGACTGAAGATCACTAAAGACGATGAAAGAAGATGGGTGTGTGAAACCGTTTCAAACCGCGAACGAATCATGCTAGCCATGCTCCTTTCGGGATGTATAGAAGTTTGCCTGCGGCTGGGTGATAGCCCAGTTGACCTGCTGTGATGATGCTTGCGCGTCGCCCATACTTGTGCTGAGATCAATTGATGACGCCCAAGGCGCTCCGCGGTCGGTTCGGTGTGGTGTCAGGTGGGGCGCTGATGTGTCCATTCGGGTACCGTGCGTGCCCGTTTGGGAACACGTTAGTAAGAATAAATGGAGTTTATGAAAGAAGGAAATTGTTATAGACAGATTCGAAAAGGAGAGAATTCGCTCCAGTATTAAAATAATTGAACAACGAGATTGAGTTATAATTGAATTGTAGTAAGCGGATGGCTCGGTGCGGTAACACCGAGCCATCCTGACCGAATACCACTTGAGAGCAGGTTCCAGTCATGTACGAGGCTACGCCACGTCAATCACGAGACACAATCGGTAAACAGCGTCTACCCGCATGCCTGAGAGCCCTGACGCTGACTCAAGGACGCAAAACCAAGTTGTGGCGCGCACCTCGGTGTCGCTGTGAACTGCAGCGACGCGGCGATAGGGCAAGTCGGACTGTTGGTTTGGGAGATCAACGTACACGGCTTGTACTCGGGGGGTCGGCTGTGTTTCATTTGCGTTGGCCGCATCATTCAGTAGGGGTGGTATGTCAAGGCTTCGACGCTAAAGGTGTGGATCGCATATCGATTCACTTGATTGCGCGTATCGATCATCGACTTGACATCGAACGGCATCAGCTTCGGGTAGATAGCCGGGCGCAGATGTCCGACTCGATTTGTGCACGCGCGACTCTCACGAAACCAGTTGGGGCAGTGATCAGAAGCGTCATGGCATTAAGTGGAGTACTTCCGGCGGCCGCCGCGCGCGGAATCTT
The DNA here is from genome assembly GCF_001632805.1 of Mycobacteroides chelonae CCUG 47445. Lineage (NCBI taxonomy): Bacteria > Bacillati > Actinomycetota > Actinomycetes > Mycobacteriales > Mycobacteriaceae > Mycobacteroides > Mycobacteroides chelonae. The sequence goes on along the minus strand of NZ_CP007220.1, from coordinate 3,567,358 downwards.
GGGCGTGAGGGAGTGCGCAGCCGGCCCGTTAGGTTCTCTGCATGAAATCGACACGTGCCCGCGAAACGGGTCTCTACTGCTCACGACGCCTCAGCTGTGGATCCAGGCCGAGGGCTGTGGCAGTTACGGGCGGGGCCGTGCACATGTGCTTGCGGACAGCCCAGCTGGGTTGTCCAATGATGGAGAGAGGCTCGTCGCAAAGAAGTCGCCGTTAGTGGTGGGCGGATGTCGCGGCGCGATCTTACGGTGCAAATTTATGAGCAGAGATTGACAGAGGCGGGAGGTAGGCGGTGGCCACGGCCAGCGGATGCTCGGCGTGTACCCGAACTGTCCTTCGCTTCTCGTTCGAGCAGACATAGCTTGTCATCACGAGGCGAAGTAGTCGAAGCTGAAGTCGATACTGAAGAACCCAACGGAAGGGAGCCGATGCCGCGGAAAAAGTCGTCCGCACAGGGCGATTTGATCATCCACAATTAGATCAGCGGAGACAACCTCATGGGGCCAAACAGCGGATGGCCCCCTTGGTGCGGGAACACCAAAGAGGGGCCATCCAAACGACCAGTGCTCTTAGAGCAGCCCTCAACGACAGTCCGGGAGACCAGTCAGTGGACGACTTTACGCCAAATGACACAGAAGACACAGACCGTGAACGAGGTGCTGTGCCGAACAGATGGGATGCCGCGCTCGCTGCGTGGGTTAGGAGGCATCCTTCACGTATGTGGTCGGATGAATTGAAGGGTGACGTTGTCTACCTGATCCAACGTGACTTTGAACGAATTCACCCTTCAGCCTCGTAACTTGTTGGCGGCACTGTGTTTTCAGTGCAGAGGTTTGGAGCTGCTCCCACCTGACAGATCATCGTCGATAAACCGGAACCCTTCGGTTTCGGGGACATCGGAGACCGACGAGTGTCGGGTGCCAGCGCCTACCGCCTCGAGTTGCGCAAGCAGGGGTTCGAAGAGACGTATGACCTCATCGGCATTATCTGGGTTCGCGGTCGCGATCATTCTGATCACCTGTGACCTGAGTTCAGCCCTCAATTCCTGTGTTGCCGTCGACTCTTCCTCCATGGCGGCCATGACGGGGTCTTGGGAGGGTGACTGCGGAAGGCCTGCTGTGGAGACAGCGAGAACCGACAGAAGCTCCTTGATGCGTTCGAGGGATGCCGCACGCCGCTCGAAGCCTTCGATGAGTTTCTGCAGGGTTTGTGCGACGTCCTCGAGCGGAACACCTGTCTTGATCATTGGATGGGTCTGGAGTGCGGTAGCAGTCTCAGCCTGAACCGGAACAATCGGTGGCAGCGCAGTCAGCTCCGCAACTTCTTCTGGTGTTCGCTCTGGCGCAGGTTTGCGCTCGATCTCTGCGCGACGTAGAAGGAGTTCGAGTTCGCCGGCTGCATCTTCTCGCCCTGCACTGCGAAGTTGCTTGGGTGTTGCGCTGACTGCATACGCCATGCGCGCGAGCGTCTCTGAAGGAGCTCGCACCGCAACACGGGTCTGAGGATCGACCTGCTGATAGCCCTTCGCGATCTGTCGCCAACGGGCTTCGCTCAGGGCGGCCATTTTGGACGCGCGATTCACTGACAGCCGGGGGGTGAGTTCCCGCCGTAGCCGCTCAATCAGCTCGGCTTCTGGTGGTGGAGCCTCTGCATCCATATCGAACACTGTCCTATGCGTTGCCCTACGAAGTCCAGTCTTCGTAGATTCGTGGGTCTACGTAATGACACGCTTGTCATATCCGAACATTACAGGTGAGCGTAGGTACCGGACAATTATTCGTAGTTGTTGTTGTTTTACGTGTACCTACATAGTACCTTCGAACTATGTCAATCAGTTCGCGAACCCGACACGGAGTCTGGCAAGCGCTTCGGGTCGCTCGATCCAAGGATGGTCAGTCCCTCACCGCGCTCGCAGATGTCGCTGCTATGTCGGTCTCCTACCTCTCAGACCTGGAACGTGGCCGTCAACTACCGAGTGTGGAAGCCGTAAGGAAACTTGCGAGCGCGTTGAATGTTCCGGTCTCGGTACTTGAGAGAGAACGGCGTGTCGACACCAATGGCAACGACATCGCGCTTGTCGAGTTGATCCGCCAGATCGTCCGCGAAGAACTTGCGGAGGGCGCGGCATGAGCACCGACATTCAACTGTTCGAGTTCCGCGACTATCCGGTTCGATTCGCAGTCATCGATGGCGAGCCGCACCCAGTCCTCGCCGACCTGTGCGCAGTGCTCGATATTTCCAATCCCAGGAACGTCGCCGCACGCTTGGCCGATGACCAAAGGGGTGTCGCCCTGGTGGACACCCCTTATGGCAGGCGGTCGATGACCGTCGTCAATGAGTCGGGTATGTATGAGGTGATCTTCCGCTCCGACAAGCCCGAGGCTGTCGAGTTCCGTCGTTTCGTCACGGGTACGGTTCTGCCGCAGATTCGCAAGACTGGTCAGTACGGCACGGCTGCAGTGGTTCCGCTGACTCGTCTGGAGTATGCGCGCAAGCTGGTCGACGCCGAGGAACGCGTCGAGGCCGAATCCCGTGCCCGCATCGAAGCCGAGTTGCGTGCAAGGGAATTGGAGGCGCCAGCGTCTGCCTGGTCACACATGGCCGATGCAACTGGCGACTACGGGGTCGCCGACGCCGCGAAGGTCCTATCGCGTGACCCGAACATCAACATCGGCCGTGACCGTCTCTTCAGGTTCATGGCTGTGAAGGGCTGGATTTACCGCGATCGCGGCACCGCATCCTGGAAGGCCTATCAAACCCAAGTCGACTGCGGACGCCTCGTCGAAAAGCTGAACACCCCGTACCTGCACCAGCCATCGGGGGAGATGCGGGTACCGCCCCCGACTATTCGGATCACGCCGAAAGGACTTGCTGAGCTTCATAAACGGCTCGGGGGAGCCGGTCAGCTTGTGCTGATGGCGGCCAGCGCATGAGCACCGTCGACGCCCGCCGAATGTGCGAGACGGTGACCTCACTCGTGCAACTTTCTCCACAATTCCTGGTGCTCCCGCTCCGCGATAACGCCCTCTTCGAGCTCCCGAAACGCAAAAACGAGGCCAGTCAGAACGTCGTCGACGTCGCAGGCTCCGGCCTCGGCATCTCGTCGGCAGCCAAATATTCCCCGTTGGGGCTTGTTTTCAAGCATTGCGGTGCGATGATTGATCTCACGCTGTGGCGTGCTTGCCCGGTATTCGCTTCGCATGAAGGGCGGCGGTCAAATGGCCGAGATTCAGAGCAATGATGAAGTGCCCGACGAACCTCTACCGCCTCCGCCGAAAACGGTGGTAGAGGTTCCTGCTTGGGTGCCGTGGGGTATAGGCGAGGACATCCGAGCCGACAAGCCCGATGGTTATGAACGCACCCAGCAGCTCTAAACCCTTTGACCCTGACTACATCGCACCCGCTGGCAAGGTCTATCAGTTGATGGTAGCCAGCTTCTTGGCCGCCGAGTTCGATCGGAAGAAGACGCTCGAGGCCAGAGGCGCCACTTTGGTGACATCAAGCGTCTCGCTGCTGACACTGGTGACTGCCCTAACCGTGTTGGTTGCCGGGAAGGACTATGTCTTTCGTGACCATCGTGCGTTCATGGTCTTGCTCGTGGCGCTGGCCGCCTTCATCGCCGCGGGCGCCGTGGGGGTATTTGTGCAGACTTACGGGTTCAAGTTCAGGGTGATGGACGCCGCGACATTGGAAGTCCTTGCAAACCAACCGAACTGGGAGCGGACAGCGGACGATGCGGCGAGGAACTGGGTCCACTGGCAGGTCATGTCAATCTGCACTCTGCGTGAAGGTAACAACACCAAGGCCGCACTGATCGGAATTGGTCTCGGCTTCCAGCTGCTGGCCATAGTTCTGCTGGCGGTATCAGTCGGGATCGAATTGTCCGGTCGGCTCTAGTGCTGGACCAGAGAGAGGGCGCGGCCAGGATCTCGTGGAGCACCTCGGGCGACTTCAAGCGCTGTGTGGCCGAACTCGGCAACTACATCTCCGACCTTGTGGGCCTGTGTAACACCTACCGCGTCGAGACTGCCGGTGGCCCGCCCGGCCATGGCAGCGCTGATTGCATTGTTAGGGCTGGTAAGGCAGCTTGGATGCTATTACCCGAGTCTCAGGAAACCCGTTTCGTTCCAACATTCGCCTAATCGTGGCTTCCACGAGTTGGTGCTTCACGGCTGGCCCTGTGACTACCTCGACGAGCGCTTGGCGTTCGAATGGCATTTCCACATACGGCTTGAACATTGTCGCGCCACCCGTCCGGAACTTCGTATCCACCGCTCGCAGCGGCTCGTAAGGCAAGGCCTTGAACGACTCCCCAAGGCTAGATAGGGCAGTCCTCTGAGAACGGCTCTGCCCGCTGAAGTGCTCGGTGATGGTCAGGCGATGTTCTTGCTCGTCTTCAAACGCTGAGTGCTTCACTAGAGGCAGTCGGTGGATCAACGCGTGGGTCTGCCAGATGCAGTTAGCTACCTTGGTGTTGAAGTGGCGGGCGTCGTCATTCTTTCCGGAACACTGCCGCACCATGTCGAGCAGTCCGTCGACCACGCGGTCTCGGGCTGCGTCGCCATAGTTCACCTTTTGCAGGAACGCATTCCAGCGGAGTTCGATTTCTTTACGCCCGCCGTCCGTACCGATCTCGGTCGCGGTCACGGGCTCCAGGTTCCCGTCCGGGTAGCGGCAATACTGGGGCACCTTGAGTACGCCGATTTTGTCAGAGTCGAAACCAAGTGCAACGCCGCGCCCGTTCGCGCCATAGCGACTCCACTGGCTGATCGCATCTGGCAACTCGGTGAAGCACGCGACGAGAACAGCGTCGTCGAAGGCCATCAAGTCGATAGCGTTCATCAACCGGAGCGCTTCAAGTTGAGCCCTATACGCCTCGGAGTATTCACCTGGTTGTGTAGCGAGCTCTTCGAGTCTTCCGACGAACGGTACCCACGTGTAGACCAGTTCTTCCCAGTCGTTTAGGTACCGAAAGTCGGTGGCCCACAGCTTCGCCGCCTCCACGATTTTTTGGAATGCCTCGATATCCGTGTACTGGTAAACGATGCCCACGTGATGAACCTATCGGTCCGCAGAGACTTCGCTGAATACGGCATCTGGCATGGTCGGCGCTACTCACCGCCCGTTTAGGCCTGTCATTGACTAGTCCGATACGGCCTGTGCTAGCTCAACTCTCGGATATCCCAGAGGTCGCAGGTTCAAATCCTGTCCCCGCTACTAGGTACGCAGGCCAGAGATTCAGTCTCTGGCCTGCGTCATTTTTACTCTGAGATGTTCGGCCACTCTCGCTGCCCGGCTCGGTAGCATCCCTGCGATGGCCATCAAGCTCGATAACGTCGGCATCGCCGTTGAGGATCTCGAAGCCGCTGTCGCGTTTTTCACCGACCTCGGTCTCACAGTCCTCGGTCGCGCCACCGTCAGCGGTGAATGGACCGACACCGCCGTCGGTCTGGACGGCAACCACGCGAACATCGCGATGCTTCAGACGCCAGACGGCCATGGTCGGATCGAACTATTCGAGTACATCCATCCCGAAGCAATCGCGTCGAAGCCCACTCTTCCCAACGACATTGGCATGCATCGCGTCGCGTTCTCGGTCGACGACATCGATGAGGCCATCGAGATAGCCGCCAGGCACGGCTGCCATCCGCTACGCGGTGTCGCCACCTACGAGGACGTCTACAAGCTCACGTACCTTCGCGGTCCCAGCGGCATCCTCGTGATGTTCGCCGAGGAGCTGAAGAAGGGTTGAGGGAGGGTTGACGGGCCGACCCGCCGAGACATGGAACGCCGTGGACTCGGCGGTCTTACTGACGGTCGCAAAGCACCGCTGGCCGCGCGGCGAGCGCTATCCGTGGCAGGTGGCGGTTGAGTCCTGCGTCGCGGCGGTGTTCTCGACCTTGACTTTGCCGTTGACGATCAAGCGGCATGTCGCTTCGGCCCCTGCGGACTGGGCGCTGACGAAGTACGGGGGATCGGTGATGTCGCTGGTAAAGGTCCAGGTCCAGGTGCGCTGAGAGCCGTCGACGGGCTGCTCACGCATATGCCCGAGGCTGTCTCGCCAGGTGATCGCCGTTAACGGGCGATCTGAACTGATGACGTAGAGAACAGTGTCCGGGGGCTGCGGAGTGATGGCGAGTGAAGCGCCGAATGCTGTCGCACCGACCGCAGTGGTGCAGACGGTGATCAGAGTTGCTGCGAGTGCCACGGATCAGCCCTCGTCGCTCTCTGGGGTCGAGACCATGAGCTTCATTGCCCGTCCTTATCTTGTTGTGCTGAGGGCACAGTACGCCCGATCACGTTCACGCCGTGGCGATTTGACGGTCTGAATTCAGAGGAATCGATCCCCGTCGCGCGCCTGGACCCCGGCCGCGAGATGATGGGCACATGGGTCTCATCGCGTTACCAAATGCCGTGCTCTCCGATGCCGATATCGCGGACGCACTGAGCCGCGCGGTCCGGGTGATCAACCCCGTCCTGACCGTGCTGGCGCAGTCCGATCCCTTTGGGCTCAAGGAGCGCACTTACGAGTTGGGCGACGGCGACGGAGTCGTCGACAAGGCACTTGATGCCCTGGCCTGCGCTCTGAACACGGTCACCACCCCGGGCACCCGGGCCTGGGAGCAGCTGGACACGCGCGGAAAGGTGCACTGGTGGGTGCAGCGCGTGGGCGCCGTCAACACCGTATTCGTCGCTTTCCCAGGGATTTTCGGTGCGCTCGCGGCACGGCTGCCCGTGCAGGACCTGCTGGGATTCTCCAACCAGGCCATTGTCCTGGTGGCCATTGCCCGCGAGCTTGGTATCGGTGATCACCAGGAGCAGGTCCGGCTGCTGGCGAAGGTGCTGTGCAACCGCACCCTCACCGACGCGGCGCTGGCCGGTGCCGACGATCAGGACCCGGAGACGCCGCGGAGCTGGTCGCCGTTCGCGCTGGCTCGCACCCTGTGGCACCTGGCGGGCATCCTGCGGGCCATCGGCGATGAGCTGGAAAAACGGCCGCAGCCTAAGCCGATTTTCCGTTATCTGGGAATGCTCCCGGCGGTGGGCAGTGTGGCCGGATATTTCGGCGAGTACGGGGCTCTGCGGCGGGCCGCGAGCGCGGGGGAGAAGAGCATCGCCGCGCAGTCACGACCTGCGTACGCCTAACCGCGTCCTAGTCGCCGAGGTTCTCGTCCAGGTGGGCCCGGACGTTATCCCAGAGGTCCAGAACGTCCACGTTGAGCTTCTCCCAGATTTGGATGATGAGGGGGTCGGCCGCGTCCACGAGCCCCAAAAGTAGGTGCCCCGTGCAGATTTCCGTGTGCCGCCTGCTTGTGGACGCGGTCATCGCCAGCTCAAGTGTCTGCTGGGCGCCCGGAGTAAACGCCATTTTCTCGGTTGGCGGCTCCTGGCCCAACGGCACGATCTGCTGAATGACCCGTGACCCGTTCTCAAAACGGACTCCGGCGGTAGCGAGCAGCCGAGCACCCAGGCCGGTGCCTTCGCCGAGCAGACCCAGCAGGAGGTGTTCTGCTCCGAGATAGTTGTGCTGGCGTTCGCGTGCTTCCTCCTGTGCGATCACGATGACCTGTCGCGAGCGCTCGTTGAACAGATGGAACATGACCCTCCCTATCTCCGGCTCAAGGTACATCTTGCCGGAGCTGGGTTCGGTGATGAGTTACTGTCACGGCATGAGCGCTGTGAAGGTCTTGGCTGGAACCGGTTTCGTGGCAGTCGCACTGCTTTCGGGATGCTCGGGTGTCATCAATCAGGGTGGGGATACCCCATGCAAGGACTTCATCGCCGCCGAGGAGCAGAAGCAGAACGACGCGGTGAGCAAGATGCTCAAGGATCAGCGTGGGCGTGATGCCTCGAATCTGGAGATCTCCGCGACACGTACCTCGGTCACGATGTACTGCAAGACGCTGGGGAACGACAGCAGCAAGATCCGCGAGGCACCTCACATCTAGGTAGGGCCTTTCACGCAGTGTTTGCCTGGCCGCGGATATGCCCGGCTGGGGTTGCGGGCAATCGCCGCGCGCTGCGCTGGGCAATCTGGTCACGGCAGTGACAGGAACCACATCCGTTCCTGGGCAGTGATCCGCGTCATCGGGTACGCTCGCGCGGTGCATGACCGAAAACCCCAGGTAGGACTACCATTATGGTCGCTGATGTAATTAGTTGCGACAAGTTGCTCAGTCACCCGCGCGGGCTGGTGTGGGAACTGATCAGCTCACCCGACATGTACCCGATGTTCTTTACCGGCGTCGGTTCCTGCGAGACCTTGATCGAGAACACCGAGACGGGACCCGATCCCGAATACCTGGTGCTGTCGGCCAAGGCCACGGCCCGCGTTCGGCTGATTCTCAGCAACACCAAGGAAAGTCTGGCTATCGAGGGAGTCGACAACGACGGGCTGATCTCTGTCCGGTTGTTCGAGGAACGTTCGGCGCAGACCCGGGTACGCATCACGGTGTTGCGGGCGGCCTCCGTCTTGCCACCCGGCATCAAGAAGCCGAGCGTGGCGGTAAACCAGTGGTTGATGGATGGGCTGGACAAAATCGACGACTATCTGTCTGGCGCGTCGACTTCCACCGTGTCCAATATGGGTGATAACGGAAATATTCAACTCAGCATCGCCCGGCTGATGGTGGGGGTCGGTGTGGTGCGTATCCCGCGCCCCGACCGCGGGCTTCGCCAGTTGGGTTCACTGGCGCGGTGGGGATTCACTCTTCAGGGCGGATACGCGGCCGCGGCGGCCCGTGCCCCCAAGCAGCTCGCGATCGCCGATGACGCCGGACAGCTGACCTTTGAGCAACTCGACCGGCGCGCCGAGGCGATGGCCACCGGTCTGATGCGCGACGGCATCAACGAAACGTCCAAGATTGGCCTGCTGGCTCGGAACAACATTGCCATGGTCGAGTGCCTCATTGCCTTCGGCATGCTCGGTGTGGACGTGATGCTTCTCAACAACGCATTGGCAGCAACCCAGATCCAGATTGCTGTGGCGCGGAACAATCTCACCAAGGTGTTCGTCGACGACGATCTGGACGAACTCGTACGGTACGTGCCCTGGGAGGTCGAGCTCGTCAGCACCGGTCGGCGCAGTGCCATCAATGGCCGCCGCGGGCTCGATGACTTCGTTGTCGCCGACAAGCCGGGAGTGTTGCCGCCCACCCGTCCCGGCCACCAGGTGGTGCAAACCTCCGGAACGTCGGGAACCCCCAAGGGAGCGTTGCGGCCGACGCCGCGTGGGTTCGCCGTCATTGCCGCGATGCTTTCGCGGATGCCGATGAAGATGAACGAGACCATGCTCATCTCGGCGCCTGTCTTCCATGCCTGGGGACTGGGCTGCCTTCAGATCAGCACCCCGCTGCGGGCGACGGTGATCCTGCAGGAGAAGTTCGATCCGGAAGAATGCCTGCGGGCCATCGCCACCCGTAAGGTGACCACGCTGATTGCCGTCCCCGTGATGTTGCAGCGCATCGTCGATCTGCCCGCCACGGTGCGCCAGAAGTACGACACCTCGAGCCTGCGACTGGTTGCCTGCAGCGGGTCGCCTCTGAATGCCTCACTGGTGCAGCGGTTTACCGAGGCATTCGGTGAAGTGCTCTACAACTTCTACGGATCCACCGAAGTGTCCTGGGCTACCATTGCCGACCCTGCGGACCTTGCGATCGCTCCCACCACGGTGGGGCGGCCGCCGTTGGGCACCACCATCGCGATTCTCGATGCCGACCGGCGCCCGGTGCCTCGCGGCGTGACGGGACGAATCTTCGTCGGCAATGAGATGTTGTTCGACGGATACGTCGCCGATCCCTCTCCGGCCTCGGTCAACGGTCTGCTGGACACCGGCGATCTGGGTCACCTGGATGCCGATGGTCGTCTGTACATCGATGGGCGCGACGACGAGATGATCATCTCCGGCGGTGAAAACGTGTTTCCGCGGCCGGTGGAAGACGCGTTGGCCTTCTTGCCGCAGGTTGCCGACGTTGCCGTCGTCGGGACCTCCGATGACAGCTTCGGTCAGCGGCTGTCGGCGTTCGTCGTGCTGCACAAGGACGCCGGTCTCGACGGAGACATGGTGCGCGCCTTCATCAAGAATCGGCTCAGTAAGTTCCATGTCCCCCGCGATGTGTACTTCGTCAACGCACTGCCCCGTACGTCCACGGGCAAGGTCATCAAGCGACTGTTGCTCGCGGACTGCGCGCGCGATGGGATCAGGCCGGAGTAGTCACTCCTGAACGGGGGAGGCGGTCCACCCGCTCCACCGGGAAACATCGGTCAGCACCATCGGGCCGGCTGGCGGAGCTTCTCGATACTGCCGATACTTGTTGGCCAGCAGGCTGATCCAGGCCGGATCGGGCTTGTCGAGTGTCTGGGCGATGCCATCGGCGCGCGCCCACCACAAGGCCGACCAATCCTCGTCGTAATGGTCCACCAGGAAGCTGACGGCGGGATTCGCGGTGATGTTGCGCAGTCGCTGTAAATCGTTGTGCGACTTCGGCTTGTGATCAACAGCCCAGCAGATGACATCATCGGCGACCGCGAAGGTCACCGGAACCAGATGCGGCACAGCCGATGCGTTCACCGTGGCCAGCCTTGCCACCGTCGCCGTTCGGAAACGGCTCCGTGCATCGGCCGGGTCGAGTCGCACGCCTAGTGCGCGCCCCCGTTGCAGATGTTGGCCAGCACGTGGAAGTTGTTGACGCCGTCGAACAGTAGGCCGCCGACGGCAGTGCCACGGTCGATGATCTCGGGGGAGGAGCGCACCTCGGGGGCAGCCACCAGCCACGTTCCGGAGAGGTCGTAGGCGCCGCTCAGGCCGTCGGCGTAGGCGGTGAGCTGCTGGCGGGGGCCGGGTTCGGTGATGCCGTCCAGGTTGGCGCGCACCCCGTCGTTGACTCGCCCCCACATGTCGCGGGCCTGCCCAATGGCGTCGACCTGACGGTCCAGGCCGGAGTAGGCGGGGTTGTCGCCGCGCAGGTACATCAGGGCCTCGGTGACGATCGGGCCGTTGTTGGCCGGATCATCGACGGCCTTGGACATCTGGTTGATCGCGGCGCAGGTCGATTCGTCCGCGCTGGCCACCGGAAGGCCCGCGCCGAACGGAATGATGGAACAGCTCACCAGGGCAAGCAGACCTGACCGAACCCACATATGTCCTCCACAAGATGATGTATCGCGTCGATAGAAACGGGAGCTTAGCCGCCTTTGCCAGACTTCGCTCAGCTGGCTCACAGAACGCTCGTCGGAACCACTGCGGCCCCTCCGGGTGAATCCCGAAGGGGCCGCAATGGATCTTGATCAGTGCATCACTTGAGTTCTGCGGAGCTCAGCCCCAGCAGGCGGCGGGCCACCACCAGCTGCTGGATCTGCTGGGTGCCCTCGAAGATGTCCAGGATCTTCGAGTCGCGGCCCCACTTCTCCAACAGAGTGCGCTCGGAATAGCCAGTGGTGCCAGCCATTTCGACAGCCTTGAGGGTCACATCGCTACCGACGCGACCGGCCTTGGCCTTGGCCATCGACGCTTCCATCGAGTTGGGAATGTTGTTGTCGGCCTGCCATGCGCTACGCAGGGTCAGCAGGTACGACGACTCCCAGTCGGCCTCCATGCGCAGGAACTCGGCCGCGGCCGCGTGCTGGGCGTGGGCAGGCCGGTCGTAGGAGATCTCGATGCCGGCGTCTTCAAGAATCTTGCGCAGTTCCTCGAGCGAGGCCCGCGAGACTCCCACGGCCATGGCCGCGACGATCGGACGGGTGTTGTCGAAGGTGCTCATCACACCGCCGAAACCCTTTTCGGTGTTGATCTCCGGATCGGACAGGATGTAGTCCTTGGGGATCCGCGCATTGTCGAAGCGGATGACCGCGGTGTCGGATGCCTTGATACCGAGCTTCTCTTCGAGACGCTCGATCGTCACGCCCGGGTGCTCACGCGGAACCAAGAAAGACTTGATGGCCGGACGGCCCTTGGTCTTGTCCAGGGTGGCCCACACCACGATGTGGGTGGCGCGCGAACCGGCGGTGACGAAGATCTTCTCGCCGTTGATGACGTACTCGTCACCATCGAGCTTGGCAGTGGTGGTGACCGCGGCGGAGTCCGAACCGAAGCCGGGCTCGGTGATGGCCATGGCGGCCCACACCTTGCCGAACTTGTCGGCGTCTTCCTTGGTCGTCACGCTCGATACCGCGGCGTTGCCCAGCCCCTGGAAGGGGATGGTCAGCAGCAGGCCGCAGTCGCCCCAGCTCATCTCGAGGGCGTTCAGCAGCGCGGACATGTTGGCGCCGTTGACGTTCTGCTTCTCGGTGTTCTCCTCGGCGCGGAAGGCCTCGGCACCGGCGAAGGCGAACGTGCCCGCGGCGGTGACGCCGGCGAACAGCGTCTCCAGGGTGTCCAGCTCGACCGGGTAGGTGTGCTCGGCCAGGTCGTACTTGCGGGAGATCGGCCGTACCAGCTCGGCAGCGCCCTGGTGCCCCTTCTCCTGAACCGCCTGCAACTTCTTGGGGAGTTCCAAATTGATTGCCATGGAAAGACTTTCGTTTAGTAGAGGTTCGGGGCTTAGAGGACTACGACGCCTTCGGCGACACCGATGGCACGCAGGTTGCGGTACCAGCGTTCCACCGGGTGCTCCTTGGTGAAGCCGTGGCCGCCGAGCAGCTGCACGCCGTCGAGGCCGATCTGCATGCCCTTGTCGGTTGCCAGCTTGCGAGCCAGGGCGGCCTCGCGGATGAACGGCAGGCCCTGCTCGGCGCGGGAAGCACCGCGCAGGGTCACCAGACGAAGGCCGTCGAGCTCGATGGCGATGTTGGCGCACATGAAGGCAACTGCCTGGCGGCGGGCGATGGGCTCGCCGAACGCCTCGCGCTGCTTGACGTAGGGGATCACGTAGTCCAGCACGGCCTGGCCGGTGCCGACCGCCAGGGATGCCCATCCGAGACGAGCCAGTGCGACGGCCTCGGAGTAGTCGGACTCTCCGGCTGCGTCCTCGCCCAGCAGGCCTGCGGCGGGAACCGCGACGTTGTTCAGGTTCAGCCGGCCCAGGGCCGCGCCGCGGATACCCATGCTCGGGTCTTCCTCGACGGTGATGCCCTCGGTGCCGGACTCGACGATGAACAGCGACGGGCGGCCGTTGTAGTTGGCGGCCACGATGAACAGCTCGGCCTGCGCCGCAGCGGGAACCAGCGACTTGACGCCGTTGAGGCGGAAACCGCTGGGGGTGCGGGTGGCGGTGGTCTTCAGGCTGAACGGATCGAACAGTGCCTGCGGCTCGGCGATCACGACAGAGGCCTGCGGCACGTTCTCGCCCGCGAACTCCTTGAGGTAGGTGGCCTGCTGGTCGGCGCTGCCCCAGTTGGTCAGCGCGGAAGCCACACCCGACGGCGCCAGGATCGGCAGTGCCAGACCCAGGTCACCGTATGAGAGGGCTTCGGCGACAAGCGAGTTGGTGACGGTCGAGCGCTGCGAGGCGATGCCGTCGAAATCCTCGGGGATGTTGATGGCGGTGACGCCCAGCTCGGCGACCTTGCTCAGCAGATCGGCGGGGTAGGTCTTGTTCTTGTCCGACTCGTAGGCGGCCGGGCGGATGACCTCGACGGCGAATTCCTTCACCGTGTCGGCGATCATCTTCTGCTCGTCCTCGGGAGTGAGGTCGAAGTAGTCGGCGTTCGCCTTGTCGAGGCGCTTGGGGGCGCCCTTGCTGCCGGTCACCTTCTTGAAGGTGCGGTTGGCAACGCCGAGGGTGGTGAACAAGCCCTTCGTGGTCTCGAAGATGCCCTTGTTGAAGGCTCCGCGCAGGTTGTACTTGTCCAGCAGCTCCGAACCCGCGATCGGGGTCAGCACCGCGATGAGGATGTCGATCGCGCCGCGCTTGTGCTTCTGGAGGCCTACGCCGGTCTCGTGTTTCGCCAGACTCTTGCTCTTGGCGGCCTTCTTCTCGTCGCGCGGGGTCAACGTGTTGGTCATGTCACCAGCCGTTTCTGGGGTCAAAGTGGGGTTCTGCCGGAGTAACTGATCGTTACCTTACTCCGAAGTAAGAACCGTATCTTACTAAGCGGTAAGGTCCGCACAAAACGAGGTGCATGTCACACCGATGAACCCCGCGGCACGCGGGAACTACCGCTGCCGAGCGGCGCTGGGAGTGCGAGAAGACGGGCGCTCAGGACAGGGCGCGCAGTACTTCCTCGTGCAGCAATGCGTTGCTTGCGACGGCGCTACCGCCATGTGGGCCGGGTTCACCGGCCAGATTCGTGAAGGTGCCGCCGGCCTCGCGGACCAGGATGTCCAGCGCGGCCAGGTCCCACAACGAGACCTCGGGCTCGGCCGCGATGTCGACCGCTCCCTCGGCCACCAGGCAGTACGAGAAGAAGTCGCCGTATCCCCGGACCCGCCACACCGCGTCGGTGAAGTCGATGAATCGATCGCGCGTACCGCGGTCGGCCCAGCCCGACAGGCTGGAGAACGACAGGCTGGCCGACGCCAGCTGGTCGACTCCGGAGACACGGATCGGCTCGTCCTGGCCGGACCCGACCCGGCGATGGGCACCGAGCCCGTCCGCCGCCCACCACCGGCGGGACAGCGCCGGGGCACTGATCACCCCGACCACGGGTACGCCGTCTTCAAGCAACGCGATGAGCGTGGCCCAGATGGGGACGCCGCGTGCGAAGTTCTTGGTGCCGTCGATCGGATCGATCACCCATTGCCGACCGCTGAAGGCGGCCTCGCCGCCGTATTCCTCACCCAACACCGAGTCTGCTGGGCGGGATCGATGCAGCAGGGAGCGCAGAACCGACTCCACCGAGGTGTCTGCGTCAGTCACCGGCGTCAGGTCGGGCTTGGTGTCCACCCGCAGATCGAGCGCACCGAACCGCGACGTGGTGATTTCATCGGCTGCATCGGCCAATTCGAGTGCCAGCCGACGATCTTCGCGCAAGGAGACGGTGGGCGTCATGCCTGCAGTCCTACCATGGACGTGTGTGGGAATTCGTGGTGCTACTGCTCATCGGCGGCTCGCTGGCTTTCGTCATCATGCAGATGCGACGCGGCAGGCAGGCGCAATCCGGTACGAACGCAGCGCAAGGCACCCTGTTGGTGACCGGGGTCAGCCCTCGTCCCGAGGGGGCGACGGGTGGGCAGCTGGTTACGATCACCGGTGCGATCAATGGTCCGACGGTCGCCGAATACATCACCTATCGGCAGATCGTGCGAGACGTCAACGATTGGCCGCGCATCGGTGACCTGATTCCGGTGCTGTACTCGCCGAAGAATCCCGAGCGGTGGGATGTGTTGTTAGCCCCGCCGCCTGGCGCCACTGCGCAGCAATATCCGAGCGGGCCGCCATCAATCGAAAACATCGATCCGGTGCCTCCACCGCCGCCACCCGCAACGCCGCCACCACCTCCGGCGCCCTTCGAGCGCCCGTCGTCGACGGAGGATCCGGCCAAGAGGCATGAACCGCCGCCGCGGTACTACGAACCTCCGCCGCTGTAGCTAGGCGGTCTGCTGCAAGAAGTTCGCCAATGCGGCGAGACGGTTCTCGGTCTCGCGCTTGAACATTCGCTCCGCGATGGGCTCGATGATCGCCGGTCTACAGGTGAAGGTCATCGTGTACGTCGCCAGCGACATGTCCTCGCGGTGCTCGGCGGCGAGATCGGTGTCGTCACTGTCGATCGATTCATGACGGAGCCGCCCAGGATCCAGCGCGCGGTACAGACGGCCACCTTGCCAACGTCGGCCTTGCCGCCCTCCACCGATGCGCGGCGTAGCAGGGTGTCCCATTCCAGTCGTCGGCCGTAATCGTGGAGCAGGTCGAACGTCCGCTCGCAGCTGGCGGGCATGACCTGTGACACCACGATGTGGACGGTCACGGATGAGCCTCTTGGGCGAAGACCAATGTCATGGCTCGCCGTGTCGTCCGGTTGCGGCGAGCAGATCGGGCACCGTCTCGAGCTTCACCCGGGGGCGGCCCTGTGGCTCGCCGGTTGCGCGTTCATGCGAATCGATGGTCAGCCAATCGGACTGGGACACGATGTGTGGCTCGTGACCCAAAAGCCATTCCTCCAGGGCGGCGGTATCGGGTGCGGCGCCCAGGTCGGCGGTCGTCAGATCCGCGAGCAGAGTGTCGACTGTCTCCTGCGAGTCACTCTTGTTGGTTCCGATGACGCCGACCGGACCACGTTTGATCCAGCCGACTACATACTCGTTCTCGCGGCCCTCGATGCGTCCCGCGTTGTTGAGGATGACCCCGCGCCGGGAATCGAAGGGCAACCCCGGCACCGGAACTCCGCGATACCCGATGGCGCGCACCACCAAATGGGTTGGTAGCGTCTCGCGTTCACCCGTGTCGTGAGCCGCGACGTACCCGTCTTCATCTACTAATTCGTTGTGGCCCACAGTGATTGATTCCACCTCGGCCTCGCCGTGCAGCTCGATGGGGGAGGTGCGAAACCGGAACACCACTCTGCGATGGCCTTCGGTGCGCGGCCGCTCCGAGAATTTGCGCAAGGTGTCGATGTTGGTGCGAGTGGGCTTGGGTGCGGCCGCCAACTGTTCATCGGTGATGTCGGCCAGGTCGTCGGGGTCCACCACGACGTCGACACCGGGCAGATCGCCCATCTCGCGCAGCTCCAGCGGGGTGAAGGTGGCCTGCAGCGGTCCGCGCCGGCCGATGATCACAACCTCGCGGATCGCGTTGTGGTCCAACGAATCCAGGGCGCGATCGGCGATGTCCGTGGTGTGCAGCGTCTCCGGATCCATGCCCAGAATGCGTGCGACGTCCAGCGCCACGTTGCCATTGCCGACGACCACCGCGCGTGCGCCCGACAGGTCGACCGACACCTTCTGGTACGTGGGATTGGCGTTGTACCAACCCACCACGTCGACGGCGGCGATGCAGCCCGGCAGTTGATCACCCGGGATGCCCAGGGGCTTGTCGGACTGGGCTCCCACCGCGTAGATCACCGCGTCGTAGCGCGACGCCAACTCCTCGGCGGTGATCTGTTCTCCCACTTCGATATTGCCGAAGAACCGGAAGCGCGGGTGCGTTGCCGTCTTCTCGAATACCGCGCTGACCGACTTGATCTTGGGGTGATCCGGTGCAACCCCGGACCGAACCAAACCCCAAGGGGTGGGCAGCATTTCGAGCATGTCGACATGCACGTCGAAATCGGGGTGTTTGAGCAGCGATCCGGCGGCAAAGAAGCCCGAGGGCCCCGCACCGACGATGGCGACGTGAACGGCGCGCACCCTCGTCCATCCTTATCTGCCCGCCAGGGGGCAGCGGCTGTCGTCGGCTATGGGCTGGCCGACAGGGGGCTGGCCGCGGTCCTGTGCGGACGGGTTACCCCACCGATGCTAGCGACGGTTACGAGGGTGCGCGGGTAGACCTGCGGACTAGGCCCGCATTTCGTACACGCCGGACAGCGCCTCGACCCGGTTCCAAATCGCGTCGAAGCGTTCGGAATTGAATACGGGTTCTGAAATCACGTCCTTGGCCCACTGCCGTTGGGTTGCGGTGGCCTCGCGCTTGCCGATCAGATCGACCGCGTACTGCGAGAAATCCCGGTTGAGGATCTCGAAGATCTGGTCGATGAGCTGCTCGTCGGCACCTCGCAGCTTGGCCTGCTCCAGGATCAGACCGCCGTAGACCACCAGGGTGAACAGCTCGCCGATGCTGAGCTGCAGATCCAGTCCGGCGCTCTTGATGGCGTCCTTCTCCGCGGCCACCAAGGTGGCCAGCGCCTCGGCGCGCTCGGTGAAGGCCGCGACATTCGGAATGCCGGCGTTCTCCGCGAACGGCTTGCGCCAATCGTGGAACTGGACCTTGCCCAGACCGCTGGCCGGCCCCTGGTTGAACAGGAACTCGTCGTCGCGGGCTTCCAGCTGCACTCCGGGGACTGCGAGGTCCTGGGAATGGTGCAGGTAGGCGGGCATGAACTTGAGGATCAGTGCCAGGTTGACGGCCACCGTGCCCTCGAGCTTGGGCAGGCCGGCCACGTCGATGCGTGCCGCGGTGGTGTAGGTCTCGGCCTCGAATGCCTTGGCCGACATGACATCCCCCAGCAACGCCAGCACCTTCTCGGCCTCGGTGGTGGCCTTCATCTTGGTGACCGGGTTGAACAGCAGGTAGCGCCGATCCTCGGGGCTGGCGGTGCGGAAGTAATCCACGGCGCGCTCGCTGAACAGCTTCATGCCCATCAACCGGGCGTAGGCGTCGACGAACTCGCGGCGCACATGGTCGAACTTGGTAACCGGGCTGCCGTACAGAATGCGGTTGTGTGCGTGGGTGACCGACTCGTACAGGGCGTGAGTCGACAGGCCGATGCCGCCGAAGCACAGGTTGAACTTGCCGATGTTGACGGTGTTGAGTGCGGCGCTGAAGGCGTCGGCGCCGACGTGCAGGATGTCGTCCTCGCTGACCGGGTACTCGTCGAGTTCGAACTCGGCGACGTACATCTGCGACGGCACGACGTTCTTGATCACCGTGTAGTTGGGGTGCTCGCTGTCGGCGAGGAAGAAGACGTACTGGTCCAGTCCGTCGCGGCCCTCGACCCGGCCGAACACCGACACGATGCGGGCGCAGTTGCCATTGCCGATGTAGTACTTGCGGCCCGATGCCTTGTATCCGCCGCCCTCGACGGGAGTGAGCACCAGGTCGGTGGAGTAGATATCGGCGCCGTGGGCCTGCTCGGACAGGCCGAAGGCCGCGACGGCCCCATCGTCGAGCAGATCGGCAGCGCGCTTGCGCGGGTCGGTGTTGGTGCTCTGCCACACCGGCCCGAGCCCGAGCACGGTCACCTGCCACGGGTACCAGTAGTTCAGGCCGTAGAAGCCGAGGATCTCCGACAGCTTGGCCACCCGGGCGGTGTCCCAGCGCTTGTCGGCGTTCCCGGCGCCATCGGCGGCCGGGGTGAGGAAGGTTGCGAACAGCTTCTCGCTCGCCGCGAAGTCCAGGAAGTCCTGGTAGAAGACCTTATCGACATAGTCTTTGAGCAGGCGCGTCTTGCCGCGATTCTCGAACCAGTCGACAGTGGCCTTCAGGAGTCGGCGTGTTTCGCCGTCGAATTCGGCGAAGTCGTCCTGGGTGGGGTGAAGCAGCTCGGTCTTGGGGGCGATGTTCGTATCCTGACTCACGGTCAGGAACTTACCAGTGCGTCAGTTTGGATAGGGAGGGACGGCGATTTGAACAGCGCGTGCACAACCGTCGGTGGGTCAGTTGGCGTCACGCGCCGTGCGACGGTCCACCCGATCACGTTCGTGGGTGCAGTGCCGGTGGCGCCGTCGTCCTAGCCGGGCCAGCGCCATCAGCGCGAGGTCGTCGGCATCCATCGCGGGGCGGTGTGGCACGTAATCATCGAGCAGGGCCACCTCGACGCCCTGCTTGTCCAGGTCATCGCGAATGCCCGCGGTAAACGTCGAGTCGGCGCTGCGGGGTTGAGTGTGGTGTGAAATCCTTTGTGTTGCTAGCGATCTCACCATGATGACGCCGCCGCGGCCGCGATCGGCGATGCGGTGGCCAAATCGATGGGTGAGGTAGAGCGTGCGCATTCGGTTCAGTACGGGTTCGCCGAAGCGGCTGCTGCCGCTGTCTTCGTCGGTGATGCATACCAGCAGGCCCACGTCGATATCGTCGGTCGCCGCGGCGAGCTCGCCGGTGAAGACGTCGGGCGATGCGGTGCGCACGCTCACGCCCGAGGTCACGGCCAGTGTGTAGGCATCGGCCCGTCCGCCGTGCGCCGCGAGCACC
This sequence comes from Mycobacteroides chelonae CCUG 47445, assembly GCF_001632805.1. NCBI lineage: Bacteria > Bacillati > Actinomycetota > Actinomycetes > Mycobacteriales > Mycobacteriaceae > Mycobacteroides > Mycobacteroides chelonae. Next base: position 3,547,639 of record NZ_CP007220.1, on the reverse strand, counting down.
ACGTTGATGCCGTTCGCGGCGATATGGCGCGCGAATGCGGTCGCCGTTTCGGTCTCTCCGGCCGCGATAACGGCCCATGGCCCGTACCGTGATCTTGGTAGCGCGGCCAGCTGCCGCCCGAAGGAGTACATGTCGTTCGAGTCCCCCGGGTAGCTAAGTAGTTGAGTACTGTATTTCTTGTTGAAATTCGATATATCAAATTCGACGGAATGATAACAGCCGAATAGTCGGATCGGGGTGGAAATGACGAAGTCCGCACCCGCGGTCGTGCGCGCAACGCAGGTTCTCGATTACCTGGCGGCGCGGCCCGTTCAGCCGCTGTCGATGACGGAGATCGCGGAGGCTGTGGGCGTCAACCCGGCATCGACGCTCGCGATACTTCAGGCGCTCACCGAGGCCGGATACATCGTTCGCCATCCCCGCCACAAGACATATTCGATCGGTCCCTCCTTACTGATCACCGGTCATGCCGCCCGGACGCGATTTGAGATCGCCGACGTCGTGGACGCCGAGGTGAAACAACTCGCCACCGCTTTCGGCACGGCGTGTACGGGTTCGATGATCGCGGGGGAGGACGTCGCGGTGATCGCGTCGTACGGTCGCTCACCCAGCGGTGGCAGCTACCAGGTGGGGCAACGCATTCGGCTCAGCGCGCCGGCGGGCCTGGTGTTCATGGCATGGGCGCCCGATGCGGATGTGCGGCAATGGCTGCTTCGCGCTACTCCGGTGATTACCGACGAGCTCTGGGACGGGATGCAGGCCATGCTGGCCGACATTCGCACGCAAGGATATTTCGCGTCCGTGCACAGTGATCGTGTCGACAAGTTCTACATGCAGTTCGGCGAGGCGGCCCGCCACGGCAGCGTCGGCGAGAAGCGCGACATCATCCAGTCGATGCTCGCCGCTCTGTTGGCCCGCATGGGCGAGCCGATCGACTTCAGTGAGCCACGTCGGATCGGGTTTCTGGGGGCGCCTGTGTTCAACGCCGAGGGAGAGGTCGCCGTGATGCTCAGCGTGCTGGGAACACGCGACAGTCTCACCGAAGCCGAGGTCATCGACGCGGGCAATCGTCTGCGCTACAGCGCCGATCACATCACGTCTATCACCCATGGCAGGCAGGGCGCCAGCACCTAGACATCGGGTCGGAATATTGCGCTCCGTCAGCCCGGTAGCCTGAACAGTTGTGGATCTGGACTGCCAAGCCGACATCGCTGACCTCGACACGACCCTCACCACGGTGGAGCGGGTGCTCGACGTCGACGGCCTGCGTGCCCGGATCAAGACACTCGAAGAAGCCGCCGCCGACCCCAACCTGTGGGATGACCAGGCGCGCGCACAGCAGGTGACGAGCCAGCTCTCGCACGCACAAGGTGAGCTGCGGCGTGTGGAAGCACTGCGGCAACGTCTCGATGATCTGCCGGTGCTCTACGAACTCGCCGAGGAAGGCGATGACCCCTCGGTGGTGGCAGAGGCCGACGCCGACCGCGCCAAACTGCGCGAGGACATCGAAGCCATGGAGGTCCGGACGCTGTTGTCGGGCGAGTACGACGAGCGTGAGGCCGTGGTCACCATCCGGTCCGGCGCAGGTGGTGTGGACGCCGCGGACTGGGCCGAAATGCTCATGCGCATGTACATCCGCTGGGCCGAGGCGCACAAGTATCCCGTCGAGGTTTTCGATACCTCCTACGCCGAAGAGGCTGGTATCAAGAGCGCGACCTTCGCCGTCCATGCGCCCTTCGCCTACGGCACGCTGTCGGTCGAGCAGGGCACGCACCGGTTGGTGCGCATCAGTCCGTTCGACAATCAGAGTCGGCGGCAGACCTCGTTCGCCGATGTCGAGGTGCTGCCGGTGGTGGAGACGACCGACCACATCGACATTCCCGAAGGCGATCTGCGCGTCGATGTGTACCGATCGAGCGGCCCGGGTGGTCAGTCGGTGAACACCACCGACTCGGCGGTGCGCTTGACTCACATCCCGACGGGGATCGTCGTCACCTGCCAGAACGAGAAGTCGCAGCTGCAGAACAAGGTCGCGGCGATGCGCGTGCTGCAGGCCAGGCTGCTGGAGCGTAAGCGGCAGGAGGAGCGTGCCGAGATGGATGCGCTCAAGGGTGATGGCGGCAGTTCATGGGGCACTCAGATGCGTTCCTACGTGCTGCAGCCGTATCAGATGGTCAAGGACCTCCGTACCGAGTACGAGGTAGGTAATCCCGCGGCGGTACTGGACGGCGACATCGACGGATTCATCGAGGCGGGAATTCGGTGGCGCAATAGGCGCGATGACTAGCGCCACCGAGTTCAACGCGGCGAGCCTTCGCCTCCACGAGCGCTGGAACACCCTGTGGTCCAGCGAGGTTGGTCGCTGGCTGCTCGACAGTGGTCTGCAGATCGTCATCGCTGTCCTGGGCGCGATGATCCTCGTGCGCTTCATCAACTGGGGTGCGCACAAGATCACCCGCCGGCTGGACCGTTCGTTCACCCAGAGCGATGCGCTGGTGCGCTCCGAGGCCAGTAAGCACCGCCAGGCACTCGCCTCCGTCGTCTCCTGGATCGTCGTGGTGCTGGTCGTTGTCGTCACCACCGTGCACGTCGTCGGGGTGCTGGGCATTTCGATAGGCGGGCTCGCAGGTCCCGCCGCGGTACTCGGCGGCGCGCTCGGTTTCGGCGCCCAGCGCGTCGTCCAGGACCTATTGAGCGGGTTCTTCCTCATCACCGAAAAGCAGTACGGCTTCGGTGATCTGGTGGAGCTCTACGTGCAGGGACAGACCACCGAATCCCGCGGGACCGTCGAGGAGGTCACCCTGCGGGTGACCAAGTTGCGTTCCAGTGAGGGCGAGGTCATCACCATTCCGAACGGGTTGATCGTCAAGGCGGTCAACTTGTCCAAGGACTGGGCCCGCGCGGTCGTCGATATCCCGGTGCCCACGAGCGTGGACCTGGCCCGGGTCAACGATGTGTTGTACGACGTCTGCCAGCAGGCGCTGGTGGACCGTGATCTGTCGCAGCTGCTGCTCGACGCCCCGTCGCTGATGGGTGTGGAGAGCATCGAGGTGGACCGGGTCAACGTGCGCATGGTGGCGCGGTCGCTGCCCGGTAAGCAGTTCGAGGTGGGACGACGGCTGCGTGCCAAGGTCATCGCGGCGCTGGCCAAGGCGGGCGTGGCGTTGGTGGGGGACAGTCGCCCGGTGGTGCGCACCATGTCGTCGTCGAGCTCCGGCGAGCTCAAACGCGACACCAAGCGCGAGGAGGGCCGCGACGAGGGCGTCGACACCAAACCCCAACCGATCGTGAAGGACGAGGATCTCAAATGAGTGAACCTCGCCAGGAACCGTTCTGGGAAAAGCTCCTGTCTTCGGCAGCCAAGATCCGGGCAAAGGTCAGGATCCGCACCTCGACCGCCGTGCTCATTCTTGCGTTCGTCTCGGCGAGCTGGCTGTACGAGATCAACAAGCCGGAGCCGGCGCCTCCGCAGCCGCCGCCGGGATACACCTGGGTGCCCAAGCCCAGTGTCACCACGACCACGCCGCGACCGGTGCCCAGCACCACGAGGCGTCCGACGACCACGACGGCGCCCACCACGACCACGACGACGGAGCCCACCAACACCATCGTCACGACATTTCCGACGCTGACACCGAGCGGAACGCCGCCGACACCCCCGACGACAACTCCACCTCCGGCGCCCGGATGGTTACCCCCCTGGCTGGTCCCGCCGCAGCTTCCGCCACCGCCGGGTGCACCTCCCGCGACGCCTCCGAGTCCCGCGCCGTAGTGCGCCCTCACGGTCATCACGGGTTTCCCGGCTAGACTGGCGTGCCGTGATCAGCCTCGACAAGGTAACCAAGCTCTACAAATCGTCGGCTCGGCCCGCGTTGGACAACGTGAGCCTCGAGATCGACAAGGGTGAGTTTGTGTTCCTCATCGGACCTTCGGGTTCGGGCAAGTCGACATTCATGCGCCTGCTGCTGGGCGAGGAGCTGCCCACCAAGGGCGAAATCCAGGTTTCCAAGTTCCACGTCAACAAGCTGCGCGGCCGCGAAATCCCGCACCTTCGGCAGACGATTGGCTGTGTTTTCCAGGACTTCCGGCTGCTTCAGCAGAAGACGGTGTACGAGAACGTGGCCTTCGCGCTTGAGGTGATCGGCAAGCAGACCGACATCATCAACCGCATCGTGCCCGAGGTGCTCGAGATGGTGAACCTGACCGGTAAGGCCAGCCGGCTGCCCTCGGAGTTGTCCGGTGGCGAGCAGCAGCGCGTCGGTATCGCGCGCGCGTTCGTCAACCGTCCGCTGGTGCTGCTGGCCGACGAGCCGACCGGAAACCTGGACCCCGAGACCAGTGAGGACATCATGGCGCTGTTGGAGCGGATCAACCGCACCGGCACCACCGTGTTGATGGCGACACATGACCATCACATCGTCGACTCGATGCGTCAACGCGTCATCGAGTTAGAGCTCGGCAAGCTGATCCGCGACGAGCAGCGCGGTGTCTACGGGGTAGATAGGTAAGTGGAATAGAACATGCGTTTTGGATTCCTGTTCAACGAGGTCCTCACCGGCCTGCGTCGCAATGTGACCATGACGGTGGCGATGATCATCACCACCGCGATCGCGATCGGGTTGTTCGGCGGTGGTCTGCTGGTGATATCGCTGGCCAAGAACTCTAAGGCCATCTACCTGGACCGCGTGGAGACGCAGATCTTCCTCACCGAGGACCTGTCGGCCAGCGACACGGACTGCAGCAGTGATATCTGCAAGGGCCTGCGCGACGAGATCGAGAAGCGGTCCGATATCAAGTCGGTGCGTTTCGTGAACCGTGAGGACGCATACGCGGACGCCGAGAAGCGGCTGCCGCAGTTCCGGGACCTGATGAAGGACGTGAGCAAGGACGCGTTCCCGGCCTCGTTCATCGTCAAGCTCAAGAACCCGGAGGCGCACGCAGATTTCGATGAGTCATTCGTCGGCAAGCCCGGCGTGAAGGGCGTGCTCAACCAGAAGGATCTGATCGACCGCTTGTTCGCGGTCCTGAACAGCCTGCGTGATGCGGCGTTCATGATCGCGCTGATTCAGGCTGTCGGTGCGGTTCTGTTGATCGCCAACATGGTTCAGGTTGCCGCGTACACCCGGCGCACCGAGGTGGGCATCATGCGGCTGGTGGGTGCCACCCGTTGGTACACGCAACTGCCGTTCCTGTTGGAGGCGGTGATCGCGGCGCTTGCCGGTGTGGCGCTGGCGGTGATCGGTCTGATCGTGGCCCGGGTGACCATCCTCAACGGCGCGTTGGAACAGTTCATTCAGGCCAACCTGATCGCCCCGATCACCTATGGAGATGTGTTCCTCGCATCGATTCAGATGGCGGCGCTGGGCATTCTGCTGGCCGGCGTGACCGCCTACGTGACCTTGCGTCTGTACGTGCGTAGATAGGTCCTGGCGATGAGCAAGAAACCGACCGACGGGCGCCAGATCATCGCGTCCAATCGCAAGGCGCGGCACAACTATTCGATCCTCGACGTCTATGAGGCCGGGGTGCAGCTGGTGGGTACCGAGGTCAAGACCCTTCGTGAGGGTAAGGCGTCTCTGGTAGACGCCTTCGCCACCATCGATGACGGCGAGGTCTGGCTGCGCGCGTTGCATATCCCGCAGTACGACCACGGAACCTGGACGAACCACGCACCGCTGCGGAACCGGAAGCTGTTGCTGCACAGAGCGCAGATTGATCAGCTGGTCGGCAAGGTCCGCGATGGCAACCTGACGCTGGTGCCGTTGTCGCTGTACTTCCTGGACGGCAAGGTCAAGGTGGAGTTGGCGTTGGCGCGCGGTAAGCAGGCGCACGACAAGCGCCAGGACCTAGCCAAGCGGGACGCCACCCGCGAGATCACCCGCGAATTGGGACGGCGCGCCAAAGGCATGTAACCCGAACGGGTTACGCGGCCACCGCCAAGGCCTTCTCGTGTCTGCGCTGGCGCTCGACGGTGACCAGGTAAAAGGCCCATGCGAACGCGAAACTCGTGAAGAGGCTCGATACGAAGTAAAGCCATGGGCGCCGGATGCCGCGGCGGTACCCGTCGATGATCGTCATCAGCGGCAGCAGAATGACATTGCCGATCGTGTAGTCCTGGCTGGCCGAGCCTGCCGCGGGATTGACGAACATCAGCTTGATGTAGTCGATCCAGCCGGTGATGGGGTTGGACACGTGGTATTCGGCGACGTACCGGATGTTGAAGTACCAGCCCAGTGCGATCGAGGCGATGCCGACGGCGTAGTACACGATTTCGAGCAGCGATAACGCGGAACCCGTTGCGGTCCGGGCGAATATCGGTCGATTCGAGGCGACGATGAGCGCGATGACGGCGATTCCGAGGATCGCGTGCACGATGAGCGACACCATGTCCGGAGCCTGACAGCGTCCTGAAGTTTTGTCAATAGTGACATAACTTGTCTGGGGTGATCCTTGCGGTACCTTTCGAGCATGGTCAGACCGGCCCAGACCGTGCGCAGTGAGCGGACGCGTGCCGCCCTTCGGCAGGCGGCGATCGTGCGCTTTCTCGGTCAGGGCGTGGAGGACACCTCGGTAGAGCAGATCGCCGCGGATGCCGGAGTCTCGCTGCGCACCTTCTACCGCCACTTCGAGTCCAAGCATGACCTGCTCTTCCCGGACTACGACCTCGGTTTGGAATGGTTTCGCAGCGCGCTGGACGCCAGGATTCCCGGCGAGCCCATCCTGGAATCGGTGGAGTCGGCGATCTTCAGTGCGCCTTATGACGTCGACGCGGTGGTCAAGATCGCGACGCTGCGTAACCAGGAGCTCGACCGCGCGCGCATCGTGCGGCACATCCGGCAGGTTGAGGCCGAGTTCGCTGAGGTGATCGAGGAGCATCTTGTTCGCGATGGTAATGGCGACGCCAATCCCGATGTGCGCCTGCGCAATACCGTGACGGCGCGCAGCATTGCGGCGGCAGTCTTCGGCGCCATGGATGCATGGATGCTGGGCGAGAATCGCTCGCCTGAGGAGCTTGCACGGCTCAGTCATACCGCGCTGGACTTCCTGAAGGCGGGACTCGGCGACGCATCCTGAAACTAAGTTTTGTCACTATTGACAAAACTTAGGGGCCATGTCAGCGTGAGGCATGGCGGACTTCGAGGCGATCGTGATCGGGGCGGGGCACAACGGACTTACCGCAGCGGCGAAGCTGCAGCAGTCGGGGCTGCACACCCTGTGCCTCGACGCGAAGTTGTACGCCGGCGGTATGGCCTCGACGGTTGAGCTGTTTGACGGCTACCGATTCGAGATCGCCGGATCCGTCCAGTTTCCGACATCTGCCGTCTTGAGTCGCGATCTCGGGCTCGACACGTTGCCGACCGTCGACCTCGATGTTGTGTCCGTGGCACTCAGGGGGATTGGCGATGAGCCGCTCGTCTACTACAGCGATCCGATGAAGCTGTTGACCCATCTCAACGAGGTGCACGGAGCCGAGGCGGTCAACGGCATGGCGGGGATCATGGCGTGGAGCCAGGCGCCCACGAGGGCATTGGGGCGATTTGAGGTGGGGCAGCCGCCGAAAACATTCGATGAGATGTACGCCTGTGCAACAAATGAATTCGAGCGGGCGAGCATCAACGACATGCTTTTCGGATCGGTCACCGATGTGTTGGACCGCTATTTCCCCGACAAGGAGAAACACGGCGTGCTGCGCGGAATGCTGGCGTTCCTGGCGCTCAACATGACCTACCGCGGTCCGGAAACTCCGGGCAGTGCCGCCGCATTGGCCTTCGGGTTGGCGATGCCGGATGCGACCGCGTTGCAGATGAAAAAGCTCCGCGGCGGGATCGGTGCGTTGACATCGCACCTGCATGAGCTTTTCGTCCGGTATGGCGGTGAAGTGCGCCTGCGCAGCAAGGTGACCCAAATCCTGACATCTGACGGTCGGGTGAGCGGCGTCGGTTTGGAAGATGGCTCGACAATTACCGCGCCGGTCGTAATTTCTTCCGTCGCACCGGATATCACCGTGACAGAGATGTTGGACTCCTCGGTTGTTCCACCCGATCAGCGTGACCGGTTCGCGCGGGTTGATCACCGCGGCAGCTACCTGCAAATGCACTTCGCTCTCGACGCGCTGCCGGAGTTCGCCGCGCCGTATCAAGCCCTGAACGTTCCGGAGATGCAATCAACGGTCGGGATGTACAGCACACCCGAGGAGCTGCAGGCGCAGTGGGAAGACTGTCGACGGGGTGTCGTGCCCGCCGATCCCGCGGTGGTGTTCCAGATTCCGTCCCTGCATGACCCGCAGCTGGCGCCCGAGGGTAAGCACGCGGCCTCGGCGTTCGCGTTGTGGTTCCCCGTGGAGACGGGGCACGCCCGATACGGCGAGATGAAGGTGGAGATGAGGGAGCGGGTGATGGACAAGATCTCCCGGCTGGCACCCAATTTCAAGGACACGGTGCTGCGGCACACCACCTTCACACCCCGTCACATGGGCACCATGTTCGGGGCGCCGGGCGGCGACTACTGCTTCGGGCTGGTGCACGCGGACCAGATCGGCGTCAACAGACCGGGGCCACGCGGATACCGGGGTGATCCCTTACCCGTCGAAGGCCTGTATCTCGGGAGCGCGGGATGTCATGGAGGACCGGCGATTTCCTTCATCCCCGGATACAACGCCGCGCTGGAAGTGTTAGCAGACGCGCGCTAGAAGGCTCGGCTGCCCGCGGGGGAGAGCACGAATCCGTGTGGGCCGTCACCGGTGAAATTGTTGGGCAGTAGGCAGATCGTCTCGCGCTGCTCGCTCACGCCGCAGGTGATCACCTTGTCGGTTCCCTTGAGTCCGTAGGTGATCTTCTGGCCAGAGGTCAGCGGCCGATAGGCGCTGGGGTCCACGGGTGCCGGTCCGGCCGGGGATGCGTCGGGCCGCGCGACGATCTCCTGCTGGCCCAGGTCGGCCATGTGGGTCAGGCTCGCGGTCGGAGTATTGAGCGACACCGCGGCGACGTTCTCGTCACCCGCGACGCCGGGAAGCTTGCCCCAGCAGGTGCCGTCGACTCCGGTGGCGCGGGAGTTCGAGGTGATGCGGCAGCGCAGGCCATCGGGGGTGAGGAACTGCACACCCGTGGTGGCGTACGCCGAATACGTCTCAAAGGCAGTGGGCTCGACCGCCGTGTAGCCGTCAAGGCTGGGTACTGACGGCTCGGCGGACGCCTGAGCAGCGAATACGGTTGCACCCGCCGCAATGGCGGCATAGGTACTCAGCAGCATGCGCATGGCGATGACTCCCCAGGTTTGGCGATTTCCCGCACGTTACCGTGGCGTGGACGGGTAATTCGGTGGCTTCATGGATTTGCGGCGGTACGATGGAGTGTCCCACCGAAGGTCGGTGGGGTGACGGGGCTGAAAGGTTTCGACAGCGAGTCTCGACTTAAGGGAAGCGTGCCGGTGCAGGCAAGAGACCACCGTAAGCGTCATTGCAACCAATTAAGCGCCGATTCTCATCAGCGCGACTACGCACTCGCTGCCTAAGCGACTGCGTGTCTGTCAGACCGGGAGCGCCCTCGGCCCGGACCCTGGCATCAGCTAGAGGGACAAACCTACGGGTTCGGTCGCGGGACCCGTAGGGACATCAAACAGCGACTGGGATCGTCATCTCGGCTTGTTCGCGAGACCGAGAGATCCAAGTAGAGGCATAGCGAACTGCGCACGGAGAAGCCTTAATGAACGGCCGTTGGACCCGGGTTCAATTCCCGGCAGCTCCACAAAAGAAGACCCCCCGAATGCCGGGGGGTCTTCTGCTTGAGGCGGCCGTCAGACCCCGAACGCTCCCGGGTAGACGATCTGGCCGCGCGGCGTTTCGCGCTGCGGGTCTAACGCCAGCGCGAGGAACGTGTCATCGGTGACGTCGAAGCCCGCGCTGACACCGAAGGCGGATGCCGGTGTGAATCCGAATCGTGGGTAGTAGAGGGCATGCCCGAGCACCACGACCAAGTTCTCGCCGAGACTGCGTGCGCGCTCGAGGCCGGCGCGAATGGCCGCCGAACCTGCCCCGGTGCGCTGACACCGTGGCAGCACCGCGCACGGCCCCAGGGCCAGTGCGGGTCCTGCGCCCACGGTGCACCGGGTGAGCAGTGCATGGGCCACGATTTCACCCCCGGTGTCGACACTCACGGTGGACAGACCGTCGATCCATGCCGCCGGATCCGCGCGCAACGCATCAACCAAGTCGGCCTCGTCATGGGCAGGGAAGGCCGCGATATTGACCGCACGTATCGCCGAAACATCCTCGGGAAGCTCGGCGCGGGTGGTCCACGTCGTCACGACAGAAATCCTCTATCCGGAGACTAGTCAGCTACCTTGCGGCACTGATGATTTCAGGCATGCTACGTGTCCGGGGCGGCTCACGCATCCCATTATTTGCCAATCGCCACTAGTTCACTTCGCGGCGCGTTTGCACGCCACCGTGATGTACGCGATCTGGTGGTCAACATCGTGGCTCCACGTGACGCCTCCGCGGGTTCCGGCTCCGTCTCCAACGCCGCCACCGGCCTTGGTCTGGGTGGTGGTATCTGCCCACACCGCCGGGCCAATCCGGGTGCCGACTACCGAGCCGGCGTCCAAGGCGCAGTTGCCGATTCGTTCGTACTGAACTTTATAGCCCTGCGATTGCAGCTGGGCACCGAGTTCGCTGGGTGTCTGTGGGGATTTGGGTCCCGCGGAAGCGGGCGCCGCAGACAGCAATGCGAGCGAAGTACATGCCACTGCCGACAGGCCGAGGGTAGATTTGAACATGCCACACCTTCCTGGAGTGGTTCTGAAGGCGTTGGCGGCGGGAGACTTTGGCGAGACGACCGCCGCCAACGCTTTGGGTGAGATTGCACCGTTACACACAACGGCAGCTGAGCTCCATGCATTCCCCGATGGGTGAGGCCACACTCACATAGCCGTTCTCTGGGGTACGGATGTACTCCAAATATGGCTTGCTGCTTTCAAATCCGACGTTGTCGGCGATGACGAGCGCGCCGGGTGCCAGCTTGTCCTCGAGGAGCTTGAGGATCGGCAGATCGAGGTCCGGCCAGCCGTCGAGCAGCAGAAATTCGATGGGCCCCTCAACCGTCTTCAGCGTCTCGCGGGCGTCGCCCTCCAGGATGGTGATCAGGTCGGACACCCCGGCCTCGGCGAAAGTCGCGCGGGAAGCCGCGATCTTCGTGGTGTTCATCTCGGTGGTGATGATGCGTCCAAATCCGTTATCGCGAACGGCGGCGGCCGAATGCAGGGTCGAGATGCCGTACGACAGGCCGTACTCGACGATCGTCTTCGGCTTGGCCGCGCGGACCAGGCTATAGAGCAGCCGTCCGGCATCGGGCGCGATGGGGACGTAAGTGTTCTGGAACAGCTCGACGCGCTCTTCGACGGACTTTGTGTGGAAGGTGTCCCGGTCGACAGGGGGCGCATCATGCGACGCGTTCTCGAAGAGCCGGTCCACGATCGTGGCGAATTGGGGTTCATGAAGTGTTGTTGTCATGCGTTTTAGAATAGACGCAACGTCTCGTCTAGTCTAGAGTGATGATTCGATGAGTGTTGTGAATGAGACGGCGAAGGCTCGCGAGCCCGATGAAGCGCGCCGTCATTTCGGTAACCGCCATGGCCGCAGCGAGACTGCGCGAGAGGCCGTCATTCACGCTGCTGATGATCTGCTGGTCGCCAAGGGCTATGCCGGAGTCACCATGGAGGGCATCGCCAAGGCTGCGGGCGTGGCCAAGCAGACCGTCTATCGATGGTGGAATTCGAAGGCGGACGTGTTGATGGACGTCTTTCTGGAAGATGCCGCCTTCCAGCTCGATCCGCCAGACCTCGGCAGCCTCGAAGCCGACCTGCGGCACCACTTGGCCGCCACCGCACGATTTCTCACCACCGACGACGCTGGTGCGGTGTTCCGGGCCTTGATCGGCCAGTCGCAGCATGATCCGCAGCTTGCCGACGCGTTCCGCGCCCGCTATCTACGTGAGCAGCAGGCGCGCGATCAGATTCCGATCGCGCGTGCGGTGCGGCGAGGGGAGCTGCCGGCCGATGCGGATGTTGCTGGCCTGGCCGAACGGTTGGTGGCGCCGTTGTACTACCGCGTCATCGTGACGGGTGAGTCTGTCGACGGCGGGTTCGTCGACAGAATTGTCAAAGATTTCTTGCAGCGATCGGAATAGTGTCAGCCCAGTTGACATTGTATCTGGCATGACCGAGACAACGCCCAACGATTTCCACGCCAATGTCATGACCGAGATCCGCGAAACAGGCGGTGCCGGCGGCTTCTTTGCGCAATTCGACATGCTGATCCTGCATACCGTGGGTGCCAAGTCGGGCCAGCCCCGTCAGAACCCGATGGCCTATCAGCCGGGCGGCGAGGGTGGCGAGATCTACGTATTCGCCTCCAACAATGGGCGGGAGAACAGCTCCGGTTGGTACTACAACGCGCTGGCTCACCCGGATCGGGTATCGGTGGAGATCGGCGACAACCACTATCCAGTGGCGGTGCGCGATGTGGTGGGTGAGGAGCGCGACAGGATTTACAGGCTCCAGGCCGAGCGCTTTGAGAACTTCGCCGAGTACGAACGCAAGACCACCCGCGTCATCCCGGTTTTGGGGCTCACCCGGGCGGATTAGCGAGCGGCCCTGGCAAATTCACACCGACCTCACAGTGGAACGTTGAGGGAGGACTCGCCGGAGAGGTCGGTGCGCGCTTGCCCCGTTTTGGCCGGACTGTCCAGAACAATGGTCAACTGTTATGGGCGATCTACACGCTGGGCAGGCGCAGCGCTGGGTGCTGCAGAAGGGCCGGCTGGTCGCCGGTATCGCTGCCGCGTTTGTCATGGCCATCACGGGTTTTGGCTGGGCGGGATACAACACGACAGTCGGGCAGATCATCACCTCGCACGTGTTGCCCGGAGTGCTGACACCTGCCGGGCAGGATCAGAACATCCTGCTCATGGGCCTGGATAGTCGGCTCGACCAAAATGGCCAGCCGCTGCCGCAGGAGATGTACGACGCGCTGCACGCCGGTGACGAGACGTCCGGTGGATACAACGCCAATGTGCTGATTGTGGTTCACATCCCGGGCGATGGTGGCCCCATGACGGCGGTGTCGATCCCGCGTGACGACTACGTGGATTTGGCGGGCTGCCCCGGGTCGGTGTGTAAGGGCAAGGTCAAGCAGGCGTACGGATTCGCCTACCAGCAGGCGCTGGACCGGCAGGCCAGCGGCGGCTCCGATGTGGCGGGCGCCAACGATCTGACCGCGCGTGAGCAGGCCGCCCGCGAGGCGGGACGCAAGGCCCAGATCGACACGGTGAGCAACTTTCTGGGTGTGCCGATCGATCATTTCGTGGAGGTGACCCTTGCCGCGTTCTTCCAGATCGCCAAGGCGGTGCAGCCCATCACCGTGTGCCTGAACCACGACACGATCGACGAGTTCTCCGGGGCCAACTTCCACGAGGGCGTTCAGCAGATCGACGCATCCCAGGCGATGGCCTTTGTCAGGCAACGACGGGACGAAAACGACGGCTCGTTTACGGATATGGACCGCACCAGGCGCCAGCAGGCCTTCCTCGTGTCATTGTTGACCGCGGTTCGTAAGGGCGGGGTGATGTCCAATCCCGCTGCGATACGCAACATCCTGAATGTCGCACACGAGAACGTCGCGATCGACTCCGGGCTCAACCTCGTCGACTTCGCCGCGCGCGCCTCGCAACTGACCAAGAGGCCGATGGCTTTTTACACGCTGCCCATCTCTGACTTCGGCCACGATGCCAACGGTTCGGACGTCAACATCGTCGATCTGCCCACGATCCGGCAGATCGTGCACGACCGCTTCTCCGCCGATATCCCTCCCGCGCCGCCCGCTGCGGCCGCGCCGCCGACGGCGGTTTCTCTGTCGGCGCCCATAGTGCTCAACGTTGTCAATGCGACGGACCGGGACGGGCTGGGTGCAGCGATCGAAGATGCCTTTACCGCGCGGGGATTCACGCGTGGTCGGGCGACGACGGCAGAGTCCATGTCGACCGAGAGCTCGATCATGTACGGCTCAGATGCCCAGGAGGGCGCGCAAGCGCTCGCCGATCAACTGCACCTGCCGATGACGGAATCCGGTGCGGTCGCACCCGGAACGGTCCAGTTGACGGTGGGCTCGCAGTTTCCTGCGGACGACTACATTGCGCACCACAGTGCCGGTAAGAAGGCCGATTCGTCGGCGGAGGCCAATTCCAGCGACGTGATGACCGCAGTGGCCGCAACGGGAACCGGTGTTCAGGCGCCAGCGCCGACCGACTTGAGCCAGATGGGTGCTGACGGCGTCGCGTGCGTCAAGTGAGCTGATCAGCCGTTGCGGAAACGGACATGCAAGGCGTGTACCTCTTCCGCGAGATCCGGCGCCGGACCGTCGGTCTCGATATCGGGGGCCACCGCATTGATCGACAGCGCCGCGACCGGACTTGGGGGCGCACCAAGCGCGGTGAGCCACTGCGTCAGCTGGGCCGAGGAGCTGGCGTACACGATCCGTCCTAGACCGACCCAGGCATGGGCCGCCGAACACATCGGGCAATGCTCACCAGAGGTGTAGACGGTGGATGCCGCGCGCTCGCCTGCTGAAAGGTGTTCGGCGGACCACCGTGCGAGTTCGAACTCGGGATGGCGCGTCGAATCGCCTCCACCGACGCGGTTGCGATCTTCGGTCAGCACGGCGCCATCGGGTCCGGTGAGTAGTGACCCAAACGGTTCGTCGCCCGCGTCGAGGGCCTCGGCGGCCAGTTCGACGCAGCGCCGCAGGTGGCGGATATCGGTGTCGTCCATAGCCTTCTCATCGTAATCAGGGGCAATTACCAGGCATTTTGGCGGAACCTCATAAACTGTACTTATGCCTCTCCCTCCGGGCACGCCCGACCTCGACGTGCTGGACCTGCTGGTGTCCGTTGCCGAGACGGGCAGCCTCGGGGCGGCAGCACGCATGCACGGCATCTCCCAGCCCGCGGCCAGCATGCGAATGCGGGCACTGGAACGCCGTCTGCGGCTGGTGCTGCTGGAGCGAGGTCCCACCGGGTCGCGGCTGACCGACGCCGGACTTGCGGTGGTCGGCCATGCCGCCCCGGTCTTGGCAGCAGCGCGCGAGTTCGTTGCGGGCGTGGCGGCTCTGCATTCCGGTCACACGCCCCGCCTGGTGGTCGCCGCCTCGCGCACCATCGCCGATTACCGGATACCGCTGTGGCTCACGGCACTTCGCGCACGACATGCGGATGTCCCGGTGTCCCTCGAAGTTGGCAATACGCAACAGGTGTGCGAGCTGGTGCGGGCCGGAAGCGCGACCCTGGGATTCATCGAGGGACCGCACGCACCTGCCGGCCTGGCCGGGGAGGTGCTGGGCGCCGACGAGCTGGTCATCGTGGTGGGGCAGGGACACAAGTGGGCGCGGCGCCGCAAGCCGGTGACGCTCCGTGAACTCGCCACCACCCCGCTGCTCATGCGTGAGCCGGGTTCGGGAACCCGCGACACAGTCTGGGAGGTGCTGAGCCAGGTGTGTCAGCCGGCGGCACCGGCGGCGGAGTTGGGTTCAGCAGCCGCGATCAAAGCGGCCGCGGCAACGGGATTGGCACCCGCGGTGATCAGCCGCCTCATCGCGGCACCCGAACTGTTGGCGGGGACGCTGGTCGAGGTGACGCTCGCCGACGGTACCGACTTCACACGCCAGTTTCGGGCGGTGTGGCGACCGGGTGCTGCGCCGACAGGACCGGCACGTGCGTTGGTGGACCTTGCGTCGTCGGACGCCTAGGAGGACAGCGACCGTAAGTATCGGCGGCGGAAGACCCGTTGCGCCAACAGAAGCGCCGGAAACACCAGCCGCCAGAATCCGGATGGTGCGGGCTGCGTCAACGAGCGCAGCGTGAGAAACACCGTCCCGTCGCCGTTCCGGTGCACGATGAATGCTTCCTCGCCCGACACGGGATGGCCCGGCAATGTGCCGTACGCAAAACCGCACCGGTTGTTGGTGTTGGTCACGGCGACAACGCGTACCGGCTCGTGAACGCTGAATGGACCCCATCCGAGGCTGATCTGGAACTCGGTGCCCTCATGCGCAGCGCCCTCCGGATTCACCCGGAACCCGCTGCGGCGCTTGACACCCCAGTTCAGTACCGCTTGCGAAGCCTCTTGCCATGCGTGGTTTCCGTGTCCGACGGGGACGGTCTGCTCGAATCGTCGTAGGGCGGACGGGGTGGCTGGCCAGCCACTTTCGGCCAGGCATGTGGCCCCCGCGGGCTGATACGTCAAAGGCTTTGAGCTCATCGGACCTCGCCGATTCTCCGCGCCGTGATGTCGTCGAAGGTCACTGTCTCTCCGCAACTTTCGCAGGCCGGATGGATATGCAGCACCGACCCGCATTGGTGTTCCCAGACGCTGGGCGGGGGGCCCTGCGTGACGAACCTGTCGCCCCAGTCCATCAAGGCGAACAGCACTGGCCGCAGCGCGCGCCCCGATTCAGTCAGCAGGTATTCATAGCGGGGAGGGCGCTGTTCGTACTGGCGCTTCTCCAGCACGCCCGCGTCCACGAGCTTGCGCAGCCTGGCGGCCAGAATGTCGCGGCTGGCGCCGGTGTTGCGAACGATCTCGTCGAACCGTCGACTGCCCAGCATGATCTCGCGCAGGGCCAGCAGGGTCCAGCGTTCCCCGATCACATCGAGGGCATTCGCGATCGAGCAGTTTCTCATAGTCGTGAAATCCAACTTAGCACGTTATGCACTTGGTCACAGTTAGTTGTGAATTCCAACTGACTGCGCGTATACCGGCAGAAGAGGAGTTCAACGGCGAATTCAGGAGGCAGGGCAATGAGAGACGCAGTGATCGTCGACGCGGTGCGTACACCCGTCGGAAAGGGAAAGCCCGGGGGATCACTCTCGGGCGTGCACCCGGTCGATCTACACGCACACGCCATTCGCGCACTCGTTGAACGTACCGGGATAGACCCGGCTCTCGTAGACGACGTCATCAGTGGTGCGGTCGGGCAGGTAGGGGAGCAGAGTTCCAACACCGCGAGGTGGGCGGCGCTGGCCGCGGGGTTGCCCGAGACCACCCCGGCGGTCACCGTGGATCGGCAATGTGGCAGCAGTCAACAGGCCATTCACTTTGCTGCGCAAGGGGTTATCGCTGGTGCCTACGACGTCGTGATCGCCTCGGGTATCGAGTCGATGAGTCGAGTGCCCATGGGCAGCCAGAGCCTGGGCAAGGACTTTTTCGGCTCGGCGGTTGCCGGTCGCTATCCGGAAGGGCTCGTCCCGCAGGGCATTAGCGCGGAACTGATCGCCAAGAAGTGGAACCTGTCGCGCCAGGATCTGGATGCCTTCGCGGCCGAGAGTCACCGTCGCGCCGCACAGGCCTGGGCCGAGGGGAGATTCGCGCGCGATGTGGTGCCGATCAAGGCCCCCACCGTCGATGGCGAGTTGGTTGAGGTACTCAGCGACGAATCGGTGAGGCCATCGACCACTGTGGACGTCTTGGCGGGGCTCAAACCCGCCTTCCGTAATGAGTTGTGGGAGCAACGCTTCCCGCAGATTGAATGGAAGGTGACGGCGGGTAACTCCTCGCCGATCAACGATGGCGCATCGGCTGTGCTCATCACCTCCAGCGAGACCGCCAAGCGCCTCGGGCTGACTCCGCGGGCCCGCGTGCATTCGGTGGCGGTGGTGGGTGATGATCCGTTGTACATGCTTACGGGAGTCATCCCCGCGACCGCGAAAGTCCTTGACCGCGCAGGTCTATCGGTGGCGGATATCGACGCCTTCGAGGTCAACGAGGCCTTTGCCTCGGTGGTTCTGGCCTGGCAGGCGGAGACCGGCGCAGATCTGTCCAAGGTCAACATCAACGGCGGCGCCACCGCCCTCGGGCATCCGCTGGGGGCCAGCGGCGGGCGGTTGATGACGACGCTGATATCGGTGTTGGAGCAGACCGGCGGACGCTACGGCCTGCAAACCATGTGTGAGGCGGGCGGTTTGGCCAATGCGACCATCATCGAGCGGATCTAGCAGGCTGACGTCAGCGGATTACGGCAGTGTTGTGCGCATCAACATCACGTTGTAGGCCGACCACAGCGACAAGTTGAAGTACAGCTCCTTGCCGGTTGTCCACGGATGCAGGTATGGCGCGTAGGGGCCACCCGGCATCTGTGACTCGGTGACGATGACCTGCGGTGGACTCCACGGGCCCTGCGGTGCCGGGGAAGTCGAGAGCAGCACGTCTCCCTGCTTATCGCCGTACATCACCAGGTACTTCTTGAGGTAGGTGTTGTATTGCGCTGACATCTCACCCACCGGGCCCGAGATGATCGGGGTCGCCGCGTTGGGGTCGCCCGGCACCCAGGAGCCCCGGTCGGTGTTCCAGAACTCATGCTTGGCGGCATCGGGCAGGTTGCCGGGCAACGCGCGTGAGACGAAGCCGGATCCGCTTCGCCCGGAGGGGGTTCCGAAGATGTAGATGTAGCCGTCGTTGCCCTTGACGTATGCGGCCTGCTGAAAGTTCTCATTTCCCGGCGTGAAGGGAACCTGGCTGATGGCGTCGGGGGAGGCCGGACGGATGCTCTGCGGAAAGGTCTTCCAGTTCTGACCGTTGTCGTTGGACACCGCGGTCGCCGAGTAGTTGGTGGTCCATTCCCCGGCGCTGTCCCAGCTCTTGATGGACATGTAGTTCATGTACTGCGTACGTCCGACGGAGATGGCGGCCGTGGGAATGATGCCCCGCTCCTGAGCGGCCCACTTGATGGGCGGGATGATCTGCTTGGAGTAGCCCGGGCGTGACTGTGGAGATCCGGCGTACGGGTTGGAGGTCGACCCGTCCGCCACGGCAAGGCCGCGTGAAAGCGACTTGTCCTGGGTGCGCAGCAGGGTGTTGTACCGCCACTGCTGGCTTCTCATTCCGCAGTATCCGTAGGTATCGCCAAAGGCCATCAGCACCTGGCGGCCGGCGGAATCGCCGTTGTCCCACATGATTCCGAGGTCAGTACCGGAGATGCTGAACTTCTGAAGGGTGTTGGCGCCGGTGTCCACTCCGGTCACCCAGCCAACGACCGAAGTGCTCGGGGAGACGGCGGCCTCGGCGGCCGGACCGACGGCAGGAGCCGCGGGAGCGGGAGCGACGGCTGCGGCCTGTTGATCCTGCAGATTGTTCGGTGAGCCGGGCTCCGGGGGGTTGGGCAGGGCCGGCCGTGCCAGCTCCTGAGCCCAACCCGGCTTCTTCTTGGCGCTCTGTTGAGGCAGGACCTGCTTGAGGATGGCCAGCGGCAGCTTGCCCAGCTCCGGCAGTGGGGCTTTGTCATTGGCGCCAGCGGGTCGGCGGCCGATCGGGGGAGCCTGTCCGGGTATGCCTTCGTCGGGAACCGGAGTGGGCGGCTGCAGACCCGCGGCAGGGCCGGTGCATGGGTCGGCATACGCCATGGGCGCAACATCGATGGCGACGCTTGAGCCGATAACGGCCGAGGTCATCAAAACCACGGAGATTCGGCGACGCCTCGACATGTCAGACCTTCCCGGGGCAGGACGCCATCTCGACGTCAGCAATTGACTCCCGTGACGATAGTGGCCTGTGGGGCCAATGTGGCTATTGGTGCATCGATAGGTATGTTCCCGTGACCAGGCCGAAATCAGCCAGGGCGGCGGCCCCTGATTTTTGGAGACCGTGATCAGTTATCTGTAGCGGAGGGCGTTGCTGCGCTCGAATTACCTGGATTTGCCCAGTTTTCCGGCAACCAGTACGGCGCTTGACGTCGCGGACAGCTATCTTGACTGCCATGGCATCAGGGTCGAAGACGCCCACTGTCCGCGTGAGCACTCCCAATGGAATCGTCGAAGGCTTCGTGCGGGGAGGCGTGCGGCGCTTCCGGTCCATTCCCTACGCTCGCCCGCCGATCGGATTGCTGCGCCTGCGGGCGCCGCAGCCGGCTCTGCCGTGGGACGGGGTGCGTGACTGCACCGAATTCGGCGCAGCGGCACCGCAGCGGCGCCGCTACCGGGTGCTGGGGCCCGGGCGCGTGCAACGGGCCAGCGAGGACTGCCTGACGGTCAACGTCGTCACCCCCGATCGCCCGTCCAACGAACCGCTACCGGTGATGTTCTTCATCTACGGCGGCGGTTACCTCCTGGGTAGCTCGGCCACCCCGCTGTATGACGGTGGCTCCCTGGCTCGGCGCGGGTGCGTGTACGTCTCGGTGAACTACCGGGTGGGGGCACTGGGTGCCCTCGATCTGTCGTCGCTGTCCAACCGCGAACACACCATCGACGGCAATCTGTTTCTGCGCGATGTCGTGCTGGCCCTGCAGTGGGTGCATGACAACATCGCGACCTTCGGCGGTGACCCGGCGAATGTGACGATTTTCGGGGAGAGTGCCGGAGCGCACTGCGTGGAGACGCTGATGGCCACCCCCGCCGCCGGTGGCCTGTTTCACCGCGCGATCTGCCAGAGCACTGCTAGCGGTATGGCGGTGCCCGCCGACTCGGCCGCGCTCTATGCCCAGAAATTCGCCCATATCCTCGGTGCCGCACCGGAAGCGGCCGCGCAGGCGGTGCTGGGGGCGACGCCCGCCGAACTGGGGGCCGCCCTCGACGCATTGATTACCGACATCGTGACGAACATGCCCGGCGGGTCGTTCGCGATCGGCCCGTGCATCGATGGTCACTATCTGCCGCGTCACCCCGTCGAGGCCATGGAACACGGTGAGGCACATCGTGTTCCGTTGATCGTCGGGCACAACGCCGACGAGGCCAAGCTGTTCACGCGGGTGCTCAAGATGATGCCGCTGTCCGAGGAGGCGCTGGAGGGGATGCTGATGCGGGGCGGGCCTGTCCATCGTGACCGCATCGTGGCGGCGTATCCGGGATATCCGGGGCGATCCGCGCGCGTCAAACTCGCCGGCGATATGAATTTCTCGACGGCCGCCTGGCAAATGGCGGAGGCGCATCACCGATACGCGCCGGTGTATTTCTACCGGTACGACTACGCGCCCGGGGCGCTGCGGATGGCCGGAATGGGCGCCACGCATGCCACCGAATTGCTTGCGGTATTCGATAGTTACCGCGGCGCGATGGGCACCGTGATGGCGGGAGCTCTTGGCCAGCGTGATGCGGTGCGAGTCAGCAATGATGTGCAACGGCGCTGGCTTGCTTTCGCGCGCAGTGGAATTCCCGGTGATGGTTGGCCGGTCTACGAGCCGCCGGATCGCGCGGTAATGGTGTTCGACCACGCCACGCGCGTGGAGCCGGACCCGGAGGCGACACGTCGCGCGGCGTGGGAAGGCTTCAGCCTCACCCTCTGATTTGACCATTGTGGCCCAACCGGTTGGTTACCTAGGATGTGCCGATGGCAAAGAAGCCCATCCGCATCAACACCGTCAACGGCACCATCGAAGGATTCACCCGAGGCGGCGTGCATCGCTTCCGTGGGATTCCCTACGCCGAGCCGCCGGTGGGTCCGCTGCGCCTGCGGGCGCCACGGCCGGCCCAGCCGTGGACGGGAGTGCGTAAGTGCCGCACCTGGGGTGCAGCCTCCATTCAGCAGCATCGCTTCGCGATCATCCTGCCCGGCAAGCCGCAGAAGCTCAGCGAGGACTGCCTGACTCTCAACGTGGTGGCCCCCGAGGGGCCCGTCAGTGGGCCATTGCCGGTGATGTTCTTCATCCACGGCGGGGGCTATTTCCTGGGCAGCTCGGCGACCCCGCTGTATGACGGCGCGAGTCTTGCGCGCCGTGGATGTGTGTATGTGTCGGTCAACTACCGCCTGGGTGGGCTCGGCTGCGTGGACCTTTCATCGCTGTCGGACGAGACGCACACCATCGACAGCAACCTGTACCTGCGCGACTTGGTGCTGGCGTTGCAGTGGGTGCGCGACAACATCGGTGCCTTCGGGGGCGATCCCCACAACGTGACGATCTTCGGGGAGAGCGCCGGGTCGCACGCCGTGAACACGCTGCTTGCGGTGCCCTCAGCCGCAGGACTGTTCCACCGGGTGATCTGCCAGAGCACCGCCAGCGGGCTGGTGGTCAGCGCCGAGGATGCTGTGGTGAACGCGCGCCAGTTCGCGAAGTACCTGGGCGCGACCGACTCGAACGCGGCCGAAACAGTTCTCTCCGCGAAGTCGAAGAATCTTGTGAAGGCCCTGTTTCGGCTGATCGGATCCGCCAAACATGTACCAGGTCTGTCGCTGCGGATCGGGCCAAGCATCGACGGCGACGTACTGCCTCTCGATCCCGTTGAGGCCATGGAACGCGGTGAGGCACATCGTGTTCCACTCATCATTGGGTACAACGCCGAAGAGGCCACCCTGTTTACCAAGATCCTCAAGATCCTTCCGATCACACCGGATGCGCTGGAGCACGCGTTGTCCAAGGACGGGCCGGAGTTTGTCCAGCGCATTGTCGGTAGTTACGACGGGTATCCATCGGAGAAGGCGCTTCTACAGCTGGCCGGCGACCTGGCATTCGGCACGGCGGCATGGCGCGTGGCGGAGGCGCACGGTCAGTACGCGCCGACCTACTTCTACCGGTATGACTACGCGACGCGCGCCTTACGCCGCTATGGGCTGGGACCCACCCACGCGATCGAACTCCTCGCGGTCTTCGGTACCTACCGGACCGTCGCCGGGCCCATCCTGGCGGGACGCAGGGACCGCGCCGCCGCGCGGGCCGTCAGCGACGAGATGCAGACGCGTTGGCTGTCATTCGCGCGCACCGGGAGCCCCGGCGACGGCTGGCCCGCCCACACGGTGCCGGAGCGCCAGGTGTTGATCATCGATAATCCGTCCAGGCTAGAGGCCGATCCCGACGGAGATCGGCGCCCGCTGTGGCAGGACGCCACCTCGATCGTCTGATTAAGTGGCGGCGGTACCTTGGGCCCATGATCATTGTGACGAGCAACGACATCCCCGGGTACAAGATCGCCGCGGTGTTCGGCGAGGTCTTCGGTTTGACCGTGCGATCGCGGCACATCGGCTCCAACCTTGCCGCTTCGTTCAAGTCCATTGCGGGCGGTGAGCTCAAGGGCATCACTCAGTTGCTGCACGAGAGTCGTCGCGAGGCACTGTCCCGATTGGCGGCAGAAGCCGAGTCGCGCGGCGCGAATGCGGTGGTCGCGTTCCGATTCGAGACCACCGAGTACGCGAACACGGGCGTCGAGGTGTGTGCCTACGGCACCGCCGTCGGCATTCAGCCACTCCAATAGCGACCGTTCGGTAAGACACGGTTCACTTGATCCGGGCAGAATCAGGCGGGTGAGCAACGCGCGCGCCGGACAGCCGGCCCAGCCGGAAGACCTCATCGACATCGCCCATGTGGTGACCGCGTATTACGCGATAGACCCCGACCCGGGAGACGTGGCGCAGCAGGTCGTCTTCGGGACCTCCGGGCACCGAGGGTCGAGTCTCGACGGCGCCTTCAACGAGGCGCACATCGTCGCTACCACCGAGGCGATCGTCGAGTACCGGGCCTCGCAGGGCACCACCGGCCCACTGTTCATCGGTCGAGACACCCACGCGCTCTCCGAACCCGCGTGGACCAGCGCATTGGAGGTTTTGGCCGCCAATGGTGTTGTAGTGGCTGTGGATTCGCGTGACCGGTACACCCCGACTCCGGCAGTGAGCCATGCCATCCTGCGGCACAACCAGGGCAAGACCACGGGTTTGGCCGACGGGATCGTCGTTACCCCTTCGCATAACCCGCCCCGCGACGGCGGGTTCAAGTACAACCCGCCGCACGGTGGCCCTGCCGATACCGATGCCACTGGGGCGATCGCCGCGCGCGCCAACGAGATTCTGCGTTCGGGCTGGCGCTCGGTGAAGCGAGTACCGCTGGCAGAGGCGCTGAAATCCGTGCAGCGGTATGACTTTCAGCAGACATATGTGGACGACCTCATCAACGTCGTCGATCTCGACGTCATCAAGGGTGCAGGCATCCGGATCGGCGCCGACCCGCTGGGCGGGGCCAGCGTCGATTACTGGGCCGCGATCGCCGAGCGCTGGTCGCTGGACCTGACCGTGGTGAACCCGCTCGTGGACGCCACCTGGCGGTTCATGACCCTGGATCACGACGGCAAGATCCGGATGGACTGCTCCTCGCCCGATGCGATGGCCTCGTTGGTGGCGTCGCGGGACAAGTACCAGATTGCGACGGGAAACGACGCCGATTCGGATCGACACGGCATCGTGACTCCCGATGCGGGACTGATGAACCCCAACCACTATCTGGCGGTGGCCATCGACTACCTGTTCAGCCACCGGGACGGCTGGGCCGCCGAGACCGCCGTGGGTAAGACGCTGGTGAGTTCGTCGATCATCGACCGGGTGGTGGCCGGGCTGAACCGAACGCTGCTTGAGGTTCCTGTCGGATTCAAGTGGTTTGTGGACGGATTGATCGGCGGGACAATCGGTTTCGGTGGCGAGGAGAGCGCCGGAGCATCCTTCCTGCGTCGTAACGGATCGGTGTGGACGACCGACAAGGACGGCATCATCGCCGCCCTGCTGGCCTCGGAGATCCTTGCAGTCACCGGGACCACGCCCTCGCAGCGCTACGGGCAGCTGACCGAGAAGTACGGCGCGCCAACATATGCGCGCGTCGATGCGCCCGCGAGCCGCGAGCAGAAGGCTGTGTTGGGCAAGCTTTCGCCTGAGCAGGTCAGCGCCACCGAACTGGCCGGTGAACCCATCGTCGCCAAGTTGACGAACGCGCCCGGCAATGGGGCGCCGATCGGCGGACTCAAGGTTGTCACCGAAAACGCCTGGTTTGCGGCACGGCCGTCGGGCACTGAGGATGTATACAAGATCTATGCAGAATCTTTCCTGGGTGCAGAGCACTTGCGGCAGGTGCAGGACGCTGCCCGCGAGGTGGTCTCATCGGTGATCGGGTAAGCGACTGTCCCGGTAACGAGGCGGACACCAAACCGCGCCTGCCCTGGGAGATCTGGGTCCTGGTTGTCGCGTGCCTGGTGATCGCGCTGGGGTTTGGCGTGGTGGCGCCCGCACTGCCGCAGTACGCTCGCAGCTTCGGGGTGAGCGTCACGGCGGCGACCGCGGTGGTGAGCTCGTTTGCCGCATTCCGCCTGGTGTTCGCGCCGGCCGCAGGCGCGCTGGTGCAGCGGCTGGGGGAGCGCTGGGTCTACATGTCCGGACTGCTGATCGTCGCGGTATCCACCGGGTGCTGCGCCTTCGTGCATGACTACTGGCAGCTGCTGATATTCCGGTCACTCGGTGGTGTCGGCTCCACCATGTTCACCGTGTCGGCGGCCGCGCTGCTGGTGCGCATCGCGCCCGAAGAGATTCGCGGACGTGCGCAGGGGCTGTACGGGTCGAGCTTCCTGCTCGGGATGGTGGCCGGGCCGGTCCTGGGTAGTGCCGTTGTGGGCCTGAGTCTTTCGGCACCGTTCATCATCTACGCGGCGGCGCTGGTGGCCGTCGCCGTGCTGGTCCACTTCGGGCTGCGGCGCTCCACGCTGCTGGAGGTCGCCGACGAGCATCACGGCACTCCGGTGACACTGAAATCCGCGCTGCATCACCGAACCTTCCTGGCCGCGCTGATGTCGAATTTCAGTGCGGGATGGGCCATCTTCGGAATCCGTGGGGCCTTGCTGCCGCTGTTTGTGATCGAGGCGCTGCATCAGCGCCCGGGCGCCGCCGGACTGGTGTTCGCCGCATTCGCGGCGGGAGACGTGTCCACGGCTTTCCTGGCGGGGTCGTGGTCCGATGACATCGGGCGCAAGCCGCTGGTGGTCGCCGGGCTGGTGGTCTGCGGTTCGACCGTGGTGGCGATGGGCTTCACATCGTCGCTGCCGGCGCTCATCGTGCTGTCGCTCATCGGTGGGATCGGCGCCGGTTTGTATGCGTCGCCGCAGCAGGCCGCCGTGGCCGATGTGGTGGGCAGCCGGGGCCGGGCAGGAACGGCGCTGGCCACCTTCCAGATGACCTCCGATGTCGGGCTGGTGATCGGACCCGTCGTCGCGGGGGTCATCGCCGAGCACACGTCGTACGGATGGGCGTTCGTGGCGGGCGGTGCGATGCCGCTGATCGCGGCCGTGGCGTGGGTGTTCGCACCGGAGACGCTGGGGAGACTTGCGTCACCGCAGGTTAGGAGTATGCAGGAAGTAGCAGAGGATGTCGGCGGTCCTGAGCGCTGAGATTTTGAGAGCCCGTCGCCGTGGTGTAACTTCGTCCGAGCACACAACTAAACATGGGGCTATGGCGCAGCTGGTAGCGCACCACACTGGCAGTGTGGGGGTCAGGGGTTCGAGTCCCCTTAGCTCCACCATAACGGGCTTACGCGAACCCCTGACCGTCACGGTCAGGGCGAGTCGGTCCGCTCTGGGAGAACCACCGCTAAGAGCCTCGGCAACGCCGGGGCTCTTGTGTTTTTTGTAGGGACTGGTAACGCGGTTGTAGCTGGTCTGGCGTCGTGTGACCGCTGTGCAGGCGGGGACCGTGTCATGGATCTCGGCAAAAATGGTGTTGTGGTCGGTGATGGCATCTTCGACTTGTTTGGCGGCCAGGTATGGCAGATCGCAGAGGCCGTCTTGACGGGCGTGGCACAGGAAGTAGCGGTGCGAACTACCCGCCTTACATGCCGTAGAGGTCAAGCAGTTTCAGTGTGACGCCATTGGTCCAGCCGAAGCCGTCTTGCAGCGGGTACTCGCCGCCACCCCCAACCCGCGCGTTGTCTCCCTCGACCACGTACTTCTCGACCAGCTTGTCCTCTGTTGAATAGACCTGCTTCACAGTGTCGAGGAAGCGGACGCCGATTTCTTTGGCAAGTGTGGGCTCTCCATAGCGGCGCAAGCCATCGACCGCGATCCACTGCAGCGGCGCCCAACCGTTGGGTGCGTCCCACTGTTGGCCGGTGGTCGTGGTGGTTGTTACCAGACCGCCGGGTTGCAGCAGCGTGTTGCGTGTTGCGATGGCTGTCATCTTGGCGCGCTCGGGTGACGCAACTCCGGTGAACAATGGATACAGGGCGGCCGCGGTGATCGCATCACGCGGCTGACGCAGCTGCCAGTCGTAGTCGCCGTAGTAACCGTGTTCATTCCAAAGGTAGCGGTTGACTGCACCGGCGCGCTGCTGGGCGCGAGTCGAGAAGTTGGCAGTGCACGAGGTATCGCCCGTGATGGTGCAGCCTTTGGCGATTGTCGTCTCAAGTTGGAACATCAAGCTGTTCAGGTCGATTGGCACGATCGCGGTAGTTCGGATGCTCGCGAGCGTCTTGCCGTCGCCGAGCCAGCGTGAGCTGTAGTCCCAGCCGCTCTCGGCGCCGGCCCGTAGGTCGCGCCACACTTCGTTTGCGGGACGGCCGGGTGCTTCCTCGGCGGTCTTGGTGTCTTCGAGATATGACTCATCACGTCTGGTGTCACTGGCGTCCCAGTAGCGGTTGAGGACAGAGCCGTCGGGCATGGTAACTACATGGCGCGCCGCGGTTCCTGGCGGAGTTTCGCGCTCGCCCTGCATCCAGTACTCGTGCTCCTTGCGCAGCGCTGGCAGGTACTTTCGATAAACGCCATCGCCTTCCGCCTGCGCGGCGAGGTCCACCATGTTCGCGAAGAAGGGCGGTTGGGACCGGCTCGCGTAATACGTGCGATTGCCGTTTGGCACATGACCTATCGTGTTGATGAGGTGTGCGAAATTGTCGAGCATGTCATCGACGAGGTCCTCGCGTCCGGACACCTGCAGGCCGAGCATGGTGGAGTACGTGTCCCAGTAATAGCCCTCCTGGAACCGTCCGCCTGGCACTACATACGGTTTGGGTAGCGCGATCAACGAACTGTTCGGCGGCACCGTGACGCTCGCTCGTGTGAGCCTGGGCCACAGCCAGTCGATGTGTTCGCGCAGCGTCTGGTTCGGCGGTGGTGTGATGTGCTCAGCGGTAGGTGGTGTGAAGTGCTGTTCGGTGAACGCCTTGAGGGAAAAGCCCGGTTCTGCTCTTTGTTGCCGGTATAGCTGGACGATTGAGGCCGGGTCGGTATTCAAAGTTGAATCGACAAAAGTCTTTTGATCTGGGTAAAGCCGTGCGCTCTGCACCGCAACGAAGAGATCTCCAAGGAGTTGATTTGGCGGCTGCGGCAGCACCGTATTCGCGGTCGGCCGCGCCGGCTGTGTATCGGCCCGGTTGTCGCTCTCTGTTAGCGAGACGCAGCCCGTGATGGTCATGCAGGCGGTGACTATCGCAAGGGTTTTGCGAAGCAGTGGTGCAGATTTCGGGTTGGTCAACATGGCTGGTGCGGCCTGCCGTAGATGCAACGTGCGTGTCTCCTATTGTGGTTCTTGGGGTTTAGCCGCAGAGGTGACCTTACGGCTGGACAACCGGAAGAAACTCGACGCCCGCGCGATGTGGGCGCCTGCCTCGGTGGTGCAGCGACTGCGCCGTCCGATATCCAGGTCTAGTGCCGTGGATGCCTCTGCTGTGGCGTGGATAAGAGTTTATACGTAGGCCGGGAGTCATGGTGGCGGTCCTGAAGTTGAAGCCACACGAAGACGGAAGTGGCTGATCGCGATTCGCCGAGGGCCCGAAACATCAGGGGCTTGTGGCCCGATCTCGGGCTCGGATGAACCATATACCCCGTGGGGGTATCATTGGGGTTGGGATCGGCCGCACGCGTTTGGAATGGAGGACTGCAGATGGCACACACCCTTGGTCAACGCGCCATGGCAGGGCTCGCCGATGGGCGGGCACTGCACTACATGCGCGGCGGTGCAGGCCAGCCGACGGTGGTGTTCGAATCGGGTTTGGGGGCTTCTCGGTCGGAGTGGGGTCTGGTGGCGCCCCTTGTTGCACAGCATTTCTCGACCGTGGTCTATGACCGCGCGAATCTGGGCCGTAGTGACCCTGATGCCGCGCCGCGCACCCTGGAGCGCCTGACCAGCGATCTCGGCGAATTGTTGACGGCGCTCGGCCGCGGCCCGTACATCCTGGTGGGCCACAGCTACGGCGGGACGATCGCACTGTCTGCCGCGTTGCAGGATCGGTCACACGTCGCGGGCCTGGTGCTGGTAGATCACTCCGATGAACACGTGAATGTCTGCTGCGGATCCCCGCTTAAACAACTGCGCCGGATCGCAGCGGCGGGTCGCTGGTTCGTCGGCCTGCTGCGCCGTTTGCACCTGGTGACGCTGGCGGTACGCCGTGCCGCGCCGGGGATGCCGGCCGACGTGGTGCACGATCTGGTTGCGGAAGATCTGACCGTTGACGCCGAGGGGGCGGCTGACGCCGAGGAGAGGTTCTTCATCGAGGGACTGCAGAGTCTGCGTCGCCGAGGCCACGACCTGGGTGCTGTGCCCGTGACTGTGATTTCGGGAACCAAGACCACACCGTGGGACCGATCCCTGCGTATGGAATTTCTTAAGGCGCATCGGCTTACGGCGGCGCATCTTCGTGCCCGGCACGTGCTGGCCAGAAAATCCGGACACCTCGTAGTGTTCACCGAACCGCAGCTGATCGCCGACGAGATAGTACGCATCGCTGCGCGTGCCGTGCCCGAATCGGCACAACCGCCCGGACCACGCTAAGTACTATGCACCGAAATATTTGTGGTGCAAGAATATTCGCCCGCCGGACCGCCGCACGGATTCCCAGTGCGGCGGGCCGAGCGTGTGGCCTCGATATCGTCTAAGCGACAAAGACGGCAAGTTGCACCCTGATGTCGACTCCGAAGTCGATGAATCCGCGGACGCGGACTCCGCCATTGTCAGGCACCACATTGTGGACTTGGCAGACGGCGTTGCCCTGGAAGGGCACATCCTGGGCGGTTACTTCCGAAGTGGACACCATGACCACACTGAACGGACTCACGCCCGGAATGGCCAGGCGGGTTCGATACCCACCGTGGGATGTAACGACAAACCGCTTCACGATTGCCTGAACGTCGGCCTCTTGGCTGTTGTCTTCTCCCGCAGCGTCCAACGGCTCGGCCACGGTGTCAGTGAATGCCTTCTCGCTAGTTGTCATTGTTCCTCCATGATTTGATGACGTCGGCGGAAATTGTGCTGGACACAATTCCCAATGGGCCCTTTAAATTTCGGCCCCACGACGACCTCAGGCGTGCGTAGTTGACTACCTGAGTTGAGGAGTGGCTGACGGCGCAGAACACCGAGCGCAGGTTGCGCGTCGGTCAGCCGATCGCAGACTTCCGCGCGGCGATACGTCGCCGGATCTTTTGACGTTCGGCTTCCGACATGCCACCCCACATCCCGTGAGGCTCTTCGATCTCCAGAGCGTAGGTAAGGCAGAGCGTTGTCACGGGGCAGCGTCGACACACCTCTCTGGCGTGCTGTTCCCGGAGTCGTCGTTCAAGGGGGCGTTCGTCGTCATCGGAGTAGAACAGGTCATGGTTGGCGTTTCGGCACGCACCCAGTAGCTGCCATGCGAACCCCGTGCTAAGAGCCGTCGTCTCGGCTACCCGAACGTCTTCCACGCAAATCCTTCCCGCGCATGTCCGCTACCTTTAGCGTTGTTGACGGAAACCTCACACGAATTAGTTGCCTTGATGTGAATTAGACGTTGCACCAATGAAATCAACCCTCAGTCGGTGTCGATTCGCCTCACAGGAGCCCAAAAGTGCACACGCATTGCGTAAAGTGCGGCAGAGTGGGCGTCAGGCGGGGTCGATGACCAGCCTGGTTCCGCTCTGCACTGTGATGTGTTAGCTGAGCTATCCGGGACGTGGAGAGGAAGGGCGTCAGGTGATGACCCCGACAATGCGACGAACTTCAGAACGACGTGGTTACCGTCTGTTCGCGTTGCTCGCACTGATCTGTGCGTTGTGCGCCCCGCCTGTGGCCGCGGCTGACACCGTGCAGATCAGCCCGGCGAATGAACGCCGACTCCAAGAGCTACTGGCCGAGCGAAACCGTATCGGAGCCGAGAACCCGGCGCAGCTGAGTGCCGCAGTATCGGCGCTCTTTCTTCATGTGCCCTACGGTGCCAACACCTTGATTGGATCCGCCTCGGTTCCCGAGCAGTTGGTCGTCGAGCTCACGCGCGTGGACTGCTTTACCTACGCCGACTATGTCGAAGCGTTGAAGCGGTCCGGTAATCGCGCCGACTTCATCGCCCAGCTGACACAGATCCGGTACCGCGGGGGTGAAATCAGTTTCACGCAGCGCCGCCATTTCTTCACCGATTGGGCCGCAGACGCGCCCGCCAATGCCGCCGATGTGACGGCCAGCCTGGGGGCACCCGCGGAACAGGTCGCAAAGATACTCAATCTCAAGGATTCCGGCGGAAACTACCTGCCGGGGCTGCCGACACGGCCACGCACGGTCTTCTACATACCGAGTGCCCGTGTTTCCGATGGCGTCATCGCGAATCTTCATGACGGCGATTACCTCGGTGCCTACGCCACGGCGGGCGGACTCGACGTCACGCACGTCGGAATCTTCCTACGTACGCCGGCCGGGCCGGTGCTGCGCAACGCCTCGTCATTGCGGGCGAACAACCAAGTCGTCGATACGCCGCTGGGGGAGTATCTCGGCACAGTTCCGGGAATTGTCGTACTCCGGTCGACTCGATGAAGCCGCACTGGCGCTTGCTTCCGACTAAGGCACGAGGCCCAAGCCATCGGCCGGCGGAGGTTGCCTACGTGAGGCCGGTGACGAACCGGATTCGGCCCTGAACCGTGATGTGGTAGCTGATTCGGTGGATCACCGCATCGCTGTCGCGGACGGCCAGATCTACCAACAGGCCATCGAACAGGTTTTGGAGCGTCTGCCCAGGTTGCAGTCCGATGCCGGTCCGCGTCCGGAAACGCCAACGGTCAACCGCGAATCCGGCGTCGATCGCCTGATGCCGATCGAAGATCGAACTCAGGGTTGCGAAGGGGATGGCGCTGTCCACCTGGAACCACGGGAAGGCCCCGGCAGGAATAGGAATGTTGTGGCGCGTCGTGATCGCCTTGAAGGCGTCGCTCATGTTCGGGGAGATCAACGCTTGGTTTCGTGACCAATCCACGCTGGTCTGTCCGGGCATGTTGACGATGGCGACGCCATTTGTCTGGAAGACAAAGCGTTGATCGACGATCGACGACGGTTGTTACTCGTTGACCGCAAGCGCCACCGGAGTGAAGAAGTGTGACTGACTTTCGAAGTTCGGGATGAGGACCATGATGCACGCGCCTTTCGTCGCCGGATGAATATCGTTCCAGCGCAGGGCCATTGACTGTTGCGCGGCCAACGTTGGTGATGCGACGGTATGCGTCATCGGAGACCATGAGCGCGAGTAGTGCACTACCCGACTTGTGCGTCCGGTCTCAACTCGAGGCCCA
The DNA here is from genome assembly GCF_001632805.1 of Mycobacteroides chelonae CCUG 47445. Lineage (NCBI taxonomy): Bacteria > Bacillati > Actinomycetota > Actinomycetes > Mycobacteriales > Mycobacteriaceae > Mycobacteroides > Mycobacteroides chelonae. Next base: position 3,515,354 of record NZ_CP007220.1, on the reverse strand, counting down.
CGCCTTCGCGCGGTCCAGCTCATCGAGGCCGAACAGCGCGATCTCACCGGGAACCATCCACCCGAGCACGTGCAAGGTATGCGCTACCCATTCTTTGTCGGTCACCACGGCGATTTTCTTGAAGGACGAATGACGCTGAAAGAGCATCCCGAAGCCCAGCTCCAGGTCTTCGGCGAGCCCGCCGGGGCCGAAGCCTTCGTAGTCACTCGCGATGACTTCCACGATCCGCAGCTCATCGGATTTCAGCGATTGTTCGATGGTTGGCGCGAAATCGCGCAGCTCGTCGCCGGCCAACTTGCCAGATACGCGGAATCCGACCACTCCGTCCGGCATATCAGTCAGTGTTTCGATCACTGCGCCTCCTTGCTCGATCGGCGTATTACTGCCACTGCAAGATGACCACAATCGCGGCCCATCGGGAAGGGGTGAATGCGTTCGATGCCCATGCGGGCACAAACTAGGTAATACTCGTACCCAAAATGACGATCCGTTCGAGAAAATGGGAACTGCACCTTGGGCGGGCAGAGCAGAAGGGTTGTGCATGGGAGCTCTTGAGCCTCAATCGATGTCATTTGCCGACGAGGCGCCCTATCGGGTCGACGCTGTCATCGACTGCCCCACGCCCGTCAGCACCGTCTATGAGGTCTTTAAGGACAACCGCGGTGGCGTGAGGTGGCTGGGTTGGTTCGTCACCAGGGTCGAACCGACCTCAGATCCGGAGTACGGCGTTGGCGCCACTAGAGAGGTGACGTTCCTATGGGGGCTGGGCAAGCTGAAGGAGCGATTCATCGGATGGGAAGAGGATCGCCTGTGGTCATTCACGGCGGTCGGCTTCCGCCCCAAGGTTTTCACTGCGTTTGTGGAGCGTGTCCACTTCGAGGCGGTTGACGAGAACAACTGCCGAATCATCTACCGTATGGGCGCGGACTTCGCTCCGCTGTATCGGCCTTTTGCGCCGCTGGTTCTACGTTTTCTGAATCGGGCGATCGTGCCGACTCTTGAAGGTGCGCGAGACATCGCCGTCGCAGGTGGTCGATAGTTCCAGGGTTCCGCTTCTACTAGGGCACCGGCGCGCGCCGGAATCGAGCTTTGAGCGCCATCGCATGTTTTTCCACCACGAACCAGCTCAGTGCTGCAAGCGGCAGGGTCAGCGCAGTGGCAACCAGGAAGAAGATGAATGGTGGCAGGACGGCGAGTCCTGCGACGGCCAACAGCTGCTGGATGGGGAATGCGTAGATGTAGACGCCATACGACAAGTCGTTGCGCAGGTTGAGTCTCTTGTCATGGATGAGGGCGCCGGACACGATGACCACGTAGGCCAGTGGCAGAGCGCCCATTACTCGATAGTTGGAGGTCAGTCCCGAGAGTGCGAGAATCCCAAGGCATATCGCGACAAGCGACCAGCGTGCGGGCAGGGCATCTCGATACTGGTAGAGCAGCGCTCCGGCCGCGAACATCAGCGCGAACCGTGCCACCATCTGCGGAATTGTCTCCATCGCAAAGACCGGGTACGACAGATACGCTGCGGCACATAGGAATAAGATAAATGCGGTGGGAATGACCCATTTCCGTTTCAGTACGCCTGTCACTCCCAAGGCCGCCACCGCTATGTAGCAGACGAATTCGAAGATGAGCGTCCAGATCGATCCGTTCCAGATACCCGGCCACGGGATGTCACGTGGTGTTCCGTCGATACCGGCGTAGAACACGTTGAGGACGGCGTTGTTGAGGAAGTACTCGTACGGTTCAGAGGAGCCCATCAAGCTCGCCGCCGAACCGCCTTGGATCGCGACGCTGATGGGGGCGATGACGAACGCCGTGATCGCGAGGCATATCCATAAACCGGGGAAGATGCGCAAAGCGCGGGCGATGAAGAAATCGCGCGGACTGGGATGGCGCATCCAGCTTGCGGTGATGAGGAACCCTGACAGTGCGAAGAAGCCGTCGACACCTACCTGTGCCAGTAGCCCTTCATATGAGGGGAACGGCAGACGGTGACCGGTGAGTGGCCACGAATGCCACAAGATGACGGTCGTGGCCAATGCGAGTCGCCACGCGTTCAGCGCGTTTTGTCGAGGATCGAATATTTGTCCGAGAGTCATCTGACCCCCTGCGTAGAGCTAGGTGCGCACCCACAAGGTGGCGTTATCGAACTGTGCGGCGAATGCTTACGCCCGTTGCGCGGCCCCGTGCGACCGGGATGAGCGCACCATACGCCCAATCAAGATCATGGATGACGATTTCACGGCCAGATAATTGGAAAACGCCCATTTTCGACGTGGCCGGTCGGTGTAGGCGAGAATTTGATTGATGAAACAGGTAGAGGTACCCGAGGAGCTGGTCGCCGCCGCCGCGAAGGCGCGGACCGTCGCCGTGCTCACCGGCGCCGGCATGTCCGCCGAAAGCGGGCTGCCCACCTTTCGCGATGCGCAGACCGGACTGTGGTCGAAGTACGACCCGATGACATTGGCGACACCGGAAGCCTGGAACGAAGACCCTGGGCTGGTGTGGGCGTGGTATCAGAATCGGCGCATCCAGCTGATGGCGGTGCAGCCCAACGAAGGTCACCGCGCGTTGGCGCAGTGGGGATCTCGCCGTGACGTCAAGATTGTCACCCAGAACGTGGATGACCTCCATGAACGTGCAGGTAGCGCCGAGGTCACCCATGTTCACGGCAGCCTGCTCAAATCGCATTGCGACACCTGCCGGACAGGATTTGACGTGAGTGTCGCCGTGCCCGAGTCCGAACGGGTTGCACCGCCCGACTGCGGCTGCGGTGGGAAAGTTCGACCGAGCATCGTGTGGTTCGGCGAGATGCTTCCTGAGGTCGAGTTCGGTCACGCCGTTGCGCATGCTCAGAACTGCGAATTGATGTTGCTCGTCGGGACCTCGGGCATTGTGTATCCGGCGGCGGGGCTGCCGCAGCTGGCGCTGAGTCGTGGAGCGACCGTTGTCGAGATCAACCCGCAGGAGACCGATCTTTCGGATCGCGCGGATCTCGTGTGGCGGGCCACCGCAGCCACTGCGCTGCCGGCGCTCGTTGAGGCGTTGGCACTGTCCTAACCCCTGCGGGCAAGCTCCCCGCCGGATTCGCCAACATCCTTGCGTGAGATGCGTTATTTTGGATAACGTATCTTGGAAAGCGGGTATTCACCTCAACGTCGAGCTGAATGTGGATGGAGGCGTGCGTGTTTGAGCAGCCAAGGAATGACATCCGATTCGACGGCCGGGTGGCGATCGTCACCGGTGCGGGTGGAGGGCTTGGGCGCGAATACGCTCTACTGCTCGCCAGTCGCGGCGCCAAGGTCCTCGTCAACGACATCGGATCACCCGACGAACTGTTGGGCACCGGGAGCTCCGATACCCCGGCCGATTCGGTGGTCGCCGAAATTCACGCACTGGGTGGTGAGGCCGTCGCCGACACGAACACCGTCGCCACCGGGGATGGCGGACGGGCCATTGTCGCCGCCGCCTTGGACGCATGGGGACGAGTCGATGTCGTCATCAACAACGCCGGAATCGTCGGCCCGATCAAGACATTCGCCGAACTCACCGACGAGGACGTCGATACCGTGCTCGGTGTTCAGTTGCGCGGCCCGTTCAATGTATTGCGTCCGGCGTGGAAGGCCATGGTGGGCCAGGGATACGGGCGGATACTCAACATCTCCTCTAGCAGCATGTTCGGCCAGGGGGAGGCGTGCACCTATCCGACGGCCAAGGCCGGAATGATCGGGATGACAACCAATCTGGGTCTCGCCGGACCCGCGTACGGCATCAAGGTGAACGCGCTACTCCCGGTCGGGTTCACGCGGATGGTAGAGAACATGCCCGAGCCTGCGCGTAGTTGGCTCCGTGACACCTTCCCGGCGGCAGCCGTGGCCCCGGTCGCGGCCTTCCTGGTATCCGAAGATGTGCCATGTTCCGGTATCAGCTTCAGCGCCGGCGGTGGACGTTTCGCGCGGGTTCTCCTCAGCGAGGCGCACGGGGTGACCTCGGCGGACCTCACCATCGAGGAGGTGCGCGACAGATTTGACGCTGCGATGGAAACTGCTGGCGCCACCCCTCTCGCCAATGTGGGTGATGAACTCGCGCTCTATGCGGCCACGTTGGCCGCGCGATGATGGTTTGGCGCTACGGGACAATGCCGCGACCAATTGTCGCATCAGCCCACAACGGTTGACCTAGCACGGATTCGAACACTTGCCGGGGCCCCTACTGAATCGCGTGGGCTCGAGGACTGTGCCGGACGGTCTGCCGACTCGAAAAGCGCAACGTCACTGATCATATTCGTGATGTGGAGCGTCCGGGCCGGCGCGCACCATCGATACCAAGGACCTGACAAGTCGCATGGGTGAGGTGGTAAACGATGGCCGATTTTCGGACAACGGTGTGCATTGTGGGAGCTGGGCCCGCCGGAATGTTGTTGGGCTTGCTGCTGGCCCGTTCTGGCATAGAAGTAGTTGTACTGGAGCAACATTCAGACTTCATTCGGGACTTTCGCGGCGATACGGTGCATCCATCTACTTTGGAAATCATCGCGGAGCTTGGCCTTTACGATGAATTTGAACGACTATCACACCAGAAGGTCTCGACTGTCGGTGTGGTGCAGGATGGGAAGCGTTTCAACATAGCCGATTTCGGTAAGCTTGCTGTTCGCTTCCCCTACATCGCATTGGTGCCACAGTGGGACTTCCTGTCGCTTCTGGCGCGAGAGGCGAAGCAATACGACAACTTTCGGCTTCTCATGTCAGCTCAGGCGTTGGGTGTGACACGCGATCGCGGTCGTATCACGGGAGTCAGGGTGCGTGACCGTTCGGGAGAATTTCGTATCGAGGCGGCACTTACAGTGGCTGCGGACGGCCGTCATTCGGCACTGCGCAAGGATATCGCGTTTACACCGAAAGATCTTGGGTGTGCCCTCGATGTTGTCTTCTTCAGGATACCCCGACTGGAAACGGATCCCGAAGAGGGAATTTGCGTGCGTCTAGGACGGGGAAAGATCTTCGGAGCTACCGATCGCGGCGAGTACTGGCAGATGTCGTACGAGACAAGTCGCGGTGGTTTCGAAGTGCTTCGGCGTCAAGGGATCGAGGCCTTGCGTGCGGACTTGGCACGGTTGGTGCCGTTCATGGCTGACCGAGTTGACGAGATACGCGGGATGCGAGATGTGAGCGTGTTGCAATGCCGTATCGACCGGCTCCGGCGCTGGCATGTACCCGGGCTGCTTTTTATCGGTGACGCGGCGCACGCCATGTCGCCAGTGGCTGGACTTGGCGTTAACCTCGCCATCCAGGATGCGGTAGCAGCGGCAAACATTCTGTGGCAGCCCATACGACTCACGCAGGCGACTGGTATCGAAATTGACTGTGCCGCCTTGGCGAAGGTTCAGCGCAGACGCTGGGCGCCGACAGTGCTGTCACAGGGACTGCAACGAATGGTTCAGCGGTTCGGTATTGATGGCGCCTTGGGCGGAAGGCAGCAGCCGCGGTTCCCAGAGATCCTCGATCGATTCGAAGTGCTGCAAAAGTCCATGAGCCACGTGATTGGTGTCGGGTTCGGGCCCGAGCACGTTCGCTCTCCGCTGTATACCTGCGCTAGATGAGGAGAATGGTTGTGCTGCAGAAAGTTGTGATCGTTGGCGGTGGTACCGCGGGCTGGATGACGGCGTCGTACCTGAAGGTCGCGTTCGGTGACAGGATCACCGTGACGGTGGTGGAGTCAGCGCGGATCGGGGCAATCGGAGTCGGCGAGGCCACGTTTAGCACGATTCGGCATTTCTTCGATTACCTCGGATTGGAGGAACACGAGTGGATGCCATCATGTTGCGCCACATATAAACTGGGTATCCGTTTTCAGGACTGGCGCAAGCCGGGCCATCATTTCTATCACCCCTTCGAACGCCAGCGGGTCGTAGACGGATTCGGTCTCACCGACTGGTGGCTGGACAATCCGAGGTCCGACAGCTTCGATCGCGATTGCTTTTTGATAGGTACCTTGTGCGACAACGATAAGTCGCCACGTCGCCTCGATGGATCGTTATTCATGGATACCGACGGCGAGCACACCGCATATCGAACGACGCTGTCCGAACAGGACACGCAGTTTCCGTACGCGTATCACTTTGATGCGTCACTGCTGGCGGACTTCCTGCGAGACTTTGCGGTACGTCGTGGTGTCCGCCATGTAGTCGATGACGTAGTGGATGTTCTGCAGGACGATCGCGGCTGGATTAGCGAGGTGCGTACGCGCGCGCATGGCAGCATCGAGGGTGACCTCTTCATCGATTGCACAGGGTTTTCCGGCCTGCTTCTCGGGCGTGCAATGGGGGAGCCCTTTGAGTCGTATCAGGGGAGTCTCCTCAACGATCGGGCGGTAGCCTTGCGCGTCCCGACCGACCAGAACGGCGGGCATCTGCCCCCCTACACGACCGCGACAGCCCAAGACGCTGGGTGGATCTGGAGCATCCCCCTGTTTGACCGAATCGGTACGGGCTATGTCTACGCCGAGGATTACTGCAGCCCCGAGGATGCGGAGCGTGCTCTGCGTGACTTCGTCGGCCCCGCAGCGGAAGGGTTGGAGGCCAATCATATTCGAATGCGTATCGGGCGGAGCCGAAGAAGCTGGGTGGGGAACTGTGTGGCGATCGGGCTGGCCAGCGGGTTCGTTGAACCGCTCGAATCAACCGGGATCTTCTTTATTCAACATGGCATAGAGCAGCTGGTAAAGCACTTTCCTGACGAGAACTGGGAGGAGCGCCTGCGAGACTCCTACAACCGCGTGATCAACCGATGTATGGACGGTGTTCGTGAGTTCCTCGTGCTTCATTACTATCTGGCCGCGCGTGTGGATACGCAGTACTGGCGCGACACGAAATCCGTCCAGCTCCCTACCGCTCTCGCGGAGCGGATCGAGCACTGGCGCAGCAAGTTACCCGACGCTGGATCTGTCTACCCCCACTATCACGGATTCGAGCCGTACTCATACGTCTGCATGTTTGTCGGGCTTGGTGGAATCCCGGCACGGCCGGCGGCGGTTGTGCGATATCTAGATGCGACGCGTGCGCAGCGTGAGTTCGACCTGATTGCGCAACAAGCCTCACGTCTGCGGCATTCATTGCCGACCCACCGCGAGTATCTCGCTCAGATGTACTGAACCGCAAGAGCCGACACTCTCACTCGCCCTGAGGGATCGATTCACTACATACGTGTGGGTTCAAGGTTCTGACACCGCTGGCTCTGCGGTCCAGCACCACTGTGATGTCTGGGCAGACGAGTGGTGTGGAGGCTGCCGCTCCGGACGGAGGATGAGAAGTGTACAAGAAACGAAACCCCGAGGAGTCTTCGCGGATGACATTGGCGCCGAATGAAACACACAGCAAGCAGGGGCCCCTGCGCTCAAGGTGCGTGACCGTTATCGGCGCTGGTGTCGCGGGACTCGTGGCGGCGCATGAGCTGGAACAGCGCGGACACCGTGTTGAGCTTCTCGAGGCGCGCCAGACCGTGGGCGGGCGTTTGCATACGCATAGTTTCTCGTTAGGCCGAAAGGGACCAATCGCCGAACTTGGTGCGATGCGGATCCCAGCCCGGCACTGCCGAACAATGAAGTTGATCGATCAGCTCGGGCTCTCTGATCGAGTACGGCAATTCCGCACCCTATTCTCTGATGATTCCAACTACCTCGCAACGCCCGATGGTCACGCTCGAGTACGGGATGCGTCGCCAGCACTGGTAGCCAAGTTCCTTGCCGATAGTGCTTTAAGACAGCGTTATCCAGATGATGCGGTGTTATGCGCATCATGGCTGGCCGCGAGTGTTAATGCTATTGCACCCGATAGGTTCCGCCATGGTCTTGGCGCGGATCTCAATGTCGAGCTGCTTGAGCTACTGCGGCGCATCGATCTAGCGCCGTTTATCGTCACGCGAAGTGGTATCGAGCGTGTTGATCTCAACCGGTTCTTCGCCAACCATCCAAACTTCGCGTACGGAACCAGACTCAGGCTCTTCTTCGCCGATGTCGTTACCGAAACATCATCGGCACTGTTTCGCTTGGAGGGCGGAATCGATCAGATCGCTGTCCGTCTGTCGGCGCGGTTGCGCGGTCCGATCCACCGGGGGAGCCGGGTTACCGGCCTCCATGTGGTGCGCGACGGGGTGTTTGTAGAGACGCATCGCGGACCAAACACTGAGTTGATCCGGCGCGATTGTGTGTTATGCACGGTGCCCTTCTCCGTTCTGCGCGGAATTCGTTTGTCCGGCATGACCGCAGACAAGATGGCGATCATCCGCGATATGCGTTACTGGGCAGCGACCAAGATAGCTCTGCACTGTCGTGAGGCGTTCTGGGAGCGCGATGGGATAAGCGGCGGAGGTTCCTTCACCGGCGGATTGGTGCGCCAGACCTACTACCCACCGGTCGAGAGCGATCCTCGGCTGGGTGCGACATTACTGGCCAGCTACACAATTGGCCCTGATGCAGACGTGCTGGCGCAGATTCCGACGGAGCAACGCCTTGCAATGGTCCGCACGGAACTCTGCAAGATTCATCCGGAGCTTAGTCAACCAAGCATGGTGTGCGGCAAGGTGATGAGGGCGTGGGGCGACGATCCCCTGAGCATGGGTGCGGCTTCGGTCAGGTGGGGCAAGGATTCAGATACAGCGGAGGAAGAACGGGTGCTGGCGGCAGCACCTCAGGGCGGTCTGTTCTTCGCCGGAGAACACTGCTCGTCCGTCCCTGCCTGGATCGAGGGCGCTGTGGAGTCGGGACTGAATGCCGTGAGCCAGATAGACGCCTACCTGCAGTCGACCGGCGTGGGCGCCATGGTTTGTGACGGAGGCCGTGAGGGGGGTGCGGCGTGACTGCGGCTTCAGAACGGTCTGTCGATGTGTTGATCGTCGGCGGCGGGCCCACAGGACTGGCCATGGGAATGGAACTACGATCGCGCGGTGTCGATTTCGTGATCGTTGAGTCTGGCGACGGTACGGTCACGCATCCGAAAGTGAGTGGCATTGGCCCGCGGTCGATGGAGCTGTTCCGCCGCTGGGGGGTCGCGGAGAAAATCCGCCAATCTGGTTGGCCCGGCGATCATTCACTGGATTGCGCATGGGTCACAAAGATCGGTGGCCATGAGTTGCATCGAGTTCGTGGATTCACTATGGATACACGACCGGACTACGACCACACGCCAGAACCGGACGCGATCTGTCCGCAGCATTGGCTGGCGCCTTTGCTTCATGCTGAGCTCGGCATCGCCCCCGCGGGCCCCATCTTGACACGTACTCGACTCGATAGCTTCGACCAGGACGACGAAAGTGTGCGCGGCCGGGTCACCGACGTCGTGACGGGTGCGCAATCGGAAATCCATGCGCGATATATGGTCGCCTGTGACGGTACTTCTTCATACGTCAGGCATGCGTGCGGTATCCCGGCGCCGGCGTTGCACCGGACAGAGACATTCCGCAACATACTGTTCCGTGCGCCGAAGTTGCGCATGCAGCTGGGGGATGCCGCGGCCGGTTTCTACTACCTGATGATGTCCTCCGCGCTGAGGTTTCCTGTTCGGGCGCTTGACGGTCGAGAACTCTATCGATTGACCGTCGGACTGCAGGGCGACCGGGAGGCGATGGATGATGCAGAAGACTTGGTACGGAGAGCAATTGCGTTCAGCACTCCGGTTGAGGTGTTGTCGGACAACGAATGGCGCCTGGTCCATCGCGTAGCGGAGAGATTCCGTCACGGCAGAGTCTTCTTGGTGGGCGATGCTGCGCACACATTGTCGCCATCAGGCGGTTTCGGCATGAACACCGGAATCTGTGGTGCCGCCGACCTTGGTTGGAAACTAGCCGCGACTTTGGCTGGATGGGCCGGGCCCCACCTACTTGATAGCTATACGGTTGAGCGTAGGCCGGTAGCCCTCAGAGGGGTGGAGGAGGCCAATCGGAATCTTGTCCGGGCGATGAAACGCGAGGTTCCGGATGGACTCGGGGATGATTCGGCACACGGTGAGTGGTTGCGCGCCCGAGTTCGGGATGCGCTCGCTGACAGCGAGTTGGCGCGAGAGTTTGATGCGCCCGATATCCATCTTGGTTTCAGATATGAGAACTCTCCGTTAGTGATTCCAGACTCCGAGGTATGCCCTGCGGTGCACGTATCTTCCGGCGCGCAGGACATGCGGCCCAGCACGCGCCCCGGGTCACGTGCGCCGCACGCCTGGTTGGCGACAGGAGCCTCGACACTGGATCTGTTTGGCAATGGATTCGTACTGCTGTGCTTTGCGGCCTCCGGCCGGATTCGACGGGTGGAAAGAGCGTTCGCAGATAAGGGCGTGCCGTTGAAAGTTATTGCTGAGAGGCAGCAGGACATCGCCGAACTGTATGCGCGACGATTCGTACTTGTCAGACCAGACGGGCACGTCGCCTGGCGGGGTGAACGGCCCCCGGTAAACCCGGAGGAACTTGTCGAACGAGTGCGAGGCTCATACTCGAGATGACTGAAATTGCGGATTATGGTGCGCTGCCATCATTTTCATTGACCGGATGGACTCCCGCCGATATCGCGAACCCGTACCCGGTGTACCGCCGGTACCGTGAGGTGTCAACGGTCCATCGCGGTACCGATGGGACGCATTATCTACTCGGCTACGATGAGGTAGCGAAGGCGCTCTCTAGCAGGAGTTTTGGGCGCCGCACAGCTACTGCGGGTCATTCGGGGACTGGTGGCCTGGTTCCGGCTGAGTGCGTGGCTCTGCGGAGTATGGTGGAGAGCTGGCTGGTGTTTCTCGACCCGCCCCGACATACCGAGCTAAGGTCCGTGCTTGCTGGGCGTTTCTCTCCTGCGGTAGTCGCTGGGTTACGGCAGCGCATCGCCGAGATCGCCGCCTCATTGCTTTCACGTTGCGCCCAGGAGCCGGAATTCGATTTGGTACAGGCATTTTCGGCTCCATTACCGATCTTGGTGATCTCGGAACTGCTGGGCGTGCCAGCATCAGACTGGAAGTGGTTACGAGACAGAGTAAAGGCGATTCAGGCGATAAGCAGCAGTCGAAGGTTCACGAGCGGCGTTGAGGTGTTTCGGCTCGCGGACGCCGCAGCGGCAGAACTCAGTGAGTACTTTGTATCGCAGGCGAGGCAGCGGCGGAGAGCGCCCAGAGACGACTTGGTGTCGTTGATGGCGTCCGACAACGTTCTTTCCTCTGATGAAATCTCCTCCAGTTGTGTACATCTCATGTCAGCAGGACACGAAACGACGACGAATATCCTCGGCAAGGCGGTACTGGCTCTCAGCGCAGATCGGGGGCTGCTCAGCCTGCTGCGGGCATCACAGGGTGTGCCGATCTCTGCCGTCGAGGAGCTGGTTCGATTTGATGGCCCGGTCCAGTCGGTGACCCGCTGGGCGTACCGAGACGTGTGCCTGGCGGGGAGCGACATTGCCCGCGGAACTCGGGTGGTCGCAGTGCTGGGTGCGGCCAATCGGGATCCCGCACGTTTTCCTGAACCGGACGTCCTGCGCCTGGATCGCGGTGCGGGCTGCGGTGTTGGGTTTGGGCACGGAATCCACTACTGCCTCGGTGCAGCACTCGCCCGCGTCGAGATTGAGATCGGCCTCGATCTGTTGCTTGGAGTACTCGGTGATTTCTCTGTCAAAAGGGTGGAGTACCCATGCGACATGGTCTTTCATGGCCCCTCGTCGCTTGTACTCTGCCGCAGCTAGCGTTCGCAATGTTGATCGGCGCGAAGCAGAACTTTGTCGAGATGCCCTAGCACGCGGGTGATCGTTTCCCCGCTGAATGGATTGACTATGGCGGCGATATGCCCGTCTGGACGCACCAGGACGAGCTTTGCGCTCTTGGTAGCCCGATATGCGCGGCAGACTTCGGTTTCGTTCGCGGTAAGTAGATGCGTCTTGACTTCGGCGGCGTATCGAGTCGCCAAGAGGTTCCGCAGGTGGGCGGCTTGAAACGGATCGATAGGTCCGATCAAGAGAATGTGATAGTTCGGTGAGTGCGTAAGTGCCATGACATCGCGGGCCGAGCCTCGGGGACTGGCGAGGTTCGCATAGGGTGCCCGATCGCCGGCGTGAGGGCCCCGGCCGCTGGAGTCCGGGTTATCGATGGCGGTACTAGTTCGGTAGGCAATCCATAGCTGGGAGAACATGTCAAAGAACAACTTGCGCACGGGTGGCAGTCGGCAGACCAGCCCAATAACACGCGTTGCCACGTGCGTCCGCATCCACAACGCCATGGGGCTGGTTGATGTCTCTAGCTTGAATCCGATGTCAGTGCGGGAAAGCACGGCGGCGGCGACCGGGCGACGCTCGGTTTCATACGTTTCCAGGAGCGAAGCCGGCGCCTCGTGGTTGACGACCTGTGCAAGCTTCCACCCGAGGTTCACCGCATCGCCGACCGCAAGATTGAGGCCTTGTCCGCCCGCAGGGTTGTGAATATGGGCGGCGTCGCCCACGAGAAACGAGTTGTCGATACGGAAACTCCTGCTGATGCGGCTGTGAAATCGAAACATGGCTGCCCACAGGATCTTCTGCAACTTCGCATCGACCGAGAAGTAGGACTCAAACCAGTGCCGCAGGTCGTTATCGTCGAGACGTGCGTAGGCGTCGTGTGACAGGTTGTCCGCTTCCGGCCCGCGATGAAAGCCTGGGGGCACTACACCGAAGAGCCGATAGCGCCCGCTCGCCAGTGGAAGCACCCCCACGAATCCGCCACGTGTGAGGTTCAGTCGCATCTTTTGTATACCAAGGTTAACCGCCAAGTCGACGTCAGCGAGAAGTCCCTTCTGCGTGTACGTTTCGCCGCCAAACTCCTGACCGGTAAGACGCCGGATTGTGCTGCTCGCTCCGTCCGCGCCGACGAGCCAACGAGTAGAAGTAGTGCTAGCACCCATGGAGCCCACAATGTTCACACGCACTCCGTCGGCCATTTCAGCGATATCTTCTACCGCACTGCGCCATGAGACATGTATGCCATGCCTGGCGAGCGCGGCGACCAGAAGACGTTCGGTTACGAACTGCTCTAGGGAAAGTGCGTAGGGAAACCTGGTTCGTGCCGCCGTTCCTGCGCCTGCCAAGGGCAACTCGCCTACGTGCCTGCCGTTCTCGTGAATGGCTACATGAGTTATCGGTACCCCGCTGGCAACCGCATGTTCGGCGACTCCGAGACGGTCGAAGTGCTCGAGTGTCCGGGCGTGCACGATGGTTGCGCGAGATTGCTGCACGGGCCCGGGCTTTCGATCGACAATCTGTACCCGCACTCCGTGCTGCGCGAGCAGCAGGGCTGTGCATAGCCCGCTCGGTCCCGCCCCCACGACGAGAACGTCACAATCGTAATCTGTTTCCATAGCTCATTCACCTGCTGAACCTGTTGTCTAGTAAGGGGATTCCTGCGGCATTTGCCAGTATTCCAATGCTTGGCCGGGAGCTCATCCTGCGTGTGAAGCGATACACACCACGCATACGCATAGTTTCTATCGCGATGGCACTCAGCTCAGTGCCGGGTGATGAAGCCGGAAGTACCTTCGCGGTATGACCGCTGGTAACCCCAAGGATTCGATTCCGGATGAGACCCCGTATTTCGATGATCTCGCCGAGATGTACGAGAGCTTCACGGCAGTAAGGGACGCACGTACCAGTCCGATTCGTGCATGGCTCGTCGAACATCTCCCCGCAGGTAAGCGCGCACTCGACGTTGGCTGCGGTACGGGCAACAACTGCGTCATGCTGGCCGAACATTACGACGACGTGGTGGGTGTGGACGTCGCCCAGCGCATGCTCGACTTAGCGGCCGTCAAAGAGAGTCGAGTGCCTATCCGGTACGAATGCCGCAGCGCACTCGAGCTGTCCCCAGATGTTGATGGCCGATTCGATCTAGTGATGTCGGTGAACACGGTGTTCCACATGGGGTCGGCGGCGACGGTGCTACCGCGACTGCGCGAACTCGTAGCGCCCGGTGGACGACTGTTGATTGTGGATGTCACACGTCCCGATAGCGATGCTGACACCGGTGCCGCGTACTCCTATGCCTTCGACAATGCCCGCATCGTGTATGAGGCGTCCGGAAGTGCGGAGCTGGCGGCTTCTGCCCTGCGCATGATGCTGCAACCACGGTGGCTGGAAATGAGATCGGTCATTACGCCGCAAACGGTTTCGGAGTTTCTCCGTGACTACAACGCTGTACTGCCGGGTGTACACATCACGCATGACCTGATACCCACTCTGGTCGCAGCTGCCTGGGACGCTGCCTGAGATCCGGAACGGAGTGCATCGATAATGAGCGTGCTCAACGTGCCGAGAGTGCATTTCGCAGGTGTCGCAGTGACGCGCCTGCCGACCGGGCCGCGTAGCGGGCTGCTCGATCTCGCTACCAACCAACCGCTCACTCTTGACGGTCCGTTTCCACTTGAGCGCCCGGCGCGGGAGTACGACGAGTTACTGGAAGCCAGCGGCAGCCGATTCGATCACTCGGGCGTGTTGAAGGCCGACGGTCCATTTCACACCGTGAAGGGATGGAATTTCGGTGGCAATGGGCATTTTTGGATCGACGCACAAGTGGTTTCCTGCGAGCGGGTGGCGGGTGTGGTGGATACCGATGACTTTCTCGTTGGACGAGACCTGGACTTCTGGGGACACTACTGCGAGTACACGGCGAGTACGGCCAATCGGGCAAGGATCTTCGACGTAGATCCTTCGTCAAACTGGACCACAACACTGATGATTGGCCAGTTGGCCCTGGGACGTCTTGGCCGCTCCCATGATGACGGATATCTGCTGACCGGTGACGTCAATGGATACTGCCCTCCGCGTTGGCAGAACTCCCGGCACGTCGACCAGGTCGGTGGTCATCCACTTGCGCAGTGGCTGCGGCGCTCCGCGTTGTTCCAGTTCGCGATAGGCCGCGACGAGGGTCTGCAATGGCTGGAGGGTGCTGGAGTCTCACCGGCCCTTGCAGCGCTGCGTGAATTGATCGATTCCGATGCGGCAGATGGCATTGTGGTCCAGTTTGCGTTGACCGGAATGGCGGCTCCGATCGCTGCCGACGCACCCGATCGGTGGGGGCTGCGCGGAACAATTGGTCCCTGGCATGCCACGGAGTTGCGTACCTACCCTGCGGGCCGATTACTTGCTCCGCGATCAAGGTACGCCGTTGGCGAGGAAGTGTTGCCTCATATGGCGAGCGTTCGTGTGGCGGACTCAGAGGTGACAATGAACCTGGTTACCGCGATTCCTGCCGTGCGACGACAGGTGCGAGACAGCCAGCCGCCAGTCACCCATGTTGACGAATTGATCGATATGGGGGATCTCGAACTACAGACGGCCGCGGGGGAAGTCATCGCCGTGGTACCGCGGAATGCCTATCTCGACGGCAACTATCACCTGACTTCCGGGATTCTCACTGTTCCGAGGCTTGATAAAGGCTCGGAGAATCCGGACGCCGCGCTGCGATTCGTCGGCGCCGGCCGGGTACTGCTGGAAGAAGCCGAGACGGTGGTGCAGTCAGACGACGCGAGTTTGTTCCTCGAGCATCCGAACTCGCGAACTGGCGAGGACTTCGCCGTCGATGTGTCCATACGTTCGTATTTCAGAGGAGAACCCGCGGCCGCCCGGGCGATAGGCATCCGGCAATTCTTCAATCCACGGGCACTACCCATGGATTCGGCGGCGCAGGCAAGTGGCGTGCGTCCGGAAGAGGTGATGATCGTTGCCCTACGCGGGCCAGGCACGGCCGGGTACACGACGAACGCCACCTTGAGTACAAATGCCCACGGTTTTGGAGTTGTCACGGTGAAAGGCATCCGTGCAGGCACCACGCGGGTATTGCTGCAACCTGAAGGAACGCCACCGCCTGGGGCAGAGAGTGCTTGCGGCGCCTACGACAATGACGACCAACTGGGCTATTGGCCTACCGTGGGCAGTATTTCAATACGGGTGCTCCCAGATCGTTGGTACCTGGACGATTTGCATGACAGCGCCATCAGTTTTGACCTCCTGTACCGAGAAGTGCTCGCGTACTACGAGCTGCTGTACTCGTTCATGCGGACAGACGTACTGAGTCTCGCCGATGAGTTCAAGGTTGAGCCCTACGCCCGGCTCATCTGGCATGTCAGCGATCCGGCACATCGCGACAGAACCTACTTCATGCCGTCGACTCGCGATATAAGTACGCCCCAAATCCGGTTGTTGCAAAGGTATTTCCGCGCATGCGAGGCCAGGCGCCAGACTCCGCCTATCCCTACTCGGCGTCGTACCCCCATTGAGCCGATCACTACACGCAACGAGCTGCATGCCGCTCTGGATCAGGCATTGTCGATTGAACTAGCTGTGATGATCCAGTACCTCTACGCGGCCTACTCGATTCCGACTCAGGACGCTGCGAAACGCTATGTAGAAAAGGGAATTTGGACGGAAGGGCAGCACGCTCTGGCGTGCGGCCTTGGGCCGGAGACGCTGGACAACGGATACCGGGGGCTCCTGATGAATGTGGCCAGGGAGGAGATGATTCACTTCCTGGCCATCAACAACATCCGGCTGGCGGTGGGCCTGCCGTTTCAGGTACCACGGTTGGATTTCGGGCGTCTTAACGGCACGCTCTGGACTCCACTCGACTTGTCTCTCGAACCATTTGGGCTTACTGCAGTAGAGCGGTTCGTGGAACTGGAACGACCACACGAGCTGGTGCCTGGCTTGGTGGGCGATCGACCCACACCGCAAAGGCTGTATCGATACGGCTCATTGAGTGAGCTTTACGCCGCGATTCGTGTCGCGATTCAGCGGATACCGGATGTATTGGTGGCCAAGAAGTATCAAGGTGGGGGAGGGCATCACCTCTTCATGCGTAAGTCGGTCAATGCAATCCACCCGGATTACCAGTTGGAAGTCGACGACGTCGCCAGTGCGATATTCGCGATCGATTTCGTTACCGAACATGGAGAGGGCGGAAAGATCGCGTTGCCGAACGCTGGTGAAGAGTCGCATTTCGAGACATTTCTCGGGATCTCTGCGTCGCTTGCCCAAGAACGCGTGAATATACCACGAGCAGAACGTATTCCATGGACTCCGGCATACCCAGTGCTGCGCAATCCGACGCTGCACAGTGCAGACGCCGCAAGGTGCCATGTCACCAATGCACCCGCGCGGGCAGCGATGACAGCGTTCAACCGTTCCTACCAATTGGCCGCGCAACTCATGGTGCAGCACTTTGGCTACTGTCCTGCAGGCAACTTGCGGCGATCTCCTTTGATGAATTGGGCGTTAGACATAATGGTCACCGTGCTGCGCCCTTTGGGCGAGCTGATTGTCACCCTGCCATCCGGGCTGGCAGGAAAGACCGCAGGGCCATCGTTCGAGCTGGACGGTGACCCGCAGTACATTCCGCGTCCCGAAATCGCGATGGCGTGCATGGCCCGTGAAGCAGATGAAATCGCCACGCTGGCCCGGAGCTGTCCTGGATTAACTGTTGCTGTGCCGGATGTTCTGACCTTCTTAGGGGAACAGTTCCGCGCCTTTGCAAGGGGCCAACACTGATGGATGCGCAACGTCTCCAGAGACTGGAACTCACCCGAGCACAATCCGAGCAGTGGATGGCGGTGGATCCTGCTGACGGGTCTGCAGGCAACGTGGCTCACTGCGTTGAACTCACCGGCCCTGTCGACTTTCTATTGCTCGCGCGGGCATGCAATTTCGAGCTTATGGCATCCGGTGTCGACGTGATCAGATTCTCTGAATACGAGGGCCACCCATACCAATGGTTATCTCGACGACCCAGCAGAGACCCGCTTTGGGTGGACTTGACCGAAGAGGCGGACCCGGTCGCTGCGGCGTATTCGTGGATGCGCAGCGATTACACCGAACCACGCCCTATGATGCGTAATCCGCTCACACTATGGGCGCTGATCAAGGTGGGACCAGATCACTATTTCTGGTACGTGCGGTCCCATCATGCCGTGATAGACGGCTACGGCGGCCTCGCGATCACCGCCCGGATCGCCGACTACTACTCGGCGACGATTCAGGGTAAGGAGCCAGCTCCCTATCGCGGCCTCTCGGTGCCGGAACTCATTACGCTGGAACAGGAATACACGAATTCTGAAGATTTCGGGCGGGACCGTGTCTACTGGGCCGAGCGCACGGCCGAGCTGGAAATCGCAGTACATAGTCGCGAGACAGAGACGCGCAGCACGTTGGAGCACCGTGCAGAGGCCGCGCTTAGTGCAGAACTAGGCGTGAGGCTGGATGCTGTTGCCGAGACGGCGGGCACCAGCATTGCCAGGGTCCTGACGGCTGCGCTCTGCGGATTCGAATCAGTGCTATCAGGCCAGGACACGGGCACAGTGGCGCTTGCGATTGCGGGCCGACGGACCACGGCGCTGAAACTCTCCGGCGGAATGATCTCTAACGCGATACCGATCGGTCTCTACTGCGGGTACCCGGTCACCAGAGATGGTCTGATTGAAGCCGCCGCCTCTGCGGTGTCCAGCAGTCTGCGGCATGCACGGTACCGGTTCGAGGACATAAGACGCGACGCCGGTGCCGTGGGATATGGGAGGAATGCATTCGGGCCCACGGTAAACATACTTTTGGCCGAGAACATCGTGCGGTTGGGCATGGCCATGGGGACGTACGAGATTCTTACCTCGGGGAACACCGAGTACCTGCATTTCGACATCTACCGATCTGGGCCCGACAATCTTCTACGTATCAACCTTATTGGGAACGATGCCTTCTTCACCGCAACAGATATCCGGGAGCGGCTAGGTCGGTGTTTGAGGTACCTGCACGAGTTCTTGAGTGCCCCGGGCGACACCCCACTCGGCAAGATCAACACGCTCGATGATGCGGAACGGCGCCGGATGCTTACCTGGGGTAACGGCGATGAGTTCGTGCAGGCTGCCGTTCTTCCCGCAGAGGCCTCGCTCGCGGAGATCTTCCACAGACGGGTGGCCACTCACCTAGACGAGGTGGTGATCCGCAGCGACGGTACTTCGTGGAGGTACCGAGAATTCGCAAGCCGCGTCAATAGGCTGGCTCGACAGTTGATCGAACTGGGTGTTGGGCCCGAGACCGTCGTGGCGGTTGCGATGGTGCGGTCGGTGGACATATTGGTGAGTATGTACGCGGTGATTGTCGCAGGCGGCGCTTACCTTCCCATCGATCCGGCGTCGCCGGAATCCCGCAATGCACATATCGCAGAGGTGGCCGCGCCGCATCTTGTCCTCACGAGGAGTGATGACCCGCATGCACAAGGGTTGCCGGCATCTGTCCCCGTCATCGCGGTCGACAGGATTGACCTGTCGGAGTTCTCCGATCGTCCTGTCGTCGATGCCGATCGAAGGTGCCCACTTCGGCCAGGCCATATTGCCTACATAATCTTCACCTCTGGTTCGACCGGAAGGCCTAAGGGAGTAATGGTCGATCATGCGGCCATCGCGGCCCATCTGGGATGGATGCAAGCGCGATACCACATGAGTTCCAGTGATGTGGTGTTGCACAAAACCCCTGCCACTTTCGATGTGTCGATTTGGGAGATGTTGTGGCCAATTCTATTTGGAGCGCGGGTAGTGATCGCCGCTCCAGATAGGCATACCGATCATGCCTATCTGGAGGCTCTCATAGGCGCAGAGCAGGTAACGATTGCCCACTTCGTCCCTTCCGTGCTGGAGGTGTTCGCGGCCGAGGCTGAGCTATCGGCCTGTCAGAGCGTGCGGATGATCATCTCGTCGGGTGAAGTGCTGCCGGCAGATCTGGCCAGCCGCATACGCGCGGCCGGTATCGAGATACATAACCTATATGGACCCACGGAAACAACCATTGATGTTACTTCACAACAAGTTTCGGAATCGCATACCGATACGGTACCGATAGGCGCGCCCGTCGCGGGTACCCGGCTCTTCGTCCTGGATGGATGGCTGAGGCCGGTACCGCCAGGAGTGCCGGGTGAACTGTATGTCGCCGGAATCCAGCTTGCGCGTGGCTATGTCAACTGCCCGGAACTGACTGCGCAGCGCTTCGTGGCATGCCCGAACGCTGCGGGGGAGCGCATGTACCGTACCGGCGATGTCGTGCGGTGGGATGCGTCAGGGTGCCTGGAATATTTGGGACGCAAGGATTTTCAGCTGAAGTTACATGGAGTGCGCATTGAACCGGGTGAGATAGAGGCCGTCTTGACGGATCATCCTGCTATCGACCGCGCAGTGGTGATAGCGCATTCGGAGGGGCGAGCAAAAGATCACAGGCTGGTGGGATACGTCGTGGCGTCAGGCGACTTCGGCGTGGCTCACGAGCGCGACACAGTACATCGCTGGCGTGACGTCTACGACGAACTGTATGGCGACCGGGCACAAGATCAGCGGTCCCGACCTGGCTTGGGGGCCGAAGACGACTTCACCGGCTGGACTAGCAGCTACACCGGAGATCCGATCCCGTTGGATCAGATGCGTGAATGGCGTGACCTGACAGTGAACCGTATTCGTGAACTCGGCCCGCGACGAGTATTGGAGATCGGTGTCGGCTCGGGACTGATTTTGTCGAAGATCGCACCCCTGTGTGAGGTCTACTGCGGTTCGGATCTCTCGCCCGTGACTGTGGCCCGCCTCGAGGGGCGGCTGCGTGACGTGAAGGAGGCGTGGACTAGGCGCGTTCACCTTATCGTCGGTGCAGCAGACGAATTGAGTGACTACGCCACCGGACGCTTTGACACCGTCCTACTCAACTCAGTGGTGCAGTACTTCCCCAGTGCGCACTACCTGCGGCGTGTTGTTGATCGGGCCCTGCGGGTACTCGCGCCAGGAGGTGCGCTGTTCATCGGTGATGTACGAAGTTTGAGATATCTGCGGGAACTCGAGACCGGGGTGGAGTTAGCACGGGGAAGTGATGGCGATTCGGGCGATGTAGGTCGGCGCGTGCTGAGGCGATTGTCGAATCAGCGCGAACTGTTGGTGGACCCGCACTTCTTCGCCGAGATCGCGCAGGAGTTCCCTGGCGTTGTCCACGACATTCAGCTCAAGCGGGGCAACTCGATCAACGAACTGACTCGTTACAGATATGACGTAGTTCTGCATAAGATGCCTAAACCGACTGTCTCCGTGAAGAAGACGGCGTGCGTGGAGTTCGTCGATATGGATGCCATCAGGTCGCTACTCCCGGGGCGAGGTGTGGAATGCGTTCGAGTGCAGGCTATTCCGCATCGGGGCCTGTTGACCGAAATCCGGGCAGTCGACGAGATGGCGAAAAATGCGAAAGACCTAGCGACAGTGGGGGATCGTGAGGACGGAGCCGCGTGCGGGCCGTCCGAAGGATTGTTGCCAGAAGATCTCCATGCCGCAGCGGCCGACTGCGGCTACTCGTGTGCGGTCACATGGTCGGCGCGACGCGGCTATATGGAGGCCGTCTTCGTGCAGACGTCCGCGCTGAACGGCAGATGCATTGTCGATGCCTACGTCCCCGGTACTTCGAGCCGGTCTGTTACACCGACGTCGAACAAGCCGATGTCTGGTGTCTTAGCCGAGGCCGTGCGCGAGTTCGCCGCGGCACGGCTGCCCGACTATATGGCGCCGTCGGTGATCGTGGTGCTCGGCGAGTGGCCGTTGACCGCGTCGGGGAAGCTGGATCGTGCCGGGCTGCCCGCTCCGTCGATGGTGCAGAACAGGTACCGCGCTCCCACCTCCGACGCAGAGCGGCTCTTAAGCGGCGTATTTGCTGAAGTGCTCGGAGTGGATCGGGTCGGTATCGACGATGACTTTGTCGCGCTGGGAGGGGACAGCATTCTCTCGACGCAGATCGTGGCGCGGGCGCGCAGGATCTCCATGGTGTTCACATCGCGCGATGTACTCGAGAAGCGCACGGTAAGACGGTTGGTCCAGTTCATCACGAGTGGAGAAACAACCCTTGCCCTGCAGGAAGTCTCCGGCGCAGGCGTGGGTGAGATGGAATTGTCGCCTGCGGCCCAATGGTTGATGGAGTTGGGAGGCAACGGTTGCGGCCGCTTCCATCTCTCCACACTCGTCAGATTGCCCAGAGGTATCGATCGGCACTCGCTCGTGTCAGTGCTCACCGCGGTCATCCAACAACACGCCATGATGCGGGCTCGGTTGTGCCGCAAAGAGGTGGGATCCCAACAGGAATGGCGAATAGTTGCAGGTTCGGCGAGCTCGATAGACGTTGACGCGTTGCTGAGCCGCGTCCGGGTTGAGAGTGGTCAGGGTATTCCGGAAGGCGTCTGGGAGGCGGCGGTAAGCGAGTTGAACCCATTCTTGGGCAACGTACTCCGGGCGGTATGGCTTGACCGCGGACCTGATGGTGAGGGCAGCTTGTTGTTGGTGGCGCATCATCTGGTTTTCGATGGGGTGTCTTCACGGATCGTGCTGGAGGACCTGGCGGCGGCGTGGACCGATATCGAGGCGGGACGACCGCTCGCCCCATCGCCGGGCGGTACTTCGATGCGAACCTGGTTGCACGCCTTGCGTGTCGAGGCGAGTTCCGCATCTCGGGTGGCGGAGCTTGCGATGTGGAAATCGATGCTTGACGGGCCAGATCCGTTGCCGGGGATTCGGGCGCTCGATCCGGCGGTCGACACCACCGCGAAAATCCAGCGGGTGCAAACATTTATTGATGCCGAAACGACTTCGGCAATTCTTGGCCCCGGGCTGGCAGGGAAGAAGACTCAGCTTAGCGATATTTTGATGGCTGCGTTGGCAGTCGCCGTGGCACGGTGGCAGGGCCGAAGAGGCGTGGTGCTGCCGTCGGTACTTCTGCGGCTGATAGGCCACGGTCGTCAGGAGCTAGCGGGGGCGGACCTATCGCGGACGGTGGGGTGGTTTAATTCGATATATCCACTGCGGATTGACCTATCCGGCATTCATTTGGACGAAGATCCAGCAGGTAATCCCGATGTTGCCGCAGCGGTACTGGCCGTGGCTCAGCGGGTGCAAAGTATCCCGGATGGCGGTGTTGGGTATGGGCTACTCCGGTATCTGAACCGAGACACCGCACTGGAGTTGCCTGATGAAATGCCAGGCCGGATCTGCTTCAACTATCTCGGTCAAATACAGACCGACGCAAAGGATGCCGGTGCATGGAAGCCAATCGTCGAGGGGCTGTATGAATCCATGCCAGACCCCGGGCTGCCCGCCGCTGCGGCGCTGGACATCACCGCGGTTGTGATCGACGGTCGGATGATTGGGGATTTCGGATTTCCCACGTTGTTGTTTGAGGTGAGGGAGGTGCAGGAGCTGGCCGAATTGTGGGCTGATGCGTTGTCCAGTTTGGTCGTAACACTGAGTAGTAGGTAACGAAGGGCACGAGCCCTTGTTCTATGAGTTGGCAAGGTGCACAGCTGAGTTGATTACATGGCGCAGTGCCTTCTTAACTTGCTTTAAGCCAGGCCCCTGGTTTTGCGATTACGGTTGATCATGGCCTCTTTCTGTAGGGTGGGGCGGATTGCAGCCTTGTTCTTGTTGATTCGAGTTGACCATGACAAGAGGTTGCGGTGGAGAAGGTTAGATGGAGTTCACAGTCATTGCGGCCGTTGCGTGGTCGCGATGATCACGTAAGGCATATCGTCGAGATACTCGAGGTTGCGGCAAAGACACGGCGCTGCAAGATACTTCTGTTGGAGTCTCCGGTCGGCAGCGGCAAGAGCCGGATACTGCTCGAGTCGATGTTGTTGGCCGACCGCCGCGGCTACGCGGTGATCGATGGTCTTCCAGAAAAGCCTCGCGTCATGAAGTCATCGATGACACGAGCCTGCCAGCTCGAGTCTCAAATCAAGGATCTGCTCAGGCGGGGGCCGGTTTTGGTGGCCGTTGATGATCTCCAATGGGTAGACACCCCGAGCGTGGAAGCGTTGTTGGGTTTGGTTGATAGGTTTGCAGGTGTACCGCTGGTGTGGGAATTTGCGCTCAGGCCAGGAGGTTTGGATGATCTCGGCGGGTACTTCTTCAAGGCGATGAGCCGAGATGGGCGAGCCGAGTGGCTCCAGCCGCTGGGAGCGTTATCTGAGTCGGCGATTGCCGAAGTTGTCGGTGACCTGCTCGATGCGGATCCCAGTCACGATCTGGTGAGATTGTGCGAGTGTTTTGACGCCACTCCGCAGGTCACGGTCCAGCTGATTCAGGGGTTGATAGAGGATGGCGCGATCGAGGTAAATCACGGCGTGGCGAAGCTGAAGCCCGAGAAACCTGATCCTTATGCCGGTGAAACTATAATGGCACCAGCATGTTTGGCATCTCTGGTGTCAGATCGACTTTCTGGGCTGCGGGGAGTAAGTCGAGAGGCGCTGCAAGTGGCTGCCGTTCTGGGCCGAGTCTTCTGTCCGGAAGATTTGTCGGAGATGCTCGGATGTTCTCCGGCGGAGTTGGTGGCTCCCCTGTCGGAGGCCGTGGCCGCTGGTTTGATTGTTGCTCAAGCGGTTGACTTCGCCTTTCCGCATGATCTGATTCGCCGCGCGGTGCTGGGTAGCGTGCCGGCTCCCTTGGTCCCGCTATTGCATCGTCAAGCCGCAGCCATGCTGGTCGAACGAAACGGTGGACACACAGAGAGGTCCGCTGTGCATTTGTTACACGGACACGCGAACGATGCGGAGGCGGCTGGGATCATCGCCCGGATCGCTGAACGGTTGATGTCGGTTGCGCCTGAGTCAGCTGCCACCTTGGCATTGCGCGGAATGGAGAAGGCGCCCAAGGGGAGTCGTGTACACCTAAGGATGGCCGGCATTGCGGTCGTTGGGTTGCTTCGGTCCGGCAGCCTAGCTCGAGCGGCCGAAATCGCTGAGCAGGTCATGCACGACCCGTGGGAGGGGGCAGGCGTAATGGTTGACCGGGTTCGGGCGGGCCTGATCACGGCGATGGCACTGCGCGGAGAGACGGATGGAGCTTTGGTGCTGGCATCGAATTCACAAGGTCTTGCCGATGGTCGTGCTGTACGTCGTACCCAGCTGGTGCGGCTGGCGCTTTCGTTCTTTTCGCAGATCGAGTCTGTCGAGACTACGGCCGAGGGGATCCTGTCCGATTCGGCGTCATGCCCAGCCTCTATGACGATGGCGGCGATGTCGATACGTGCGACGGTGTCCTGGCGTCGGGGCAGGGCTTCCGATGCGCTGCGCGCAATCGAGGAATCGGTTGACCTGTGGCAAAGACAATCTGGGGACTCCTTTGATTCCTACCCGTTGTGGCAGAAGGCGTGGATGCTGCTGCGGATGCAGGAATTGGACGCCGCCGACGGCGCGATCGAGGCCCTGGGCCGGGTTATCGAGTCCAGCAGGACAGAAGTGCTGGTCCCGGTCTATTTGTCGCTGCGTGGATGGTGTCGACTCGCCCGCGGCGATATGGCCGGAGCAGAAGTGGACGGTTCCGATGCGTTGAGCTTGTGTTATCGCTACCGGATGCAACTGCCCGTTCCGTGGCTGCACGCGTTTCTGGCATGGACTGCGCTACGCCGTGGCGAGCTGGGCTTGGCATCCGACTGCGTGCAACGCCTCGACGAGTGTCTCCCGCACAATCAGCAGCATCCGTTGTGGGGGTTGCGCTGCCTGATCCGCGCTCAGGTAAGTGCGGCAGGCGGTGAGCCTGGGACGGCGCTCAGAGCTCTGCTCGACGCTGGTGACAGCCTGGAACTGATAATCGCAGACCCTGCGTCTGCCGCGTGGTGTGTGCGGCTGGCGCGGGGTGTCGGCCACGAATCCTTCGCTCGGGATGTAGTACGGACTTCCCGGATGATCAGCGAGCTGAACCCGGATCAGCCATTTTTGGCGGTGGTGGCGGATCACTGCCGGGCACTGATGGACCGTGATGCCATTATCGTCAAATCCCTTGCGGGCCAGTATATGGACCCGTGGGTCCGCGCTTCGGCGACAGAGGACGTCGGGGTGCTGCTGGCAGAAGTAGACCGCGCGACCGCGGTATCTGAACTCAGTGCCGCGATGGCGGGTTACGTGGAGCTGGGCGCGGACTGGGACGCTGCCCGGGTTCGGCATCGGCTGCGCGACCTCGGTGTCCG
This sequence comes from Mycobacteroides chelonae CCUG 47445, assembly GCF_001632805.1. Classification (NCBI taxonomy): domain Bacteria; kingdom Bacillati; phylum Actinomycetota; class Actinomycetes; order Mycobacteriales; family Mycobacteriaceae; genus Mycobacteroides; species Mycobacteroides chelonae. Next base: position 3,489,362 of record NZ_CP007220.1, on the reverse strand, counting down.
ACGGCGGCATTGGAGTCACACCACGCGTGCATCCACGGGTTGGGCAAGTCTGACCATTGCCGAGGAGAAAGTGGCGCGGCTAGCCGCTGGCGGTCTCACCAATCGCCAGGTCGCGCGAGAGCTCTTTATCTCTGCCCACACAGTGGGGTTCCATCTGCGCCAGATTTACCGCAAGCTGGAGATTCGGTCGCGGGTAGATCTGGCAAGAATCGCGCCACCTGAAGTGTGCGATGTGCTGGGTGGCGAACGGGGAGAAGGATGATCTGTGATTCACCCTCAGGTGATGGGGTTGCGCGGGGAGGCGCATTTGTTGTCGCAGTTGTCGTGCTCATTGCGGCCGTAGCGTGTGTCTCTTCGGGTCCGCGTTCCGCGAAGCCGACCATTTCCCGTGATGGCTCAATGGTCACCTTCCCTGTCGGGGAAGACGTTCTGCAATTGGATCTCCGCGACCTCAGTGTGAACGGAGCGGCGGAGCTTTCACGGGCGACCGCGACACGTATTGGTGCGCCGAGTGCGGTTCAGATAGACGATCGCGGGTCGGCGAAGTGGAGCTATCCGCACAGCGGATTTACGTTTACCGCGACTGCTCGCGGTGCCGGACTCGTTGTCGATGTGACGAGTGATCGAGATCAGAACCTGGCATGGCCCGTTGCGGGCGCCGATGCCACAGACCTGCAATTGCCTCTCGGGGGCGGCGTGAGCATCCCTATTCACTATCCCACCTGGACCAAACCCGAGGTAGGCATCGTGGGCGACCATCCCATACAGGAACTGGCCATGCCAATCTTGGGCTAATCCTACGTGGGCACCGGGGTTAGCTATGTCGTGCCCACGGATCTGGGCTCGACGCTGACCCTGGACTCCAGCCTGGTGGGCACGGTGTCGCACACATTCAGCAAGAGCCGCGGCACCCAGAACTATGCCGTGTTTATGGCGATTACCGACGGATCGCCCACGGCCGCGGCACGGGATTACCGCACGCTGCTCCAAGTGCAGAACAAGTTCGTCACCCTGGCCGACAAAATTAAGGCCAATCCCGACGTACAAAAGCTCATCGGGGCATTTCACGCGTACACGTGGGCGGGTGGGCGTGAACCTGAAACAGTGCTGCGGCTGCATGCGTTGGGGATACGGCGAATGTGGCTTGGGTATGACGACGATGGGGACCCGGCCATGAACTCCGCAGCCGTTGAGGCAGCGAAAGAAGCTGGGTACCTGGTTGGGCCATATGTGTCCTTTGACAATGCCCAAGACCCAGCGGGGGAGATCGATAATCCCGGGTCGCGATGGCCGGCGGGTATCTATCCCAATGCCTGCGTCCACACCGCAGAAGGAAAGACCGTCAACGGTTTTCAAGACCGCGGCTGCTACCTCAGCTCGCAAGCCCTAGCGCAGATGCCTGACCTCGTGCAGGCGCGGGTTCGCTCGCGCACGGCAAACGGTGCCAACAGCGTCTTCGTGGACGTCGACGCGACCGGTGTGACTTTCGATGACTACACGCCGGGCCACCCGATGACACAAGCCCAAGACCGGCGCAACCGCTTGAAGCGGCTCGACGACATTGGCAAGCGGTATGTGCTGGGTTCGGAAACGGTGGGTTCCTGGGCCACGAGCGCCGTGGCATTCAGTCATGGGTCCAGCACACCCATCATTTCCGCCCTGTGGCCCCTTGAGCGGGACAAAGGAATCTGGGGAGAATATTGGGGGGAAGACGGACCCCAGTTCTTCTTCAGGAAAGTTCAGCTCCCGCCGGTGCTGCACGACACGATGTTCAATCCAAAGTATCGAATTCCGCTATATGAGAGCGTATTTCACGACTCGTTGGTCAGCACTGATAGGTGGGAGCTGCCGTTCAACAAGCTCCCTGCCGAGAAGCGGAGTCGGGCGCTCTTAGCGCTGCTCAATCTGGCCCCACTGATGTACGCCTTGAATACGGACACCCTTGACCGTGAAGGGGCTGATTTAGCGGCCCTGCAGAAGTTCTATTCCACGCTGAGCGACACCGCGGGTACTGAACCCCTGTCCACATTCGAATGGCTCACTGCGGATCGACTCGTGCAGCGGACAGTTTTCGGAGACAGGAAGCTCACCGTCACAGCCAACTTTGGTGATGTGCCCTACGCCGATGTTGCCCCGGGTTGCGTGGCGGCAGAACCGGGTGGTGTCTTCTGTACGTGAACTCACCCGGGGTAGGCGGGCAATACCTTCTCCCAGTTTTCGATGTCGCCGCGCACCGGGCGAAAGAGCGGATGCGGGCGCAGCCGCATGGGACTATCGGTCGCTAGAAGGTCCGGGTTACGTTGCGCCAGTTTGGTGTCCAACAGCCAGCGTTCGTAGGCGAGTTGCCCGCGATGAACGTCGATCAACGGTTCGAACGCGGCCGCAGGAAAACCGATGAGCCCACGGTTGAACCGATATCCGCGTTGGTCGGCCTCATTGGCGAGGCCGACCAGGTAGACGCCAATGGCGGCAACTGGCTGTGCCAACGATGCGAACCGGTCCAGCTGCGGGTGGTTGCGGTATCCGCGGGTGCCTCCCTGCAGAACCTTCTGCGCCAAGAGCGTTTCCCGCCAGCACGCGACCAGCCCCTTGGCATCGAGATTGCACGGATGTAGAGACCACAGTCGCATGCCTTCTCTGTACCTGACATCGGCGATGGCGGCCGCGCAGACACGGTGCTACAGGTTCACCAACTCGCGTGACCGCTGCCAGAGTTCCTCTTGTGCGTGCTGGTTGGAGCGGATCCGGACGGCGGGCAGTACGCCCAGGCCCGGGGTCGACGTGAAGAACTGCCCGCTGATTGTCGCGAGGTTGTCATCGAGCACCAGCCGAATCCCCATCCGGGCTCCCTGGTCGGGGCGCCGCACGAACGGTGTGCGTGCGGCCAGGCCCGCCGCAGCGGTGAGGATGCGGCTGTCCCGAACCAGTCCAGTCGAGACCATGCCCGGGCAGAAGCAGTTGACCGTCACCCCGCTGCCCTCCAGCCGCCGCGCGAGTTCCTGGGTGAACAGGATGTTCATCAACTTGGACTGTCCGTACCGGACCTCGGAGCCAATGGCGTTGTAGGAGCGCGGTTCTGCGAATCGGTCCAAGTTGATGCGCGGCCATGATCGGTGTGCCTCGGATGCGGTGATGACGATGCGCGCGTGATCCGCGGCGATGATCGGCTCCAACAACAGGTTGGTCAGCAGAAATGGTCCGAGGTGGTTGGTCGCCGTCATCAGATCAAAGCCGTCCACGCTGGGCTTGCTCGACAGGGAATGGATGCCGGCGTTGTTCACCAGGGTGTCGATCCGGGGGTGTGTCGCGGCGATCTCGCGGGCCGCTGCCCGCACCGAGTCCAGGTCGGCGAGGTCTGCCTGGATGTACTCCGGTGCGGTGATCGCCCCGTTCTCGGCCGCCAGCTCCCGGATCGTGTCGGCTGCCTTGACGGGGTCGCGCGCCACCAGCGTGAGTAGCGCCCCGCGCCGCACCAGCGCACGGGCAATTTCCTTCCCGATCCCGTTGGTGGCACCGGTGATGACGATCCGGGAACCGGCGATGGGGCGATCTGGATATGTGGCCATGATCCTCCTCGGTGAGTGAACTCGGTGTATTCAGATGCTGACGGTATGTGAATATCGTGAGCATTGCAATGGGTGTGCTGCCGTGTCAAGGACACAGATGCGGAAGAGGGTGGCGCGAACTCGACGTCACGATGCGGCACGGGAGGAACACGGGCCTCATTGGCGCGTGTGTCGGACCGCACGTTCACTCAAGACGGGATCGACCCGTGAGCGTTTTGAATAGTGTTGCTGGACTTTAGATTCCGAAAGTCAGCGTGATCTTCGCGCCCGGTTCAAGATGTGCACCAGCGGCGGGATCTTGCGCGACGATCCGGGATTTCTGTTGGGAATCATCCACGGGGACCTCTTTGGTCGTGACGCTCACTCGACCCAGCTTGCGCAGAACCGGCTTCACGTCGGTCCACTGCAAGCCGACGAGCTGGGGCATGACGCCCGGTTGAATCACCGGAACGGTTGCACTCGATGGGCTTGACGGCCCTTCTGGGGTGGCGGGTGTCGAACACCCTGCGAGCAGCCCCCCGGCAATGCAGATCGCGGCCACCGTTCTCATCGAGCCCCTTCCCAATACTTCTGGCGCAAAAGTCCTTTGGCGAGCTTACCGGTGGGGGTACGCGGAAGGGTGTCGGTGAAGTCAAAGCTGCGGGGAACTTTGTATCGGGCAATGCGTTCGCGCAGGAATTCCGTCAGCTCGGCGGCCAGCGTGTCCTGGTCGGCCGAGGGGTCGGCGGGCTGCACCACGGCCTTGACCGCCTCGCCCATCTCGGAATCGGGCACTCCGATCACCGCAACGTCCAACACCTGGGGGTGTAGTGCCAGGGAGTTCTCGATCTCCTGGGGGTAGATGTTGACGCCGCCGGAGATGATCATGAATGCCTTGCGGTCGGTCAGAAAGAGGAATCCGTCGTCGTCGACGTATCCGATATCGCCCGTCGTCGTCCAGGTATCGTGTTCGGGATGGCAAGCACTGCGGGTCTTTTCGTCGTCATTATGATAGGCGAAGGGTCGTTCCTCGCGTTCGAAGTACACCAGCCCGGCCTCGCCGGTTTGCAGCTCTGTACCTTCCTCATCGCAGATGTGCAGCACGCCCAGCGCCGGGCTGCCGACAGAGCCCGGTCGCTTGAGCCAGTTCTCGCAGTCGATGAATGTGACGCCGTTGCCTTCGGTCGAGGAGTAGTACTCGTAGAGGATCGGCCCCCACCAGTCGATCATCGAATGCTTCACCTGGACCGGGCATGGCGCGGCGGCATGGATCGCGACCTTCAAAGACGAAGTATCGTGCCGCAGCCGGGTTTCCTTGGGCAGCTTCAGCATTCGCACGAACATTGTGGGTACCCATTGGCTGTGGGTGATCCGGTACTTCTCGATGGCCGCCAAGGCGTCATCGGCATCGAAGCGTTCCATCACCACGGCGGTGCCGCCCATCGACTGCACAAAGCCGCAGAACCGCAAGGGTGCGGCGTGATAGATCGGTGCCGGCGACAGGTACACGGTGTCGGCGTCGAATCCGTAGAGATGAGCGAAGAGCATCGCGAACGGATTTGGTTCGTCGACCTGCCGATCCATGAGGGGAACCTTGATGCCTTTGGGGCGTCCGGTGGTTCCCGAGGAATACAGCATGTCCGATCCCGCGGGCTGCGAGGGCAGTGGTTCGTCGGCGGCGCCGGCCAGGGCGTCCTCGTATGAGCCGTACCCGGGTACCTCGCCGCCGAACGCGAGACGCTGCGTGACCGCCGGAATATCGTCGAGAATTGCCACGGCCTGTTCGCGCACACCGGCGGCGACCACGAGTGCTGTTGAACCTGAGTCGTTGACGATGTAGCTGACCTCTGCGGGGGCCAGATGGTGATTGACCGACGTGATGTAGAGGCCCGAACGCAATGCGGCCCAGTACACAACGAACACCTCGGGGACGTTGTCGCTGAGCAATGCCACATGATCGCCCTTGCGCAGTCCGGTGTCATACCAGTACCGGGCCAGCCGCCTGGATTGCTCGTCCAATTGTCCGTAGGTGAGAGTGGCTCCGGAGCCTGCCATGATGACGGCGGGCTTGTCGGGGAACTGGGCGGCGTGGGCACCTGGGTACACGGACGAAGACCTTCCGACGGCGTTGTCTGCGGGCGCCGTCGACTGTACTTGACGGGTGTCAAGTTCGATCCCGGGCCCCGCCTCGATTCAATACGAGCGGATGTCTTGTGAGCCTGGTGGCACGCCACGAAGATTCTGGTCCGTGACCGACGAACAGTCCGGCGCCCCGGCACCTACCGAGGGTCAGCCCACAACCTCCCTCATCGCGCGCATCGGCGTCGACTGGTGGGCAACCATCATCGCCGGTGTGATCGCCCTACTCGCGGTGGCCAATGTGCTGCCCACGATTCCGTGGTGACCCGATGACGTCAAAGACCGAGACGCAGAACGCCGACGAGGCGTACGAAAACCCCGAAGCGAGCTTCACCTCTACGCGGCCACTGGACTACGTTCCGGGCATCTTGCTGCTCATCGGTGTGGGCTTGCTGGGCAAGTACGCGCAGATTTGGTGGAAGGACCTCGCCAAGGCGCAGCACTGGACCGTCCCCGACATCGAATATGTGTTGTGGGCCATCGTGATCGGTCTGTTGATCACCAACACCATCGGGTTGCACCGCATCTTCCGGCCGGGCGTGCAGACATACGAGTTCTGGCTCAAGATCGGCATCGTCGCGCTGGGCGCGCGCTTCGTGCTGGGGGATGTCCTCAAGCTGGGCGGCACCAGCCTGGTGCAGATCCTGATCGACATGACGGTGGCGGGCACCATCATTCTGTTGGCGGCCAAGTGGTTTGGTCTGAGCGGAAAGCTGGGTTCGCTACTGGCGATCGGTACCTCGATCTGCGGGGTGTCGGCCATCATCGCGGCCAAGGGCGCTATCCGTGCGCGCAATTCGGATGTCAGCTATGCCATCGCGTCCATCCTCGCGCTGGGTGCGGTGGCGCTGTTCACCCTTCCGGCGATCGGCCACGGGCTCGGACTCACCGACTACGAGTTCGGCCTTTGGGCGGGCTTGGCCGTCGACAACACCGCAGAGACGGTGGCGACCGGGCGCCTGTACTCCGAGCACGCCGGTGACATTGCGACAGTCGTCAAGTCCACGCGCAACGCGCTCATTGGCTTCGTGGTGCTCGGGTTCGCGTTGTACTGGGCGGCCCGCGGTGAGGCCGAGACCCTCGCACCCGGGATCAAGGCCAAGGCGGCCTTCGTATGGGACAAGTTCCCCAAGTTCGTTCTCGGGTTCCTGGCGGTGTCCACCGTCGTCACCCTTGGATGGCTGACCAAGGGGCAGGTCAACAACCTGGTCAACGTGTCCAAGTGGGCGTTTCTGCTGACCTTCGCCGGAGTCGGACTGAACACCAACTTCCGGGAGATCGCCCGCAGCGGCTGGCGTCCTCTGGTGGTCGCGGTGATCGGTTTGGTTGTGGTAGCGGCGGTGTCACTGGGCCTCGTTCTGCTGACCTCACGGGTGTTCGGCTGGGGAGCGCACGTATAGACCTGTGCCCGCAGAGATCTGGAGGCATCCACGCGCGCGGTGCGTCGTCACGCGCGCGTAACCGGGACGGACTGCGTAGGCAACATTGCGTGAGCATCCTGTGCGTCGATGTCCACAGAAGTCGCTGCCTCAGCAGATGTCGGCGTAATCCCCGTAGATGCGCCCGAATCCGGGGCCGCCGAGTATGAGAACGAGCCTGTTCCACCCCATTCGCGACGAAGTCTGACCTCTGTCGCCGCGGTGTGGCTCGGATTCCCGATGATCCTGACCTGCGCGGTGTTCGGCGGTCTGATCGTCTACTCGGTGGGATTCTGGCGCGGCATGTTGGCGATCGCATTGGGGAACGCGGTGCTGACCGGCTACGTGGGCGCCTTGAGCTACCTGGCCGGCAAGACCGGAAAGAACTTCGCGCTCACCGCGATCGGGACGTTCGGGCGACGCGGATACCGCGTGGTCTGTGCGTTCCTGGCAACCGTGGTGCTCGGCTGGTTCGCGTTTCAGACGGGTCTCACCGGCTCGGTGTTGGCAGGCAGCGCCGGATGGGACGCGCGGTGGACTGCTCTTGCTGCGGGTATCGGCTATGTGGCGGTGACGCTGGTCGGTATCCGGGCGCTATCGCTGATCGGTCTCGTCGCTGCTCCGTTGTATCTGCTGCTCGGCGGAGTGGCAATTGTTCTGGCCCTGCGGAATTCGACGCTATCAGACGCCTTTGGGTACGGCGGGGCAGCGGGCGCGACCGCGATGAGCATGGGAGCCGCGGTGACGTTGGTGGTCGCCTGTTTCATCGATTCGGGGAGCATGACCGCGGACTTCACGCGATGGTCACGCAATGGGCGACAAGGCTTTTGGGCGTCGTTCGCGGCTTTCCCGCTGGGCAACAGCATCGCGATGGTGATCGGCGGCGTGATCGTGGCGCTGGGTGCCGCCCGTGCCCCCGCGACGAACGGTGGGAACTTCCTTGGTGCGCTGATCGATGCGGGTGGCTGGCTGGTGCCGGTATCCATCGCATTCGTCTTCGTCAACCTGGGATCGGTGTGCACGCATTGCCTGTACAACGGCGCGGTGGGGTGGAGCCAGCTCACCGGCCACAAGATGCGATTGCTCGCGGTACTGCTGGGCGCAGTGGGGGTGTTGTCGGCGGTGCTCGGGGTGTGGTCGCATTTCGAGCAGTGGCTGACCCTGTTGGGCGTTGTGGTCCCGCCGATCGGGACCGTGCTGATCCTCGATCAGTTGGTGCTGCCGCGATACGGAATGGGTGTGCGCGAATCGGCCGTTCGGTGGGAATCCTTCGGGGCATGGGCGGCGGGTGCGGTGTCGGCGTTGGCCACGCACCTGTGGGCGCCACAGCTTTCAGATGCTCTCGTGGGCATCGGCACCGCTGCGCTGGTCTATGTCGCGGCGCGGCGCATCGTTCAGCAGGGAGCGGCGGTATGACGCGACAGGTCGATGCGCAACCGTATTCGTGGCCGTTCGACGGTCCCGTGGACCCCGAACACACCGCGGTGCTGTGCATCGACTGGCAGGTCGACTTCTGCGGTCCCGGCGGATACGTCGACACCATGGGTTATGACCTGTCACTCACGCGGGCGGGGCTGGCGCCGACGGCTCGTGTGCTCGGTGCGGCGCGCGCGGCCGGCATGACCGTCATCCATACCCGTGAGGGTCATCGGCCGGACCTGTCCGACCTTCCAGCGAACAAGCGGTGGCGCTCGGCCCGGATCGGCGCGGAGATCGGTGTGGCGGGCCCCTGCGGACGAATCCTGGTGCAGGGGGAGCCGGGGTGGCAGATCGTGCCGGAGGTCGCCCCGCTGCCGGGTGAGCCCGTCATCGACAAACCCGGCAAGGGGGCGTTCTATGCGACCGACCTCGATTTGGTGTTACGCACCCGCGGCATTCGATACATCGTGCTGACGGGCATCACGACAGATGTGTGCGTGCACACCACCATGCGCGAGGCCAACGATCGCGGTTTCGAATGCCTCATCCTGTCGGACTGCACCGGCGCGACCGATCCCGGAAATCACGTGGCCGCGCTCAAGATGGTGACCATGCAGGGCGGGGTGTTCGGTGCGGTTGCCGATTCGAATCAGCTGCTCGCGGCGTTTTAGGCACCGGCAGATCAGGGGGTCTTTACACCCAACGTCACGCGATAGGCGACGATGGAGGGGTGAACTGTCAGGAAGTGCGCGAGCAGCTGTCGGCGTGGGTCGACGGTGAGCAGGCAAGCGTTGCGCGCAAGCGTCTGGATGAGCATGTGCTCTCCTGCGCGTCCTGCCGGGAATGGCTGGGGCTGGCGCGCGGGCTGGAACGTCAGTTCGCCTACGCGCGTTCGGCTCCGACTCACGACCTGACCGGGCAGATTCTGGCTGCCGCTGCTGTCGAACCCCTGACCCGCACGGCCCGTTACGCACACTGGGCCCGTCACAACATCAACCGGTGCGCTTTGGTGCTCATCGGGTTGCTCCAACTGGGAGTGGCCGGTATGCAGGTCGCCGGAATCGACTTCGGGATGGTGTCTTCGCATCACCACGGTGCGATGACCGGAGCTCACCTCATGAACGAATCAACCGCCTGGGTGGTGGCGCTCGGTGTGGCCATGGTGATCGCCGGTGTCCGTCCCGCCGCCGCGGCCGGAATGGCAACGGTGCTGGGCGCATTCGCGCTCGTACTCACCGGATACGTCATCAATGACGCCGTCAATGACCAGGTCACGCTGGCCCGGATCGTCAGTCACTCGCCGGTGCTACTCGGATTGATCTTCGCGCTGCTGGTCCTGCGCGATTACCGCGCGGGTCGTACACCGCCCAATCAGCATCGCGCGGTGTTCCTGGATGAAGTGGCTGCCGGGGAGCGGCATCTGCGCTCCACCGACAACTCAGCCGCCTGAGGCTCCGGCGTGACGGCCGGCCACGAATCCCCACACGAGGTCGATGGCGAGGAACGCCGCCAGTGAGATTCCCAGCAGCGGTGTGAACCAACCGATGGCGATCACCAGCAGGGCAAGGGCCACCAGCTCGAGGGGCTTGAGCGCGAGCAGGCCACCCCGCTTCGGCGGCACCGGCAGGCGCCCGCTTCTGGTCGGGCGTCTGCGCCACCACATCAGGTAGCCGCGGGTAATGACGGTGATTAGCCCAATGACGATGAGCGCCACGAGGATCTGATTCGGGATGCCGAACAGGATGCCCATATGGCCGTCGATCGCCCATTCGGTCGATTTCTGCAGCAGTGACCAGTCGGAGAAGTTACTTCGCCCGGTGATCTGTCCGTTCGAGGGGTTCACCGTGATGGTGTCCAGCTGCGTGGGGAGATCGCGCTTGCGCTCGGCTACCAGCCAGGCCGTATTGGGCTCCGGCGGTGGTGTCATCCACAGCGGGCCGCGCAGCCCGGCCTCGTGCACCGTCTGCAGCACCTTGTCGGCGCCAGCCAGCGGCGTTCCTATCGACATCGGGGCGGCGCCATGATGTTCATGCCCGGTCATGGGCTTGGCGGCCGCCGGATCGAGTTCGGTGGACAGCGCCGGCCGGATGGCCTGGGTGATGTTGCCGATATTGGTGCCGGCGTACCGCGACCAGGTGAGCCCTGTTACCGAAAGCGCCAGCAGCCCAACGATTATCCAGACTCCCACGGCGCCGTGCCAGGTCAATCTGCGTCGGCGTGGGGTGGCATCGCGGTCGGGGAGTGCGACCCTGCTCAGCCGTGCGGTGCGGCGGCGATAGCCGATCCACAGGAACAGGCCGCCGAGGGCCACCACCCACAACCAGCTGGCGGCGAGCTCGCTGTAGTTGCGCCCGAACGCGCCCAGATGCAGGTTCCGGTGAAGTTCGTCGAACCAGGCACGCACCGGCAACCACTCGCCATAGGTGGTCAACGTCCCCCGGATCTGGCCGTTGTACGGGTCGACGAACACGGTGCGTGAGTAGTCCGCAGGCACGTCCTCGGTGGCGAAGACGATCCGCGTGGAGTCATCGGGGCGTGCTGGCGGCCGGATGGACGTCACCGTCCCTGCCGGTTGTGCCGCGGTGGCTGCCGCCACCTGTTGTGAGAGTGGCAGCTGCTGGGACCCCACCGAATCGACTTTGAGTTCATGGCGGTACACGGCGGCGTCGACCTGCCCTACCAGCGCATAGGCGAGCCCAGTGAGCGCTGCGACCAGAAGGAATGGCCCAACGAGGAGCCCCGCATAGAAGTGCAGACGCAGTACGATCGGTGCGAATCGCGCCCACGCGGTGTCGGGCTGGGACTCGCGGGCCTCGGGCCGATCCTCGGTATATGTCACGGGATATTGGTCGGATGAACCGGTTAAAGAGTTCCCGCTGTTCACCTCCGAACGTCTACGACATAGAGTAGGACTCGTGGCCACCGGCACCGACGACGATCAGCTGCTTGAACTTGCGCTGTCCGCCGGTCGTGGCGACCAATCCGCACTCGAATCTCTGGTCAAAGCGACCCAGGCCGATGTATGGCGATTTGTCGCCTACCTGGCCGATACCGGTGTCGCGGACGATCTCACTCAGGAGACCTACCTGAGGGCACTCGGCGCACTCCCGCGCTTCGCCGGACGCTCGACAGTGCGCACCTGGCTGCTGTCGATTGCGCGCCGGGTGGTCGCCGACCATATTCGCCACCTGAAGTCGCGGCCGCGAATTGCGCATGGAGCCGATCTGGAAGAGGCCTCGCTGCGCCGCCCGACGCACCGGTTCGAGGAGTTGGTGGAGCTCAAGGCACTTCTCGCCGCGCTCGACGATGACCGACGTGAGGCATTGGTGCTGACTCAGGTTGTCGGTCTGTCCTATGCCGAAACCGCCGACGTGTGCGGCTGTGCGATCGGCACCATCCGCTCTCGTGTGGCCCGTGCCCGAGACGAGCTGATCGGCTGGGCAGAGCCCGACGATATGACGGGCTAACGCGACAAGCGTTCGGCGATCTCCTGGAGGTTGGCCTCCATTCCCACCCGCCAGTCCTGCAAGCGGCGTGACACGATGCGTGCTTCCTTGTCGGGCATCGCCTCGATGGCGGGCGTCAGTCCCGAAGGGCCTGGACCGAGGCGTCCCCACTGCCGGACGATGATTCCGTCGCTTGCCGGCTCGACCTCGAAACCCCAACTCGCCGCATACGTGCCGCCGTCGGAGAGCACGTTCCACACCCAGCGAGACTCGGGCTCCACTTCGGTGATCACCGAGATGGTTTCCCATTCGCTGCCATCGCCACCGTTGGTGCCCTTGAACCGTGCACCGACCGCAACCTGGTCGGCATCATCGAGCCACTGGACATTGATGAGCTCGCCCGTGCAGTAGGTGGGGAAGGCGATATCGGTGACGAGTGCCCACGCCTCCGCTACGGTCCCCGACATCCGTTGTGACACTTCGATAGTGGGGCAGTCCCGGTATCGCATAGGCTGATCTTACTTATGTGATGGAGGACCGGATGCGTATTGGTGTGACGATCGAGCCGCGACTGCCGGGCGCCGCCGACTTTGCCCGGAGCGCGGAGCAGTTGGGTGTCGCCTCGCTGTGGGTGCCCGAGGTGTGGGGATATGACGCCCTGACGGGGCTTGCCTATCTGGCGGCCCGCACCGAGACCATTGGGCTGGGCACCTTCGTGGTCCAGCTCGGGTCGCGCTCGCCGGCGATGCTGGCGACCTCGGCGCTGAGCATTCAACAGCTTTCCGGTGGTCGCTTCCTCCTGGGCGTGGGCGCCTCCGGACCGCAGGTGATGGAGGGTTGGCATGGTGTGCGCTTCGCCAAGCCGGTCCAGACCACCCGGGAGACCATCGACATTGTGCGGATGGTGGCGCGGGGGGAGCGCCTTCAGTATGAGGGACAGGTGTACACGCTGCCGTTACCGGGGAGCGCTGGAAAACCCTTGCGGCCCTTGGTGGCATCGCAGAATGTGCCCGTGTACATCGCAGCCATGGGTCCGGCGAACCTGGCGCTCACCGGTGAGCTTGCCGACGGCTGGCTCGGTAACTCCTTCATCCCGGAACTCGCCGAGGTATTTCTTGGCCCCATCCGTGACGCGGCGGTGTCGGCCGGGCGGCAGCTGGGCGATATCGATCTGGTGGCGCCGGTTGCTCTTGAGTTCGCTGATACCGCCAGCGATGCTGCTGCCGCGGTCAGGCGTCACGCCGCCGGCTATGCATTCACCATCGGCGCGATGGGGGCTTCCGGGCGAAACTTCTACAACGAGGCATTCACTCGGCTGGGATACGGAGAGGGTGTTCGTGCGGTCGAATCACTCTGGCGCGCGGGCGATCGCGATGCAGCCCGCGATGCCGTCCCCGACGATCTGGGTCGTCTCACGAACCTCGTGGGCACCGACGAGATGATTGGCGAGCGGCTGGAACGCTATCGTGCCGCGGGCATCTCGACTCTGCTAGTCAAGCTCGACACGCCATTCGACGATCAGCTGCGGGCGCTCGATCGCCTCTTCTCTCTGCTCTAGAGCGCCGCTACCGCACTGGTGATCGGGGTAGCGCCCTCGGTGAGGAAGAGGATGTCGTGCACCGCGTTCGGCGCGGTCAGCAGTTCGGCCACCACAGCCGCGACATCGGCGCGGGGAACGGATCCACGCTCGATCGCGCTGGCCGACAATGTAACTGATCCAGTGGGGCTCTCATCGGTGAGCAGGCCGGGGCGCAGGATGGTCCAGTCCAGGGCGCTGCGGACGCGCAGGTCTTCCTCGGCGGCCGTCTTCGCGATCACATAGGCGATCCATGACTTGTCACCCTCGGTGGGCGCGGGCTCACCAGCGCCAAAAGCGCTGATCTGAATGAAGCGGCGTACCCGTGCGCGCTCCGCGGCATCGGCGAGCAGCACGGCGGCGGCACGGTCCACGGTGTCCTTGCGCGCCGCCCCGCTGCCCGGTCCGGCTCCGGCGGCGAAGACGGCGGCGTCCGCTCCGGCCAGCGCATCGGCGACTGTGCTCACGTCGGCCGATTCCAGGTCGAGGAGCAGCGGATCCCCACCCCACGCCCGGATGTCGGCGGCATGGTCGGGATTGCGGATCAGCGCGACTGCGGTGTCGCCGCGCTTCGCCAGTAAGCGGATTAGGTGCGCGGCAATCTGTCCGTGGCCACCGGCGATAACGACTTTCTGCGGCATGGTGTTCCTCTCGTGAGTCCACGACCGATAACTCCGACGGTAGTAGGGGCATTCCCGCTCGACCGGTACCTGGTCGGCCTTCTTGCCTACACTGATGGTGTGCGGAGAAGTGTCGAGAACGCAGCTTGATCCCGGTCACCATCGTCTCCGGATTTCTGGGCGCCGGTAAGACGACACTGCTGAACAACCTGTTGCGTAACACGTTGGGTGTGCGAATCGGCGTGGTGGTCAACGACTTCGGTGCCATCAATATCGATGCCATGCTGGTCGCCGGTCAGGTCGACTCCACCATGACGATGTCCAACGGATGTCTGTGCTGTGCCGCTGATGATGACGAATTGGGCGGCATGCTGACCACTCTCGCGGGCCGCGATATCGACGCCATCGTCATCGAGGCGAGCGGACTGGCCGAACCGTTGCCCTTGGTGCGCATGGTGCTCGCGGCGGCGGCCGACGACCACCGGATCGGCTACGGGGGGCTGGTCACCGTGGTCGACACCGCGCAATACGAGGATGTCGTGGCCCGGCACCCGGAGATCGTGCAGCACCTGTCGCTGGCGGATCTGGTGGTCCTCAACAAGATTGACCTGGCCGATGCCGCGGAGCGCACCCACCTGCGTGCCGTCGTCAAGGAACGCAACCTGCGTGCGTCGATCGTGGAGACCACCGGCGCGGACGTCGATCCCCGACTGCTGTTCGACAAGAAGGACCGCCCGGAGCCGATCGGTCAGCTCTCGCTGGAGGACCTCATTCGCGAGGACCACAGCCACCATGAGCACGCCCACCATCACTACGAGACGGTGGAGTTCGCCACCGAGCGGTCTTTACATCCGCGGCGCCTCATCGAGTTCCTCGACAGTCAGCCCGCCGGTGTGTATCGCATCAAGGGTGTGGTGCGGCTCGGCGACAAGACCCTCGCCGTGCACACCGTGGGCGATCACATCAGCATCGAGAAGATGGCCAGGGCGCCCAGGCGCACGGAGTTCTCGTCGGGGGCGAGTTTGGTGCTCATCGGCACGCACCTGGACGGTGACACCATCACCGAACGCCTGCATGCCCTCGTCGACGATCCGCCGGACCCCGATCCGGAACGGTCGATGCTGGTCCTGGGAAAGTATTTGCGCTAATCAGACGCCACGTCTACTGTTGCTTCTCGTGCTGTACTTCTCCGGTCAACTCGTAGTAGCAACCCGCAGCGGGGTCTGATCCAGACCGACCCCTCGCTGTGGGTCGAAGCTACTACCTGTCGGTCACTTTCCCTTTCGGATGAAAGACCGGACACATGCACTCCTCAACAACAATTTCCGATCCGTCAACGGCTCACGATCCGTTCCTGGACCGCTTCGGCGTCCCACTGCCGCGCGGCCTGCGTGAAGAGGCCGGCGAGATGTCCTGGGCCTCGTTCTGTCAGACCTATGAGCGCAGTGGAGGTTCATTGCGGCTAGGCCAATGGTCGGAAGCAGACGGCATTTACCAGGCGACGCTCGCGATCGGTGAGTGCATCGAATCGTCGACGGCCGCGGCGTGCGGGCCCATGGCGGCCCTGACCGCCATGCTGTCCGAGCGCGGGATACGGATGGAGACGCTCAGCTTCCACCAGCTGCACGACGGCGATCAGACTTTTACCTTTGTGCGTGGCACCAACGGAGCCAGCACCGCCTGGGCAATGGGACGCGCGCATGATGCCATCGCGTCATCGCTCAGGGCGGTCACCGCCTGTGCCAATCGTCTGGCCTGCTGACGCCCCGTCGGGTTAGTGCAAGGGGCGCAGGACGATGGGCATGCCGTCGATCGGCAGCGGCATACCGGCGTAGTCCCACTTGGCTTCGTAGTTGGGATGGGCCAGCTCAAACCGGTAGCGGCGTAACAGCCGGTGCATGACGGCCTTGATCTCCAGCTGGCCGAACACCATGCCGATGCACTTGTGCGCACCCCCGCCGAACGGTGAGAACGCGTACCGGTGCCGTTTGTGCTCGTTGCGCGGTTCGGCGAAACGGTCGGGGTCGAACTTGTCCGGATCGGTCCACAGCTCGGGGAGCCGGTGGTTCATGCCCGGCCAGATGTTGATCATGGTCCCGGCCGGGATGTGGAACCCGAGTAGGTCGGTATCGCGCACCGCGGACCGGATGTTGAACGGCAGCGGCGTCACAAGGCGCAGCGCCTCGTTCATCACCAGGTCGAGGCTCTCCAGCTTCTCCAGCGAGTCGATGTCCAGCGGACCGTCGCCGAGTCGGTCCGACTCTTCCCGAACCCGTTCTTGCCATTCGGGATTCGCGGCCAGGTAGTAAGCCATTGTGGTGGTCGTCGACGTCGTGGTGTCGTGCGCGGCCATCATCAGGAAGATCATGTGGTTGACGATGTCGGTGTCCGTGAAGGCGTCGCCCTCGTCGGTCTCGGCGTGGCACAGCGCCGTCAACATGTCTGCGCCCGAGTCTTTTTGGCGCGCAATGCTGACCCGCTCGGCAAAGTACTCCTCGAGCAGCTTGCGTCCCTGCAACCCCTGCCACCATTTGAACGGGGGCAGACCGAAGCGGAAGATGGCGCCGCCGGCGCGGGTGGTCGCTACAAACGCTTTGTTGACCTTCTCGAGCCGCTCGTGTTGTGAATGTGGCTCGTTGCCCATGAAGACCACCGACGCGACGTCGAGGGTGAGTTCCTTGATGGCCGGGTAGAACAGGAACCTGCTGTCGTTGGTTGGCCACTGGGCGACGATCTCGTTCGCGACTGAGTCGATCTGTTCCACATAGCCGGCCAGACGGCTGCGCAGAAATGCCTGCTGCATGATCAGTCGGTGTTCGCGGTGTTCCTGGAAGTCCAGGAGCATCAGTCCGCGGCTGAAGAATGGTCCGATGACCGGAACCCAGCCTTGCTGGGAGAAGTCTTTGTTCGCATTGCTGAACACCGCCTGGGTGGCGTCGGGACCCAGCGCTGCGACGATCTTGCCGATGGGCGTCTGTGACCAGCTGACCGGGCCGCGCTCCTGGTACATGTTGAGTACCCAGTCGATGCCGCCGCGGAACATCTCGATCATGTGCCCGAGCATCGGCAAGCCCTGGTCGCCCATCACCGGCTTCAGGCCGCTTCCGGGTGGTGGCGGAGCCAGCTCGCTCAGTGGCCAGTCCCGATTGTTGAGGTAATTCTCGACGTATGCCATCCCCGGAAGGGTGTTCATGGTGGGAAGACGTCGTTTGGCCTGGTCGATGAGGTAATCGGTGCTGCTGATCGTCGCCATGGGGCGTGGCTCCTTCGCTCGCGACGAGCACATCGGTGTGCTCCAGATCATCTTCGCCACAGGACTTGACGGGTGTCAAGTTCTGTTCATACGGTATTTCAGTGCAAACTGTGCAGGTGGTCAGTCCAGCGCGTAGTGGCACGCAGACCCGTGGCGATCGCCAGCGGGACGCGATCATGACGGCTGTCGCCGAGCTCATCGCGGAAAACCACAGCTTTGCCGACCTTTCGGTCAGCGCCATCAGTGAGCGGGCCGGGGTCGGCCGGTCCGGGTTCTACTTCTACTTCGACAGCAAGTACTCAGTGCTGGCGCAGATGGTGGGCGATGCGTTCGCTGAACTCGACGAGCTCACCGACTACTTCGCGCCGCGTGGTGAGAAGGAGACGCCCGAACAGTTCGCCAACCGCATGGTGGGCAGCGCCGCCGCGTCCTTCGCGCATAACGACCCGTTGATGAAGGCGTGTCAGGAGGCGCGGATCACCGATCCGACGATCGCCGGTCTGCTCGATGATCTCACCGATGTCGTCATCGAGAAGATCATCAAGATCGCCGAGATCGAGGTGAATGAGCGTGGTGCCCAGCCAATCTCGGATGACCTGCCCGCATTGGTGCGATCGCTGGTGGCACTGACCGCGTCGACTGTGTCGGGCGACAGCTCGTTCGTCGGCCGCAACGTAGACCCCGCGCGGGCGCTCGGGGTTATCGAGACCCTATGGCGTGTCAGCCTTTTGGGGCGCTAACTGTGCCGTCTCTGATCGGCGCCGCAATACCGTGCGGCGAACGCCGTAACCGATTGCGCCCAGGACCGTAAGCGCGCCGAGCCAGGGCAGGAGTAGTCCGAAGAGCAGCAGCACACTGTTACCCGCCGATACGAGCCCGTCCCAGCCGCGCTCGATCTGTCCGAAGAACCCCTGATATTTGGGCGGTGTCGGCGGGAGGCCGACTTCTTCGGCCACGAATGTCACGGTGACCGAGCTGTAGGCGACTTGCTCCCCGAGTTGGTTGCGCTGCGCGCGCAGGCTGTCGAGGTCGGCCTGACGCTTGGACAATTCGGTCTCGGCCTGGATCAGGGCTTCGGTGTCTTTGGAGTCCCGCATGATGACCAGCAGCCTGTCGACGGAGGTTTGCAGGGCAGTGATTCTGGCATCCAGGTCGACCCGTTGGGCGGTCACGTCATCGCTCTTGGTGTCAGCGGACTTAACCTTGCCCAGCTCCTTGAGTTCACGAAGAACACCGTCGAGTTTGGCGGCGGGGATGCGCAGCACGATTGAGGTGCGTGCGCGGGCGGCCCCCGATCCGGCGTCCTCCGAACGGCTCTCCACCCGGCCATTGGCGGATTCGGCGAGGCCGGCCGCTTTGTCGGCAGCCTCGGACGGGCTGGAGACGGTGATGGTCATGGTTCCGGTCTTGACGATGTCTCGTTTGGCCTCGATCGGCGGTCCGTGCTGCGGGGCCTGTTGCATCGAGTCGCGAAGCGGGGCCGCCGGGAGTTGTGTGTAGGTGGGCGCCGCGGTGGCGGGGTAGCCGCCTTCCTGGGGCGCTTCAGACCGGGGGTGCGAGCCTCCCGCGCAGGCCGTCGTGGCCATCAGCACTACTGCAATTGTAGTTGCCCAAGGTAACCAACTACGGCGAGATTGCGTGCTATCAATCGTCATCATTCGAAGGTACCGTTTGCTATTGGACCGCGCAGAAATTCAGGATTGACGGCCGGTACGGTTCAGTAATGGCCTATGAATTCACCGGTAAGCGATGCTTCGTCACTGGGGCCGCCAGCGGGATCGGACGGGCCACCGCGCTGCGTCTGGGGCGCGAGGGCGCCGAGCTGTTTTTGACCGATCGCGCCGCCGACGGACTGGAGTCTGTCGTCGAGGAGATCAAAGCCGCCGGAGGGAAGGTCAGCGCCTACCGGGCGCTCGATATCTCCGACTATGACGCGGTGTCCGCCTTCGCGGCCGATATCCTGGCGACCCACCCGAGCATGGATGTCCTGCTCAACATCGCGGGCATTTCGGTGTGGGGATCGGTGGATCGGCTGTCGCATCAGCAGTGGCGCTCGGTGGTCGATATCAACCTGATGGGACCCATCCACGTCATCGAAAGCTTCGTCCCCGCGATGATCAAGGCCCGTAACGGCGGCCAGATCGTGAACGTGTCGTCGGCGGCCGGGCTGGTGGCCTTGCCATGGCATGCCGCCTACAGCGCCAGCAAGTATGGGCTGCGGGGCGTCTCGGAGGTGCTGCGCTTCGATCTGGCTCGGTACAAGATCGGCGTCACGGTGGTTGTACCCGGGGCGGTCAACACCCCGCTGGTACGCACCGTCGACATCGCCGGAGTGGACCGGGACAACCCCGACGTCAGTAAATGGGTGAACCGATTCGTGGGGCATGCCACCTCACCGGAGAAGGTGGCCGAACGGATCCTGCAGGGTGTCCGCCACAACCGCTACCTCGTCTACACCGGGATCGATATCCGCGCGCTGTATCTGTTCAAGCGCACGTTGTGGTGGCCCTACAGCGTGGCGATGCGGCTTGTGAATCTCGCCTTCACGAACGCGCTGCGGCCCGGACTGCAGAAGGCGGGATCGAATCCGCCGCCGTCAGATTCCTAGCGCCACCAGCTGTCGAACGGTGTGACCGGCACGGTGCGCTTGTGCCGGGTCTGTAGGTACCAGCGTTCGATGCGGTCGGCGGCCTCGACGGTGACTGCCTTGCCTTCCAGGTAGTCGTCGATCTGCGCGTAGGTGACGCCAAGCGCGACCTCGTCGGGCAGTGCGGGTCGGTCATCTTCCAGGTCGGCGGTAGGCACCTTGTGGGAGATGCTCTCCGGCGCCCCGAGGTGGGAAAGAATCTGCGCACCTTGGCGTTTGGTGAGTCCAGTGAGCGGGGTGACGTCGACACCGCCATCGCCGAACTTGGTGAAGAATCCCGTGACCGCCTCGGCGGCGTGGTCGGTGCCGACCACGAGGTGCCGGTGCTGACCGGCGACGGCGTACTGGGCGACCATTCGTTCGCGGGCCTTGATGTTGCCGCGGACGAAGTCGGACGGCGTCTCGCCCAGGGCGTCGGTGACCGCGTTGGAAATAGCGTCAGAGGCGTCTTTGACGTTGATGACGATGGAGCGGTCGGGGTCGATAAACCTCAGGGCCACTTGGGCATCGTGCTCGTCGGCCTGCACCCCGTAGGGCAGGCGCACGGCGATGAACTCTGCCTGAACCCCTTCCAGTCGTGACTCCTGCGCCGCCAACTGGCAGAGCCGCCCGGCCAGGGCACTGTCCTGTCCACCGGAGATGCCGAGCACGAATCCCGCTGTCCCGCTGGCCCTTAGATAGTCCTTGAGGAACCCCACCCGTCGCGACACCTCGGCGGCCGGATCGATCGTGGGGGAGACGTCGAGGGCGGACCGGATCTCTTCGCGAAGGGTGCTCATTGCCCGACTGTAGAACGCTGGGTCAGCGTGCGCACACCTTGCACACCAGGTCCTGCCACGCGTCGCCGAGCTGAGCCAGCGACTGGCCGTTGGTGGTGGTGGCGAAGTGCACGTAGCCGGGATCGATGATCGACATCAGGGCATGGGTCTGTGCGTCGAGGTCGCCGGTGCATTCGAGCTGAGCCAGCAGCATCCGGATGTGTGCGCGGACCAGCAGAGTGGGCGGTGCGTTGTGCCAGGCGTCGGCATCGGCAGTGGTGGCGCGGGCGAGGTCGAGGTGCCGTTCCAGGAAGGCGAGTCGCGCTCGTCCGAACGCGATGAGCCGGGTCAGTGGAGGCGCATCGGGCCCCAGCGGCGGTGGACCGAACATGAATGCCTGCTGCTCGATGTGCTCTTCATGGTCCAGCAGGGCCAGCAGCAGCCCGGTGCGGCTGCCGAATCGGCGAAAGAGGGTGCCCTTGCCGACGCCCGCCGCATTGGCGACGGCATCCATGGACATGTTGTCCGGACCGACATCGTCGAGGATCTGACGTGCGGCTTCCAGGAGGCGAACCCGGTTGCGGGTGGCGACGGCACGCTCCCGGGTGGGATTCTGCGCAAGGTCGACAGAAAGCAGGGGTATTTCTTGACCAGGCATAACACCTCGATACTAGCGCCGGGGAAATATACGGACCGCAGTCCGTATTGTAGAACGTGACAGAGAAGCAGGATGTAGGTGCGACAAACGTGCCGCTCTGATGAAAGGTGTTCCCCATGGCAGAGAAGAACGTGCTGGCAATTGTCGGAAGCCTGCGCAAGGCATCGCTCAATCGGCAGCTCGCCGAAGCCGCCGCCGAGAGCGCACCGGCCGGTGTGAGCGTCAACATCTTCGAGGGCCTCGCCGACCTCCCGCATTACAACGAGGACATTGACGGCGACAACGCCCCCGCATCCGTGGAGTCGCTGCGTGCTGCCGTCGCCGATGCCGATGCGGTCCTGCTGGTCAGCCCGGAGAACAACGGCACCGTCTCCAGTGCGCTGAAGAACGCGCTCGACTGGCTGTCCCGCCCGTTCGGCAGCAGCGTCTTCAAGGGCAAGCCCACCGTGGTGATCGGAACGTCGGCCGGAAGGTACGGCGGTATCTGGGCGATTGACGACACCCGGAAGGTGGCCGCCATCGCGACCGCCAACGTCCTTGATGACATCAAGGTGGCCGTGCCGTCCTCGGCCTTCGATGGCAAGCACCCGCGAGAGCACGCCGAAACGGTCGCCGAGCTGACCAAGGCCCTGGACGCATTGACGTCCGTCAACGACTAATTCGCGAAGACATCACTGGCGGTCATGCCCGGTGCCGTGCCGGGTGTGGCTGCCTTTGTCTTCGGGCCTTGGACGATTCAGCTTCTCGATCCGGCCCAGGTTTCTTTCATTGCCGAGACCGACGCGACGCTGATCGCACAAATCACCAGCAGCATCAGCCCGACAGCCCAGTCGCCCAGAGCGTTCTGCAGCGGGCCGGCGATCAATGGCGGGATGGCACCTCCGAAGACGCCGGCCACGTTGAACGCCACACCGGTTCCGCTATAGCGGGTGCCCACGGGGTATGACTCCGGAAGGAAGCTCGCCATCGGCCCGAAGGCGAGGCCGAACAGCACATAGGTGATCGCCATCGCGGCGAGGTAGGCCCAGAATGGTCCGCTGCTTAACAGGGGAGTGACCAGTAACGTCCACGGAAGTATCAGCCCCATGCCGGTCAATATCACCCGGCGCCGGCCAAATCGATCGCTGAGGATTCCGCCGACCGCAGCGGACACCATGAGCACCACGGCCCCGAGCGCGCCTGCGGTGAGGATGGCCGCGCGGGAGAAGTGCAATTCGGATCGGGCGAATCCGGGGAAGTAGGTGTTGGTCATGAAGGACAGCGTGAAAATGATCAGCATCGTCCCGCAGGTGAGCGCCAGCGTGCGAGGGCTCTCTGTAAGCACATGCCGCAGCGGCGATGTGACCAGTTTGTTTTGAGCCTTCGCGTTCACGAATTCGGGTGTCTCGGCGACGTGGAGCCGGATGTACAGGCCGACTGCCACCAAGAGCCCGCTGGCGATGAAGGGTATGCGCCATCCCCACGACAGGAATGCGGGGCTGTTTTCCCCGACCGTGACACTGACGACGAGGAACACCAGGCTGCTGAGCAATAGCCCTGTCGAGCTGCCGATCGGCACAGCGGTCGCGGCGCGGCCACGATCGCGGCTTGGCGAGTATTCGGAGGACAGTAGCGCCGCCCCGCTCCATTCGCCGCCGACCGCGAGGCCCTGCGCGAGGCGCAGCAAGACGATGGCCGTGGGTGCGGCGGCCCCGATGGAGGCGGCGCCGGGAACCAGACCGACCGCCATGGTGGCGAGCCCCATGGTGATCAGCGTGACCACCAGGGTGCCCTTACGGCTGAAGCGATCTCCGTAGTGACCGAACAGCGCGGCACCGAGTGGGCGTGCCAGAAACGCGGTGCTGAAGGTGGCGATGGAGGCGAAGAGCGCCAGAGAATGGCTGAGATTCGGGAAGAACACCGCGGGGAAGACGAGCGCGGCCGCCGTTCCGTAGATATAGAAGTCGTAGAACTCGATGGCCGACCCGACTGCGCTGGCCATGAACACTCTGCGGGGGCTGATGTGCTGCTGCGCAGGGGACGACGTCATCGCGCGGTGATCCGGCTCAGTTCCATGCGTGGCAGCTTAGGGTGCGCGGACGCCGGGTCCTGACGCTGCGGAACATGGCCGGGATGCTCCGGTCCGGCGAACATGTCGGCGTCCGATCAGACCGGGTACCCGGGTACCACTTCTGCGGATGACTCCGTCGCCGACGTGGGACTCTTCCGCTAGATCGGGATCTGTCCCCAGATTCGTCCACAGAACTCCACAGTTTCCACAGACTCGCCAGGCGAAAAGGTTTGCCCGGCGGTAGTCGATCTGCTAGCCGGTGTCGGTGCCCGGTGGTAGACACCACATATGTTCCAGCCATCTCCGAAGGCCTGGACACGCCATGGTTACGACACGCCGGAATTTCAGGGGTGTCAGGTCTCACGACCAGGGAATTTCACGAATGTTGTTCAGAACATCTTGTATGGGTTCCGATTGTCGGACACTAGGTGTAGTGTCTGGAACACCGAAAGGCCGGGAACCACTCCGGGCCGCCCGGCCCGGATTTTCGCCAGATCTTCTGGCTTATCCCGGCGCTCAGCCACCACGGGCGGCGTGGAATTTTCCCGGGTGCTGGACTGCTGAAAACTTTGTTGAGATGTCTATGATCGATTCGCTGAGGAGCTACGCATGAGCATCACCGTCTACACCAAGCCCGCCTGCGTACAGTGCAACGCGACGTACAAGGCCCTCGACAAGCAGGGCATCGAGTACAACATCGTGGACATCACCGAGGTCCCCGAGGCGCGCGATTACGTGATGGCGCTCGGCTACCTGCAGGCGCCCGTGGTGGTGGCCGGTGACGATCACTGGTCGGGTTTCCGTCCGGACCGCATCAAGGCGCTCGCGGGCGCAGTCGCAGTCTCTGCCTAATAAGTAGTAAGTAGTACGGGAGCCGGGCATGGCCCATCTGGTCTATTTCTCCAGCGTGTCGGAGAACACCCACCGCTTCGTCCAGAAGCTGGGTGTTCCCGCCACCCGGATCCCGCTGCGTGGCGATATCCAGGTCGACGACCCCTACGTCCTGATCCTGCCGACTTACGGCGGCGGGCATCCGGTGCCCAGCCAGGCCGGGGGATACGTCCCCAAGCAAGTCATCAAATTTCTCAACAACGAACACAACCGGTCCCTGATCCGCGGGGTCATCGCGGCCGGCAACACCAATTTCGGCGCGGAGTACTGCTACGCGGGCAAGGTCATCTCAGCCAAGTGTGACGTGCCATATCTGTACCGCTTTGAACTCATGGGCACCGCTGAAGACGTGCAGCAGGTGCTGGCTGGACTCGACGAATTCTGGAAGGACACACCGTGGCGCCAACCGCGACAACTGCAGAACCTGTGACCTCTGCGCACGGCTCGGCTCACGGCGAGCTGGACTATCACGCCCTCAACGCCATGCTCAATCTGTATGACGCAGACGGCAAGATCCAGTTCGACAAGGATGCCGCGGCGGCCCGGCAGTACTTCCTGCAGCACGTCAACCAGAACACGGTCTTCTTCCACAATCAGGACGAAAAGCTCGACTACCTGATCGAGAAGGAGTACTACGAGCGCGAGGTGCTCGACCAGTACTCGCGCAACTTTGTGAAGTCGCTGCTGGATCGGGCCTACGCCAAGAAGTTCCGGTTCCCGACCTTCCTCGGCGCGTTCAAGTACTACACCTCCTACACGCTGAAGACTTTTGACGGAAAGCGCTACCTGGAGCGCTTCGAAGATCGCGTGGTCATGGTGGCGCTGACTCTGGCCTCCGGTGATCTGCAGCTGGCCGAGAAGCTCGTCGACGAGATCATCGACGGACGCTTCCAGCCGGCCACCCCGACGTTCCTCAACTCGGGCAAGAAGCAGCGCGGCGAGCCGGTGTCCTGCTTCCTGCTGCGCATCGAGGACAACATGGAGTCCATCGGGCGTTCCATCAACTCGGCGCTGCAGCTGTCTAAGCGCGGTGGCGGTGTGGCCTTGCTGCTCACCAACATTCGTGAGCATGGTGCACCGATCAAGAACATCGAGAACCAGAGCTCGGGCGTCATCCCGATCATGAAGCTGTTGGAGGACTCGTTTTCCTATGCCAATCAGCTCGGTGCCCGCCAGGGTGCCGGTGCGGTGTACTTGCACGCGCACCACCCGGACATCTACCGCTTCCTGGACACCAAGCGCGAGAACGCCGACGAGAAGATCCGCATCAAGACGCTCTCGCTGGGTGTGGTGATCCCGGACATCACCTTCGAGCTGGCCAAGAAGAACGAGGACATGTACCTGTTCTCGCCTTACGACGTCGAGCGCACCTACGGCGTGCCGTTCGCCGACATCAACGTCACTGAAAAGTATTACGAGATGGTCGATAACGGCCAGATCCGCAAGACGAAGATCAAGGCGCGCGAATTCTTCCAGACCCTCGCCGAGCTGCAGTTCGAGTCGGGTTACCCGTACATCATGTACGAGGACACCGTGAACCGGGCCAACCCGATCGAAGGCAAGATCACCCACTCGAACCTGTGCTCGGAGATCCTGCAGGTGTCGACGCCCTCGCTGTTCAACGACGATCTGTCCTACGCCAAGGTGGGCAAGGACATTTCGTGCAACCTGGGCTCGCTCAACATCGCCAAGACCATGGACTCGCCGGACTTCGCGCAGACCATCGAGGTGTCGATTCGGGCGCTGACCGCGGTATCGGATCAGACGCACATCTGGTCGGTGCCCTCAATCGAGCAGGGCAACAACGATTCTCACGCCATCGGCCTGGGGCAGATGAACTTGCACGGTTACCTGGCGCGTGAACGCATCTTCTACGGCTCCGAAGAGGGCGTGGACTTCACCAACATCTACTTCTACACGGTGCTGTATCACGCGCTGAAGGCGTCGAATCGCATTGCTGTCGAGCGGGGTAGAAGCTTCGGTGGGTTCGAGAAGTCGAAGTACGCCAGCGGCGAGTTCTTCGACAAGTACACCGAGCAGGTGTGGGAGCCGAAGACCGAGAAGGTGCGTCAGCTCTTCGCCGATGCCGGGATTCGCATTCCGGCGCAGGAGGATTGGCTGCGCTTGAAGGAGTCGGTGCAGCAGCACGGCATCTACAACCAGAACCTGCAGGCGGTGCCGCCGACCGGATCGATCTCCTACATCAATCACTCGACGTCGTCGATTCACCCGGTGGCTTCGAAGATCGAGATCCGTAAGGAAGGCAAGATCGGCCGGGCCTACTACCCGGCGCCGTACCTGACCAACGACAACCTGGAGTACTACCAGGACGCGTACGAGATCGGTTACGAGAAGATCATCGACACCTATGCCGCGGCCACACAGCATGTGGACCAGGGCTTGTCGCTGACGCTGTTCTTCAAGGACACCGCCAGCACACGCGACGTGAACAAGGCGCAGATCTACGCATGGCGCAAGGGAATCAAGACGCTGTACTACATCCGGCTACGGCAGATGGCGCTGGAAGGCACCGAAGTCGAGGGCTGCGTGTCCTGCATGCTGTAAAGCACTTTTGGTAAAGAAGCGGGCCAGGGAAAATACTCCCTGGCCCGCTTCTTTATTCAGCGAAGGTCTCATCCGCGCTTGCGCTGGATAGGCAGTTTAGGCCCGCCAGGTGGCACGCACCGGGCACAAGCACACGGCGCGGAGCATGACGAGATATCAGCGCCTCCGAATTGGTGTGGGGCAGTGATGAGTAGGCCCTTTTACTGCATCTGCGAGCTATGCGGTGGGCGTGGGACAACTGGATTCATTCGGACTCCCAATACGTCAGTTGGAACTGCGGAGCGAGGTGCTCTCGTCTTTCGTCTACGCGTTTGCCGCTGCTGAGTCCTTCTCGCGCATCGGCATGTCTCTGCGCGAAGCGTGATGTTTGCTACCCGCGTGGACAGTGACGAGCGAACGGGCGTAGTGTCGTGTCCTTGAGGGGGTTGCGCTGATTCGACGGAGGCGATGTGGCGGGGAATGGTGAGTCGACTGAACAGCTGACAGCGGTGGCGGTAGCCCGCGGTAAGGCTCGTTCCGATGGAACCACACAGAAGTTGCCGGTGCGTGATCTTGAACCCGGACGCACTGCTGGATCTGACCTCGGGCACCGACTGGCAGCTTTCGCTGTTGGGGGTGTCCTGGTGGTTGGTGCGGTGGCTGCGCTGCACCACCTGTACCGCAGCGGTGATAGTGCCGCCGAGCTGATTGGCTGGGCCGGGCTGTTGCTGCTGGCCTTGACCGCGCTTGGTGGTGGGATCAAGCTTGCGATGTGGGGCATCAGGCCAGTAACGGCGGCGCTATCTGACGCGGTGAAAGGGCGCCTGTCCGAGCCGCTGCTGGCTGTCGTGGCGGCTGCTGCGGTAATCGTTGGCGGGTTGGGCATGTGGTGGACGTTCCGTGGTGGGTACGCCATCTGGTGGCAGCACCTCACCGGTGAGAGTCAGTGGTCGTTGTCGTTGGGAATCGGCCAGATGCTGGTGGCGGTTCTTGCCGGTGCTGCATTGTTCACCGGCGGCAGGTATATGACCGGCCTGGCTAAGGAGGCTCTCGCTGACTCGGGTCTGCTCATTGAGCGTGACCGGGCAACCGGCAAGCGCCGCGCACCGGAAGGACTGTGGCATCCGGGCCTGGTGGCCGCCTTGATCGGTGGTGGTTTGGGGTTGGTGCTGCTGACTGCTGGGATTACTCCGCGGTTGTATGTGTGGATCACGGGCCCGGATGTGTTTCCTGCGGTGGCGGCGATTGCGGGCACGTTGGTGTGGGCGGTTGGTTCGAATCTGGGGTGGTGGAAAGGCCTTGTGGGTCTGTGGAAGTGGGCCACGGATGCTTCGCAGAAGGCTGGCGCTGTCGCGGGTGTTGTTGCGGTGTTGATGTTTTCGGCAAGTGGTTTGGGTTTGGGGTGGTTTAGTCCGGCGACGGTGCCGCAGGCGCGGGCGGCGTGTCCGCCGGATTGTGGTGGTCCAGGTGGTAGTGATGGTCCGCCTGGGGGTGGGCAGATGTTTCAGCCGCCCAGTCAGGGTGGGCCGCAGATGCCGGACTATCAGGGCGGTATCAACCAGGCGCCGCTGGATCAGAACAGCGGCATCAGTATCTATAACACTCAGGCACCCTCGGTCAGCAACAATGGTGTGAACGGATCCAGTGGGCAGCAGGGGTCTCAGCAGGGATGGGATCAGCCCGCACACGGTACTCAGATTCCGGATTATCAGAACGCGACGCCGTACACCCAAGGACCAGGTAAGCCGAATCCAGATTTCAACGGCGGACAGGCCAATCCGGGATCGCAAGGCGGCCAACCGAACCAGGGCGGGCAGCAGCCAGCCCAACAACCGCAGCAGGGCGTGCAGCAGGCACCTCAGCAGCAGCAGCCGCCGCAACAAGATGCGGGGCAGCAGCCGAACCAGTCACCGGATCAGCCGGATCAGCAGAAGATCGATGACCTGACGCGTCAGCTGCAGGAGAAGCAGCAGCAGTCCGGTCAGGATCGGCAGCGCATTGATGATCTGACTAAGCAGCTGCAACAGCAGGGACAGCAGAAGCAGAGCGGCAACGAGAAACTCCCCAAAGCGCCGTCCAAGGATAAGAAGCAGGACGACAAAGACCAGCAGGATCAGGACGACCAATCAGGCAATAATGACCTGTCGGCGTTGTTGATGGGGGCGGCGTCCACGCGCCGCCGCAAGCAGGACGACCAGTCTCAGCCCGACCAACAGCAGGAGCAGGGTCCGGACACTCAGGCGCTCGCGCAAGACGGCGCGCAGTTGGGGCAGTCCCTGCCTGGAGATATCTCCAATACCGTCTCCGACAGTGTGAATCTGGGTCAATCGGCGGGATCAGCGGCACAGAACTTCGGGTCCGCTGCCCAAGCTGGGGCTTCGCTCGCGTCGTCGGCGCAGTCCGGTGCAGTCAACCCCATGGACGCTGTTGCGTTGGTACAAGGGGTGTCTGGGGGTATCAGCGATACAGCGGACGCCGTGGGCTCCGGGGCTTCGATTGCCTCGACATGGCTCAATGAGGCCGGGCAGGGCGCACAACTGGCCGCCGACGTGAACCCGCAACTCAAACCTCAGGCCGAGCAGATCCAGCAGCTCACCCAGGCCGGTGGCCAGGTCGCCGACCTCACTGGCCAAGTCGCAGGCGGCATCTCCCAGGTGTCCGGTGTCGTCAACACCGTCTCTAGCCTCGGCGCCTCCGGCATGCCCGACACCTCCGGTGCTACGGATGCGTTGTCGGGGACGGCGACCGCCGTCAACGGACCCACCGACGTCCCCAAACCACCCACACCGCCAACTGTGCCGTCGCAATCGTCATCGAGCGTGCAGGCGCTCGATAGCACCACCACTCAGGCACCCCAGCAGCCGCCTCAACCGTCCAACCCTTCCACACCGAAGACCGCCAACCAGACCTCAACCTCTAAGCCACTCTCACCGCTGGAAGCTTCGGCATTCCCGGCACCGCTGCAGGCCCTGAACACGGCGCAGGCCGCCAGCACACCAACGCCGTCCACGCCGAACCCTGCTGCAGGCAGTATGGCCATGTTGCCTGGCGTTCGGGACACCTGGAAGCCGCCGACACCATCGACATCGCCGAGCGTCTCGATGCCGCTGGACCCCAGCAGTACTGAGGGCAAAGCGCTTTTGGACCACGCACGCCAGTACCTATTGGATCAGAAGCTGCCGCCCGAAACCGTTGATGCCCAGATCAACAAGATGGCTGAGCTTTTGTCGAAGCAAAAGCCGGTTGTTTCTTGGGGGCAGGCACCGACGACTAGGCAGCCAGCACCAGGATTTGCTGATGGGTTCAAGGAGGGCTGGGATGGCCTATTCGAAGGGATACGCGACCTTGGAGGCCAGGGCGAGAAGGGCGTCGATGCGATGCCGGATGCGTGGCGAAGTCTACTTGGGAGACTCGCGGACGGCCCTGTGGGTTCGACTGTTCACAGCGTCGAGCAGATCAAGGATGCGCCCAGCCTTGCATACGGCTTCGGGGTTGAGGCAGGGCAAGCAGCTCCAGTCATAGCCACGCTTCCTTTTGGTGGCGAAGGCGCGGCAGTACGGGCCGCAAGACCTGGTGTGGCGAGCGTCGAGGAGATCGGTGGTTGGCTGAAGCAGATCAATAGTCCCGGAATATCGACGCCAGGGCGTGCAGTGAATTGCGGCAACTGTGCGCTAGCGATTGAACACCGGTTGTCAGGCCACGCGCCTGATGCAACGGCTGGCCTGGGCACACTCTCGATTTCCGAGATGGAGGCGGCGACGGGGTTCAAACAGGTGTCGATGAGCCCGGATCAGATTGCACGGAACCTCATTAAGCAGGGGCCGGGAGCACACACGATCGTTGGGGTAGATCGCGCCAACGGGGTTGCAGGGCACTGGTTTAACGCGTATTACGATGGCCAGAACGTGTGGGCGATAGATGGTCAGGTGGGGAAAATATTTGGTTGGCCGCCTAACATGGATGCGCCAGGGGCCCCGGTCACACACTGGGACATGGGCGTCTTGGCAGGCAAAGGGTGATTAGGGTGAGTAGAGAGCAGCAGATCGCGGTCGGTGCTCAGTGCATGAACATTGGCATCGATGCGGCGGAGCAGACCGCTCAAGACCTTGAGTCTGGTTTGATCTTGATCGAAAGTCCACTGCCTAAAGTTGGTGCCGTGGTGGTCGCTCCCGATCTTTCAACCATGTTCGTACCGCCGTTCAATGACGGCAACGATGCGCTCGAATACTGGCGCAGCGGACAACGTACACCGGTCGAAGAGTTCGCTTTGCTTTGGCAGTTACCCTCGGAAACGGTAGGACGCCACTCCCATGTGGCAACCCGTGACGAGAAACTCAGTGTGGCCGCGGGGCTCCTCAATGGGACCCTTGAAGCAGCAGCTGCCCGGGCAAATGACATGGAAGATGGGATCGTCGTGGTCTCAAGCGAGGCCAGAGGCGCGGGTTCGGTGCTGATCGGCCCGGATCTGTCAACGCTGTTCTTCCCTTCCTATGTGTGGCCACAAGAAGCTGTCGCGCAATGGCGTGGCGGCAGGCGCACACCCAAATCGGTACTGGCCGAGATCTGGTCTGGCCGAACTGGCTAACGCAATGTCAGAGCGCCCGACGCTCATGGCCGCGGAGGGGTAATCCGATGACATCAGGCATCGACAACTGGCGTAACAGTTTCGTGGAGCTTGTTGCGCGAATGGCAGCTTCGCCGGAAGTTCAGATCAGCTACCTACAGGAGCTTGGCGTGGGAACTGATGAACTGGCGCTTGAGTTCGAATCTTTGCTTGTGTCAGAACGGCTTTCGTTAACTGATCAGCAGGGTGTGTACGCGCTCGGCGTGGATCGTCTTCTGATCGCGATGTCAGAGGCCCCGGATGTCGGCCAGTGGTCGTATGAGGGGCTGCAGTTGGATGCTCGATGGGATGAAGTCCGGCTTCTCGCCGCCAAGCTCCTCACTTCGTTGAGGGTCTCTCGATGAGGCCCTGGTCCGGTTTCGGTTGCGGTTACCTTGATGACAGCCACGTACGGAACTCGATGTGTTCACGAAGGCTATTGTTCTGCACCAACAGAATTCCCCGTTGGTCGCCGGTTCCCATATGGCAGAGCGCACTTAGGGGCGGCAAAGGCTGATGCAGTGATGCGAAATTTTCAGTGGTCTAGATCGAGGGGGTCAAGATGAGTCAGGCTGATGATCCTGCCGAGTCGGTTTCGATTTGGCAGTGGCGGTTTGATTTCTATGACCAGTACGGGCGCACAGGCTCCACACCCGAATCTGACGCGGCCTATAAGGCTCTACCTTTTGGTGCCAGGGTAATGCTCGGCTGCAATATATTGGCGTTCTTCTTCGGTCCCATCTACTTCTTCGTTAAGGGTATGTGGCGCAAGGGCTTCACTATCCTGATACTCACGTTGGCGATCGGTACCGTTCTGCTCGCGGTCGATGCGTCCGAGACGATGTATCAGGCCGCCAGCGCTGGACTTGGGGGAGTGCTGATGATGACGGCGAACTACTCCTATTACCTTGACCAGATCAAGGGCAGCCGGTCATGGAACCCGTTTGAGGGCATGAAGTAGCGGAAACGGCCAAGGTGAGAACCGAGGCCTTCGAGCGGCCGATTCTCATTCCGCCACGAAGGCATGTAGTCCCACCGAACCCGACTAATCAACAGAGGCACCGATGACACACGCCGAATCGTCGCCGTCCAAGACGAATCGCCAGGAAGTCTCCAAACTCCTCGGCGCGACCGATCCACGCGATTTGGCCCTCCCCTTGTACGGGGCAACATTTGGTCAGGCGATGACTCGGTTCTTCCGTAGTTACGCCCGCTTCTCTGGTCGAGCGTCGCGCAGCGAGTACTGGTGGGTCATGCTGGCACAAACTGCGGCCGCAGGCCTTCTTGTATGTGGAGTGGCCCTCGGGACAGAGAGCTCGCTTGAGCGTATGGGCGTGACCGTGCTCATCGGATTCATGCTGGTATGGGCGATTCCGGCCTGGGCGCTGATGGTCCGCAGGCTCCACGACGCCGACTTTTCCGGGTGGATGGCGCTCCTAGCGATCTTGCCCTACATCGGATCCCTGATGCCGATTATCTTCGGCTTTCTACCTTCAAAGCCGCGTGGAGAATGTTTCGACCGCCGTTGAAGACAGCCAGCGCTTCGACTATGGCCGCTGCCTTAGCTGCTTGCCAGACCTCATTATCCCGACGTCTCCGCTTGAGTGTTGATGGGTTTCAGAACCACGGGCACGTACCCGGGCGAGGACGTCCGGCGATGTTGGACCGAGATCGGAGTAGAGCATTACCGACGTGCGAATTCTGTCTACTATGTCGATATGACTCAGGGGATTTCGCGCCGCTGGCCCAGGGAGTGGGCTGCGCTCGCCGTTTCTGTCATTGCGGTGACCGTCGCCGCGGGAGTTGGCGGCGCAGCCGCGACGCGCGCTGCGGACACCTATGGGCGCCTGCAACAACCTGGTTGGGCGCCACCGGCCTACCTTTTTGGTCCCGTATGGACGGCGCTGTATGTATTGATGGCGATATCGGCCTGGCTGGTATGGCGGTCAGAGCCATCACAGGAAAACCGTGTGCCGCTGATTGTGTACGGCGTACAGCTCGTCCTGAACATGGCGTGGACACCGCTGTTCTTTGGACTTGGCTGGCGGGGAGTGGCATTCATCGAGATCCTGGTGCTATGGGGATTTGTTGCCGCAACGGTGGTGCTTTTCTGGAACCGAAGCCGTTGGGCCGCAATCTTGTTGCTTCCCTATGTGGCATGGACGACGTTCGCGGCGGTGCTGAATTTCTCGGTGTGGCAGCTGAATAGCTAGTGGTCTTGCCTGGACCGGTAACGGTGCAGCGCGATGTTCCGTTCCTCTGCGTGATCGAGGATGGGTGTCGGGTACCCGCGCGCATGGCCGTCGGGGTGTTTCCAGGGTGTGATGGCCGAGGCTCCGGGCAGGTGCCGTAGTTCCGGGATGTGTCTGCGGATGTATTCGCCGTTCGGGTCGAACTTTTGCGCTTGAGCCGTGGGGTTGAAGACTCGGAAGTACGGCGCCGCATCGGTGCCCGTTCCCGCGACCCATTGCCAGCCGTGTGTGTTGGATGCGCTATCGGCGTCGATGAGATGGTTCATGAAGTGCTTGGCTCCATGTGGCCACCAGATGTGGAGATCCTTGGTGAGGAAGCTCGCGGTGACCATCCGTACTCGGTTATGCATCCACCCTTCGGCAAGTAGTTGCCGCATGCCGGCATCCACCAATGGGTATCCGGTTTCCCCGCGTTGCCAGGCCGTGAAGCCCTCGCCGGGTTCGGTATAGGTCAAATGCGCTAGGGCATCGGTCAAGTCGGCGTGCGCGGATTGCGGCTGGTGGTACAGCACGTCGGCATAGAAGTCTCGCCAGGCGAGCTCCGACCTGAATTTGGCGGCGTCCTGGCCTGTGATGGCTGCCAGGTCGGCAAGCAATGTGCGGGGGTGGATCGCCCCGACTTTGAGGTAGGGCGAGATCTTGGATGTGGCGTCCACGTCGGCGCGGTCACGACCGACGGCATACCCGGTCAGCTCGTGTTTGAGGAAGTGTTCCCACCGCGCGCGGGCCGCACCTTCACCTGCGGGAGGCAAAGTGATGCTGCAGCTTTGGGCGAGCTCGGCGAGTAACGACCGAGCGGGGCCTGATTGTGCGGACTTGGGAGGCTTCGCCCAGGGAGGGCTGGTGTTCAGCTGGGCGGGGCGCGGCCAGTGGTGCTCGCGCCAGGCGCGTTCGAACGCGGTGAACACCCGATACGCAGACCCGTCTGATTTAGTGATTCGGCCCGGCGTCACTGCGTAGGGCGAGCCCGTCTCGATCCAGTCCACACCGATCTTGGCCAGCGCGGCCGATACCGACGTATCTCGGCGCCTGCCGAAGGGGGTCGTCTCCCGGGCCACGTGCACTTCACTTGCGCCGACACGTTCAGCCAGCTCTACCAGGACCTGTTCCGGCGCACCGGAACAGAGGCAGAGCCGTCCATCGAGCTGTTGATCAAGGTCAACAACGCTGGCGGCAAGCCACGCATCCCGCGGGCGTGCTGCGCTACCAAGCAACTGCGGGTCCAGGACAAAGACGGCAAGCACATCACCGCTCGCGGCCGCAGCCCGGAGCGCGGGATTGTCGGCCAACCGCAAGTCGCGGCGGGCCCACCAGATAACGGTCACGAACCGATCGGGCTTCCCAAGAGATGCCCCAGGGCGGGGCCGATATTGTGCGTGCGGAAAACATGCTGACGGTCCAATAGCGTTGCCGGAGAGACACGCTGACTTGCCATCGCGAGTTCATCGGCGCCCTCGCGTCCGAGTAGGAGCGCAGGGCCGAAGGCAGGCACTGGTACGACGGCCGGGCGGTGGACCGCCTGGGCCAGTGCGCGCGTGTAGTCGATGTTGCGAACCACGCCGGGCGCCACGGCGTTAACGGGGCCCGATAGCGAAAGGTCCCACAGGCAGCGATGATAGATGTCCACCAAGTCGTCGATGCCGATCCAGGGCAACCACTGGGTGCCGGAGCCCAGGCGTCCGCCCAAACCGGCCCGGAAGAGCGGGAGCAGAAGCTTGAGCGTTCCGCCGCGTGGTGACTGAACTATGCCGGTGCGGACAGTGACAACGCGGGTCTCGGCACCCTCGCCGGCTAACGCTGCCTGCTCCCAACGAGCCACCACGTTGGAAAGAAAGTCTGCCGTCGGCGGGGGAGGGCTTGTCTCGGTGAGCGTTTCGTCGTCTCGGTTCTTCCCGTAGTACCCCACCGCTGAGGCGCTCACGAAGGTACCGACACCTGCGGATGCGGCGGCTCGGGAAAGCAGGCGCGTGGGCTCGATTCGGCTTGAGGCGATCAGCTCTTTGTGCCGCTGGGTGAAGCGTCCGGCGATGGTGGCACCCGCCAGATGGATAACGGCATCAACGCCCTCGAGCGCGGCCGGGTCGGGATTGTCTGGCTCCCAATTTCGCTCCGTAGGACTCTTCGGCTCTCCGCGGACTAGGCGAATCACGCGGTGTCCACCGGTGCTGAGGAACGCGGTAAGTGCGGTGCCCACTAAGCCGGTTGCGCCGGTAACAGCCACCGTCAAGGCGTTTATTCCGTGGTCGGCGGCCCTCCGATGTGCCGCCAGATCCCAGGTGAGTTGCCGGTGGCGATATGCGATGAGGTCGGCGAGAAGGCGCTCCGGAATGGGAGTTTCGATCGTGTCGCGCACCCGCGTGCTGCTATCGCCGACGGGCTCGAACTCGTGAATATGCCGCCAGGGCAACACACCACTGACCGCCGATCGCAGTCCCGTCGCAACTCCTTCGTCGACGAATCGCCGGCCGGGCAGGAACGCTTTCTGATCGTGCCGGGCGACCCAGCGCAAGCCTCCCGGTAAATCCAATACAGCAGTCCCGTCGCGCAGCGAGGCGGCTTCGGTACGCACCTCGACCGGCGCCCACGGTGCCGCCAAGCGATTGAACGCGCCCGGCCTGGAGTACCAGGCGAACACGTCCTCGACGGACGCGTCGACAATCACCGAGCCACTGATACCCATAAGTCTCCGATCACGGGAAGTCTAGTTCCGCCGTCCTCTGCGTGGTCCCTCAGAAGCCGTCGTCGCCCCGTGTGTGGATGGGGACGGCAATCTCGTTGCGTCGAGCGCACGAGAGTGTCCACGGCGGGTCGTAGAACCAGGCTTGGGGATCGCCCGAGGTCTCTATGTTTTTGTTGCGCAGGGTATTAAGCAGCTCATCGGTTCGTCTGGCGACGGTGGCCACCGATCGGTCACCGCTGAAGCGCAGCACCGCGAGCGTCTCGGCAGGCACTTCGGTGAGCCGGATGCTCTCATCGCCCGGAGTGGGCAGGCTTGCCAGCGTCCATTTCGCCGGCATGTAAAACCGGATTATTGAACCGCCAGTTGGACTTGACAGTTGGCTTACTGGGGCCGTCATGGCGATGGTGTCGTTTTGTTGGGCTACTGGTGCGGTCATGGCGATCTTGGCCTGTCTGTGGTTCTTGCCGAAAATGTAACCCGCAAGGCGGCGAAAACCCTCGCTGCGTGCCCGGTCGTCATCGGCCAAGACGGTGGTTTCTGCCGCGATTCGGCTGCTGTACTGCCTGATCTGCACCGAAGCGGTCAGAGGCCGTGACGAGTACCGCGGTTCTTCGGTCCCCGAACGGATTCCGACGATATTGCCCGCGGCTTTGAGTAGTTCGGCCCCCAGAGTCCACAGCGGCACGATGGCACTCAATTTCTTGCTCCTTTCGACGATCGCTACTTCTCGAGATACGGGATGTGCAGCTTCGGGAGGGTGAATTGGGCGACGTCGATGTAGCCGATGCGGAAGTAGTTCGCACATCCGGTGAGGTACTTCATGTAACGCTCGTAGACAACCTCATCCTGGATGGCGATGGCCTCATCCTTGTGTTCCTTGAGTGCTGCCGCCCACAGGTCCAGGGTCTTGGCGTAGTGCTGCTGCAGTTGGTGTACTCGCGTGCAGGTGAAGCCCGCCCGCTCGGCATGCTCTCGCACCATCTCGATGGTGGGGAGGCGACCGCCAGGGAAGATCTCGGTGATTATGAATTTGATGAAGCGTGCCAGCTCGAAACTCAGCGGCAGACCCTTGGCGGTGATTTCGTTGGGGTGCAACCCGGTGATGGTGTGCAGCAGCATGACGCCGTCGTCAGGCAGCGCGTTGTAGGCGAACCTGAAAAAGTCGTCGTAGCGGTCAAAGCCGAAATGTTCGAATGCGCCGATCGACACGATCCGATCGACCTTGCCGTCGAACTCTTCCCACCCGTGCAGCTGGACGCTCTTTGACCGGGTGCTCGAGGACGCCGCCAAAAGCTTCTCGACGTGCGCCTTCTGATTTTTGCTCAGAGTCAAACCGATGACGTTGACGTCGTACTTTTCCAGTGCGCGATTGAGGGTGGCACCCCAACCGCACCCCACATCCAGCAGCGTCATCCCGGGCTCCAGGTGCAGCTTGCCCAACGCCAGGTCGATCTTGGCGATTTGAGCCTCCTGAAGAGTCATATCGTCGCGTTCGAAGTAGGCGCAGCTATATGTCTGGGTCGGGTCGAGAAAAGGACGGAAGAAATCGTCTGACAGGTCGTAATGAGCCTGAACATCGGCGAAGTGTGGGCGAAGCCGCGGTGAGTCTGACATCTGGGCGGAACCTTTCGTAGGCGGTACGGGGGAACGTCTACCTGCTGGCCTTCCTCCCGCGGGCGCACGGGAAGGGCCGCACTCTGAGGGCATGTCTGTGCG
The DNA here is from genome assembly GCF_001632805.1 of Mycobacteroides chelonae CCUG 47445. NCBI lineage: Bacteria > Bacillati > Actinomycetota > Actinomycetes > Mycobacteriales > Mycobacteriaceae > Mycobacteroides > Mycobacteroides chelonae. Next base: position 3,451,147 of record NZ_CP007220.1, on the reverse strand, counting down.
GCTTGGTGATAATTCGGTGCCAAACGTTCTCCGGATGGGTCGGTGGCGCAAAAGCTGGACCGCGCCGAGACGCCGCCCGATGGAGGCAGTACCCATCCGCGGGCAGGTTTACTCCGAATACGGGGTGTGAGTGCAATATCTGGCGCCGACGGGTCACGGTCCGTCGCCGTCATCGGCAGTGGGGTGGCCGGACTAACCGCAGCTCACGTGCTCTCTGCCTACGACCACGTCTCGTTGTACGAGGCCGATGGGCGTTTCGGGGGACACGCCCACACTCAGTTCGTCGATGCGGGCCAAGGCGCGCTGACCGCGGTCGACACCGCGTTCTTGGTGCACAACGACCGGACCTACCCCACACTGTGTCGATTGTTCGACGAACTCGGTATCGCCACCTCTGACACGGATATGTCGATGTCGGTGCGCGATGGCAGCACTGGGCTGGAATACGCGGGTGCAAAGGGCGTGCGCGGCCTCTTTGCTTCGCCCGCGACAGCGAATCCTCGCTATCTGTGGATGCTGGCAGAGATCAAGCGCTTTCATCGCCATGCCCGCCGATTGCTCGCTGCCCCCGATGCAGACGACAATGCCCTGAGTCTCGGGGATTTTGTTCGGCAGCTGGGTTTCTCACAGTTCTTCCTCGACCGCTTCCTGACACCACTGGTGGCCGCCGTGTGGTCGTGCCCGCCCGGGCAGGCCATGGCGTACCCGGCGCAGTACCTGTTCAGGTTCCTGGACCATCACGGCATGCTGTCGGTATTCGGGTCGCCGCAGTGGAAAACAGTGGTAGGGGGCTCGCGCACGTATGTCGACGCGGTGGTGCGCGGCCTACACGAGGCATTCACCGATTCCCCTGTCGCCGAAGTCAGACGGATTTCCGAGGGTGTGGTGGTGACAGCTGCGGGGCATCCGCCGAAGGTGTTTGATGCCGCCGTCGTCGCGACGCATCCCGATCAGGCGCTGGCCCTGCTGGCGCAGTCGACCGCTGCCGAGCGCGCGGTGCTGGGAGCCATTGGTTACGTGAGCAATTCCGCACAACTACATACCGACGAGTCACTGTTACCGCGACATCCCCGTGCCCGTGCGTCGTGGAACTACCTGTGTGGCGGAGGTCCCCAGGGCGTCGTGGTGACGTATGACATCACCCGGTTGATGAGACTGCCCGGTCCGCGCAGGTTTCTGGTCACCCTCGGTGGCGAGCATCTCGTAGACTCCGGGGCGGTGCTTGCCGAAATGACCTACCAGCACCCGGTCTATACGCCGCAATCTGTTGCCGCCCAACGCAGACTGCCAAGTCTCAACGACGGCCGTATCGCGTTCGCCGGTGCGTACCATGGATGGGGTTTCCATGAGGACGGTGCCGCCGCGGGCCTACGTGCCGCACAAGCACTGGGCCGGGACTGGCCGGTCGGTGCGGCCGCCAAGCGCGAGCATCGCGTGGGAGCGCGATGAATTCGGCGACGATGGTTCCCTGCCTGTACCGCACCCGGATCATCCATGTGCGGCGTTCACCGGTGACGCACCGGTTCACCTATCGTGGCTACTGCTGGTACATCGATATCGACAAGCCGCCGCGCCTGCCCTTCGGTCTGCGTGCCTTCGCCAATTTCCAAGCACGGGACCATTTCCGGGGCGATGTTGACGACACACTGCGCCAACGTGTGGATCGATTCTTGGCCGCGCACGGGGTAGAACTGGGCGGCGGTACGGTCACCGCGCTGCTGCAGGCACGGGTGTTGGGTCACGTCTTCAACCCACTGAGCCTGTACTGGTGCCATGATCGCCACGGCAATCTCGCCCACATCATTGCCGAGGTCCATAACACCTATGGCGGACGGCACGCATATCTGCTACCTCCAACCACCAATTCCACAGTGGACAAACAGCTTTACGTATCCCCGTTCAACGGTGTCGACGGGCGATACCGGGTTCGGGCTGCCCGCCCCGGCAACACATTGAACATCAGTATCTCGCTGCAGCGCAGCGGCCAGCAGCCGTTCTTCGCCGCGGTGCACGGCACTCGGCGCCGGGCCGGGGTCGGGGAACTGTTGTGGTTGCAGGCCGTTGCGCCCCTGGCGCCACTAATGGGTGCGCTGGCCATCCGTAAGGAAGGGATCAGGCTGTGGCTGAAAGGGTTACCAGTGGTGAAGCGCACGCCTACACGCGAGAGGGAATGGGTAGCGTGAACGGTCATCTCGACAGCGCCACCCCCGATGCGCGTGAAATCAGAGCGCATCGCCAGCTGGATATCGCACCGGTTCCATCCGGGCCGCTGGCAGCGGCACGAGCGGTAGTAGCCGACAAGCTGCTGCGCCGTGCGGCCGCGCGGCTCCCGGTGCGGGTGGTGTACCCGGACGGGTCCGTCGTAGGGGCAGCAGATACGTCCCTGCCCACCATGAGAGTTCGACGGCCGACGGCACTGGCACGACGTCTGGGTCGATCCGGGTTGATCGGATTCGGCGAGGCCTACACGAACGGAGACTGGGACTGCGACGATCTGGCGGGCTTTCTCACTCCATGGGCGGCATCGATGGGGGAGTTGATTCCCCCCGTCTTGCAACGCTTCCGGCATCTCGCCGTGCCGCGCGTCCCGCAAGCTCAGCGCAACGAGCCACCACAGGCCCAGCGCAATGTTGCGCATCACTATGACCTGTCGAACGACTTTTTCTCCCTGTTCCTGGACGAGACACTGACCTACTCGTGTGCGCTGTTCGACCACATCCCGGGCTCAACGGCGATCCTGGCGGATGCCCAACACCGCAAGATCGACCGCTTGCTGGACCACGCACAGGTAGGTCCCGGCACCCGGGTTCTCGAGATCGGTACGGGTTGGGGGCAATTGTGCTTATCGGCCGCTGCTCGCGGAGCGCACGTGCGGTCGGTCACGTTGTCGAGCGAGCAACAGAAACTGGCTCTGCGGCGGGTAAAAGCTGCCGGGCTATCCGACCGAGTACAGGTAGAGCTGTGCGACTATCGAGATGTTCAAGGCCACTATGACGCCATCGTGTCGATAGAGATGCTCGAAGCGGTCGGGTTCGATTTCTGGACAACATACTTCCAAAACATCGACCGATTGCTCAGACCGGGCGGCCGGCTGGCCCTTCAAACCATCACCATGCCCCACGAGCGGATGCTGGCCAGTCGCAACACCCACACCTGGATACAGAAGTACATTTTCCCGGGCGGCCTGCTTCCCTCGGTGCGGGCAATCACCGAAACGACCACTGATAACACGCATTTGCGGACCATCGAGACAATGTCCCTGCGGCCGCACTACGCCGAAACACTGCGGTTATGGAGTCAGCAGCTCGCGGCCCGGCGCGAGAGCGTGCTGGCGCTGGGATTCGACGACGCGTTCTACCGAATGTGGCAGCTGTATCTGGCCTACTCGGAGGCGGGGTTCCGGTCCGGGTATCTCGATGTCCACCAATGGATTTTCCAGCGAGGTCAACAATGAACTTCTTCACCGTGATGGTGTGCTCGCTGTGCGCTGTCGTGGCCGTGCACAGTGTCACGTTCCTGATCGGCTACCGCATAGGCCGTTACAACGTGGTCGACGTGGCGTGGGGCCTAGGGTTCATCGCGGTGGCCGTGGTGTGCACCGCGTTCGGTGACGGTGACCGGCAGCGCCAAGTTCTGCTGCTCGCGCTCGTCGGGATATGGGGGGGCCGACTCTCGTGGCACATGTGGGTGAAGTCGGCTGGGAAAGGCGAAGATCCGCGGTATCGTGACCTGCTTGGTGGCGACTTCTCGGTGCCGCATGTGTTGCGCAAGATCTTCATCATCCAGGCCGCTGCCACGTGGCTGGTATCCCTGCCCGTCCAACGCTCGGCTGTCGAAGGGCCGACCCCCGAGTCGCTGCGCCCCGTGGTAGCCGTCGGTATCGGGTTATGGCTTCTTGGAATGATTTTCGAAGCGGTGGGTGATTATCAGCTGCGCCGTTTCAAACAGGACCCGGCCAACAAGGGCAAGATCATGGAGCAGGGCCTTTGGGCCTGGACTCGGCACCCGAACTATTTTGGCGATGCCTGCGTGTGGTGGGGGCTGTGGTTGATCACCATCACTGGCTGGCAATCGTTGGCAACGGTGCCTTACCCGGTGCTGATGACCTACTTCCTGGTTTACGCCACCGGAGGCCGCCGCACTGAGAAGGCAATGGCCGGTCGGCCCGGATTCGCCGACTACCAACGCCGGGTCTCATTTATCCTGCCACGTCCCCCGAAACGCCAATCGCCATGAACATTCTCCGCGATGCGTTTAGGCTCACGGGCGTGACTGGCGACCTGGATACCCTCTTGCGTAATGTCGCCGACCGTGATTCCGCGGCATTCGCCGCTCTCTACGATCACACCCGCTCGCGTGTATACGGGCTGGTGCTGCGGGTACTACGGGACCCCGGCTATAGCGAGGAGACAACGCAAGAGATCTACCTACAGATCTGGCGTTCAGCCCAAAGCTATGACCCGACTGCCGGATCGCCTCTGGCCTGGATCATGACCTTGGCTCATCGCCGCGCCATCGATCGTGTGCGTTCGGAGCAATCCGCAGCCGACCGCGAGTCGCGCTATGGCGCCGCCACTATCGAGCGCGCCGCCGACGAGGTCACCGAATCGGTGATCCGTAACGAAGAGCAGCGGCAAGTGACCGAATGCCTCGACACACTCACGGATACACAACGCCAGTGCCTACATCTGGCCTACTATGACGGTTTGACTTATAACCAAGTCTCACAACGGCTTGCCGCTAATCTGGCAACTATCAAGTCTCGTATGCGTGACGCGATCAAGGCGCTGCGCCGATGCCTGGGGACATCATGACCGAACCCAACGACCTCATCACTGCCGCCACCCCATACGCACTGCATGCACTGCCCGACGATGAACGAGACCACATCGATCGTTGGCTGTCAGCCGGAGCGACCGAACAAACGCTGTCTTTTACCCAGGAAGTGCGTGCCACACGGGAAACTATGGCGTCCCTGGCGGCAAGTACCGCGGTCGAACCTCCGGCTCGGCTGCGCCCGCGACTGCTCAAGATTGTGGCCCGGGACATCCAAAGAGATTCCGGGGCAAAAGATATCAACCGCTGGAGAGCGCCCTTGGTCGCGGTTGCGGCCGCCACTGCCATCGGTCTCGCGGCGGCTGGGATCGGCACCATCCTGCGGCCCCCGCCACCATCCGCGCAGCAGGTCTTCACCGCAACCGATGTGCGCACAGTCAGCGGCTCCATCCCGACCGGTGGTACCGTGACGGTCGTCTACTCGCGGCAGAAGAACACGGCGGTGTTGGTGATGAACAATGTCGCACCACCACAACCGGGCACTGTTTACCAAATGTGGCTGATCGGCGACCGCGGGCCGGAGTCGGCGGGAACCATGGACACTCAGGCCGTCGCACCGTCGACCACAGCGGTCATACCCCACCTCAACAACTCCACCGTATTGGCATTCTCTGTCGAGAAGGGCAGCGGTTCGACCTCGCCGACGGGCCCGATCATCGCGCAACTGCCGCTGAACCAGTAGCCGACGAGCCGTTGATCTCTAACGGATCAGCGGGCCTTGTCTGCGCGCAGCGCCTTCACGCGTCGCTGTTCGCGTAGCACCTCTTGGTAGCTCTCGCGTTCGGCGATCAGCCAGGGCGGCTTCTCCTCGAGCAGCTGATCGATCTGCTCGGTGGTCAGCGCGCCCTCGACACCCCCGCGGGTGAGACCGGAAATCGAGACGCCCAGCTTGGCCGCCACCAGGTTCTTCGGGTGCGGCCCATGCTTACGGAGGTCTTTGAGCCACTCGGGCGGGTCCGCCTGCAGGGCGGCCAGCTCGGCGCGGGTGATCGGGTTCTCCTGGAACTCCGCAGGGGTCGCCTGTAAGTACACGTCCAACTTCTTCGCCGCGGTGGCGGGTTTCATGGACTGCGCGTTCGGCCTGCTCATGGCTTCAGCCTATCGGTAGCCTGATGCGGTGACCTCGCCCTCGCTCACTCTCGGGTACGTCCCCGGCGGGACGCCTGCGAAGTGGGCCCGTATCTGGGCAGAGCGTTATCCCGAGGTCCCGCTGCAGTTGCGAGCGGTTGCCGCAGCCGACGCGGCGGACGCGGTGCGGGCCGGCACCGTCGATGTGGCACTGCTACGACCGCCGTCCGATTCAGCCGGGCTGGCGGTGATCCCTCTCTACGAGGAGACAACGGTGGCTGTGGTGCCGGCCGATCACCACCTCAGTGCTGCCGACGCCATCACCGCTGCGGATCTCGATGGCGAGCCGACGCTGGTACCCCTCGACGATGTGCTGAACTGGGACGACGCTCCCGGCAGCCCGGTGGATCATCGACCCGAGACCACTGAGGACGCAATAGAACTCGTTGCGGCGGGGCTGGGCGCGCTCATCGTCCCGCAGTCCTTGGCGCGGCTTTATCACCGTAAGGACCTCACGTACCGTCCGGTCACCGACGCGCCCACGTGTCCGGTGGCGCTTGCCTTTCCGGAGGGCGTGCAGTCGGCGCTGGTCGAGGAGTTCATCGGCATTGTGCGCGGTCGCAAGCCAGGTTCATCGCGGGGGCAGGCCGAACCGGCGCCGAAACGTACCGCCCGAGAAAAGACACTGGCCAAGCAGGCCGCCCGCGCCACTGCGGGAAAGGTCGCCCGCAAGCCGGGGCGAACCGAGCGCGGTCGGCGCTGACACCGAGGAAAGTGGTGTGCGCCGGTTAGGCCGGGGTATGTCGTTTCAGGAACTCAGACACCGCTTCTCGAGCAGCAGGAAGCTCGTCGGTCTCTTTCCATCGTTCGATGAACTGCGCATCCGGTACGGCGTCCACAAGTGCGCGACTGGCGATCGCGGGATGGAACCTGTCGTCACCGTTGAGGACGAGCAACGGAACCCGGATATCCCTTAGTTCCGTGTCGGGCACACTGAAGACTCGATTGTCGTTGATGAACAACGCATTCCAATATTTCTGCCATGCGGTGTCGTCGGCTTCGGGGTGCGTGGACACCAGACCTGTCGACCACTCGTCGAATATCTCCCGAAATGTGGCGAGATTGTCGTCCTGGCCGATGGTCTGAGCCACCACCGCGGCGGTGATCCGTTCGGGGGCGGTGGTGGCGAGTTTGGCGATGAACGAGCCACCGATGCACATGCCCAGGACGTGGAAGCGGTCGATGCCCAGGTGATCAAGCAGGCTCAGCTGGTCGGCCGCGTAGGTCGCCCAGGTCTCCCGGCCGGTGACCGGGGCCGAGGACTGGCCTGCGTTGCGTTGATCCATCGTGATGACGCGGTAGTGAGCGGAGAGTTCTTGGATGGGGTTCCATGCGACGCGTTCCCAGTAGGGAATCGATGAGCGCAGGCCACCGGGCGCAAGCAACAGGATGGGATGTCCCGAGCCCTGTTCCTCGTAGTACAGGCTGGTGTTCTCTGCATCGAAAAAAGGCACGTTACGACTCTACTGATCGTGTCTGTTCGGCGATCGGGGTAACGAGGTAGCCCCGCCGCGCGGGTTGTTGTTCAGTACGTGAACGTGCATGCGTAGTGGCTTGTACGGCGTCGGCACGCGATGACGATCATGTCGCGCGAAACCCGTAGCACCGCATCTGTTCGGTCAATTGAGCGGACTCGGGTCTCGGTACTTACTGGATGCTGGTATGACTGCCGTATGACACCCGATGAGTGGCTAGAGGCGTTGCGATCGGGGATTGCGGCGGTCACCGCCACCCGGCCCGAGCATCTGGACCGGGAAGCGCCGTCCTGTCCCGGCTGGGCAGCACGCGATGTGGTCGCCCATCTCGGCGGAGTGCACCGCTGGGCCGTGGGAGTCGTTATCGGTCAAAAGATTCCGTACACAGATGTCGACCCGGACGCGCCGACGGGGGAGGCCGTCATCGGTTGGTATGCCGACCGCGCAGCCAATCTGGTCTCCGCATTGACCTCGAAAGATCTCGATACCCCCACGAAGTCGCCGTTCGGTGAGCGGCCGGTGCGGTTCTGGTATCGCCGGCAGGCCAACGAGGTGGCGGTGCACCGCTGGGACATCGAGCACGCATACCGGGGCTGGGACGCCGACCCCATCGACGCGACCCTCGCGGCCGATGGCATCAGCGAGTGGTCGGAGCTCTTCACACCCAGGCGTATCGGGCGTGACGGCGGCACCCCGGAGGACCTACTGGGAGCGCGAATACTTCTGCACGCCAACGACGCCGGCGGCTCCTGGCTGTTGCGTGCCGATGCTGACGGCATCGGCATCGTGGACGACGACGCGGAACCGGACGCCACGATTACGGCGTCGACGTCTGACCTACTGCTGGCGCTATGGCACCGGGTTCCATTGTCACACTTGACGGTCGATGGAGATGTGGCTCGTGTCGAGCGGGTGCTAGATCTGGTCCGGATCTAAAACCGCAGGGCTGGAACGGCGCACCAACCACGTGGTGATAGTGGCGATGAGCAGCAGCGCCAGGCCAATCCACAGTGCGTTGAGTCCGATGCGGTGGTAGGTCGCTGCACCCAGGACGGCGCCGACGGTCAGGCCCGCCCAGAGCGTGATGTAGCGCAGCCACACCCACCGAGGGCCGCCGAAGAACGCATCGACGAGTCGCTGCCCGGCCTTGACCACCGTGCCGGTGATGTAGGTGAGGCCCACCTGGACTTCGCCGGAGCGCTGGAAAACCGAGTTCATGGAGCCCATCGCGAGTGCCGTCAGGAGCAGCGCCGCGACGCCCGCGCCTAATTCCTGGGTGATCGCCGCCGCCGCCACGGTGCTTGAGGCAACCGCCAGGACGGCGACCCGTTCATGTTGGCCACTGATGCGTGATGCGACCGCACCGACCATCACCCCGATGAAGAACATGCCGATCAAACCGGCTGCCTTGTACGCGGATTCCCAGTGCTGGGTGGCGGTTGATGCCGCCATCCTGGTCGTGTTCCCGCTCATGAAAGACAGGAAGTACCCGCCCAGATGCACGAACCCAATCGCATCGAGAAACCCCGCGACCGTGGATAGTCCAGTGGCGAGCACCATCTCGCGCCGCCGGATCGACCACACGGCGAATCAGTGCTTGTGACCGGGGCCCTGAGCCCGCTTGTACAAGGCCTTGAGCATGTTGTCGCGGAAGGTCGCGTTGTCCATCAGCTTGATGCCCTTGTCGCACAGCCACGGATTGCCCAGCGCGCGGTGCATGATCCGCCCGCGGCGGTACTCCCGGCCCCAGGCATCGTTCATCCGCTGCTGGTAGTTGGTGAAGTCCTGTGGCCCGGCGTTCTGCAACGCCGCCACCGCACATTCGCCTGCCGCCAAACCGGATTCGAGGGCCTTGGAGATGCCGGCGCCACTGACCGGCTTACCCGCGCCCAGCGCGTCGCCGGCGAACAGCACGCCGGGACGCCAGGGCGGCCACGCGGTGAATCCCATGGGCAGGCGCCAGGCGCGCACACCCTTGTTCTTGCGCAGCTCGGCCAGGTCGGGCAGCTCCCACTCCCTGGGCAGCTTCTTCATGTAGGTATCGAGCACCTGCGCGGCGTTGACGTCCTGCCACTTCTTGTAGCTGTTGACGTACCCGATGCCGATGTTGATGCGTCCGGCGCCGAGTGGGAAAACCCAGCCGTATCCGATCAGCGCGTCGTTGTTGTGGTGCAGCCGCAGGTCGATGTCGAGCATGTTGGAGTCTTCGCGGTTGGCTTCCATCTCGGCCCGGATCGCAATCGCGGTGTATCCCTTGACCTCGGAGTCGAGGTTCATCGCGCGCTTGATGGGGGAGTAGGCGCCGTCGGCGACAATCACCGCGTCGGCCGAGATGGTCTCGCGAGATCCATTCGCGGTTTTGACTTCGATGCCCTTGACCAGGTCGCCGTCGCCGATTGGGGCCACTGCCTCGGTGGACTGGCGCACTTCTACGCCTGCGGACTCGGCGTGCTTGAGCAGCAGGGTGTCCAGCTCAGGGCGGCGCACCACATGTCCGTGATCGGGCATACCGGGACGCTTGGGGAAGGTGAGTTCCCAGACGCTGCCGCTGTCCACGCGCACACCATCGACGCGATGGAACTGGGCGACCTCTTGGGCCAGGCCCATTTTCTGTAGGTAGCTCACCGCGCGGGCGGTCAGACCGTCGCCGCACGGCTTATCCCGCGGGAATTCGGCCTTATCGACGAGAACCACGCTGGCGCCCGTGCGGGCGGCTTGCCAGGCCGCGGATGACCCGGCCGGGCCTCCGCCGACTACCGCAATGTCGTAGTGCTTCTCGCTCACGTACTAAATAGTAAGGGCCGAGAGCGCGTCTATTCGCCGTCGGGCTTGGTCACACCCAGGCTCGAACCCGCACGGTTCTCGTATGCGCTGCGTGCGTTGGTGTCGATATCGAGGAACACGCGATCGGTTCCGGTCTTTTTGCTCATGAACCGGCGGACCTTGGTGGGCAGGGAGTTGACGATCGTGGTGACGGCGCCCAGCGGCTTGGGGACAGTGACCTGCACGCGCGGTTTTTCGATGATGCGCACCACGGCCGCGGCGATGTCTTCGGGTTCGACGGGCTTCTGGGCGCCGGTCGAATCGGTGCCTGCGATCAATTCGGTGTTGGTGAAGGTCGGTAGTACGGCGCTGACCTGCACCCCTTGTGGCTCGAACTCGTCGCTCAGCGCGCGGGACAGACCGACAACACCGAATTTGGACGCGTTGTAGACCGCCATGCCGGGGGCCGCCATCAAACCGGCGACCGAGGCGATGTTGACGATCTGACCGCCACGACGCGCCACCATCTCGGGAAGCGCCAGGCGGCAGCCGTTGATGACGCCGTACAGATTCACCTCCAGCATCGACCGGATCGCACCGTCGCTGGTGGACAGGAACGGTCCGATCGGCATGACACCCGCGTTGTTGATGAGTACGTCGACCGGTCCGCCGGCACCGGCGGCCTCCAGGAAACGCTTGAACGAGGCGGGGTCGGTCACGTCCACGGGATGGGCATCGACGTTTCCTTCTTCTTTGAGGCCTTCGACCGCTGCTCCGAGCGCCTCGACATCACGGTCGCCGATCACCACCCGGGCGCCCCGACGCAGCAGCGCGGTGGCGGTGGCGTAACCGATACCGCGTGCGGCACCGGTAATGGCGATGTTCTTGCCCGTGATTTTGTCCATGACCACGGACTTTACACGTGTCAAGTTTGTGTCACCGGGAATTCTGCCGAATGAGTTCGACACGCTTAACCACAACACGTTGTGTTGCGCCGCGATGTCGGCCCCCAGGGGTAGTGTCTGTTCCACAGTCAGCGAATTCCCGCGAATCTGTTCGACGTTCTCCAGGAGTGGTCTCGTGAGTGAAAAACTGAAGCTGGTCAGCCGTGTCTCGGCGATCAACTGGAATCGGGTTCCCGATGAGAAGGATGCCGAGGTCTGGGACCGGCTCACCGGTAACTTCTGGCTACCCGAAAAGGTGCCGGTGTCCAACGACATCCCGTCGTGGAACACCCTGACCGATCACGAAAAGCAGTTGACCATGCGGGTTTTCACGGGTCTGACGCTGTTGGACACGATTCAGGGCACCGTGGGCGCGGTCAGCCTGATCCCTGATGCGATCACTCCGCACGAGGAAGCGGTGTACACCAACATCGCGTTCATGGAGTCGGTGCACGCCAAGAGCTACAGCTCGATCTTCTCGACGCTGTGCTCGACGCGTGAGATCGATGACGCGTTCCGCTGGTCGGAGGAGAACCCGAACCTGCAACGCAAGGCCGAGATCGTCATGGAGTTCTACCGGGGCGACGAGCCGCTCAAGCGCAAGGTTGCCTCGACCTTGCTGGAGAGCTTCCTGTTCTACTCGGGCTTCTACCTTCCGATGTACTGGTCGAGTCGCGCCAAGCTCACCAACACCGCTGACATGATCCGCCTCATCATTCGTGACGAGGCGGTGCACGGGTACTACATCGGCTACAAGTTCCAGAAGGGTCTGGAGCGCGTCGATGAGGCCACCCGCTCCGAGATCAAGGAGTACACCTACGACCTGCTCTACGAGCTGTACGAGAACGAAACCGATTACACCGAAGACCTTTACGACGAGGTCGGGCTCACCGAGGATGTCAAGAAGTTCCTGCGCTACAACGCCAACAAGGCCCTGATGAACCTGGGTTATGAGGCGCTGTTCCCGCGCGAGGAGACCGACGTGAACCCGGCGATCCTCTCGGCGCTGTCGCCGAATGCCGACGAGAACCACGACTTCTTCTCCGGGTCCGGTTCCTCGTACGTCATTGGCAAGGCCGTGAACACCGAAGACGAGGACTGGGACTTCTAGGCCTGCTGTCGGCGAACAGTCCCTCTGTGGGACTGTTCGCTGAGAACAAATGAACGGCCGGTGAACTGTATTGATGTCACCTCGCGCTGTGAACCTGCTGCGGGGACACTATTACCGTGACGAGCACATCGATTATCGGTTCGATCCTGTCCTGGCTGTCGGCCGGATACCCGGAGGGGGTACCTCCCACGGATCGGTTCCCGCTGCTGGCGCTGCTGCGCCGCACCCTGACCGAGGAGCAGGTCAAGGAAGTGGTCGCCAAGCTGACCGATCCGGCATCGTCCGCGCAGATCGATGGTGTGGTGAGCCAGGATGAGATCGAGAAGTTCATCACCGATGTGACGAAGGATGAGCCGACCGCTCAAGATATTTCGCGAGTCGCCTCGCGCCTGGCGGCCGGTGGCTGGCCGCTCGCCGGCGTGGATTCCACCGCGCTCAACGCGTAACTAGAACGCCCAGTTGCGTTCTGGGCTCAGTACGAATCCGTGTGTACCGCGGAGGTCGTCCACCAAACATGCCGTGGTCTTGGGTGCTGGGGTGGCACACGTCAATGTCGTTTGGCTGCCGTCGTCGTTGTGCACAGTGGCGGCTATCCGGACTTGGCGATTGCCGGGTAGCACTGGGACGCGGGATAAGTCGGGGTTGCCCTGCGATTCGCCCACTGTCGCAGGGGTGCCGTTGTTCCGTGCATAGCTACCCAGATCCAGTTGCGCCGACCCGGAGCCCTTAGGTCCGATGCAGGTCCATTGAAAATACGGGTTCCATCCGGCGCTTTCACACAAAACGCCGTCGGGTGTCGCGAACCGATAGACCTTGACGCTGAAGTACTGCCGGGACTCGACGGTGGGGAGCCCGCTGATCTCGGGGAAGCCCGGGGGCGGGTCGGCGGCAGCGGAACCAGCGCTAACGGTTGTCGCGCACAGCAGTGCGACTGAGGCGCACACACCCAGCCTGACGCTGCTCTTCATACATGGAAATCTACCGCCCGCGTGTTGGTGCCGGTGCTGTGGAACCCGACGACGAGGGAACGGTCGAGGGGCGATCGATAATCGTCGAGAGCGGCCCGCCGATTCGGTACTGGGCACCTCGGTGCTCGTCGGGGAGGCGATCACCCCTGCCCAGTAGCTTGTGACGCAATGTCCCTGGTGCGTACTCGTTTTGGTAGGCACCACGTTCGGTCAGCACCGGGACGACGTACTCGATGAAGTCCTCGAAGGTGCCGGGGGTGATCGCGTAGGCCAGATTGAAGCCGTCGACATCGGTTTCCTCCACCCATTCCTGCAGGGTGTCGGCGACCTCGGTGCCCGAGCCGACGACTCGCGGTCCCATCCCGCCGATCTCGCCCCACTCGGCGATATCGCGCACCTTCCACTCCCTGCCATCGTCGGTGGCGGCCTGGAACGCCGCGACTGCCGACAGGATCGCGTTGGAGTCCACATTTCCGATGGGTTCGTCCAGGCCGTAGCGGGCCAGATCCACGCCCATCCAGCCGGACATGAACACCAGCGCGCCCTCGGCGCTGCCGTAGCTGAGCAGCTCGCGGTGCTTGGCGTGCGCTGCTTCGGAGTTCTCGCCAGTGACCACGGTGGTGAGGTTGAAGATCTTGGCGGAGTAGGGGTCTCGCCCGGCGAGCTCAAGCTCGCGGCGGATGGTGGTCACCGTCTGGCGTAGCAGCTCTTTGGTGGGGGCCGCGGTGAACACGGCCTCGGCGTTCTCGGCGGCGAAGCGCACCCCGCGTGGTGAGGATCCCGCTTGGTAGATCACCGGGGTCCGCTGCGGCGACGGTTCCACCAGGTGCACCCCGGGGACGGTGAAATGTGTTCCCTCATGGCCGATGTGATGCACTTTGTCGGGGTCGGTGAAGACGCCCCGTGCGGCATCGCGAACGACGGCGTCATCCTCCCAGGAGCCCTCCCACAGCTTGTAGAGCACCTCCAGGTACTCGTCGGCGTGGTCGTAGCGGGCATCGTGCGCGGGCTGGTCGGTCTGTCCCATATTGCGCGCCGCGGCGGGCAGATACCCCGTGACCACGTTCCATCCGACCCGGCCTCCGGTGAGGTGATCGAGGGTGGATAGCCTGCGCGCGAAAGGATATGGGTGCTCAAATCCGGTGCCCGTGGTGACTCCGAAACCAAGATGTTCGGTGACGAGGGCCATCGCCGAGACCAGGAGCAGGGGATCGGCGACCGGTATCTGCGCCGCCTGGCGGATGGCGGCCTCATCGCTGGCGTCGTAGATGTCGTAGGTGCCGAGCACATCGGCGATGAACAGTCCGTCGAAGCGGCCGCGCTCGAGGAGCTTGGCCAGATTTGTCCAATAGGACAGGTCCTTGTACCGCCACGACTGGTCGTCGGGGTGCCGCCACAGGCCGGGGGATTGGTGCGCAACACAATTCATATCGAATGCGTTGAAACGGATGACGCGGGTCATCCCCTCAGCATCGGCACCCCGACGACATCAGTCACCGGTTGTACTCGGGATGAAACTTACAAAGTGGCGGTGTCGATGACGAACCGGTACCGCACATCGCTGGCCACGACGCGCTCGTAGGCCTCGTTGATGTAGCTGGCGTCAATGACTTCGATCTCCGACCCGATGCCGTGCTTGGCGCAGAAGTCAAGCATCTCTTGGGTTTCCGGTATGCCGCCGATCAACGAACCGGAAATACTGCGCCGGTTGGTCAGCAGCGGGAAGCCGGGGACCTCGATCGGGTTCTCGGGCAACCCCAATTCGACCAGGGTGCCGTCGACACCCAGCAGGCCCAGGTACTTGCCCATGTCCAGGTTCGAGGACACGGTGTTGAGAATCAGGTCGAAGCTGCTGCGCAGCGACTTGAAGGTGTCCGGGTCGGCGGTGGCGTAGTAGTGGCTGGCGCCCAAACGCAGGCCGTCTTCCATCTTCTTGAGTGACTGGCTCAGCACCGTCACCTCGGCACCCATCGCCTTGCCGAGCTTGACGGCCATATGGCCGAGGCCACCAAGTCCGACGACAGCGACGCGCTTGCCGGGGCCTGCGTTCCAGTGCCGCAACGGAGAGAAAGTGGTGATGCCCGCGCACAGCAGCGGCGCGGCCGCGTCCAGCGGCAGGCTGTCGGGGATGCGCAGCACATAGTTCTCGTCCACGACGATGGCCTGGCTGTACCCGCCCTGGGTCTGGGTGCCGTCACGATCCTTGGCGCCGTAGGTGCCCACCATGCCGCGCTCGCAGAACTGCTCCAGTCCAGCGAGGCAGCTCGAACACTCGCGGCACGAGTTGACGAAACAGCCGACGCCGGCATGATCGCCCGGCTTGAACTTGGTTACCTCGGAGCCGACCTCGGTGATAACACCGGCGATCTCGTGACCTGGGACGATGGGGTAGTTGGCGCGGCCCCACTCGTCGCGGACAGTGTGGATATCGGAGTGACAGATACCGGCGAACTTGATGTCGATAAAGACATCGTGCGGACCAACCTCGCGACGTTCGATTGTGGTGGGGACCAGGGGGTCCTTACCGGAAGTCGCGGCATAAGCCGACACGGAGACCATATATGCATCCTTTTGCGATAGTTAACATTGCTACCGATTAAAAGCCTACTCGGCCCCGCTTATTCCTGTCCGATGGGAGAGAGCGCCCAGCGCCCCTCGCCTATCAGCTCCAATTTCTGGGTGTGATGCTGGTCAACGGTGCTGCGATGGCTGACGCTGACGACGGTGCACTCGGGCACCTCGGTGCGGACAAGGCGGTAGAGCGCGAACTCCAGGCCCTCGTCGAGTGCCGAGGTCGACTCGTCCATGAAGACCACCTTGGGTCTGATGAGAAGGATGCGTGCAAAGGCGACGCGCTGCTGCTCACCGGGGGAGAGCACCTTGATCCAGTCGGACTCCTCGTCGAGGCGGTCGACGAGGTGAGCGAGGGACACCTTTTCCAGGATCTGGCGGAGTTCGTCGTCGGAGAAGGTTCCCGACTCGGCAGGGTAGGAGAGCGCATCACGCAGATTCCCCAGCGGGATATAGGGCAGCTGCGAAATGAACATAGTCTCGTGCTCACCGCCGGGGCGGCTCCAATGGCCATCCGTGTACGGCCACAACTGGGCAAGGGAGCGCAGCAGGGTTGTCTTGCCGCCGCCTGATGATCCCTTGATGACAAGGGCATCGCCCGCGTTGAGCTCCAGGTTCACATCATCGATGAGCGTATCGCCGTTGGGTTTACGGACATACACGTTTTCTAAGGTGACACCCTCATCCTGGGTGCCGGGGTCGAGTGAGGGAAGCTCGCGAGATTGTTCATTGGCCTGGAGCAGACCGTCGAGCCGGTTGACGGTGGCGCGATACGACGCGAATGTGTCATACGCGTTGCGGAAGAAGGACAGGTTGTCGTGCACCTGTCCAAAAGCATTGCTGGACTGGCTCAGCGCACCGTAACTGATCTCTCCGGCCATGAGCCGTGGTCCCTGAAGGACGTAGGCGAAGATCGCGGCGGCCTGGGTGACGCTGAGGTTCCATCCAGTGAAGCTGATGCCTCGGCCTACTAGGCGCCAGTAATTGGCAATGATTCCGTCGAATCGTTGTTTGAGCTGACGCGCTTCGGCGCGCTCACCGCGATAGAAGGCGACGCTCTCCGCGGTATCACGCAGGCGGACAAGCGCATACCGAAACATGGCGTTGAGTCGTTCGTTGAGGAAGTAGAGCCGGATGAGGGGGTGGCCGATCCAGAATGTGATGAGGGTTCCGACGATCACGTATAGGTAGGCGAGCCAGACCATCGCGTAAGGCACCGTGACGCCAAATATGTTCATCGTTCCTGAAAGCTGCCACAGAATAATGGTGAATGAGACTAGTGAGATCACAGATTTCGCGGCGCCGAACGCTAGGTGACCACCCGATGTTTGAAGAGTTTCCGGTGACGCATACATCGCGACAAAGTTGTTGATATCAGCCTGGATTCGTTGATCCGGGTTGTCTATCGTGCTGTCGATGAATCTTGATCGATAGAAAGCGCGTTCGTCCAGCCAATTGGTCGTGATGCGATCAGTGAGCCATACCCGCCATCGAATGATAAAGGCTTGCAAGATGTACACGTCGAGCATCGTTCGAGCCACGTGAATGGTGGCCAGGATGGCGAATATTCGAATGGCGTGCCAGAAAGCGGCGCGGGCCTCGGGCATCCCTGCCTTGTCTTTGGCGAGGGATCCGGAGATCGCCTGGATCGATGCCGCGATGTCGAAGTAGTAGTAAGAGAAGACAACCGTCAGGCGCACGCCAGCTACCACCGATAGCAATAGCACCGCTAGGTAGGTCCAGGTGAGACGTGCTTCACTGCCAGTGAAGAAGCCGCTGCTGATCCTCCAGAACTGGCGACCCCACTGAGTGAGTCTTACCAATAAGAAGGCGACCGCTACAAAGCAGACGAAAGTGAGAGGCCATACCCATGCGATCCAGCTGAGCGATCGCCATACCTCCGTGCCCCAGTCGGTCGCCGTCTTCATCGATCAATGTCCTCCGAATCAGTCACTATCCAGTTGACCGCGGAGTGTACGGGCACAGACTGAGCGCGTCCTGGCAACGCGGTTACGGCGCGGGTACGAACCTCACGAACGGTATGGCGCATCCCACCGCGCGATAGTCATCGACGGAGCCGTCGACCTCAAAACCCATCACACGGCTCAGTCGCTTCGCCAACCGCGGACGCTTCATCGCGTAGTTCGCCATGATCTCTCCACCCTCCTCGGTGGACAGCAAGGTTGCTCGCGCACCGTGAACGCGGCTACCCACCTGAATCGTCACCTCGGGTGTCTTGCGGATGTTCTTGTACCAGTCCGCGGCCGTGCCAAATCCCGACGCGGTGATGATGCTGCCGTCGTCCCTGCGCTCGACCACCTCCAGCGCGGCCTGCCGCGGCCGACCGGAGGAGCGGCCCACATGGGTGACCAACATCAGTCTCTTGCTCACCAGGAATCCGAGGTGGGCCCGGAACAACGTAATGGGGAGGCGCCACAGCAGGCGCTGGAAACCGGTTGGCGGATTAGGTTTTTGGATCTTTCTCACGACACTCTCCCTTCAGCTGGATCGGTTCGGCTCATTGCACGTCCAGCAGGCTTTCGAGTAGTGAAAATGCCTCGGCGGTTTCGATATTGGGATCGACTGAGTGGTGCAGCACCAGGCCGTCCATGAAGGCGATGATCAACGTCGCCATCCCGGCCGCGCGGCGCCGGGTCCACTCGGGGTGACGGATCCGTACATGGTCTGCGATCTCCGCGCGTACCTCTTTGAGCTTGGCGGCCAGCGCCGAACCCAACGCGGAATCGCGGGTCGCCCCGGAGATGAGTTCAACTGCCAGACGCATCGTGTGGTCGTCACTCGCAGTCTGAGGGAGTGCGTCACGCATCGTGCGCAGGGCGGTGCGTGTATCGGGAGCATCGAGAAACATCGTCACCAATGGGCTGATCACCAGTTCACAGGTCTGGCGCGCGACGGCGCAGTGCAGGCCCGGCAGTCCGCCGAAGTGGTAATGGATGACTCCGGGGTTGGTATCCGCACGCGCGGCGACTGCTCGGGTGGTCACCGCCGGCCATCCGCCCTCGCACAGCAGCTCGACCCCGGCTTGCACGAGTTGGGCGCGTCGCCGGCCACCACGCTCCGAATTAGGCCGATCGACCAAGTTGGTCATATGGCCAAATTAGCATGTTCCGCGTGCTACGTGCCAGGGAGCTCGCTCGGCAGGGAGTCTCGGCGTGCGGCCACCGCTACCACGATTGCCAGGATGCCGAAAAGTTCTGGTGTGCTGGGGATCTGGTGCATGACAAGTACACCGATCGCGGTCGCGGAGAGCGGGAGAAGCGCCAGGAGTACCGCGAAATGGCTTCGTCCAGCCCGTCGCAGGATCACCTGATCGAGCCCGTAAGGGATGACGTTGGAGAGCACACCCATCAGGAGTCCCAGGACGAGGATGTGAACGACGGGTACCTGACCGTGGATGCCGGCGATGCCCATAGCCAAGGCCGGGGCGGTCACGATCATGGCGACCGTGAAGCCCACCGCTAGCGAGTCTGCCGGGTTGCCCTGCAGCGCAACACGTTTTCCAAGCACGATGTACCCGGCCCAGAACAACGCGGCCAGTAGTGCGAAGGCCATTCCCACGGGCTCGGCGGAAAGCTGTACATCGGCGATCAGGACCACGCCGACGAGCGCGGCCAGTACCGAGAAGCCGTCTCGAAGGGACCGTGAACCGGCGGCGGCCACGACGATCGGCCCCAGAAATTCGATCGCCACCGCGGTGCCCAACGGCAGCCGGTCGATGGCCAGATAGAACGACATGTTCATCAGCGCGGTGACCACGCCAAAGCCCCCCGCCCACCACAACGCCCGGCCCCGCCAGGCCGAGCCCGCAGGCCGGGCGATGGCGAGGAACACGAGCGCCGCACCACATATCCGCAGCCAGGCCACGCTCACCGGGTCGAGCCAGCGGAACAGGCTGACTCCGGCCGCCGCCCCGATGTACAGGGAGGTGCCGCTGACGAGCATGAGTGCCGGCGCGGTGAGCCGGTGGTGCCCGGGTTCAGTCACCGCGCTGCCAAGAGCGTGCGGACCGCGTCCGCCAGATCTTCTTCGAGCCACGCGGGCAGGGCGGGCATGTGGCGGCGTACTGCGGCATACGGCAAGTCCACCACGGCCCGCGTGAGCCGGTCGCGTGAGCGCGCATCGGTGCGGCCGTAGATGGCCCGCGTCAGATCCCGCACGGAGGTGAACAGTGGCTCGTTCATCTCGTCGAGCGTGGAGCCCGCGTCGGTACCCAGGACGTCGGCACTGCGCAGGGAAAGCAGCAACCGGGCGTCCTCGGGGTATGCACGCGCGAAGGCGGGCACCGAAAGGGCTAGTGCCACGGCAATTTCAACAGGATCGGCGGAGGTGCGTAACGCATGGAGGGCGTGCTGGTGAAAGCGCTCAACCGCACGTAGCCACGTTGCCGACATGATGGCCTCGCGGTTGCCGAAGCGGTGATTGAGCGTCCCCGGTGGTGCACCCGAGGCTTCCGCTATCGCCGCAATGGTCGCGGCGCGGGGGCCGCCGTCGAGCAGCAGTGATCGCACCGCGTCAAGGATGGCATCGCTGGTGTGTTTGCGTTCAGGAGCCATCTGGAATATTCGTCCTAATTCTGGTAAATCTGGAATATGGAACATCTATCCTATATTGACGAGCATGCGATTCGTATCGACGCGCCGCGGGGGCAGGTGTGGGAGAGTTTGCGGCGCTACGTGGACGCGGTCTTACGATCCGCCGAGCGCAATCCGCTCGGCGCTGTGTTGGGCACCCGTCCGCGTGCGGGCTTCGCGGTAGACCGCATCGACCCCGAACAACGTCTGAGTTTAACTGGGCGGCATCGTTTTTCGCGGTACAAACTAGTGTTTGAGCTCGATGACGACTGCGGCGGCACTACCCGTCTGCGCGCGCAGACGTACGCGGACTTTCCCGGGGTGCGCGGCCGGATCTACCGCGCGCTGGTGATCGGCACCCGCGGACACGTGCTGGCGACCAATCACGTGCTGCGCTCCGTGAAACGCCGCGTCGTCGATGCGGGTTCGCGTTGAACTCAGCTACGAATTCAGTTCTCGTCGTGCCGATTCCTCGGCAAGTGCCCGCTGGAAGCTCCGGACGAATCCGACCTG
Source organism: Mycobacteroides chelonae CCUG 47445 (assembly GCF_001632805.1). NCBI lineage: Bacteria > Bacillati > Actinomycetota > Actinomycetes > Mycobacteriales > Mycobacteriaceae > Mycobacteroides > Mycobacteroides chelonae. The sequence goes on along the minus strand of NZ_CP007220.1, from coordinate 3,430,246 downwards.
AGTCTTCTTGAGCTGGCGTTCCAGCAGGCCCGGCAACCGGATCTTGAGATCCAGGGAGATGTCGGCGGTCAGCCGGGATTCGGGCTCGTCGGGGATGACGGTGAACCTGCTGATGTTGTGGCGCAGGGTTCTGCTCTCCAGCAGCGTGAGCTGGCAGCCGTCGGGATACCACTCGTACTCGGTCAGGGAGTCGTCGGAGATTCCGAGCGTGGAGCTCACCGTTCGCACCAGCCGTGGTGAGCCGTCGTCGAACGATTCGACGACGGTCATGGTGCTGGTGACCGGTGGCCACGTCGGCAGGTGTGGCCGTAGCCAACTGTCGACGGACTCAACGTCCTTGAGTACCTCAAGGACGGTTTCCGGCCGGGCTGCGACGGTGATGTCTAAGCGTTCCTGGATCACGTTCCATCCTTCCGCGGACTGCGGGGAACGTTAGCCCAATATGGGCCCAAATGGGAGCATTTGCGGCAAGTTGATTGTAAATTACCAGTTCAGAACCGGTACTTAAGGTACGGATACTACCGGTAACGGATAGCTTTACGGGGTGCGCTCAAGGGTGAAAACCCTGATCTCACGTCCGGTGCGGCCCTTGTACGCGGAGTACACCTCGAGCATCGCCTCGAAGCGCCGGTAGTAGTCGTCGCGCTCGGGGCCCTGGACAAGGGTTGCGATCACGTCGAAGGTCTGGCCGGCCAGTGTCACCTTGGCGCGCGGGTCGGCGAGCAGGTTCGTGGTCCAAGCGGGGTGCTTCTCCTGGCCGAAATTACTGCCCACCAGCGCGATTCGGTCACCATCGTGCAGATAAAGCAGCGGAGAGACCCGAGGCTGGCCAGACTTGCGACCCGTCGTGGTCAGCAGCAGCGTCGACAAGCCCAGCGGGCCCAGCACGGTGTATCTGCTGCCGGTGCGCTCCATAACGGCCCGGTCCAGTGGCGTCAGTTTCCGGATGGTCCACGAACCCGGTTTGGTGGCGGCGAACTTGGCCGCGACCCGCGACAGCGCACTGTCCGGATTGCCCCAGCGATTCTCGGGAAAACCCTTATCGCTCATGGGATTATCTCCGCCTTGCGGCCCGCGTTGAACCCGATTCGGGTGTATTCGGCGACCCCGGCCGTGGTGTAAGGGTCGGCGGCGATCAGGGCTTCGGCGTCCTGCGCGCTGATATCGCCGGTGACCAGCACGCCCCCGGTGCCGGCCTCGTTGCGGCCACTGATCAACAGGTTGCCTGCCGCGATCTCGCCATCGAGCCACTCCAGGTGCGCGGGGCGGACAGCGTCCACGACATCGAGCGGTTGGGTATAGGTCAGCTGCAGTACGTGGTACATGCCGGGAGCGTAACGCGTGCAGCGACGGGCGCGGGCCGGGCGACCGGGGATCTAGTTGATGGGTCGGTTGACGAACTGCAAGTCATCGAGAATCCCGCGCGCCGCGACAATTCCATCCCCGGTCTGCCAGATCTCGTTGTTGACCGCGAACACCCGGTGGTCGCGGGTGGCGCCGAGCGCCATCCAGGGCTTGGTGCTGAAAATCCGGGCGGCGCGATCCTTGGCCGACGGGCTGGTGAACGAGACGTAGACGATGTCGCCCTCGGCGGCCGAGAAGTCGTCGGTGTCGATCTCGATGAAGGGGGTATCGCTAAACCGTTGGGTGGCAGGACGATCCAATCCCGCTGTGGCGAGCACCGATGCCGGGAAGTTGTTGGCCCCGTATACCCGCACCGTCTGATCGGTGAACTGGACGATCGAGGCCTGGAAGTGTGCGGTGTCGTTCTCGCGGCCCACCTTCTTGGCGGCGTCGACGAAATCCGACCACAGTTTGTCGGTCTCCGCGGTCCGGCGGGTCGCCTTACCTACCAGCCGGACGTGCTCGGCCAGATCGTGTCCCGACACGATCACGGTGGGAGCGATGGCGCTCAGGTCGAGGTAGGAATTCTGCTCCCCATTGGAGCTCAGGATGAGATCCGGCTTGGCGGCGCCGATCTTGGCCAGGTCTGGAGATGCCATCGGGCCGATCGACGGCAGGTCGTGGACCGTCGTGCCCAGGTATGACGGGGGAGAGGTCGCGCGGTCAGTCAACCCGACCCCGACGATGCGATCCTGCAGCCCGAGCGCACACAGGGTGTCGATGGCGCCGCCGTCAAGGACCACAATCCGCTTGGGGTCTTCGGGTACCTCGGTTTCGCCCTGTGCGTGCCTCACCTCGCGTGGCGCGGCGGGGTCGAGGGCCGCCGGATCCTTGGCGCAGGACTCGTCGGGCTTGCGCTCATTACCCAACACGCCCGCGCCGGCAATCCTCGTCGTACTGGTGACCACGGTGCTCGCGGTCTCGTTGGTGGGTTTCTCGGTACAGCCGGCCACCGTCGCCGCCAGTGCCGCCGATATCACGGCAGCGCCCCAGAACCTCACTGTCTGCACCCGGTTGAACTTACCGCGCGGGGTCGTGAACACGCGGGTAGGACCGCGGCAGGGCCCGGTGACCACGTCCGCGCGGATGGTAATCAACCCTAAGTACGACTCTCTGTAGGACCCGCTCCGCGATCGGGGGTGGCGCGGGCTAGGATTCACCCCAGACATGCAGTCACTGGAACGACTGCGCGCTACGAGGAATCGGAGGAGCCGTGACCGCCGAAGCACCCCCCATTGGTGGATTGCAGGCCAGCCGCCCGTTCCCGCCCCGCACGGGCGCGCGGGGCACTCTGATCTATCGCTTGATCACGACCACCGATCACAAGCTGATCGGCATCATGTACCTGGTCGCGTGCTTCGCGTTCTTCCTCATCGGCGGCTTGATGGCGCTGTTCATGCGCGCCGAGTTGGCCGTGCCGGGTCTGCAGTTCCTGTCCAACGAGCAGTTCAACCAGCTGTTCACCATGCACGGCACCGTGATGCTGCTGTTCTACGCGACGCCCATCGTGTTCGGCTTCGCGAACGTGGTGCTGCCGTTGCAGATCGGCGCCCCCGACGTCGCCTTCCCGCGGTTGAACGCCTTCTCCTTCTGGCTGTTCCTGTTCGGCGCCATGATCGGTATCGCCGGCTTCATCACCCCCGGCGGCGCCGCCGACTTCGGCTGGACCGCCTACACCCCGTTGACCGACGCCATCCACTCGCCGGGTGCCGGTGCTGATCTGTGGATCATGGGTCTGGCCGTCGGTGGTCTGGGCACCATCCTCGGTGCGGTCAACATGATCACCACGGTCGTGTGTATGCGCGCCCCCGGTATGACCATGTTCCGGATGCCGATCTTCACCTGGAACATCCTGGTGACCAGCGTGCTGGTGCTGCTGGCCTTCCCGCTGCTGACAGCGGCGCTGTTCGGTCTGGCGGCCGACCGCCACCTCGGCGCACACGTCTTCGATCCCGCCAACGGCGGTGTCCTGCTGTGGCAGCACCTGTTCTGGTTCTTCGGACACCCCGAGGTGTACATCATCGCGCTGCCGTTCTTCGGCATCGTCTCGGAGATCTTCCCGGTGTTCAGCCGCAAGCCGATCTTCGGTTACACCACGCTGATCTACGCGACGCTCGGTATCGCGGCGCTGTCCATCGCGGTGTGGGCGCACCACATGTACGCCACCGGCGCCGTGCTGCTGCCGTTCTTCTCCTTCATGACGTTCCTGATCGCCGTCCCGACGGGCATCAAGTTCTTCAACTGGATCGGCACCATGTGGAAGGGCCAGCTGACCTTCGAAACCCCGATGATCTTCTCGGTGGGCTTCCTGGTCACCTTCCTCTTCGGTGGTCTGACCGGCGTGCTGCTGGCCATGCCCCCTGTGGACTTCCACGTCACCGACTCGTACTTCGTGATCGCGCACTTCCACTACGTGCTCTTCGGCACCATCGTGTTCGCGACGTACGCCGGTATCTACTTCTGGTTCCCGAAGATGACCGGCCGCCTGCTCGACGAGCGCCTCGGTAAGTTCCACTTCTGGCTGACCTTCATCGGATTCCACTCCACGTTCCTGGTGCAGCACTGGCTGGGTAACCAGGGCATGCCGCGTCGTTACGCCGACTACCTGCCCACCGACGGCTTCACCTTCCTGAACTCGTTCTCGACGGTCGGTGCCTTCATCCTGGGTGCCTCGACCCTGCCGTTCCTGTGGAACGTGTTCAAGAGCTACCGGTACGGCGAGGTTGTCACGGTCGACGACCCGTGGGGCTACGGCAACTCCCTGGAGTGGGCCACCAGCTGCCCGCCGCCGCGGCACAACTTCTCCGAGCTGCCCCGAATCCGTTCGGAGCGCCCGGCATTCGAGCTGCACTACCCGCACATGTCCGAGCGCATGCGCGCTGAGGCACATGTGGGTGGCGGCCATAAATAACGGCCGCGATACGCAGCTGTGAGTGACCGCGTCACGGTTCTGATCACCGTCACCGGGGCCGATAAACCCGGCGTCACCTCGGTGCTGATGGGGGTGCTGTCCCGCCACGGTGTCGAGCTGCTGAATGTCGAACAGGTTGTCATTCGCGGCAGGCTCACGCTCGGTGTCCTCGTCAAGGCACAGGGTCGCAGCGAAGCTGTTGAGGCGCTGCAGGACGAGCTCGAAGAGGCCATGCATACCCTCGGATTCGATGTCGACGTCGAATTCGGTGGGGACAGTTCGGTGATTAAAGATCCGTCGACGCACACCATCGTGGTGCTCGGGAGGCCGGTCACGGCGCGCGCTTTCGGCGCGGTCGCCCGCGGGCTGGCCGGTCTCGGCATCAACATCGACCTCATCCGGGGTATCGCCGACTACCCGGTGACCGGCCTGGAACTGCGCGTCACCGTCCCGCAAGCTCAGCTGACCGATGTCGACCTGCACACCGCGATGGCCCAGGTGGCCGCCGACGAGCCGGTGGATATCGCCGTCGAGCACAGCAGTCTGGACCGGCGGGCCAAGCGGCTCATCGTTTTTGACGTGGATTCGACCCTTGTCCAGGGTGAGGTCATCGAGATGCTGGCCGATCGGGCCGGCGCGCGCGAGCAGGTCGCCGCGATCACCGAGGCCGCTATGCGTGGGGAACTCGACTTCGCCGAGTCGCTGCACCAGCGGGTCGCCACACTCGCCGGGCTTCCCGAGTCGGTACTCGACGATGTCGCCGACGAATTGGTGCTCACGCCGGGCGCGCGTACCACCATCCGGACTCTGCGTCGGCTGGGCTACTCCTGCGGTGTGGTGTCGGGTGGATTCCGTCAGGTGATCGAGCCGCTGGCCCATGAACTGGCCCTGGACTTCGTGGCGGCCAATGTCTTGGAGATCGTCGACGGCAAGCTCACCGGCCGGGTGATCGGGGAGGTGGTTGACCGCCCCGGCAAGGCCAAGGCATTGCGCCAATTCGCCTATGAGGCAGGTGTTCCGCTGGCGCAAACGGTGGCCGTCGGAGACGGTGCGAACGATATCGACATGCTTTCGGCGGCCGGGCTCGGCGTGGCCTTCAACGCCAAACCCGCGCTGCGGAAGGTGGCCGACGCGTCGGTGAGCCAGCCGTATCTGGATGTGGTGCTCTTCATCCTCGGTATCACCCGCGCCGAGATCGAGGCAGCGGATGCCGTCGACGGTGGCGTGCGTCGCGTCGATATCCCGGACGACTAGCCGCTGCCGGATCGGGCCTCAGCCCACCATCGCCGAGTCGGAAAGCGGCAGTGCACCGGTCACGGTGTGCCAGGCCTGGGCCAGCAGCTCCACACCGCGTATCAACTGATCGTCATGCTGGGTGAAGGGCACCCGCACGAATCGTTCCAGCGAGCCGCCGACACCGAACCGCGGGCCGGCGGCGATACGAACCCCGAGGCGCGCGGCAGCGGCGGCGAGTGCGGTACTCATTGGGGCGGGCAACCGGGCCCAGATGCACAGTCCGCCTTCGGCTTCCTGTAGCTCCCAATCGGGGAGCCGACGACGCAGCTCGGCCAATACCAGGGCGCGCCGTGCGCGCAGGGTCGCCCGCTGCACGGCCTCCACCTCGTCCGCGTGTTCCAGAAGCTCGGCGGCGGCCAACTGCTCCAGGATCGGCGTGCCCGTGTCCATGGCGGAGCGCACTGCCGCGAGCCGGGCGACCGTGGTGCGGTCGGCACGGACCCAGCCGACGCGCATGCCGCCCCAGAACGACTTCGACATCGACCCGATGGTGACCACCAGATCGGGCCGGGCCACCAGCGAAGCCATGGGCGCGGGGGTCGAGGCCTCGTGCCAGGCACCGACAAGTGACTCATCGACAACGGTGCGGGTTCGAGTCTGGGATATTATGTCCGCCAACGTCTTTCGCTGCGCAAGCGGCATCGTGAGACCGGTGGGATTGTGGTTGTCCAGCACCAGGTAGGCCAGGTTGGGGGCCGTTTGGCGGATGGTGGTCTCCATGCCGGTCATATCCCAGCCGGATTCGCGCTCGTGGGTGTGCATCGGTACCGGAACCGGGCGCCCGCCACGCTGGGTGATCGCATCGAGTGCGCCGTGGTACGTCGGCTGCTCCACCAGGACCCGGTCGCCGGGCTCCACGAAGGCGCCGAGGAGCAAGGCGATGGCCTGCTGGGCGCCGCAGGTCACCATGATCTGATCCTCGGTAGTAGGCAGCCCGCGTCGTGAGAAGTGCTCGGCGATACGAGGGCGCAGTTCTGGAATGCCCACCAGCTCATGGCCGATTCCCCGAAGATGGGTCGGCAGCTTGGTCAGGGCCACCTGGTAGGCGTCCAGTACCGCGGCCGCCGGCGCTGCGGTCGCCGCGTTTTGCAGATCGATCATCGGGGTTGCCAATCCCGTGGTGGCCGAGGGTGATCGGTCGGGTCCGGGCAGGGCGGTAGTGCTGCGCGCGCCCTGGCGGCCGCGCAGATATCCGCTCTCGCGCAGTTCTGCGTACGCGGCGGTGACGGTGGTGCGGCTGACGTGCAGGGCACTTGCCAATGCTCGTTCGCTGGGGATGCGGGCCCCCAGGGGCAGGCGTCCGTCGATGACGAGAAGCCGGATCGCATCCGCCAACGCTCCGTAGGCGGGTCCGGCAGACCCTGCCGTGCGCCATTGGCCGAGGTGACGGGCCAGGGTGTCTGCAACGACCACACGATCGGACATAAAAGCCAGTGTGACTCAACTGGCTATTGAAAGACAAGCCAGTTGGCTCAGAAAATCATGTGGTGACCGGGAAATGGATTGGATGGAGTGCGCGCGGTACCGCGCTGTTGGTGGGTCTGTATCTGTACGGGGTCTCGATGGCACTGATGGTGCGGGCGGGCCTCGGGCTGGACCCGTGGGACGTGTTCCATCAGGGGCTCTCCCTGCGGACCGGAATGAGCATTGGGCTGGCCTCGGCGGTGACCGGTGTTGTGGTGCTTCTCGCGTGGATTCCGTTGCGCAACAAGCCTGGTGTGGGGACGATCGCCAATATTGTTGTCATCGCCGTCGCCGTTGATTCCACATTGGCCTGGTTGTCCGCGCCCTCGGCGATGGCTGTGCGGGTGGCGTTCCTGGTCGGCGGTGTATTGCTGAACGCGATTGCCACGGTGCTTTATGTCGGCGCTGGGCTGGGCCCGGGGCCTCGTGATGGACTGACAACTGGACTGGTTCATCGCACCGGTCGGTCTGTGCGGCTGATCAGAACCACCATCGAGGTCATCGTGGTGGGGACGGGCTGGCTGCTCGGCGGCAACGTCGGGGTGGGGACCGTGCTCTACGCGCTAGGTATCGGCCCCCTCATTCAGGTGGTGTTGCGGCTGCTGCCACGGCGGCTGCTGGCCGTCAGCGGCTGGGGCGTGGTGTTGAGCACGCAGCGTGAGAACGCCGCGTGCGCGGAGCCGTCGAAATCACCTCAGGATGTGGCGGCTTGACTGTGCCGGTCGAGTGACTCGGCATCGGCAAACAACTGATTGCGAACCGCTTCCGGGAGGTCGAGCAGTTTGGATGTCAACTCGGACACCACTGGGTTCTGGGCGAGTTCAAGGGTGGTCAGATCGGCATCCAGCTCGTCCGCGTAGCCACTATCTGTGAAGTAACGGACATCGATGCGGAAAGCGTGCGCGATGCTCTCCAGTGCCTGCAGTGAAGGGCGTCCTCGCTGCCCATTGCGCAGCTGTGACAGATAAGGCGCCGAGACCACGGTGCCGCCAGTGCGCATGAACACAAGGAATTCGCTGTTGGAGTAGGGGCCGCGGCCCGGTGTATGCAGCACCGCGAACACCCGGTTAAGTCTGGCGACGAATTCCTCTTGCGCTCGGGAGTCCTTGAACGGATAGAGGGCATTGCGGTTGCTCTCAGCCGACGAATCAAGTTTTGATGTGCGACTATCTTCCGGACTGTCCGATCCTTGAATTCGCCGGTTGGCATCGATCAGGCGGCCGAGAGCCGTCGTATCGCGACGCAGCTGAGACTGGAAGGCGTCCACTCGGCGACGCCATGCCTTGAGGTCATCCCATACCCATGATCGATCCTCGCCATGAGCTGCACGTTGCTGAATGCGGCATGCCTCGGCATCGAGCTGTGCGATCAGTCGATGGTTAGCAAGCCCGATGTTGTGCACCGTGTCCAGGTAGGGATCCGGATCAAGATCGTTTGTCATATGGTTGCCTAGAATTCCTTCCGAGCTTGCTGACGTATGGATGAGGATACGCGATAGAGGTCTGGGCGCATGGTCAGGACGGCCCGCGAGATGGCTCCCGCTCGCCGCTTGCCGGGCTCGATGCGGCACGATGGCCCCGTGGCCGAAATTGATCCGGACCTTCTGCTCGATTTCCGCGATGTGCTGCTGCGCCGCAATCGCAAGGTGTTGGTAGGCCCGGTTACCTGGTCGGTCGAGCTTGACGAACGGTGGGTGGTTCTCGGCCCCAACGGTGCCGGGAAGACATCGTTGCTGCGGATCGCGGCGGCCATGGAGCACCCGTCATCGGGGGAGGCCGTGATCCTCGGCGAGCGGTTGGGCCGTGTTGATGTTTCCGAGCTCAAGGCGCGAATCGGACTGAGCTCGGCCGCGCTTGCGCAGCGGATACCGGATGACGAAGTAGTGCGTGATCTGGTGGTATCGGCCGGCTATGCGGTGCTGGGGCGCTGGCGCGAGGAGTACGAGGAGATCGATACGGCGCGCGCCATCGACATGCTTGAGACGCTGGGCGCCGAGCATCTGGCAGAACGCACGTACGGCACGCTCTCCGAGGGAGAGCGCAAGAGGGTGCTCATCGCGCGTGCGCTCATGACCGATCCCGAATTGCTACTCCTCGACGAGCCGGCGGCCGGGCTGGACCTGGGTGGGCGTGAGGAACTTGTGGCGCGGCTGGGTGAGCTCGCGGCTGATCCGGACGCGCCCGCGATGGTTTTGGTGACTCACCACGTGGAGGAGATCCCACCGGGTTTCAGTCACGCGTTGTTGCTGTCCGAGGGAGGGATTGTCGCTCAGGGTCTGTTGGCGGATGTGATGACCAGTGAGAATTTGTCCCGCGCGTTTGGGCAGTCGATCGTGGTTGAGATGATCGATGGGCGTTACTTCGCGCGACGCGCCCGGCCCCGCGCCGCACATTCCAGGAGGCAGTAGTGACATCTACCCCCAACGATCCAGCGCCGCCGAAGCCGGCGGCGACTGTCGTACTCATACGTGACGGCGCCGTCGGTGTCGAGGCCTTTCTGATGCGTCGCGATAACGCCATGGCCTTCGCCGGGGGCATGACGGTCTTCCCGGGCGGCGGGGTGGACTCGCGGGATCTGCGGGCGGATGTGCCGTGGGTGGGCCCGGATGTCACGTGGTGGGCCGAACAATTCGGCGTGACACCCGAGCTGGCATCGGCACTGGTGTGCGCGGCCGCGCGCGAGACCTTCGAGGAATGCGGTGTGTTGTTCGCGGGCACCTCGGATACCTCGATCGTCGAGGACGCGGCGGTCTATCACCAGGCGCGCAAGGATCTGTCGGACAAGTCCCTGTCCTTTGCGGAGTTCCTGCAGCGCGAGGGCTTGCTTCTGCGGGCAGACTTGCTGCGGCCGTGGGCCAACTGGATCACTCCGGAGGCAGAACCGCGTCGCTACGACACCTTCTTCTTCGTCGCGGCATTGCCCTCGGGACAGGATGCCGACGGCGACAACACCGAGGCGGTCGCCTCGGGATGGCAGACCCCCGGGGCCGCGATCTCGGCCTTTACCGAACGGCGCAGTTTCTTGCTTCCGCCGACCTGGTCCCAGCTCGACGCCGTGTCCTCGTCCGGTGCGACGGTCGCGGACGTGCTGGCTTCCGTGCGGGAGATCGCGCCGATCATGCCGATCTTGACCGAGCAGGACGGCCGATGGTTCGTCCAATTCGCCGATGTGGACCGCTACGAGGCGGCCCGGCAGGGCGCCGTGGAGATCCCCGAGGTGACCGGGACGGAGCTGACGTGACCGAACCCGAATTCGTGTCGGTGCGCACCGCGCCCGAATACCCCGGCATCGGCACCATCGCACTGTCGCGTCCGCCCACCAATGCCCTTACCCGCCAGATGTACCGCGAACTGGCGCTGGCTGCGGCCGAGGCGAACGCACGCGAAGACATCCGGGTCGTCATTGTCTACGGCGGGCACGAAATCTTTTGCACTGGCGATGATTTGGATGAACTATCGGAGTTGACCGCCGAGGAGATGTCGCGCAGCGCCGGTGACCGGCAGGCCGCGCTGACCGCGGTGGCGGAGCTGGCCAAACCGACAATCGCCGCCATCACGGGGTACGCCTTGGGTAGCGGCCTGGAGCTGGCACTGGCAGCCGACTGGCGGATCGCCGGGGACAACGCCAAGGTCGGTTCGCCCGAGATCCTGGCGAGCATGATCCCGGGTGGCGGCGGCACGGTGCGGTTGGCGCGCGTTGTGGGGCTGAGCCGGGCCAAGGAAATGGTGTTCAGTGGCCGCCTGGTTGGCGCCAAGGAGGCCCTGCGGATGGGGCTCCTGGACCAGATGGTGGCACCCGACGACGTCTACACCGAGGCGGCAGCGTGGGCCCGGCGCTTTGTCGACGGGCCGCCCGTGGCACTCGCCGCCGCCAAACAGGCCATCGACCACGGCTTCGACAGTCCGTTGGCCGGGGGACTGGACAGGGAACGCGAGCTGTTTTGCCAGGTGTTCGCGACACAGGACCGCGTGGACGGGGTGGCTGCTCAGCTGGAGATCGGCCCAGGGACGGCCCGGTTCAGGGGAGCCTAACCAGGCGTTAGGCTGACGGCCATGACGGAGATTTCGGAGCCGACGACCAAGGCCACTGCGGAGCAGGTCGCTGCTGCTTTTGAGGACAACAAACTCGCCCAGATCCTGTACCACGACTGGGAGGCAGAGACCTACGACGAGAAGTGGTCCATCTCCTATGACCAGCGCTGCATCGACTACGCGCGCGGCCGGTTCGACGCCATCGTGCCCGTCGAGGACCAGCGCGAGCTGCCCTACGACCGTGCCCTGGAGCTGGGCTGTGGCACCGGCTTCTTCTTGCTGAACCTGATGCAGTCGGGTGTCGCGCGCCGTGGCTCGGTCACCGACCTGTCGCCGGGCATGGTCAAGGTCGCCACGCGTACCGGCAAGGAGCTGGGTCTGGACGTCGACGGCCGGGTCGCCGACGCCGAGCGGATTCCTTATGACGACAACACCTTCGATTTGGTGGTGGGCCATGCCGTGCTGCACCACATTCCCGATGTCGAGCTGTCGCTGCGTGAGGTGCTGCGGGTGCTCAAGCCGGGTGGACGGTTCATCTTCGCCGGGGAGCCCACCACGGTCGGCAACCTCTACGCCCGCGCGCTGGCGAATCTGACCTGGAAGGCCACGGTCCAGGCGATGAAGCTGCCCGGACTGGAGAGTTGGCGGCGTCCGCAGGAGGAGCTCGACGAGAACTCGCGCGCTGCCGCCCTCGAATGGGTGGTTGACCTGCACACCTTTGATCCTGCAGACCTGGAGAAGATGGCCACCAACGCCGGGGCTGTCGCGGTGCGAACCGCCAGCGAGGAATTCACGGCCGCCATGCTGGGCTGGCCTGTGCGCACGTTCGAGTCGACGGTGCCGCCCGGCAAGTTGGGCTGGGGCTGGGCGAAGTTCGCGTTCGGCGGTTGGAAGGCGCTCAGCTGGGTCGACGAGAACGTGTGGCGTCACGTGGTGCCGAAGGGCTGGTACTACAACGTGATGATCACAGGGCTCAAGTCCTCCTAATCCCTCGAATTCCCGCCGGTGTTCGAGCCTTCCGACGTTGCATATCTGTCGTCGGAGGCAGGCAGTGCGGATCTCGCACGGGCATCGGCGTACACGTTCTCAGCGGGCACCCTGGTGGCCGATACGGCGGCTCTGCGTACCGAATTCGGTAACCGCGCGGCAGTTTTGGCGCAGACGGTGCAGCTGCGCCGTAAGGCGGCGGCCAAGCTGGGCGATGTACAGGATTGGCTGTTTACCGATGACGCGCTACAGCAGGCGACACCTGCGGCAGTGGCGCGGCATCGCGCCGAGCGGCTGGCCGATCGGGTGGTTCACGATGTCACCTGTTCGGTCGGGGCCGAGCTGGCCGCCCTCGACGGTGTCGCCGCGACGGTCATCGGCAGCGATATCGATCCGGTGCGAACGGCGATGGCACGTCACAACATTGGCAGGCGAGTTCTGATCTGTCAGGCAGATGCGCTGGCACCTTCCAGTCGCGCCGACGTGGTGATTGCCGATCCGGGGCGCCGCTCCGGCGGGCGCCGGCGGTTCGACCCCTCGGCATACTCGCCGCCTCTGGACCTGGTGCTGCGGACATACGCGGATCGCGACCTGGTCGTCAAATGTGCGCCGGGACTGGACTTCACCGATCTACGGGAACAGACCGGATTCGATGGCGAGATCGAGGTTGTTTCCCTTGATGGCGGCGTTCGGGAGGCGTGTCTGTGGTCGGCGGGGTTGGCACGGGCGCGCAGGCGCGCCACGGTGCTCTCGACGGCCGGCGACGGCTTCCAGCTGACAGATGCCGATCCCGATGACTGTGCACTCGCCGAGGCGGGCGAGTGGATCATCGACCCCGATGGTGCGGTGGTGCGTGCGGGCCTGGTGCGGCAATACGCTGCGCGGCATGGGTTGTGGCAGTTGGATCCCCGCATCGCGTACCTGTCGGGGGATTCGGTGCCCGCCGGTGTGCAGGGCTACCGGGTGCTCGACGCGCTGGCGTACAGCGAGAAACGGCTGCGCCAGGCGCTCGCCGCACGAGACTGCGGTTCTGTCGAGATCACCGTGCGCGGGGTAGACGTTGACCCCGCGGTGCTGCGCACCAGGATGAAGTTGCGAGGCGGTGTGGCGCTCTCGGTCGTCATCACCCGGATAGGTAGTGACGCAAGAGTATTCGTCTGTGCGGCTAGGTCCCCGGGCGGAACCCGTACACCTGGCCCTCGCTCAGCGTGACGATCACGCGCTGATCCGGTCCAATCGAGATGCCGACCGGGACTCCGGCGGCATCGGGTAGCGGATAGCGGTTGATGGTGGCTCCGTCCGGGGTGTTGAACACCACCAGCGCCAGGCCCTTGTCTCCGTCCTTGACCACGGCATAACCGACGTTTCCGGCGGCCTGGCTGGATGTCGAGAGCGGAACGAGGTCGTCGCGACGCCAGGCGATTTCACCCTTGCTACCGGAGTCTTTGATGGCCACCAGGGTGGCCTTGTCGCCGGTTCCGGCGATGATGGTTCCGTCCGGTGCGACGGAGGGCGGTGTGACGGCGTTGAATCCCAAGGGCAGCGACCATTTCTGGCTGCCATCGAAGGTATGCATCGCGTGGAGCGAACCCTTGCGGTCATTGATGTAGACCGTTTCGCCATCCTGAGACATCACCGGGGAGCCGATCACGCCTTCGTCAATGATCTTGTTGGCCCACTTGTGTTTCAGGGTGATGTGGCCGTCGGCGTCGTACGTGATTCCCAGCAGCACGGGTACGGGTTTTCCTGGCTGCCACAGCGTGGTGACGATGGTGCCGGTTTCCGGGTCGTAGGCGGGGGAGGCGGATACCGGACATTGCGGTCCGGCCGCTTCGCAGTCACCCAGGCCGCGCCGCGGATCGGTCGGATCGACACCTTCGAGCAGATCCATGGGGGTGCCCACGACCTCACCGCGCTGCGCATTGAAGATCAGTATCTGACCGAGGTGCGTGACGATGAGGAGCCGTCCGGGCTCGACGATCTTGGGTGTGGTGGGTGCGCCGATTACTGGCTTGCGCCACCGGATCCACTGGGTGGGGGGAAACGACACCACGGCGCCGGGCTGGCCCATGTAGATGTTGTTGTAGCCGTCGGCGAGCGGTCCCGACCATGGGCTGCCGGTGATCATCCGGGTGCACCAGCGCTGGCGCGCGGCCTTGTTGTTCTCCCACTCCATGAGCGTGCAACCGGCAGGGGTGTCGGCACTGACCGCGATGAAGTTGTCGATGCCGATTGCCGCGGCACTGCCTATCTGGCCCTTGGTGTTCCGGCTCCACTCCAGGGTCAGTTCGCGAGCGCCCTCGGTGGGCGTGTAGCTGCTGTTGTGCGCGTCGGCGTAGCTTGCGGACCAGCCTGGCGCCGCTTTGATGTTGATCCAGGAATCATCGCCGGAGCATCCGGTAACGGTGAGGAGTGTCGCGAAGACCATGCTCGCGAGTACTCGTGCCCGGGAAAGCACGGTGAGACACTCCTTCCTTAGGGGGCGGTCCGGCCCATCGCAGGGTAGCGTGCGCGCTCTGCCGCGTCCCGTAGGCTGTGCGGCCATGACGACGATGTGGGGCGCTCCCCTGCACAAGCGGTGGCGCGGACAGCGCCTGCGCGACCCGGCACAGGCCAAATTCCTGACCAAGGCCTCACTGCGATGGGTGATCGCGAACAAGGCATACACACCGTGGTACCTGGTGCGGTACTGGCGGCTGCTCAAGTTCAAGCTCTCCAATCCGCACATCGTCACGCGCGGCATGCTGTTCCTGGGCAAGAACGTCGAGATCCACTGCACACCAGAGCTGGCCCGGATGGAGATCGGCCGGTGGGTGCACATCGGCGATGGAAACTCGTTGCGCGCCCACGAGGGGTCACTGCGGCTGGGCGACAAGGTGGTGTTCGGTAAGGACAACGTCGTCAACGCCTACATCGATATCGAGTTCGGTGACTCCGCCCTGATGGCCGACTGGTGCTATGTGTGCGATTTCGACCATCGGATGGAAGACATCACCTATCCGATCAAGGACCAGGGCATCATCAAGTCCCCGGTGCGCATCGGGCCGGATACCTGGATCGCCACCAAGGTGACGATCCTGCGGGACACGATCGTCGGCCGCGGCTGCGTGCTCGGCGCTCACGCCGTGGTCAAGGGTGTCATTCCGGACTACTCGATTGCGGTCGGTGCCCCGGCCCGGGTCGTCAAGAACCGCAAGGTGGCGTGGGACGCCTCGGCCGCGCAACGAGCTCAGCTGGCCGAGGCGCTGGCCGATATCGAACGTAAGAAGGCGGCCGCTAACTCACCGGAGTGAGGGTGAACAGCGGGAACACCCGCGTGGTGCGCTTCGTGTACTCGGCGTAGGGCGGGAAGGCCGCCACGGCACGTTCCCACCAGTTCGCACGCTCGGCGTCGTCCGAGATTTCTTCGGCACGGACGGTCTGCACGTTTTCGCCGTCGCGCAGCTCGAAGACCGGATTGGCACGCAGATTCGCGACCCAGGCGGGGTTCTTCGGTGCGCCGCCGATCGAGCCGACCGCGAGGTACACGCCCTCGTGTTCCACACGCATGAGCGGCGCCTTGCGGATCTGTCCCGATTTCGCGCCGACGGTGTACAAGATCACGACGGGGATGCCCTCTAACGTGGTGCCCTCGACGCCGCCGCTGGATTCGTAGATCTCGATCTGCTCGTCGACCCACTGTGGGTTGGTGGCGATGTATTCGAAGGTGAATTCGTTGGTCACCGTGGCTGCAACACCTGCCGTGGGCGTGCTATTTCACGTCAGCCAGCAGATCCTCGATGCGGTTGTAGCTGATCTGCATGCCCACCTCCATGCCGGACTCGATGTGTCCGTCCCGGTGCTCCTTGCAGCTGTGCTGTACCAAGACCCGCATGGTGGTGACCCCGTCGACCTCGTCCAGGGTGGTGGACACCAGGGCCGAGGCATCGGGCATCCCCTCGTAGACCTCGGTATTGACCAATCGGTGGGGTCTGTCGATCTCGTGGTACTCGCCGTGGAACCCGACCTCCATGTCTGGCGCGGATTCGCACGGTTGGCTGACTACATACCGCCATGTGCCACCTACTCGCAGATCGATATCGCAGACCTGCCAGTGCGCGGTCTCGAATCCCCACCAGCGCTTGACCAGATCGGGCTCGGTGAGCGTTCGAAAGACCAGTGCGGCGGGCGCGTCAAATGATCGGGTGATGAGAATCGTTGTATCCGAGGGAAGTTCGACGGTGGCGCTGCCATACCGACTGCTCATGGGGTTTCCTCCTGTAGTTCGGTGAGTAGGTCGTCGAGCCGGTTGAGACGCTCGTTCCAGGTGCGTTCAAACGCGGTCACCCAGTCGTGGACGGGCCGCAGAGCCGCACCGTTGACCCGATAGAAGCGGTGCCGTCCATGTGAGCGCACCCGCACCAGATCGACGGCGCGGAGCACGCCCAGATGCTTCGACACCTGTGGCTGACCCATCCTGGTCCGCGCCACCAGATCGTTCACCGTGACCTCGCCGGTGCCGATGGCACTGAGAAGGTCGCGACGGCCGGCCTCGGCGATCGCGTTGAACGCATCGGCGGTCGTGGGGGTGCGGGCCATGAAGGAAACATATACCGATATAGGTATATGTCAAGCCCGGAATCCTCGGAATATCAGCGGATTGCGGTACCCTGAGCGCGTCGGCGATGCCGACCGAAATCAGTCATTGCGGGGTAGTGGGAAGCTGAGTATGGACAGGCCGATCAAGACCCGCCGTATCAAGTTTCGCTACCAACCTGGTTCGCTGGATCGTCATTTTGTACAAGGTGACCTGGTGTCTAGCCACATGATGGCGATGCTGTCGGCGGTGTTTCCGGAGGGCGAGGAGTTCTTCATCCGGTCGGTCCGGCGTTACTCGGACCAGATCACCGATCCTGAGCTCAAAAAGCAGGTGGCCGGATTCATCGGCCAGGAGATGACACACGGGCGTGAACATCGCGAACTCAACGAGCGCCTGCAGGAGATGGGCTATCCCACCGCGTTCGTGGAGCGGCTGGCTCGGCGGATTTTCAACTTCCAGACCCGGAATTACCCGCCGATCTACACCTTGGCCGTCACGGCCGCGTTGGAGCATTACACCGCGGTCCTTGCCGAGACCTTGCTGACCGATCAGCGTGCCTTGGACATGCTGGGTGAGGGCGAGGTGCGTTCCATGCTGCTGTGGCATGCCTTCGAGGAAGCCGAGCACCGGTGCGTGACCTTCGATGTGTACCGCGCAGTCGGTGGTAGCGAGCGGCTACGCATCTGGGTGATGCGCCGCACCACCATCGCGTTCATCTACACCACATTCTTCGAGACGGTGATCTCGCTGCTGCGTGATAAGGCCGCCTACAACCCGGTTCGCTTGGTGAAAAGCATTGCGGCGTTGCGGCACTTGCCGTTCCTGAGTCGTGAGGTACGTCGCCGCATCGGCGAGTACAACCGTCCGGGATTCCATCCCAACGACTCCGACAATTCCGAACTGATCGAGAAATGGCATGCCGAGCTCTTCGGGGAGAACGGACAGCTGACCGGCCATCTGCACTAGCCGAGGTGATGGTGGAGCGGGAGATCAGGACCAGACGGATCAGGTTTCGTTATCCGGCCGGTTCCCTGCGCCGTCACTATGTGCAGGACGACCTGGGCATGAGTCATGTGGTGTCGGTGCTTTCGGCGGCCTTCCCCGAGGGGGAGGCGTTCATGATTCGTTCGGTGCGCGCGGTTGCCGACCAGCTGACCGATCCTGTGCTCAAGAAGCAGGTGGCAGGCTTCATCGGGCAGGAAGCCACGCATAGCCGCGAGCACCGCGATCTCAACGAGCGGCTGCAGCAGATGGGTTATCCGACCGCGTTTGTCGACCGGGCGACCCGCAGGGTTCTGGAAACGCGCTCACGCTTCTCGTCTCCCCGGTACTGCCTTGCGATGACAGCCGCGCTGGAGCATTACACCGCGATTCTCGCCGAGACCTTGCTGACAGATCAGCGGGCCTTGGACATGCTGGGTGAGGGAGAGGTGCGTTCCATGCTGCTGTGGCACGCGCTGGAGGAATCTGAGCATCGCACGGTGGCGTTCGACGTCTACCAGGCCATCGGCGGAACCAACCGTATGCGGGTATCCGTCATGTGGTTCACCACATTTGGGTTCTTCACCCTTGCCGCATGTGCGTCGTTCATCTCGCTGTTTCGGGATCGGGACTTCTACAACCCCAGGATCTTCTTTCCGAGTGTTAGCCGGATGTTCCGTTCGCCGTTCTTCTCACGTGAGGTGTTCCGGCGATTGATGTCCTACAGTCGCAAGGATTTTCACCCCGATGAGGTAGACAACACCGAACTCATCGCGAAGTGGAATGCCCTGTTGTTTGGCGAGCAGGGGCAGATCGCCGATCATTTGCACTGACCCTCAGTGTGTCAGGTACCGCGTCAACATGTTGACCAGCTCGTCCTCGAACAGTTGCGTATCGACCGGTCGTGGACCGGCCACCAGACGGTGTACCAGTGACTCGATGGTCGCCACCACCATCCTTGCCGCCATGGCTGTTTCGGCTATCCGGACCTCGGGGTGTGTTGCCAGGAGCGTCTCGGCCGCAGCGACGACGGCATCTTCCGACCGATGCAACAAGGCCAGGAACTCGGGTGGGCGCGGCGCCTCTTCGAAGAGCACCCGGTGCAACCGTGGGTTGTCGCGATGGTTGTCGATGGCTGCCCTGACAAAGACTCGCAGGGTGTCTTCGATCGAATTGGGCAGTCCCGCAGACAGATGCCGCTGGATGAGGGCGAACCCTTCCTCGGTGTGCGCGGTCATCAGCTCGACGAGGATGGAGTCCTTGTTGGGGAAGTACTGATACAGCGAGCCGATCGAGATATCGGCCCGCTCGGCGATGCGATTGGTGGTCCCGGCGGCGTAACCGAAGTCGGCGAAAACGTGAGCAGCCGCGTCGAGGATGCGCCGCCGGGTGGCCCCTGCGCGGTCCTGTCGTGGCTGCTTGCGTGGCTGTAGCCGGGTGTTGAGCATGGTGCTGGCACCTTCCCCAAAAGCGAGTACCGCTTATGTGAGTAATTACTCATAATAGTCATTGACCAGCATATATGGAAGGAAATGAGATGAGGACGGTCTATCTGGAAACTGAACTTCCCACCGATGCCGACCGGGTGTGGAGTGCCATGCGATATGCCGGCACCTTCCTGTATCTGTGCCGTGGATTGTTCGGCATTCCCGCGCTGACGGGGCGCACCGACCCCATGCGGGTGGGCGAGATCGGCACTGCATGGCTGTGGGGGTTGCATCTGATTCCGTTGTACCGACACACCATTCACGTGATCGAGGTCGACGAGAAGACCCGTACCGTGCGCACCAACGAGCGTGGCGGCATTCTGCGCACCTGGAACCACACCCTTCATGTGCAACCCCTCGGGGACGGTCGCTGCCGGTACAGCGATTCCATAGACATCGATGCCGGGCCGCTCACCGGGCTGGCAGCCAGGGGAGCGACGGCCATCTTCCGCTATCGACAGCGGCGCTGGCACAAGCTCGTCGACAAGCACCTGCTGCCGGAGGGGCCGGCCTATACCCGGGTGTGACGGCAAGGGCCTCGGGCCGTGCGGTGTGGCAAACGTCACGGCCTCCATGCCCATTCCCGGGAGGAGTCCGACGTGTTAGCGTTTTAAACACTGTTTAAATCACTGTTCTTGCTCCCCTGGAAAGGAAGTCCAGCCGATGAGACGCGTTTCTTCGATGCGTGGCGCCACCATCCGTTTTGTCAGGGCCGCGGCCGTTGGGGCCGTGGTTCTGCCGGCGCTCGTCGGTATCGCTGGCGGCTCGGCGATGGCGAATGCCTTTTCGCGCCCGGGGCTTCCGGTCGAGTACCTGGAGGTGCCGTCAGCCTCGATGGGGCGCGACATCAAGGTTCAGTTTCAGGGAGGTGGCCCTAAGGCTGTCTATCTCCTTGACGGGCAGCGCGCTCGCGAAGATTTCAGCGGATGGGATATCGAGACCACGGCTTTCGAGGACTACTACCAATCGGGTATCTCGATGGTCATGCCAGTCGGTGGACAATCCAGCAACTACACGGACTGGTACCGCCCCGCTAAAGGCAAAGACGGTGTCTGGACCTACAAATGGGAGACCTTCCTCACCGGTGAGCTGCCGCAATGGCTGGCCGCCAACCGGGGGGTCTCGGCCACGGGGAACGCCATCGTCGGGCTATCGATGGCGGGTCCGTCCGCACTGACCCTGTCGATCTACCACCCGCAGCAGTTCATCTACGCGGGGGCTCTCTCGGCGCCGCTGCACCCGTCGGCCAATAAATGGCAGATCTCCATCTCTATGTCCGACGCCGGCGGGTTCAGCTCGGAAGACATGTGGGGGCCCGAGAGCGACCCCGCCTGGGTTCGCAACGACCCGTACCTCAACATCGATAAGCTGATTGCCAACAACACCCGACTGTGGATCTACTGCGGCAACGCGCAGGCCACCGATCTTGATAAGGACCGCAACGGCTTTGAAAACCTCGCGGGCGGGGTCATCGAGGGGCAGGTCATCGACGCCAACAAGCAATTCGCCGATGCCTATGCTGCGGCGGGTGGCAAGAACGCTCACTTCAGTTTCCCCGATGGCGGTATCCACAACTGGACCTATTGGGGTCAGCAGTTGCGCGCCATGAAGACCGACCTCGTGGGTTACCTGACCGGGTCGTAGGGGCGAGCGCCCATATTGACATTTGACCCAGTTTCGTTAACGTAGCCCACTACACCATTCGGTCTAGTCGGTGGAGGGTTGTCGATGGACACGTTCGACGTGGCGATCGTTGGCGCACGATGCGCTGGCGCCTCGCTCGCCATTCAGCTGGCGCGGCAGGGGCTCTCGGTGTGCTTGCTCGATAAGGCTCGATTCCCCACGGACAAGGCTTCGACGCACCTTTTCACGCCTAGTGGCACAGCAGTTTTGGAGCGTTTGGGTGTGCTCGACGACGTCGTGGATGCAGGGGCGACGCCACTGCGGACCATGCGGTTGCGTAGTAACGACGTGAGCGTCACCACCCGACCCGACCCCGGTGTCATCGGAGTAATGCTTGGTATTCGGCGCGAGACCTTCGACCCGATTCTCCTGGAGCACGTCGCCCGTGCGGGCGCTGAGATCCGTACCGGCTGTCGCGTTGACGGTGTCTTGACCGACAAAGGGCGCGTCGTCGGACTGGAAACACAGAGTGGACCCATCCACGCCGAACTCGTAGTCGGCGCAGACGGACAGCATTCGCGAATCGCCGAACGTGTTGGAGCGCGGGAGTATCTGACCACCCCTGGCTCGTACATGCCGACGTGGTCCTTCTACGAGGGTGCGACCCCTCCGTATGACCTGGTGATGGGTCGGGTCGGGGAGGGGAACGGTATCGCGCTTCCGTTGGATAACGGCATCTACATCGCCATGATGGGTACACCGATGGCCAAGGCCGATGCCTTTCTGGCGGACCGTTACGCGAACTTCGATGCCGCGCTGGCACGTTGGCCCGAGATGGCCGAGGCGGTCGCGGGAGCGACGCGCCGGGGGCCGTTGCGCATCCTGCGGCGCTGGCACGGCTACTTCCGAACGGCTGCAGGCCCCGGCTGGGTGCTGGTGGGCGATGCCGGCCATTTCAAAGACCCGGCGCCTGGACAGGGAATGGCCGATGCGTTCCGCCAGAGCGAGTCCTTGGCGGCTCGCATCGTGGCAGGACTGGGCGGCGACACCATCGACAAAGAATTGTTGGACTGGTGGCGATGGCGCGACCTGGATGCAGTGGAAATGTATTGGGCCGCATCAACTCTAGGTGAGCTGACTAATCCTGCGGCCGTCACGGATGCGGCCTTCCGGACTCTGGGCAAGAGCGATGTGGCTTTGGAGCGGATGCTGCAGGCGATCCTGCCGCGTACCGTCAAGCCGCACAGTTCTCTCCGGTTAAGGGACGTTTCGCGGATGGTCGCGTACATTGCCGCAGCGGTGGCCACGAAGCCAGGCCAGTTGACTCCGACGGCCAAAGCGGCAATATGGCAAGCACGTCAAATCGGGAGGATTGCCGTTGCTTACCCGGGGCATCGGATCGGAGCACGCCGATACCGGCAGCTGCCAGTGCTGTCGTCCGGGCTGAGTAACCCGAAGAGTATCGAGTCGCTACGTTCGGTATCCGAAGCAAGTTAGGCGTGGCAGCTTGGCCGCTAACGCCCCGCGCGATGTTTGAATAACTTGGTGAACCAGGCGGATGCGCGTACGAGGCTGCTGGAGGCGACCGAACAGGTGCTGCTCGAAGACGGTCTGGCGGCGCTATCTGTGCGTCGGGTGACTGGACTGGCCGGTATGAACGTCAATGCCGTCAACTACACGTTCGGAAGCAAGGATGCGCTCTTACGAGCTCTCATGCTGAGGATCATGGAACCTGCCCTTGCGGAGCGGAGTCGCCGCCTCGACGAGGTGATACGGACGCCGGGCCATACGGTCGAAGATCTTGTTGTCGCGTTTCTTTCGCCGCATGTGTCTGCCGACGCGCAGCAGATTGCTTTGTTCATGGAAATAGGGGTCAAACCGGTACTCGAGGGCGATGTGCGGTTTGAACAAACCCGGGAGGACATCGTCCAAGAGGGGATAGGCCGGCTGGTCGCGGCGTTATCGCCATTGCTGCCTGAAGTACCTACAGAGGTCCTAGCTTTCCGCGTAGAAACGATGCTCGGCATGTCCCTCATGCACGCTATGAACAGGGACTATCTCGCCGATAAATATGGTCTGGTGAAAGGGGAGCGCAACCAATACCTCATCGATGATGTGGTGCGCTTCTTCTCTCACGGACTGGCGGCGCCGACACAGCTACATCCGCTCCCTGAGTCTTAGATCCTCTGATTCCCAGAGTGTTTGGCGGCGATACCTTGACCGTAGCCGAACACTGTTGATCCAATGAGCACTTGAGGCGTCCAGGGTGCATCAGGTGGATTTACCCGGCGATGAGCCCGAGGTGTGTCTCGCCCACGTTGGTGATGACCAGACAGGCGAGGGTGCCGACCACGATGCTGAGCACCGCGTTGCGTCGCCAGAGATGCATGCCCACTGTCGTCACCACGCCGACGATGGGCCCGGCGCCGTGTGACGGTCCCGTCAGGTTGATCGTCGAAAGGCAATATACGGCAAGAATGGCGGTGGCGCCCAGTGGAATCCAGCGTCCCAGGTCGGCAGCCAGCTCGCTGTTCTTGATGGCGTTTCGCGCGGCGAAGGGTAGAGCCCGCAAGGCGAAGGTGATCACCACGGCGGAGACCAAAGCCACTGCGATGTAAGCGGGTTCAGGCATGGCCTGCCCGCTCTTCCGCGCCGGAGTGGGTGAGGTAGTGCCGGACGACAAGAGTGGCGGTGTAGCAGCACATGGCCACGAGAATCATCGCGCCAGGGGCGATCGCCAGTGCCGCGAGTGCCGCCACCACCGCGAGCGCGATACCCGGGATATCTGGCCGCAAACGGTAGGTGTCAAGAACGAGCACCAAGAACATGGCGATGAGCACGAAATCCAGCCCCTTCAGTCCGCTGAGGAAGGAGGCTCCGGCGAGACCGCCGGTGGTCGCCCCCGCAACCCATGAAAGGTGCAGACCGCATTGGGTCCACAGAATCCGGCGCGAGCTCAACGCCCGGTGGTCCAGCGCGGTGATCAATGCGTAGGCCTCGTCACATAGCGCGAACATGCTGTACGACTTGCCCAGTCGGCTGGCGACTCGGTCAAGGGGGAATGACATCCCGTAGAAGAGATGGCGGGAATTGACGAGGAATGTCGTCAGCGCTATGGCCGGCACTGATGCGCCCGCGGACAGCATGCCGATCAGGATGAACTCGACCGAGCCTGCGAACAGGACTCCGGAGATGATCGGTGCCAGCCACCAGGGGAGCCCATGAGAGGTGACCACGACGCCTAATCCGATACCGAGGGCAAACAACCCTGCCCAGACAACGCCAGCATGGCTGACTGCTTTGACCAGCTCATCCCGGTGTCGAGGCTGTGGCGGCAGCACCTCCTGATTCATGCAGCAATCATAGAGTGGTATGCGAGCATGATGATTGTGCATATTGCTCATAGGGAGGCTATTACGGCAATATAGATGCATGGACAGGCTTGATCGCGCAATAATCAATGAGCTGCAGGTTAGCGGTCGCCTGACGAATCAGGAGTTGGCTGACCGGGTCGGCCTCACCCCGGCACCGTGCTTGCGACGCGTCCGCCGCTTGGAGGCTGAGGGCGTCATCACCGGCTACACCGCGTTGGTGAATCCGGCGGCACTGGGGCGCGACTTCGAGGTGATCATCTACGCCGATCTCGTGGCCAAAGACCTCGCCACTGTGGCGTCCTTCGAGGAGCGCCTGGTCGCGATGGACGAAGTCGCCGAACTCAGGCGCATGTTCGGTATTCCCGACTACTTCATCCGGGTGCAGACCGCCGACCTCGCGGCCTATGAGCAGTGGTTGAGCATCAAGCTCATGGGCGACCCGGCGATCGCCCGCGTTGACTCGCGGTTGACCATGAAACTCCTCAAATCACGCCGCTGAGTGGACGTGACAATCGCCCTGAAGATGGGTTGAGCCCTGTCAGTGCTCATCCGGTGTTGGCGGAGAGGGGGTTTCATCGGGATCTGTGCTCCATGTGGTCGGGAGCATCGGCGTGGTCCTGGTGCCATCCATCGCACCGGTGTCGTTGCCGACGTTCTCGCGCGCGACGAGCCCGGCCGCGGTGGGTGCGGTGGTGGTCTTTGGGATGGTGCCGGCCAACCCGAGTTGTCCAGTGCCGCGGGTTGACGCGGTGCTTTGGCTTTGCGGGGATCTGGGCGGCTCACCGTAGTCGGCATCAACCGTGACGTTCATGTCCATGTACTGCGGTGCTGGGTCTTTCACTCGCGCACCACGTTTGCGCCGAGCTCGCGACCGGGCAGATGCTGCCGCGGCGGCTGCCGCAGAGACTCCGGAGGCCGGGGCCTGGGCCTTGCTGCCCTCATTGAGGGTTGGTCCGAAACGAATGGCGGGCGGTTCTTCGGGATTCACGGCGACGAGGTATGGCGTAAACGCCGCCGTTGCGGTGGTGGGCGCCGGAGCTGGCGCCGGGGCCGATGGTGCAGGTGCCGTCCCAGTGGGGACCGGAACACCTGTGGGCGCCAACGCGATCGCAGGAAGGGACTCTATGTGTTCGCGCTGTACGGGGGCGGTATTGCGGAGCTCAGGCTGAACTTCATCGGCCGGTGCTTCGACGGCGGGGGGCTGCAGATACTGCCAGGCCGCCAAGATCAGTAGCGGCAGCCACAGTGGTGCGGAGAGCAACGCAGCCCAGAACAACCAAAACACCTGCGCAAAAACCAGGTACGCCATCACACCGAGCATCAGCAGGAACGGCAGCCAGGTGGCCAATGCCGCCCCCGGGTTTCGGATGAAATCTCCGATGATTCGGATCAGCGTGCCCAGCGGGTCGCGGAAGAAATCCATCAGCTGATCGATAACGCTGTTGCTGCTGTCCAGTGCCGAACCGGCTTCCGCGGCTTGGGCCTGTGCTGCGAGCCCGGACATGTCAGCCATGCGCAACATCGCGCCGGCGGGCTCCATGATGGGCGGAGAGGGAGTCGCCGGAGGCGCCGACGCCACCGCGGCACTCGAAACCCCTTGGTAGACACCCATGGTGGTGGCGGCCTGCACCCACATGCGGAGATAGTCGGCCTCGTTGAGTGCGAGGGGGATCGTGTTGATCCCAAAGAAGTTTGTGCCCACCAAGATGCCGTGAATCGTGTGGTTCATGGCCAGTTCGGGCAAGGTCGGCATGGCCGCCAACGCCGTGGTGTAGGCCGCGGCGCCTGCCTCCTGCAGCGCAGCGTTGGAGGCGCTCGCTGCGCTCTGCTGAGTCAGCCAGGCCAAGTAGGGCGTATGGCTGGCCACATATTGGGCGGCGCTGGGTCCCTGCCATGCCCCCGCCGCGGCCGCGCTCAGCAGCTGGGTCAACTCCGTTGCTGCCGTGGCGTACTCGGTTGATAGTGCTTGCCACTGCGCTGCGGAAGCCAGCATCGGGCCTGGGCCCGGGCCTGCGCTGAGCAGTGCCGAATGTACTTCCGGGGGAAACGCCATCCATATGGGCGCCGACATCCCCGCTAGCCCCCGGCGCTCATGTGCTCGGCCTTGCTGGATTCGGGCTGAACTGCCCGTTCCTGATTGCTCAACTTACAGCCTTTCCATGATTTGAAGGCTCGCCCGACAACGCATCAGCGCGAGTAAATTAGCATTGGCTTACCTAATTTGTCGAGACCTCCGGTTGCGGGATTGCCTGGGATGACGAATCGAATCCGTTTGAGCAGTGATCATTACGTCGAGGTGCGCGACGATCAGGCTGCATTCGGCTGGCCGAGCCGGAATCTAGTTGGCGTTTGTGGTGATGCGCCATCCGGTGGTGGATTCTTGTTGGCGCCAGAATTCTGAGAAACGGCCTCCGAGAGAGCTGAGTTCGGTGATGGAGCCTTGTTCGATGATGTGGCCGTTGTCGATGAAGAGCACGTGATCGGCGTTGCGGATTGCGCTGAGCCGGTGGGCGATCATGATTTTGGTGCGGGGGCGTGGGTCGTTGTTGATGGCGTCGGTGATTGCGGTTTCGTTTTCGGTGTCCAGGGCGCTGGTGGCTTCGTCGATGAGCAGGACCGGGGCGGGTTTGATGAGTGCTCGGGCGATGCTGACGCGTTGGCGTTCACCGCCGGATAGTGCGGTGCCGGCTTCGCCGACACGTGACTGTTCGGCATCGGGCAGGCGTTCGATGATCTCGTCGACGCGAGCCAGTGTCATGGCTTGGTGTGTTTCGTGGTCTGTGGCGTTGGGGTGTCCAGCTAGGACGTTGTCGCCGATGGGTGCATCGAAGAGGTACGGATGCTGGAAGACCATGCTGACCAGGGCGCGGCGGCTGGCGGTGTCCATTGTGGCGACATCGGTTCCGTCGATGAGGATTTGGCCGCTTTCTGGTTGTTGCAGCCCGGCGATGAGGGCGAGGATGGTGCTCTTTCCGGATCCAGATGGCCCGATGACGGCGGCGGTGGCACCTGGTTCCAGGATGAAGTTGATGTCGTTGAGGACGTGTTCGCTGGTGCTGTCGTAGCGGAAGGTGACGTTGCGGAATTCGATGCGTGGGGCGGGGGTGTCGGGGGATGCGACGGCGTCTCCGGGCTGATCGGCGGCGTCGGTGGTGATGATGGTGTTGAGACGCTCGAATATGGCGCGCGAGTTTTCGACGGCGCCGGCCAGGCCCGCCAGGACGGTGAATGGTTCCAGGAATCGGACCACGATGACCATGAGTGCGACGGCTTCGGGTGCTCCGATCTCACCGCGCACCGCGAGGGCTGTGGTGGTGCCGGCGAGCAGGATGAGGGTGATCTGGCTGACGATGCTGAACAGCAGCTGACCGGGGATCTGAAAGAGCAAGAGCCGCATGGTCGCACCACGTGCTGTCGCGACGGCTTCGCCGGCCTGGCTGCGGGCGGGGTTCACGCGTCGGCTGGCTCGTAGGGCGGCTTGGGTGCGTGCGAATTCCAGGATGCGTTCGGTCAGTGCACTGTGTGCCTTGGTGTCTGCCTCGTCGGCGGTGCGCACGATGCGGATACTGGCCAGTAGCGCGCCGACTATGAGTGGCAAGGTGATGGCGGCGGCGATGCCGAGTTTGTATGAGACGAAGAACAATCCGATGGTGATGGCTGCCGGTAGTAGTGCTGCGCCGATCAGTGGGGTCAGTAGGTTGGCGATGAATCCGACGAGGTCGGGGCCGCCGGAGGAGATGGCTTGGCGGGCCATGGCGGTGCGTTCGGCGGTGAACCAGCTCAGTGGGATGTGGGTGAGCCGGTCGGCGACTTGGTGTTGTGAGTCGTTGAGCAGGGCGAATCCGATGCGGTAGCCGATGCGGGCCAGCGCGGTGTCCACGATCCAGCCGCCGACGGTGACCGCGGTGAGCACGGCGAGCCAGGGCAGTGCGTCGGTGGGGGTGGTGCTGAACAGGGCGCCGAGCAGCGGCACGAGCAGCAGACAGCCCGCGGCGCGAAGTACTACGGATAGCACTGAGAGTGCGCTGTAGGTGTAGAGGGAGTTGCGGTGTGCGGGTGGGATGAGGCGGATCAGGTGGGTCAGCATCAGATGTTCTCTCCGGCAAGGACGCTCGAGGGTTCTTGCAGGCGTGCGTCCCACAAGCGCCGGTAGCGCCCGTTGTTGGATAGCAGCTGCGTGTGGGTGCCGGTTTCTACGAGGTGGCCCTGGTCCAGGACCACGATCTGGTCGGCGTCGGCGATGGTGTGTAGTCGGTGGGCGATGACGAGCACGGTGCGGTTGTGAACGAGCCGGCCCAGGGCTTGTTGCACCAAATATTCTGATTCGGGGTCGGCGAAGGCGGTGGCTTCGTCCAGGATCAGGATGGGGGTGTCGGCCAGCAGGGCGCGGGCGATGGTGAGGCGTTGTTTTTCGCCGCCGGACAGTTGGGTGTTGGTGTCCAGGACGGTGTCATAGCCGTTGGGTAGCCGCAGGATTCGTTCATGGATCTGTGCGTCGCGGGCGGCGGTGTGGATCTGGGTGTCGGTGGCTTCGGGGCGGGCCAGTGCGATGTTTTCGCGGACGGTTCCGGCGACCAGTTGTACGTCCTGGAACACGAATCCGACTTTGGTGTAGAGCTCATCGGCGCTCAGGGCGCGGATATCGGTGCCATCGATGCAGATAGCGCCGCCGTCGACGTCATGGAAACGTGCTAGCAGGGAAGCCAGCGTCGATTTACCCGAGCCGGACGGACCCACCAGCGCCGTCACAGTTCCCGGCCGCAACCTCAGATCCACACCATGAATAACCGGCACCCCCGGCCGATACCCAAACGTCACCGCATCAAACGACACAGATGAGCCACTATCGGCCGCTGCTTTTGCTTCGGTGATGCTGAGTTCGGTTTCCTCGAGGGCGACGGCGATACGGCGTGTGGCCCCTAGACCACCGCGAACATCGTTCAGTCCGTACGCGATTCCCAGTAGGCGGGTGCCGAACGTGGTGCCGAGCACCAGGAATGGCAGCAGGGTCGTGGGCTCCATGGCCCCCGCGACGACCAACAGCGTTCCGGCCCCGGCGATCAACCACAGGAACGTCGTCGGCCGGGTAACAAGATCCATAAAGGTCTTCCTGCCAATGAACGGCCACTGCCATTCGTTGAGAAAGGTGAGATGCAGGTCGAGCTTGCGTTTGAACGAGGACGCTGAGGCTCCGCCGAAAATGCGGATCACCGGCTGGCCTTCAAGATAGGCGGCCGATTCTCCGCTCATCCGTTCGCTCCAGCGCGAGGCCTCGATCATCTTCGGGCCGCTCTGGAATATCAGCACAGCGGCCGTGACGATGTAGATCAGAATGGGCACCAGTAGCAACAGGGTCAGGCGCCAGTCGACGACGAAGAGGTAGATCAGCACCGCCACCGGCCCCACGACGGCGGCCACCGCATCGGGGATCGCGTGAGTGATCAGATAGTGCAGCGACAGGGTGTCGTCCTGAATCAGCTTCTTGACCGATCCCGAACCGCGTTGCGTGAACCACCCCAACGGAACCCGAGAAAGCTTGTCCAACAACTGGCGCTGGATGCTTGTACTGAATCGGATGTCAACAACGTGCAGCCACAGTGTGAGAGCCATGCCGAGCGCGGCGCCGAGTACCAGCAGTGTCAGGAAGATGAATCCGGTGTGCCATAGCCGGGATTGGTCGGCTCCGGCCAGCAGCTGGCGGGTGAGCTCGACGAGCACCACGAACGGTGCCAGCTCGACCATGGTGATGATCGCTTGCAGCACACCACCGGCGATCATCTGCTTCTTGACCGGCGCCAACAACTCCTTCGCCGCCTGCGAACGCCAGCGACCCCGGGGGATCGCGCTACCGGATACCGGTATGGGGTTGTCGGCCAGTGTTTTTGGTGCGGAGGGAGTGGCCAAGCTGGAGGTCTTGGCGTCCAAAGTCGGCGGAGCCTGGGTGTCTCCGCGGCGGCTGCCCATGGCGCGGCCGAAGGTCCAGTAGGAGGCGGCATGTACGTCGGCTTTGGGGAATCCGAATTGTTCTTTGAGGCGCTTGCGCAGATGTTTGAGCGAGCCCCCCTCCGAGCCGGCCCAGGCGTACCAGTTGGACCAGTCACGGGCCTCGATCGCGCCCGCCAGTGAGGTTTCATCGACGCGGTCCACCCAGTGCAGAACCCGCCGGGGATGCTCGGTCAGCGGGATGAGCTCATCGTCGGGGCTGTGGCGTTCCAGATAGACCTCGACATCCACATCGGCGGGCAGCGCGGCCAGGATGGAGTTGATCGCCGGGATAGACGCCGAATCGCCGATCAGCAGGAATCCGGCCGGAAGATCCTCGGGAACCTCAAAACGTGCTGAGCCGAAAGCCACTACCGGAATGGTCATTCCGGGCTGGGCCGCCCCCGCCCACCGGCAGGCGGGCCCGGCGGGCTCGTGGATCACCACATCGATCGCGAACTCGCCGACCTCGGCATCCGTGGAGACGATCGTGTACGCCCGCTGATGCTCAGTGGCGCCACCCTCGGGATCAGGGAACCAGAACCGCAGCCATTCGGCCGGCGTGTGTAGCAGGTCCTCGAAAAGAGTGGGCGCCGACATCGTCAGCCGCACACAATTCGGTGCAACCTGACTGATATCGACCACAGTGGCTACGTGATCACGCGCCCCAAGCCCGCGCAGCACCGCACCCTGGAAACCTCTACCCATGTTTTGCATCCTCTTTCGTGCTGCTCGCATGCGTGACACACTTAGCTCACCCTAACCAAACGAATTGATATAGGCTAGCCTAGCCAAAGTAAAGATGGGCTAATCTATCTGCGGTGTATGGGTGAATTCTATTCGCTCCGAAGCATTTTCGGCTCTGCGTCCAATGCTGTGCGAACCCGAAGATGCAAAAACCGCTGTGATTATGCGGCTTTAGTGGACAGGGGAGGCATACGAATGTCGTCGTCCCGAGCAGGCAATTCGACCTCGGCAGAGCGTTTGCGGTTGTTGCGGGCAGTGCTGACCGAACGTGGGCTCACGGATGCGTCCTCGAGTGCCCGGAGCACGAACATTCAGGCGCGATCGCGCACGGCAGTGGTTCCGTTGTCTTCGACACAGCGTCGGATGTGGTTCGCACAAGCCCTTTTTCCGGAGGGCACGGCATATAACATGCTGGTCGGCCTACGGATTGATGGTCCACTCGATCTTGATTCGTTGCGCACGAGTGTGATCCGATTGTTCGGTCGGCACGCGATTCTGCGGACTCGCTACACCCATGGCCCCGACGGTGAGCTGATACAGCTGATCGAGCAGACCGGGGATATCGCGCTCTCAGTCGTTGACATCGATGACAAGGCGTCGGCGATGCTGGAGGACGCGATCGCGGCTCTCGCGCGGGAGATCGCTGACCGCCCTTTCGATCTCGCCTCAGACCCTCCGCTGCGCGTCGAGCTTTTGCGTGTCTCAGCGCATGTGCATGTTCTGATTCTGGTACTGCATCACATCGCGGCGGACGAGATCACCTGGGATTTGTTGTTCGCTGACTTATCTGCGCAATACGCCTTCGAGACTGGCCAGACTGGCGCTGCGCCAGCGGCTCCGGGCCTCGAATACGCAGACTATGCGGTGTGGGAGCAACAACGACTGCAGCATGGTCATCTCGACAACCAGCTGAAATATTGGGTTGACCGACTCACCCCGCTACCGCCCACCGTAGGCTTTCCGGCGACGACTCAGTCTCCGGAGTCGCACGCTACGGCCAGCGGGCGATACCGGCATGCGCTGCCAGACAGCACCGTTGCGGGCCTGCGAGATCTAGCGCGAATTCACAAGGCCACGCCCTACACGATTGTACTTGCAGGGTTGGCTACGGTCCTGCATCGATACACAGAGGCAACGGATTTGGTGATTGGGATTCCGGCGCTGGTCCGTGATGCGTCCGAAGTCGAAGGCGTGTGGGGCAATTTCACGAACACCCTTGCACTACGGCTGAACGTCGATGGTCAGACGACCTTCCTGGACTTGCTGGGTCGCGCTCGATCAGCCTTTTTCGAAGCTTACGACAACCGTGACATTCCTTTTGAGACAGTCATCGAAAGAGTGGCGCCGCAACGCACAACGGGCCGCTCACCACTGTTCGAGGTTATGTTCGCGGCAACTCGGCCGGTTACGAGTGAGTTGAGTTTGGCCGGAACGACGACGACCGACCTCGGATTGCCCAACCCGGCACCGATGTTTGACCTCGCCATTGACCTGGTCGACGGAGCGGCGTTGGCCGCTACTTTCCGAACCGACAAATACGCACCGGAATTCATACAGCAAGTCCTGGAGCACCTCGCCACAGTGTTGGCCCATGGGGTGGTGAATCCGGAGTGCAGCGTGCGTGATCTGCCTTTGCTCACCGACCAGCAACGACAGCACATCCTCTGCGACTGGAATGCCACCGGGGACACCCGGCACCTCGTCGATATCCCGCTACACACATTGTTTGAGCGACAGGCGCAACAGAACCCGAATGCCATCGCCGTCGTCACCGAGGATGGTCAGCTTAGTTACGGTGAACTGGATGTGCTTGCCGGGCAGTTGGTCTCGTCGATTCGCTCGCTCGGAATCGGTAGTGGAAGCCTTGTCGGAATCAACATGGACCGGTCGGCGGACCTCGTGGTGGCGCTACTGGCCGTGTTGAAGGCCGGTGCCGCGTTCGTCCCGTTGGAGCCTGCTTGGCCGGCGAGCCGGATAGCGGAGGTGTGTACAAACGCTCGCCTCGCGGCGGTGCTTACCCATGGCGATCCTGCGACGCGACTGCCAAGCCTCGAGATACCAGTGCTGAATCTCGACGAGAAACCATGGGACGCAACTCACCACAACGATCCAGCGCCGGGCGTCCAGATGGCCGAGCTCGCCTATGTCGTCTTCACGTCCGGTTCCACCGGCACTCCGAAGGGGGTGATGGTGACTCATGCCGGAATTTGCAACCGACTGCTGTGGCAAGCCGATGTCCTCGGATTCGGGGTCGACGACGCTGCCCTGCACAAGTCGTCGCTCGGGTTCGACATGGGAATCAACGAGATCTTCCTCCCGCTCGTCTGCGGTGCGGCGGTGGTTCTGCCCAAGGTGGGAGCCGAGTCAGATCCGGCATACTTGCTCGAACTGATCGCACGCACCGGTGTCACGTTCATCGACCTGGTGCCGTCGCTACTTGACCCGATGCTGGACCGGCCCGAGTTCACCGAGGCGACTCGCTCGCTGGCTTCGGTGTGGACGGGTGGAGAGGCGCTGAGCCCAGAGCTTCTCGAGCGGTTCCTAACTCGCTGTGAGATTCCCATGTATCACGGGTACGGGCCCACCGAGGCGACTGTGGCGTGCACATACGAGGTCTACCGGGCCGGCTCATCCAGGCACGGTGTGACCATCGGTACGCCGATTGCCAACAACCAGGCCTTCATCCTCGATAGATTTCTCCGGCCGGTTCCGCCGGGTGTATCCGGAGAGCTGTACATCGGGGGGGTGCAGCTCGCGCGCGGATATGTGGAAGACCCGGCCCGCACCGCCGAGCGGTTTGTCGCCGATCCGGTATCGGGCGCACCCGGCGCTCGCATCTATCGCACCGGGGACAGGGCACGTTTCCTGCCTAACGGCACCATCGAGTTCCTTGGGCGAGTGGACAATCAGTTGAAGATCCGGGGCCGCAGGATCGCGCCGGAAGAGATCGAGAACGCGCTCACCGCACACCCGGCCATCCGTCGCGCGGCAGTCATGGCGCAAGGCGATCGATTGGTTGCGTACTGTGCCTGCGAGGACCCCGCGCTGACCTGGCTGCAGCTGCGTGACTGGTTACGTGCGCGGCTGCCGGAGCACCTAATACCCCCGGCCGGAACCATTCTCGACGCGCTGCCGCAACTGCCGTCAGGGAAGATCGATCGCGCTGCGGTGCAACGAATTCCCGTCGAAGTGAGTGCCGCGATCGTTCCCTACCTCGAGCCGCGGTACGCGATGGAACGTGTGCTGGTTGACTTGTGGCTCGCGGTGCTCAAGGTTCCCCGTATCGGCGTTGACGACAACTTCTTCGACATCGGCGGTCATTCGCTGTTACTGGCTCGCGTTCAAGCCAGGCTTTCGGAGCAGCTTGGGCTTTCGGTATCGCTGCTCGACCTGTACGCACACCCGACCGTCGCGGAGCTCGCCACGTATCTGAACGGCGCGCGCGATCAGGGCGCCAAATCTGAAGTAAGCGGTAGCGGCGGTCTCGTCGCTGCGCGCAGTCGAGCTGAGCGTGGGCGAGATGCCCGCGTGCAGCGCCTATCACAGCAACGACAAAGGCGGTAGATCAAGTCATGCAGCACTCTTCGACATCGGCGGAGCAGCTCCAACGGACATGGTTACGGGGTGGAGCTCTTGACCCCGACGGGCATCCGGCGTTGGTGGTCTTCCCGCATGCTGGTGGTGGAGCCTCGTTCTACCGCTCCTGGTTGATCAACCCGGATTTCTCGGTGCATATCGTGCAATACCCCGGTCGCGAGGACCGGATTTCTGAACAGCTCCCCTCGAGCCTGGGCGCGCTTGCCGACGGCGTGGCCGAGGCGTTACTGACTCTGGGGGATCGGCCGTTGTACTTGTTCGGCCACAGCATGGGTGCGCTGGTCGCCTTCGAGGTCGCGCGTCGGCTGGAGGCAGCTGGCAGGTATCTGCAACTCCGGCTGTGTGTTTCCTCGTACACGGCACCGCATCTCGTCCGCAGTGGCGGACTGCGGGATCTAGACGATGACGCATTTATCGCGTACGGGCGTTCGGCCACAGGTGAGGTGAGCGCCGCAAAGGGGCAGGACAGCGCATTCGACGTAGCGGCGTTACGGGATCTGGTCATCTCCGGCATGCGGGCCGACTTCCGGCTGGTCGAACAATATCGAACTGACCCGGAGCCACCCGTGGATGCACCGATCCTCGCACTCTGGGGCAAGGACGAGGCTATCGATCCCGCTGACATGGATCTTTGGGCGCACGTGACCCGCGGTGGCTACCGGTCGGCAACATTTCCCGGCGGGCACTTCTACCTCGCTGCCGAGCGAGATGCGGTGCTGGAGAACGTGCGTCAGTGGTGCTCGGAACTCGATCACGGCTCAAGCCGGGCGACGGCTGACGGTGATTCGGCAACTGGCGATGACCACGAGGTTCGCGACGACGACGTCGCGGTTATCGGCATCGCTGCCCGGGTGCCCGGCGCCACGAATCTGGATGAGTTCTGGGCGAATCTTTGTGCGGGAGAGGAATCGCTCACGCATTTCACCGATGAGGAACTGCTGTCGGCGGGGGTTTCGCCGGAGGAACTCGGTGATCCGCGGCTGGTTAGGGTTCGGCCGATTCTTGCCGATGTGGCCGACTTCGATCCCAAGTTTTTCGCGTACGCCCCGAGTGAGGCACGCTCGATTGATCCGCAGCAACGACTCTTTCTCGAATGTGCTTGGGAGGCTGTGGAATCGTCCGGCTATGACCTGCAGCGGTACGACGGTTCTGTCGGGGTGTTCGGGGGCAGTGCGGGCTCGACCTATTACCGGGCAAATCTGTCGACCGACTACGGGAACCTCAACGGCACCGAGTATCTGCAGACGGCGCTGGCGACCGAGAACGATTTTCTGGCGCCTCGCGTTTCCTACAAGCTGAATCTGCGCGGCCCCAGCATATCGCTGGGCACCGGTTGCTCTACCTCGCTGGTGGCCATCCACCTTGCGGTGCAAAGCGTTTTGTCGGGTGAGTCCGACATGGCGCTGGCCGGTGGCGCCTCCATCACCTTCCCGCAAACCGCCGGATACGTGGCTACCGAAAGCGGCGCCATCTCTACCTCCGGTCGATGCCGTGCGTTTGATGCGTCCGCCGACGGCACATTGGTCGGTGACGGAGTGGGAGTAATCCTGCTGAAACGCGCGTCGAGCGCTGTCGCAGATGGTGATTCTATTCTGGGCATCATCAGGGGAACCGCCGTCAACAACGACGGCGGGAATAAGGCTGGGTTCGCGGCGCCGAGTGTCAGCGGCCAGGTTGAGGTCATCACCGAGGCGCTGGCCGTCGCCGAGGTTCCGGCCGAGACCGTCGATTACGTGGAGACGCATGGCACCGGGACGCTACTGGGCGATCCGATCGAGATCGCCGCGCTGGACAATGCCTTTCGCCAAGCGGGTGACACGCGGACAGAAGCATGTCGACTGGGCACCCTGAAGCCGAACATCGGACACACCGGGCCTGCCTCGGGCGTCCTGGCCCTCATCAAAGTGATACTGGCGCTGCAACATCGGATGTACCCGCCTGCTGTCAACTTCACGGCCCCCAATCCGCAGATTGAATTCTCGAAGAGCCCTTTTTATGTGGGTACGCGCCTGCGACGCTGGAATGCGCCCGACGGAAAGCCGCGTCGTGCGGGAGTCAGCTCCTACAGCATGGGTGGCACCAATGCTCATGCCGTACTGCAGGAAGCTCCAGTTTCACAGGCGCCCACTGCAGTTCAGGACGGTCCGCACCTGCTTGTGCTCTCGGCGCGAACGGCACCGGCGCTCGAGGCTGCGCGGAAGAACCTGGCGCGGCACCTGGAGCAGCATCCCGAACAAGATCTGGCCGCCGTTGCGGCCACGTTGCGCATCGGACGGCGTGCTTTCAAGCATCGGTTTACCGCAGTCTGTGCGGACTCGACGGAAGCGCGGCAAGTCCTCGAAAGCGCGGGATATGCACCATCTCGCGCCGGGATTGCCTCAGACAAGCCCCGCCCCGTCGTGCTCCTGTTTCCCGGGCAGGGAAGCCAGTTCAGTGGCATGGG
Source organism: Mycobacteroides chelonae CCUG 47445 (assembly GCF_001632805.1). NCBI lineage: Bacteria > Bacillati > Actinomycetota > Actinomycetes > Mycobacteriales > Mycobacteriaceae > Mycobacteroides > Mycobacteroides chelonae. The sequence goes on along the minus strand of NZ_CP007220.1, from coordinate 3,393,340 downwards.
TGCGCAGCTCTACGCGACATCACCGGTCTATCGCCGGCACATCGACGAGTGCGCCATCCGCTTTGAGCCGCTGATCGGTGTGGATCTGCGCACGATGCTGTGCGGCGAGGGTGACGAGGCCACCGACGCTGCGCTCATGCAGACCCGCCTGACCCAGCCCGCACTGTTCACGGTTGGGTATGCGCTCACCCAGCTCCTCGGTGAGTGGGGTGTGCAACCCGTGGCCATGCTCGGTCACAGCATCGGTGAACTGGTGGCTGCTTGCGTGGCAGGGGTATTCACGCTGGACGAAGCAGTTCAGCTGGCGGCGCTGCGCGGCGAACTGATTCAGCAGTGTGAGTCCGGTGCCATGGCTGCCGTCGGGGCATCGCTCGATGCCGTCACCGCGATGCTTCCGGTTGGGGTATCGGTTGCGGCGGTCAACGGCCCGGAGCAGGTCGTTGTTGCCGGCAGCGCGGAGGGGATCGAAGCGCTCGTGCAGGAGGCGGCGAGTACCGGCGTGCGCTGCACGCGTTTACCGGTGAATCGGGGTTTCCATTCCGCCCTCGTCGATCCGGCGGTCGGCAGTTTCTCGGCTGCTGTGGCGCGGCTGCGATTGCAACCGCCGCAGGTTCCTTTCATGTCCAATGTCACGGGTACCTGGATCACCGGGGCGCAGGCCACCGACCCCGAGTATTGGGGACGGCAGTTGCGTGAGACGGTGCAGTTCGCCTCCGGCCTGGCGGTGCTGTGTGCCGAGTACCCGGATGCGGTGCTTGTGGAGGCCGGTCCCGGTCACACCTTGCGCGGCATCGTCGCGGCGAATACTCAGGAACCGGAGGTCGTTTCGATGCTCGGGGATCGGACCGGTGACAGTGCGACCGTTGCGATAGCGGCAGCAGGACGCCTGTGGGCCGCTGGTGCTGAGCTGGTGTGGCAGCACTTCGGTGCGCCACAGCCGCGGGTGCCTCTGCCCACATATCCGTTCGAGCGGGAGCGGTTGTGGATGATTCCGCCGAAGCCCGTCGCCAGCCGGCCCGCAAGGCAGGCACCGGCGGCGCCTGCCAAACAGGTGTCGACGGTGACCGAGACGGCCCCCCAGGCCGATGTCTCGCCGACCGTGGCGGTCGAGCAGATCTGGTGTGAGGCACTGGGTGTGGCAAGCGTTGAACCGGACGACAATTTCTTCGACCTGGGAGGCGATTCGCTGATCGCCGCTCGCATCGTGACAGCGATAGGGGAGCGCTGCGGAATCAAGGTATCGGTGGCTGAGCTCTGGGATCAGGGCGCGACTCTTGCCGATCTTGTCGATCTGGTGCAGCGACGCTGTGGCAGCAATACCAATGTGGGAGAACAACGTCAGTGACAGTGGATATGGATACACCGACCACCGAGACAGAGTTTGCCGACATTGCCATCATCGGAATGCAGTGCCGATTTCCCGGCGCCGGCGACGTCAGTGAATACTGGTCGCTACTCACGGAAAAGCGTGAAGGCGCAAGATCTTTGGATGACTTAGCGGATGCGCCGGGGTTAGTGCGCCGCGAGGCCGTCATCGAGGGAATCGAACTATTCGACGCCAAGTTCTTCGGTTACCCGCCGGCCGAGGCCGCGATGATAGATCCGCAGCAACGTCTCTTCCTGGAATGTGCGTACCACGTCTTCGAACAGGCCGGTTATGACACGGATCGATACGATGGACTGGTCGGCGTCTACGCGGGCTCCGGGCAGTCGAACTATCTCATCGCGAACGTCCTTCCGCATCTTGGCCTCAGCCCTTCCTCGGCGGACGCGTTACCCGCGGGGTTTGCCAATTCGCCGGGCTCGCTTCCTGGCCGAGTCTCGTACCATCTCAATCTGACGGGTCCGAGTGTTGCGGTGAGCACCGCCTGCTCGACCTCACTGGTTGCGGTGCATCTGGCGTGCCAGGAACTTCTGGACTATCGATGTGACCTGGCTCTGGCTGGTGGAGTGAGCTTGAACCCCCACCCCGGCAAGGGATACCGGTACACCCCGAACGGACCGCTCTCTCCCGATGGCCGTTGCCGGGCCTTCGACGCCGACGCTGCGGGCATGTTCCCCGGCGACGGCGTGGGAGTTGTTCTGCTCAAGCGCTTGTCTGACGCGCTCGCCGATGGTGACCGAATTCGGGCCGTCATCAAAGGAAGTGCGGTCAACAACGACGGGCGCCACAAGACCGGTTTCACCGCGCCCAGCGCCACCGCGCAGAGTGAAGTCATCCTCGCCGCACATGCGGTTGCCGGAGTGGAGGCGAGTTCGATCGGCATGGTCGAGGCTCACGGAACGGGAACACCGCTCGGTGACCCCATCGAGGTGTCGGCACTGACCAAGGCATTCCGGGAATCCACCGACCAGACCGGATACTGCCTGCTGGGCAGTGCCAAGACAAACATCGGCCATACCGACACCGCGGCCGGAGTAGCAGGACTCATCAAGGCCGCGTTGTCCGTCGAGCATGGTGTAATCCCCGCGAATCTGCATTACACCGCCGAGAATCCGCTGCTCGACCTTGCCAACAGCCCGTTCCGTGTGGCCGTCGACACCGTCGACTGGCCTGCGGGAGACGGACCGCGCCGTGCCGGGGTGAGCGCCTTCGGAATCGGTGGCACCAACGTACATATGGTGCTCGAGCAGGCACCGCGCGATGCTCAACGCGACCCGCTCCCAACCGCGGATCGCTCCGAGTCCTTGCTGGTCCTGTCGGCCGCCACCGCATCGGCATTAGACCAACAGGCCGCGCAATTGGCCGACTATCTGCGTAGCAACAGTGAGATTGATCCAGCAGATGTTGCCGACACCCTGCAATTGGGTCGCCGTACATTACCGTATCGGCGTTCGGTGGTGTGCGGGTCGGCGAAACAGGCGGCATCGCTGCTGACCGCTCCCGCCCAGGCCACTCGCGCGAATGACGGTGCAGTTCCGTTGGTTCTGCTGCTCCCCGGCGGCGGGGCGCAATACGTCGGGATGGGTCACGGTCTCTACGAGACCGAAGAGGTGTTCCGGTCGTCAATCGACGAGTGCGCCCAGATCTTGGCGCAGCATTGCGATATCGACCTGCATAGCCACCTGTTTGGCGACGGTGGGCTCGATGAGCAGCGGCTCGATGTGGTGTTTCCGGCCGTGGTGGCTACCGAGTACGCGCTCGCGACTCAGCTCGCGGCGTGGGGGTTGACACCGAGCGCGATGCTCGGCCATAGCCTGGGCGAGTACGCGGCGGCGTGCCTGTCCGGCGTCATCGACATCGACCAAGTGCTGCCGTTGGTTTCGGCGCGTGGGCGATTGTTCGCCCGAATGGGCGGTGCGACCACGAGCATCCTGCTGTCCGCGGCCGATGTCAGCCCATTGTTGAGTGGCAGGCTTGTTGTATCCGGAATCACCGACGCATCGTCGTGTACGGTCTCCGGACCCACCGCCGAGATCGCGCTACTGGAAGAGGAATTGGAACTGCGCGGCGTCCAATTCCAGCGGGTGCGGGTATCGATGGCGGTGCATTCGCCCGAGTTGGATCCCGTGCTCGGTGAGTTCGCCGACATCTTGGCCGGTGTCACGCTGCGGCCACCGCGTGTGCCGTATCTGTCGAATGTCACGGGCACCTGGATTCAGCCCGAGGAGGCAACCGACCCGGGCTATTGGATCCGGCATAGCCGTGAGCCTGTGCAATTGGCCGCTGGATTCGGCGAATTGGCCGGCCTCCAGGGGGCGGTGCTGCTGGAGGTGGGTCCCGGTCAGACATTGACGCGGCTTGCCCAGCCGCAGGGTGACGCGTCGTTTGCAGCTTTCGCCACGATGCGGCATCGCGACGACCGCCGCAGCGATCGGCGTGCATTGCTTGCCGCTGTGGGCAAGGCCTGGGAGCACGGCATCGACATCGACTGGAGTCTGATATCGGGAGGCCGCCGCCCGGCACGTGTCGAGTTGCCCGGCTATCCGTTCGAGCGACAGCGGTACTGGATCGCAGCGTCTGACGGCGCACAGCCACCCGTCCGGCCGAACATGAGTGTTCCGGTGTGGCGTAGCAGTACACCGATAGCTTCCGCCGCAGAGCCGTCCGCGGCACGATGGCTGGTTCTGGTTGACGAGGATCCCGCCACCGCTCGATTCGCCGAGGAACTTGCCAACACAGTCAGCACTGGTGTTGATCTGCTCGGGCCGGGCCTCACACCGGCTTCGACCGAATACCAGCGCATCGTGTTCCTTACCGGTGCGCACGGAACGCGGCCGGATCGCGAGCGATACGTGCAACTGGCGCGCGCGGTCGATGCCGCCGGTTCGGGTGTGGCGGTGCATGTCTGTGTCGGCAACGCCTTCGACGTCACCGGCGTGGAGGACATCGACGTCAGTCATTGGCTGGCAGTTGGCGCCGCACAATGGTTGCGCCGCAACGGCGTAACGCGCGCCGTCAGCGTGGTGGACATGGACCGGACCGATGCCCAGGCGCTGGTCGCGGAGCTGTCGGTTCCGGATGGCGATCGAACGGTGGCTTATCGCAACGGACGGCGATGGGTCCTCAGCAGTGAGCCGGTCGAAGGGGTGGCCGCAACATGGTCGAGCGCCGCGACAGGATTGCGCGCCGAGCCCATTGATGTTGTGGTGCCGCAAGGTTCGACACAGGTGTCGAACGCGCTGGACGACCTGTGCACCCGGTATATATGCGCGCACCTGCGAAGCGCAGGCGTCGCGATGACTCCCGGAACCGAGTACTCGCGCGACGAGTTGATCGCCCGGCTGGGGGTGATACCGGACTACCACAAGATTGTCGATGCATTCCTGCGCATCTTGAGCGAGGACGGCATCGTCTCCAGCGAGAACGGCCGGCTGCGCGTGCTCGATGTGCCGGCGGTGGCCGATGTGCCCGAACTCGGGCGCTGGTGCGCCGATAATCCCGAGCTGGCGACATGGGCCCAGCTGCTGGACCAATGCATGCGCGGCTACGACCAGGTGCTGCGCGGGCAGATCGCCGGCAATGAGGTTGTGACGCCGAACGGAGATGACCGTCTGTATCGGAGCCTGACCGAACAACGCATCGCGCATAGCGATTTCGCAACGTACCGCGATCTGATCGGGACGACACTTGCCGGACTGGCTGCCAACGCCACCCCGGGGCGGCCACTGCGGATCCTCGAAATCGGCGCCGGCCGTGGCTACCTGACGTGGCCGGTGGTCGACGCGCTGCGCGGCGTGCCGGCAGGCTCGGTCGAGTACCACTTCACCGATATCGGACGCTCGTTTGTGGTGGCCGCCCAGCGGCACGCCGAAGCAGAGGGTCTCGATTTCGTCCGATTCGCCTCTCTCGATATCGTCGACGATCCGGCCGGGCAGAGTCTGCCGCTTGCTGGGTTCGACGTTGTCCTGGCGTTCAACGTGTTGCATGTGGCACCGGATCTGCCGACCGCTATCCGCAACACCGCGGCGTTCACCGCTCCCGGCGGCCTGATGTTCTTGCTGGAAGCCAAGACTGAGGAGCGTTGCGACTCGCTGATCGACCCGCTGTTGACCGGATGGCTCGATTTCGACGACGACGTGCGGACGGATTCACCGTTGGTGGCACCCCAGCAGTGGGCAGCGCTACTCGACACGAACGGATTCACCGGCTCGGCCGTCTACGATTCCGGTCCGGCGGGTGACCATGCGTTGATCGTCGCCGAGCGTCCTGAGCCGGTGCTCGTCCTGGATCCGGACTTCGATCGCGCCGTCGCCATGCTGCGTGAGATCGCGGCGTCCGAACCGTCGGCGCAACGCATGCTGCTCACGAGGCCACGTGAGGACTCCCTCGATGCGGCACTGGCCGAAGGGTATGCGCATGGCACACTCGCCGTTCGGCACCGTGCCGGAGTTGGAGACTGGACCTTTGTCGACACCTCTGCGGACGACGAGATGAACGTTCCACCAGACCGATTCGGTGAGGTGCTCGGTGCGCCCGCGGTACCCACGGTGGTTCTGGGTGGTTCGAGTACGGTGGCGACACGTGCTGAGCAGGAGCCGGCACCGGTGCCGGATACGCCTGCTGCCCCATCGGTGAACGTCTCGTTCAATCACCGCCCGGTGCTGTCGACGGAGTACTGCGCGCCGCGGTCGAAATTGGAGGAAGGTATCGCGGCGATCTGGCAGCGCTTCTTTGGGTACGACCGGATCGGTGTCCATGATCGTTTTCTCGAACTGGGTGGCGAGTCGCTATTGGCCATGCAGATCGCCGCGGAGCAGCGCAATGCGCTAGGGATCGAAATGAGCATGCGTCAATTGCTCGAATCAGTCACCGTGGCGGACGTGGCCGCAGCCGCGACAACACCGTCGGACGAGCCCGAGACGTCCTCGAAACCCGCGCCCCCAGCCCGTCGGGGGCGCGCCGCACTGCGTACTGCAGACGGCGTCATTCTGCTTGAGGGAGCGCGAGAGTGACCACTATCGACTACCTTCCCGCATCCACATCGGGGGAGGAGATCCTCCTCTTCCGGACGTCATTCGCCCAGCAGCGAATGTGGTTCCTGAGTCGACTGGACCCGGACAGCCATTACTACAACGTGCCGATTGTTCTGCATTTTCGCGGTGCGGTACGTCCGGACGCACTGCGACGCGCCCTCGCCGAAATGGTTTCCAGACATGAGATCCTGCGCACAACTTTTGTCGAGGTCGACGGCGAAGTGATGCAGGCGGTGGCCGCTGACACGGTTATTACAGTGCCGCTCAAGGAAATCGATTGTTCCAGTACGCAGTCTGTGCCGCCGATACAGCGTCCCGAGGTGCGCGCGGCAGTCCTCGACCTCGTGTGCGCGCCGTTCGACCTGAGTGCCGGACCGTTGCTGCGGGCGCATCTACTCGACCTGCGGGACGGAGAGTTCCTGTTGGTGGTGGCGATGCATCACATCATCGTCGACGGCTGGTCCATCGGTGTGCTGTGCGACGAGCTGCGCCAGCTGTACGGGGCCGAAGTAACAGGTATTCCAGCGGCACTGCCGCCGCTGGAATACCAGATCGGCGACCTGGCAGAACAAGAGCACGACGTGATGTCCGGGCCCGCGCGTGAGCGCCATCTCGCGTACTGGCGGTCGCAGTTGGCCGGCGAGCTGAGCTCGCCTGCGCTTCCGTTCGATCGAGACAGGCCATTGGACAACGTTTTCCAGGGTGCCACCCTAGACTTCACCTTGTCGCCCTCGGACACGGCAGCGATGGCCGCATTCGGGCGGGATATGGACGTGACCGTCTTTGCGACGCTGCTCGCGGCGTTCTACACACTGTTGTACCGCTACAGCGGCTCAGATGATCAGGTGGTCGGCGCTCCGATGGCGAATCGGGAAGACCACCGGGTCTCGGCGCTCATCGGGCTGTTCGTGAACACAATTCCGTTGCGTGCCAGGATCAATCCCTCCGCCGGGTTCGCGGAGTTGGTCAGCCATGTCCGCGAGGTGACTTTGGGTGCGTACGAGCACCAGGAGCTGCCACTTGAACAGATCATCGACGAGGTCGCTCCTGCGCGTCTTCCCGGACGCAATCCGATGGTCGCCGTGCTGTTCGCGATGCAAAGCCCGCCTCCGGCTGACCTTGATTTCGCGGGAACGCCCGTGTCCTTTGTCGGGGTGCCGACAGGCACCACTCGAGCCGATGTGGAACTGCACTTCTGGCCCCTCGGGGAAAGTATCGGGGTGCAGTTCGTCTATAGCACCGAACTATTCGATGCGGCGACGATGGAGCAAATGCGCGACGACTACACCGCGCTGTTACGCGCGGCGATCGCGTCGCCGCACCTGGCGATCGACTGCCTGCCGCTCGGTGCGCACGAAGCACGTGTGGCTCAGAGCTTGGCGCCGGTGCTTCAGCATGTCGAGAGCTCTGTGGCGGTCGTCGATGGCCACGTGGAGCTTACCCACACCGAATTGCGCAGGACTGCAGTGCGATTGGCTGCGGCGATGTCGGGTGCCCATGGCGGGACGGTTGTGCTCGCGCTCGAACGCGGACCAGACCTCGTGGCGGCGTTGGTAGCGGCGGTATCCGCCGGTGCACGCCGTGTCGCGTGGTTACCCACATCGCTGCCGGCCCCGTACCGGGAGCGCTCGCTGCGGGAGCTGGCCCCCGCATTCGTTGTGGACGATGCCGCCGTGGCGCAACTGGGAACCGGCGACGCCCGCCCTGCCGGTGCGCCCGATTCACTGAACACTGATGCGTCGATAGGGCTTCTGGATAGCTATCTCGCTGGCATTCTCGTCACCTTATTGCACTCTGGCAGTGTCAATCTGGTTGATCCGGAACCGGTTCCGGAGGTAGTACTGACCGCCGACCGCCGACTGGCGCCCCCGGGCGTCTTGGGGGAACTATGCGTCGGGAGACCGGGCGAGGCTGTGCTCCCTACTGGGATTCCGGCACGCATGCGCAGGGACTCCTCGGTGGAGATCGCACATTCTTCTCGTGGACGCGCATGGGACGGTCACCGCTGGGCGGACCTGGCAACTGTCGACGCAGTGCTGATGGAGCACGAATTGATCGACGACTGCGCGGTACTGTCACGCCGAACCATCTCCGGCACCACCGAGTTGGTGGCCTATGTAGCAACTTCCGCACCGATCTCCTCGAGACGGTTGTCGGAATTCGCACGCATCGTGCTGCCACCGTCGCTGGTGCCGCGTGCATTCGTTCCTGTTGCCGCACTGCCGGTGACCACGACCGGAGCGCTCGACATCGCGGCGCTATACCGATTGCCGGTGATCGATGACGAGCTGATTGCCCGGTGGTCGGCGCGGCTACCCGAGGCCACCCAGATCCAGGTTGTGCCCGATATCGCCGACACGCCGCGCATTCTTGTCGGCGATCCAGCGCCACCGCCCAAGCAGGCGCCGCTAGTGTCCGCGGCACAACGCGATGTCCACGAGCTATCCATGCTCGATGGCGGGCCGGCGGTCGTGCCTGTCGTGGCGTCGCTACCCGATGCGCTCGTCCGCGCGGCACGTGATGCGTCCACGACAGAGCTGGTCTTTCTTGACGAATCGGGTGCCGAGCGCACACTGACGTACGCGGCGGTACTCGATGCCGCGCGGCGTGTGCTTGGGGGACTACGGGCCGCGGGACTTGTTCCAGGAGATTTGGCGATTGTTCACCTGTCCCGCAACGACGAGTTTGTGGCGGCGATCTGGGGATGTTTCCTCGGCGGCATCGTGCCGGTGCCGGTGGCCCCGAACGCGGTTGGCGGCGCCGAGAAGGCGGCAACGGCCTGGAGCGCACTCAACCAGCCATTGATCATCAACGTGGCCGGGCAGCCTCCGGTACACCAGGCGGCGCGGGTAGTCCCGATCGGCGATCTTTTGGCACACGACCCAGATGCCGCGCACCATGAGCCCGATCCCGAAGCGGTCGCATTGCTCTTGCTGACCTCTGGTAGCACGGGACAGCCGAAGGGCGTGCAGCTGACGCATCGCAACATCCTGAGCCGCTCGGCGGCGACCGCGCAGACGAATGCGTTCGCCCCGGCGGATATCTCGTTCAACTGGATGCCGCTCGAGCATGTCGGCGGCATCGTCATGTCCCATCTTCAGGATGTGTACGTGTGTTGTCAGCAGGTACACGCTGCCACCTCATGGGTGCTGGCGGATCCACTGCGGTGGCTGACCATCGTTGACCGCTACCGCGTGACCAACACATGGGCCCCCAATTTCGCGTTCGGCCTGATCGCCGATCGGTTCGCGGAGGCGCCTAACGCCGACCGATTCGACCTGACGTGCTTGCGGTTCATTCTCAACGGTGGCGAGGCAATCGTCCCACGCATCGCACGCCGATTCCTGCGCATGCTGGAGCATTCCGGCTTACCGCGCACCGCGATGCGGCCGTCATGGGGGATGTCGGAGACATCGTCGGGTGTGGTTTTCTCCCAGAACTTTTCGGTGGAAACCACCACCGACACCGATGAATTCACCGAACTCGGAAAGCCGATCCACGGCACGCGCATACGTGTCGTCGACATGGACAACACGGCCGTTCCCGTCGGCGATGTTGGGCGAGTGCAGATCAGCGGGCCCACCGTTACGCGCGGATACTATGCCGACCCAGAGCGCACCGGGGAGGCATTCACTGCCGACGGCTGGTTCGACACGGGCGACCTTGGCCGGATTCACGGCGGTGCACTCACGCTCACCGGTCGCGCCAAGGACATCATCATCGTCAACGGCGTGAACTACAGCTGCCACGCGATCGAGTCCGCGGTCGAAGAATCCCCGCTAGTGATCAGCAGCTATGCCGCTGCGATCGCGGTACGGCCGCCGGGCAGCGATACCGACGTTCTGGCGATCGTGTTCAGCCCCCAGTCCGGGGCGGTGGACGAGGAGGTCCTCGCCGATGTCCGTAGCCGCGTGTTGGCGGTGGGCCCAAATCCTGATCTAGTCATTCCCGTTCCGCCGGAGAGTATTCCGAAAACCGATATCGGAAAGATTCAGCGGAGCCTGCTGAGACAACGGTTCGATGACGGTGAGTTCGCCGATATCGTGCGCAGGGTACAGACGTCCAGCGCGTCCGCGAACTCCCTGCCAAACTGGTTCTTCCGTCCGATGTGGCACCGGCGTGACCGACTCCGGCCCAGTGCACCGATTGACGGCGCCGTTTTGATTATCGGCGAATCGGGGAACCTTGGCGCACAATTGGCAGACCGGCTGACCGCGCAGGGCGTTCGCGTGGTGCGTGCCACCGTGGCGGACATCGACGCGGGGTTGAGTTCGGTTTCCGGAACAACAGCAATTCGTACCGTGGTGTACCTCGCCGCACCGCGAGCACAGGGTGATATCGCCGACAGTTCCCCAGAACTATTGCCGGTCGGTGTTTTCGATGTGGTCCGCATAGTCCGAACTGTCTTTGACGAAGAGCGGGGCGATGGAACGCCACCGGCGCTGTATGTCATCGGCAGCGGCATCGAGCAGGTCACCGATACGGACGAGGCCGATCCTGGGCTCGCTCCGATTCCCGTGCTGCTGCGCAGTGCGGTAGCCGAAATGCCTGGGTTACGTGTGCGCTTTGTCGACCTGGATCGCACAGATCAGGCTGCCGGCGCCGACCACGTGGCAGGTGAACTGGGCTACTCCACCAAGGACATTGAGGTTGCCTATCGGGCCGGTGCTCGCTGGGTGAAGGGGCTGGAACGGCTGCCCGATGAGCCCACTGCTGGTGTGGCGATTCCTTCTGGGGGTCTGCACCTGATTAGTGGAGGTCTGGGCGGACTCGCCTATGAGCTGGCCCGGCTGCTGATAGAACGCTTCGGCGCACGGGTGCTACTCGTAGGACACCGCGATCCAGATGAGCGGCAATCCGCGGCTTACCAACGGTTACGCGATATCGCGGGCGACGAGGCGGTCCGGTTCGAGGTCGCCGACGTACGCGATGCCGATCAGGTATGGGACGCGGTCACGTCGGCGGAGGATCGCTGGGGCATCCAGCTGTCTGGCATCTGGCATCTGGCCGGCGCGTATCGCGAGCAACCGTTGGCTACCACGACAGAGTCCGATCTCACGGATATCTCGACGGCGAAGGTTGCCGGAGCTCGCGTCCTGCACCATATTGCCTTGCGCCGAAAAGGTATTCGCTTCGTATCCTTTTCGTCGGTCAACGGATTCTTCGGCGGATCCACCGTCGGCGGGTACTCGGCCGCAAACGCCTATCTGGACGCCTTCACCCTGTACCAGCGCCGCAGCGGTATCAGCGCGCACAGTATTGCGTGGACGATGTGGGACCGCGTGGGGATGTCGGCTCAGGTGGAGCATCTGGAGGGCACCCGGGCCAGTGGATACCGTGTTGTAGGCCGCGTCGAAGCGCTGAACTCGCTGCTGGTTGCGCTCGCCCACGATGTGCCCCACGTGCTGGTCGGTCTGGATGACACCAAGTCGGCGATCCGTGCCCGGTTGAGCGGTGTGGCGCCGGCAGGCCAGGTGCTTGTGGCAGATCTGAAGCAGGCCGCGCCAGAGTTTCCAGATGTGCCAGTACGCGACAGATATGACCGCATCGTGCCCACGCGGGTCCAGTCGGCAGGTGTGGCTCGTCAGTGGGTGGCTGCGCGTGACGACACCGAGCGGCGGGTTTCGGCGATCTGGCGACAGGTGCTCGGATCTGACAGCTTCGGAGTGACCGACAGCTTCTTCGATATCGGAGGGAACTCGGTACTGCTGGCCCTTGCGCAGAGGTTGGTGCAGGAGGAGTTCGGTCGGCCGATAGCCCTTGTCGACTTGTTCCGCTATCCGACGGTGTCGAGCCTGGCGGCGTATCTGTCGAGTAGCGAGATCGATACCGAGCCAAGCAATCCCGAGCCCGGCACGGTGAGCGAATCCAACCCGGGCGTGGGTAGCGACCGCGCCCGGATCCGCAAGGAGGCGCGTCGCCGTCGCCGCGCACCATAGGCACTCAGGTGAGTTCTTACATGTAGTGATTTTTCTTTCTGTACTGATTTGAGGAGTGATGACATGGCACAGGTCGATCTGACTGGTGTAGCCGAGACGGCGATGTGGACGCTGTATACCCGCGCCAACGAAGCGCAACGGCCCGATGGAGTCCTGAAGGATCCACAATGCGTCGAGCTGTTCGAAGCGGTCGACTATCCTTTTGAAAGCAAATTCGGGAAAGACCAGACCGGATTGCACGGCGAGAAATCTCGTCTCTTCGACACCGTGGTGCGTAAGTGGCTGACCGAGAACCCCAGCGGCACAATCGTTGAGCTGGGCGCCGGACTGGAGACTCAGTTTCATCGTCTCGACAACGGAACGGTTTCTTGGGTATGTGTCGATCTCGAAGAAGTGATTGCGGTGCGGGGAGAATTCCTGGCTCCTACCGAACGGTGTCGTTACGTCGCGGCCGATGCTCGCGACGTGTCGTGGTTTGACCAGGTAGGGCCCGGGCCCGTTCTCATCACAGCACAAAGCTTTCTCATGTTCCTCCCCGAAGAGCAGGTGAGACAGCTGCTGGTTGCCATCATCGACAGATTCCCTGGTGTGGAAATCGTTTTCGACACGATCTCGCCGGCCATATCCCAGAAGATGGTCAAGGGTTACCGGCCGACTGAAAACTACGAATTTCCGCCAGCGCCATGGGGAATCAAGCGGGACGACATCGCCCCACTACTGCAGCAATGGCATGGGGGCATTTCAAGCGTCGATGTGCGGAGTTTCGGTGCAGTCCACGGAACCCTGAATGTGCTTAAGCCACTGTTCCTTCGGGTTCCGGCGCTGCGCGCCGTCCTGCCAGTTGTGGCACATCTGAAAACGTAAACCTGGTGCGCGCCACCATCTAGGTCCGCATCCTCCGTGTTGGCAAGGGCTCAAGCCCCTGACCAGCGCTTAAAAGCTAAGGGGTCGTGTAGTGCGTGTCGTGTCGTTTGGGTATCAGGTCTGGGGTTATCGGACTTTGCAGGCGTTGATCGATCTGGGGCATGAGGTGGTGCTGGCGGTTACGCATCCCTCGAGTGAGGAAGCGTATAAGGCGATTTGGTCGGCGCCGGTTGATGAGCTTGCGCGTGAGCACGGTATTCCGGTGCATTTGGCGACGCGGGTGGATGCTGAAACCATCGAATTGGTTAAGGGTGCTGAGCCTGATGTCATTGTGGTCAATAGTTGGTATAACCGGATGCCGGTGGAGCTCTATGATTTCCCGCCGCATGGCACGCTGAATTTTCATGATTCGTTGCTGCCGAAATTTACTGGGTTCTCGCCTGTTTTGTGGTCGTTGATCAGTGGTGAGTCCGAGTTCGGGTTGACGGTGCATCGTATGGATAGCGGTTTGGATACCGGTGACATTTTGGTGCAGCATTCCCTGCCGATCGGTCCGGCTGATACCGGCACCGAGTTGGTGTTGCGGGGGATGGATCTGATTCCGGGGGTTTTGGCTGAGGCGCTGGGTGCGTTGGAGTCCGGTGAGGCGCTGTGGCGGCCGCAGAACAAGGCGGAGCGCACGTACTGCCATAAGCGTTCTGAGCGTGACAGTGCGATTGATTGGGGTTGGCCGGCCGAGGATCTGGAGCGGTTTGTGCGGGCGTTGTCGGATCCGTATCCGCGGGCGTTCACTTTCTATGAGGGCGGGCGTATTGAGGTTTTGGAGGCGCGGATTTCCGAGGCCCGCTATGGCGGTACGCCGGGGCGGGTGATCGTGCAAGAAGAAGGCGGGGTGGTGGTGTGTGGCGCTGATGCCTACCGCGTGGGTAACCGCGGGCTGGTGATCACCCGCATCCGAGACGCCGATGGCAACGAGCACAGCGGCCACGAGTACTTCCGGCGCGGGGGATATCTCAACAGCCACACCTGATCCCCAGGTGCGCGTTCAGAGCAACCCATGTGCCCGCAGATCCGATATGTATTTGGTGATGAGCGCGTGGTCGATATGGGGAATGTCGGCGCTGTCATCGTCGCTTCCGATCTTGTAGTTCTGCACCGCTTTTCGGAACTGATCGGTGGGCGTATCGGCGCCGCGGCGCGGGTGGCCCGGGGTGCGGTAGGCGTCCAGGAGCGGAAGAACCGAGCTGCGCCGTTGGTCGTCCGGCAGACCTCTTAGCGCCGTCTCGAAACGCGACAGCCATTCGTCGTAGTCGTCGATGATGTCGATGGTGTGGCCGTCTTCGACAAGCCAATCCACGAAGGTGTCCACCGAGATGCCATCATCGTGCGGGTTCATCACGTCATATGAACGGAATCCCTCGGAGTTGGCCAGCCCCAGGGTGGTGATCGCCTCCGTGACGAAATCTACTGGCAGGCCCTCGTAATGGGCCCGGGGACGGGAGCCGTCGTCGTCACCTTGATAGAAGCTGCGTGGTGCGATTCCGGTCAGTACCAGGCTCAGGAGCATGCGGGTGAAGGCATCGGTGACGTTGAGCTGACCACCGTACTGGCGGTGGGTGAGGATCATGTCGGAGCGGAAGACACTGACCGGCAGACCACATAGGTCGTACGCCTCCCGTAGCAGCACCTCGCCCGCCCACTTGCTGTTGGCATAGCCGTTGGCGTAGCCCGGGCCGATATGCCGAACGGGGCTGACCGTGCGAATGTCCCCGTCCTCGTCGAAATCGGGCACCGCCATCGCGACCGCCATTGTCGACAGATAGGTCACAGGCTTGATCCGCGTCGTCAGCGCCAGCCGAATAACCTCAGCGGTGCCAAGAACATTGGGGCCGAACAACTGGTTGTAGGGCAGTACGTGGTTCACCAGGGCGGCGGGATGGACAATCTTGTCGACTTCGCGAGCCAACTGCTCCCAGGTCGCGTCGTCAATGCCCAGACGTGGCTGGGTGATATCGGCGGCTATTACTCGCAGGTGCCGCCGGGCCAGCGCGCGGAATTCATCGAGCAGCACCTGATCGGTGTGGCCATACGCGGCCTCGAGGCGAGCCAGGGCGTCGTCGTCATCATCACCGCGGACCAGGCAGATCAGCTGGCCACCGGACTGGGCCAGTCGCTGCAGCCACTCCAGACAGAGGAATCTTCCGAGGTAGCCGTTGGCGCCGGTGAGCAGGACTGTGCCCACCGCGCCGGAGAATCGCTCCAGTTCCGCTGCACTGCTGAGTGTTTCGGCATCAATAAACTTGTCGAGAGTGAGTTCGTTCGCGTTGATGACAGTCACATCTGAGCCGTGCACGCTGGCCGCGGTGGCGGCACCGCTTTCTCTCGCGCCCTCGACGTAGGCGGCGAGCTTGCGCAGATCAGCGGCGGGTCCGGTGATCACGCCGACCGGCACCTCGACGTCGAATAGATCGCGCAGCAGGTTTGAAAAGGTCAACGCCGACAGGGAATCTCCACCGAGATCGATGAAATGGTGGTCCGGACGTACCGCGTCCGAAGACATGCCGAGCAGCGCCTGGGCCGCCTCGGTGACGGTCTCGATGACCGGTCGCTGCCGCGCGGTATCGCGCAGCTGTCGTAGCTCTTGGACGCGGGCTTCGGCGAGGTCGGCATAGAGCTGTTCGAGCCGATCGCCGTAGTACTCGATCATCTTGGGGCGTATCGGTTTACCGACGGCCGCGAGCATGCCGCTCTCGATGCTGAACGGCGTGGTCTCGATGATGAATTCGGCGGGAAGCTCATACGAATGCAGATGACTGGCGCGTGCGGTCCGCTGCAGCGATTCCCGGATCGAGTTCTTCAGGTCGACGGGGTCGGGGTGGGCGCGTAAGGCTTCCTCGGTGGGCACGATCACCGCGAGCAGGTACGCGCGTTCGCTGTTCCCGTAGACAAATATCTGGCGGACCAGCGGTGCACCAACGTACACCGTTTCCAGATTCGCCACCGCGACGAACTCACCCTGGGCAAGTTTGATGACGTTGTTACGCCTATCCACGTATACCAGCTCGTCGGGGGCGATCTCCGCCATCACGTCGCCGGTCCGGTAGTAACCGTCGGCGTCGAAGACCTCGGCGGTGACATCGGGCCGCTTGTAATACCCGGGCGTCGCGGTGGCGCTCTTCACCAGCAATTCGCCACGCGGATGGGGCTTGTCGGTGGTGTAGTACCCGAGTTCGGGGACATCGATGAGTTTGTAGTCGAGCACCGGCGGACGAGAGATCTTGCCGTCCCGGAACACGCCGCCGACCTCGGTGAGGCCATACAGGTCGAGCAGGTGGAAGTTGAGAGAGGATTCCAGGAAGGTCTTCATCTCAGGGGATAACGGTGCCGTCGCGAGCATGCCGGCCACCACGCGCCCACCCAGCACGTCCTCGCGCAGTTCGGCTTTGGCTGTGCGATCGGCCGAGTCGGCCTCGGCGCCCTCGGCGATGAGTGCGTCAACACGTGTCTGGTAATGCTGGAACAGCATGTCGACTACCCGCGGTACCACGCCCATGTGTGTGGGGCGGGCCAGCTGCCAGTCCTCGAAGAGCGTCGATAGATCGCTTTCGGGAACGAAATAGCAGGTGCCGCCGGGGATGAAGGCGGTCAGTAGTCCCACTCGGCCCGCGAGGTGGTTGAGCGGCAGGAAGTTGACGTTGATGATTGGGGTATCCCGGTTGGGGGCCGCGCCCGAGGACCAGAAGCGGGTCACCGTCCACTCGGTGAACATGGCGCCCTTGGGGGCGCCGGTGCTGCCGGAGGTGTACATGATCAGCGCTGTGCGCTGGTCGTCTCCGGCCGTGTACAGCACGGGCTCGGGCAGCCGCCGGCCGTTCGCAATAACCTCCGCAAGCGGCTCGACGACGACCCGCATGCCGGCAGCCTGTAGACGCTCCCTTGCGGCGGCGAGCTTCTCACGATGATCGTCGGTGTCGGGCCGGTAGTCGAACACCACCACCCGCTGCAGATCGGTGAGTCCCAATGCCGCCTCTACCGCCAGGTCCAGACAGTCGGCGCTCGCCGCCACCAGCCGCGGATTGGTCTCCTCCAGCATCATGCGCAGCTGGGTCACCGATGCGTTGTGTTGCAGCGGTATCGACACCGACCCGTTCATGAGAGTGGCAAGGTCCAGGGTGACGTAATCGGGGCTGGAGAAGCCGATGGTGGCCACGAAGTCATCGGTACCAATGCGATTCTCGCCGTGCTGCCACTCGGCGAGAATCGCCGAGATGTTGTCGAGAAGCTGTCCGTAGGTGATGGTTTCGAAGGCGGGCAACAATCGATCAACGGTGCGACCGGTGGCGGGGTCGGCGACCGATTCACGGGACCGGAAGCCCATCACCGGGCGTTCGGCGTAGCCGGTCAGCAGCGCGTGAAGCACCTGTGACAACCGCAGGCCGGGCACCAGCAGAGAATCCATGACCTCCGGGTCCGGCCGTGCGGCCCGGAACTGGGGGTCGGACTCGAACAGCTTCGTCGCCAGGGCCGCCGCATCGGTGTCGTAGTTGGCCTGAATATGGGCGGTCATTAGGGGCCTCTCTACCGGTCCGGCAGCGGACGCTCGACGATTACGCTGCGTCCGAACGGTTCCCGTTCGCGACGCTTGGCCGCCACATATACCTGAGCGGTTTCGTCGGCGACAGTCGCCCAGTCGAAGTCCGCGGTGAGACGTGCGCGCGCCGCTACGGCACGTTCGGCGGCACCGGCCGGGTCATCGAGGGTGCGTTTGACGGCATCCGCGATTCCCGCCACATCGCGCGGCGTGAAGGACAAGCCGGTCGCGCCGTCGATGACGGCCTCGCCGAGCCCGCCGACGTTGGATGTGACAAGGGGAGTGCCAGCGGCGGCAGCCTCGAGCGCCACGATGCCGAATGGCTCGTAGTGGCTGGGCAGCACGATGGCGTCGGCGCGGTGCAGCCACTGCAACAGCCCCTCATGGTCCAGATTGCCCAGGAACTGCACGGACTTGACGACCTTGTGCTTACGCGCCTGCTCGAGGAGCCAATCCTGTTGAGTGCCATCACCGGCGACCGCCAACACGGTTCCGGGGTGCGCGCGCCGGATCTTGGGCAGCGCCGCGATGGCATCGTGGATGCCCTTTTCGTATTCAAGTCGCCCGACGAAAAGCAGCACCGGTGCCGTGCCGTCGGAAGGCAATCGGGGAGCGAACACCCAGCGGGTGACGTCGATGCCATTTCGGATGACGTGAACCTGGGGCAGCTCCGGTCCGAACAGCTCGGTCACTTCATCGAGCATCGAGGCAGAGCACGTGATCAGCGAGTCCGATTCGCGGGCCAGCCACCATTCCACCGAATGCACCTGTCGACTGATGCGTCCCGAGACCCAGCCGCTGTGCCGGCCGGCCTCGGTGGCGTGCAACGTCGATACCAGGGGCACGTCGAAATGCTCGGCGAGGGTGATCGCGGGGTGTGCCACCAGCCAATCGTGGGCGTGGACGACGTCGGGCCGCCAATCGCCGGAACCCTTGAGGCCCAAGGCCAATCCGGCGCGGACCATCGCATGTCCCATGGCCAGAGTC
The DNA here is from genome assembly GCF_001632805.1 of Mycobacteroides chelonae CCUG 47445. NCBI lineage: Bacteria > Bacillati > Actinomycetota > Actinomycetes > Mycobacteriales > Mycobacteriaceae > Mycobacteroides > Mycobacteroides chelonae. Next base: position 3,374,542 of record NZ_CP007220.1, on the reverse strand, counting down.
CAGGCCATCATGTCGGTGCCGAAATCGAAATCGTGTGGATCCTCGGCAGCCGCCACCACCCGGACGCCTTCGGACATCTCGTCGGATGTCGGGTGACTCGCCGGATCGGTACCTGATGGGCGCCGGGTGAGTACCACCACGTCATGCCCGGCCGCGGCCAGCTCGGTGGACAGGTGATGCACATGCCGGCCCAGCCCGCCGATGACCACCGGTGGGTACTCCCACGAAACCATCAGAATTCTCATTGATGAGCCTCTCGCGCGACGGTCTTGTTCATCGTGGCAGCCTCCGGGCATCAAGCGCGCCGAACAGCCCGTCCGCACGGTTCCAACCGTCGGCCAAACGGATTGCGGCATCGTGCCGTCCACTGGCCAGTGCCGCGGCGATCTCGCGGGTGGCGTGCGCGTGCAGATGCGCGCGGTAGCGCGCGTAGTCGGCCGCCGAGTCCTTGCTGACCATGAAGGGCCAGTCGCTGGAGACGGTCAGCAGTGCCTCACGCAGGATCTGATCGGCTACCCGATTACGGGTGTGCGGTGCGGGTTGTTCGTTGAGTGCCTTGTCCACCGCGGTGAGGGCGGTGTCGACCACTTCGGTGTTCAGCTGCACCAGATCGGCCACCTTCTCGCCGTTCCACACATGCCAGTCCTTACCGGAACCCCATGAGCTGGCAGGCAAGTCGAAAGGCTTGCCCACGTATCCGCCTTCGCGAGCCTGCTCCAGGGTGCCCACCTGGATTCCGGCCTCGGGCAGGGCGCGAAGCACACGTTCGAGCCACATCGGTCCCTCGTACCACCAATGGCCGAACAGTTCGGTGTCGAACGCCGCGATGACATGCGCGGGCCGCCCGATGCGGTCGGACTCGGCGATCAGGCGCTGGCGCACGGTATCCACGAAGTCACGGACATGGACGTCGATGGCTCCGTCGGCACGCTCGGGGTCGTACGGCGCCTTGGCTTCCGGTGCCACATTGCGTCCGGTAACTCGCGCGGGCTTAAGGCCGGTGTCATGGTCGTAGGTGTGGAAGTCGCGGTAGGCGGCATGGCCGGGATAGCCGGACTTCGGTGACCACACCCGGTAACTGACCGTCAGATCGCGCCCGAACGCCACCACATCTGAGTCGCCCACCGGACGGCCCAGTGAGGTGTCTCCCTGCAGAGATGGCCCGTCCACCATGAAGTGGTTGACCCCTGCGGCCGCGTAACCCTCCTCCATGCCCGGGGCGTAGGCACATTCCGGCGCCCAGATGCCGGTCGGTGCATGCCCGAAACGCTGTGCGGCATCGGCCAATCCCTCGCGCAGGGCGAACTCGCGCAGCCGGGGGTGCAGTAGCGGCTGGAATGGATGGGCGAGGGGACCGCCCAGCAGCTCAATCGCCCTTGCATCGATGAGGCTGCGCAGCGGCCCGCTGCCACCATGTCGCCAGTACTGATCGAACTCATCGAGAGCGTTTGTGGCGCTGCGGTATTCGCGGACCCCGAAGGCGCGCAGCATCTCCGGGCTGGAGGCGGTGCCGGGTTCGGCGTCGGTACTGGTGATGGTGGCGGCCTCGAAGGCGCGCAGTTGCCAATTGGCCAGCCAGCTGTGCAGCCCGGTGAGGCAGTGTGGATCATCCAGCTGCGCGGCCACTACCGGTGTGATGCCGAGAGTGATCAGGTTTTCCCGGCCCTCGGCCGCCAGCGTCCGAAGCGCCTTGAACAACGGGAGGTAGGAGGCCGACCAGGACTGATACAGCCATTCCTCGCCAACCGGCCAGCGCCCGTGGTTGGCAAGCCATGGCAGGTGCGTATGCAGCACCATGGTGAACAGCCCAGGAACCTTCTCCGTCACGGAATCACCGCAATGGCAACCAGATCCAGACTCTGGTCAATGTCGCGTTCCCCCGCGTCGATGATTTCGAAATCCTCGGTGGTCAAACCTGTGATGTCCGCGAGCAGATCCTGTGGCCACGGCGCGCCGGCGACCGCACGCTCGATCTGCGCATCGATGATCGAACCGCCGTATTTGGCGTCGAGCTCGCGAAGCCGTGGTCCGTGAAAGACACCGTAAACACCGTCCACCGAAAAGCCGTTTTCCACAAGGAGTTCGGTGAGTTCGGCGGCATTCAGCTCGCGAGTGTGGAACGGATTCAGCGGGGTATCGCGCCCGGGGGAGAAGGTGATGCGATTCGGTGTGCTGATCAGAAGGGAGCCGCCGGGGCTGAGCACGCGGGCGCACTCGCGGATGAACTGTCCCTGGTCCCACAGGTGCTCGATGACCTGGAAGTTCACCACCACGTCCACCGCACCATCGGTGAGCGGCAGGTCCGCCAGATTTCCGGCACGCATGTCCACGCGCGGATACCGGGCCTTCACATGCGCAATCGCCGACTCGTCGTAATCCAGCCCGATGACGTGCTCGGCCACACCGGCCAGCATGTTGGCGCCGTAGCCCTCGCCGCTGCCCGCCTCGAGCACCCTGCGTTCTGCACACAGGCTGCTGAGCCGCTCGTACACCACTTCATGGCGGCGGAACCAGTAGTTCTCCTCGGCGATCCCGGGCACGGTCCGCTCCCCGGTCAGCGCCAAGGCGTCCGGGTCATCGGCTGATGAGCCGCTTGCGCGAAGAGGGTCAGCCGGGTGCGGGTCGGTCAGGTGCGAGTTCATCGTTTGGCAGGCTATCGGGTGAACGCCGTGTCTTAATACTGGTGGCCCAGATCACAGGCCGGAAACCAGGGGTGAACCGGCTATGGTGTACGGGCGAACTCCGTATATTACCCGTGAGTAACTTTGTTCGCCGGATTAGTCACGAAACGTGACAGTGCGACTGGCGTAGTACGGGTGCGCGCGGAACCACCACGCAGCAGATGGCCAGCACACCGCTGGCAGACAGCGAAGAGGAAGGACGATCGGAGACTTATGACGAACATTGCGGTCCTGATCAAGCAGGTCCCAGACACCTGGTCGGAGCGCAAGCTCACCGACGGTGACTTCACGCTCGACCGGGAAGCCGCCGACGCGGTACTCGACGAGATCAACGAGCGTGCCGTTGAGGAAGCGCTGCTCATCAAGGAGCGCGAGGGTGGCGACTCGGTCGTGACCGTCGTGTCGGCAGGCCCGGAGAAGGCCACCGAGGCCATCCGTAAGGCGCTGTCCATGGGTGCCGACAAGGCAGTCCACCTGCTCGACCCGGGCCTGCACGGGTCCGATGCCATCCAGACCGGCTGGGCCCTGGCCCGTGCGCTGGGTCAGGTCGAGGGTGTCGAGCTGGTTATCGCCGGTAACGAGGCCACCGACGGCCGCTCCGGTGCCATTCCCGCGATCATCGCCGAGTACCTCGGTCTGCCGCAGCTCACGCACCTGCGCAAGCTGACCGTCGAGGGCGGCGTCGTCAAGGGCGAGCGCGAGACCGACGAGGGTGTGTTCGAGGTCGAGGCCACTCTGCCGGCCATCGTCAGCGTCACCGAGAAGATCAACGAGCCCCGCTTCCCCTCCTTCAAGGGCATCATGGCCGCCAAGAAGAAGGAAGTTGCCGTGTTGACCCTGGCCGAGATCGGCGTGGAGGCCGACGAGGTGGGTGTCGCGAACGCCGGTTCGACCGTGCTGTCCTCGACTCCCAAGGCCGCCAAGACCGCGGGCGAGAAGATCACCGACGAGGGCGAAGGCGGCACCAAGGTCGCCGAGTTCCTGGTTGCGCAAAAGATCATCTAAGACTCCCTAAATACAGAAACGAGAAAGCAAAGTTATGGCTGAAGTACTTGTGCTCGTTGAGCATTCAGAGGGTGCGCTCAAGAAGGTAAGCGCCGAACTCATCACCGCCGCCCGCGTTCTGGGCGAGCCCTCGGCCGTGGTGGCCGGTCCGGCAGGTACCGCCGCGCCGCTGATCGACGGTCTCAAGGAGGCCGGCGCCGCCAAGATCTACGTCGCCGAGTCCGACGTCGTCGACAATTACCTGGTGACCCCCAAGGTCGACCTGCTGGCCAGCCTGGCCGAGACCGCCAGCCCCGCCGGCATCCTGATCGCCGCGACCACCGAGGGCAAGGAGGTGGCCGGACGCCTGGCCGCACGCCTGGGCTCGGGCCTGCTGACCGATGTCATCGAGGTGCGTGAGGGCGGCAAGGCCCTGCACTCGATCTTCGGTGGCGCGTTCTCCGTCGAGGCTCAGGCCAACGGCGACGCCCCGGTCATCACCGTGCGTCCGGGTGCCGTCGAGGCCGCGCCGGCCGCCGGTGCGGGCGAGCAGGTTGCCGTTGAGGTGCCCGCGCCTGCCGAGAACGCCACCAAGGTGACCTCGCGTCAGCCGGTGGTCGGTGGAGACCGTCCGGAGCTCACCGAGGCCAGCATCGTCGTGTCCGGCGGTCGTGGTGTCGGTAGCGCCGAGAAGTTCAGCGTCGTCGAGGAGCTCGCCGATTCTCTGGGTGCCGCTGTCGGTGCCTCGCGTGCCGCGGTGGACTCCGGGTACTACCCGGGTCAGTTCCAGGTGGGTCAGACCGGTAAGACCGTGTCGCCGCAGCTGTACGTCGCGCTGGGTATCTCCGGCGCCATCCAGCACCGCGCCGGCATGCAGACCTCGAAGACCATCGTCGCGGTGAACAAGGACGAAGAAGCACCGATCTTCGAGATCGCCGACTTCGGTGTGGTGGGTGACCTGTTCAACGTCGCACCGCAGCTCACTGAGGCCGTGAAGGCTCGCAAGGGCTAAATAACCCCATGGAGCCCTGGAGCCGCCACGCCGGCGACATCCAACCTCAGGGGGCGGCTGACGGTATGCCACTGGACTACCCAGAGCCTCGACCACCGAGTCGAGCGCCCTGGGTAGTCCTTTCGGCGTTTCTGGGCACGGTTGTGCTGGGGTTGGTGATTGGCGTCGTCTCCGTCGGGTCTCAGCGCAACATCGTGGGTTTCGCCGTCATGGCCCCGGGGGAGTCCCCGGTGACACGGACGCCGGTGCCTCCCGCACCGACCTCCGGGGTGATCCCGCCTCCCAACGGGTCCACGGGGCCACTCGGCGGCGCGACGTACGGGCCGGGCGAGAAACTCCAGCCCATCTCGATGCCCTCGTACATAGCGTTCGACTTCAACCTGCCCAAGGGGTGGGGGTGTCTGCACACCGAGAACAAACCGCTGGACAAGCGCATCACGTGCATGGACGAGGCCAACGTTGGTGGAGCGGCCGGCTGGATCGGTTCCAGTCGGTGCGCCGACGGATGCGGTAAGTCGATCCAGGACAAGGTGCGCGCGAAGCTACCGGTCGATGCTCAAGCCTGGAAGCCGATCGACGATGTCACGTCCTACGCCCGGATGACAGGAGCCCTCGGAAACGGCATGCGCGTGGTCCGGATCGCGATGACATGCGCCTTTGCCTCGACCTCCGGCGGATCCCGCGACACATTGGCGGTGGCCATGCTCACCGGTCCACCCGAGACCGAAGACACCCTGCAGAAGATCGCGAACGAACTACGTTCGCGAGTTCCGGCCTAGTGCTCGCCGCGCCCTCAGCGCTGGGGCCGAGACAGCAGATTAAATGGCGGAACGTTTCCCAATCCGGCGCCGAGCTGCGACTGTTGTATGCGAGACGAGAAAGGTAATCGCACAATGAAAATCACAGTTGTTGGTGCCACCGGTCAAATCGGTTCGCGGGTGGTTTCTTTGCTCATCGCCGACGGTCATGAAGTGGTGGCGGCGTCGCTATCCGCTGGCGCGAATGTGTTGACGGGCGACGGTTTGGTGGACGCGCTCACTGGATCGAATGTGGTTGTCGACGTTGTCAATTCTCCGTCTTTCGAGGACGGGCCGGTGATGGATTTCTTCACTGCCGCGGCGCGCAATCTCGTTGATGCGGCGAACCAGACCGGTGTCGGTCATTACGTCACACTCTCCATTGTCGGTGCGGATGGTCTGCCGGACAGTGGGTACATGAGGGCGAAAGTGGCGCAGGAAAACATCATCATCGAATCCGGACTGCCGTACACGATCGTGCGGGCCACTCAGTTCCAGGAGTTCGCAGAGTCCATCACCGAGACACTGGTCGTCGGAGACGAGGTTCGCGTGCCTGACGCCCGTATTCAGCTGATCGCCGCAGACGATGTGTCCGCACAGGTGGCCCAGGCCGCGGAGGCCGAGCCGCGCAACGGCATCATCAATATCGGTGGACCGGAGAAGATTTCGTTCGCCGAGATGGCGCAGGCAGTGCTTGACGCGCGTGGTGACGACAAACCGGTGGTGGTCGACCCGAGTGCTACCTATTTCGGGACGCCTGTGGATGACTTCAGTCTGGTCACCGGCGATGACGGGGTGCTGGCGCGGACGAGATTCGCCGACTGGATCGCCCGCCGGTAATCGCGCTGCGCCGCCGCACCGACTCCGCGCCGCGGTTCGTTGTCACCATGAAGCGCAAACCCGGCGAGTGATGTTGGTGCTGGTCGATGGGGAAGGAACCGCTCACGTGCGGCGGGGAGCGAGTATCGGCGTAGCGTCCGTTAGCTCCCCGTTTGCCTTAGGTATTCACTGGCGCAAGCACGCATTTGGAGTACTGAACGCCGCAATTAACGGATCGTGCATGGACACGACACGCTTCCGATGCCGTTCCGCCGCATAACTCGGCGAATCTCGCAGTCATGAGTACCGCTTCAGTTCTCATCGCCGCAGATCAATCCATCTCAGACGTAGCGGAGGGTGCCGGAGGTGCCCTACCGGGTCCTCGGTACACCCTGCTGCTGTCGAACGATCCCGCCGATATTGATGCCGTACAACGGCTTCGATACGACGTGTTCAGCAGCGAGCCCGGATTCCAGCTCGCGAGCACCCCGGCAGCGTTCGAGGGACGCGACGCCGACCGTTTCGACGAGCACTGCGATCACCTGCTGGTGCGTGAGGACACCTCGGGTGACGTGGTGGGCTGCTACCGGATGCTGCCCCCGCCCGGCGCCATTGCCGCCGGAGGGCTTTACAGCGCAACGGAATTCGATATCAGTGGGCTCGATGCGTTGCGTCCCCAGCTGGTGGAGATGGGACGCGCCGTGGTTCGGGGCGATCACCGCAACGGCGCGGTTGTGCTGCTGATGTGGGCCGGAATTCTGGCCTACCTGGACCGTTGCGACTACACCTACGTCACCGGATGCATCTCGGTTCCCATGCAGGACAACCCCGAACACGCACCCGGCAGCCAGGTGCGTGCCGTGCGCGACTTCGTGATGAAGCGGCACGCCGCCGCGCCGGAACACACGGTGCGCCCCTACAACCCGGTCGTTGTCGACGGGATGGGGCTCGACGACATCAAGCCGCCCGCCAAAGTGCAGGTTCCCGCGCTGATGCGTGGATATCTGCGGCTCGGCGCGAAGGTCCTCGGAGAACCCGCCCACGATCCCGACTTCGGTGTGGCCGACTTCATGGCATTGCTCAACAAGGACGAAGCCGATGTTCGTTATCTCAAACGGCTGAGGTCCGTTGGTGCGGCGTCGGAAATCGGCGCGGCGGCCGGCCAGGAGTAACGATGGCACCCGAATTCGCTCACGCCTGGCTGCCGAAGGCAACCTGTGACGACAGCTGCATGCGGGCCAACACCATCGACGAACCAGGGCGGCTCACGCGGACCCTGCGAACCACGACGCGCATTGCGATGGCGATCACGTTGCTCACCTTTGCGCCGTTGCTGGGAATACCACTGCCCGGGCGGGTGCGCTGGCAGCGCGGATACTGCCGGTTGATGCTGCGCTGCCTGGGCGTCCGCATTTCCGTATCCGGCGGTCCGATCCGCGATATCCGGGGTTCCCTGGTGGTCGCGGGCCATGTGTCCTGGGTCGATGTCTTCGCCATCGGCGCCGTGCTCCCGGGCTCGTTCGTGGCCCGGGCAGATCTGATCGATTGGCCCGGTTTGGGCGTCATCGCCCGGATGATGCGGGTCATCCCGATCGAGCGAGGAAACCTGCGCACCCTGCCGCGGGTGGTTGACACCGTCGCGACCCGTCTTCAGGCCGGTCAGACCGTGGTGGCGTTCCCCGAGGGCACCACCTGGTGCGGTCGCGCGTACGGATCGTTCCGCCCCGCGATGTTCCAGGCCGCCATCGACGCGCGGCGGCCGGTGCAGCCGTTGCGGCTGACGTATCACTACCCCGGCGGCGAGCTGTCGACCGTTCCGGCTTATGTGGGCGAAGACACCCTGATGGCCTCCATTCGCCGCCTCACGGCCACACGGATGACAGTGGCGCATATCCAGGTGGCGGGGCTGCAATTGCCCGGTGAGAGCCGTCGTGATCTGGCCAGTCGCTGCGAGGCGGCCGTTCGCGCCGGTGACCGAACCCCGCAGCTCCACAGCCACCCGGAGCACCCGGAACCGATCGCAGCCTGACGCGATTGGACGAGCCCACCTGGGTGGGACCTATCCTGGATGCGTTATGTCTGCTGCTCGAACCCCAGCTGAAGGTGCGGTCTACCTGGACCATGCCGCAACCACCCCGATGCGCCCCGCCGCCATCGAGGCGATGGCGGCCACCATGGCCCAGACCGGGAACGCCGCCTCGCTGCACGGGTCCGGGCGTGATGCCCGGCGCCGGGTCGAGGAATCGCGGGAGTCGATCGCCGCGGCCCTGGGCGCCCGACCGTCCGAGGTGATCTTCACCGCCGGCGGTACCGAAAGCGACAATCTCGCCATCAAGGGCATCTACTGGGCACGTCGCGATGCCGATGCGCGACGTACTCGCGTCATCGCCGGCGCCGTCGAGCATCATGCGGTCCTCGACGCGGTGCAGTGGCTCGCCGATCACGAGGGAGCTGACGTGACGTGGCTGCCGGTGGATGATGCCGGCACCGTCACGGCCGCGGCACTGCGCGCGGCCCTCGCCGACCACGACGACGTCGCACTCATCACGGTGATGTGGGCCAACAACGAGGTCGGCACCATCAACCCCATTTGCGAGTTGGCTTCCATCGCTGCCGAGTTCGATATTCCGATGCATAGCGATGCCATCGGTGCGGTCGGCCAGCTCGATATCGATTTCGCCCTCAGCGGACTGTCGGCGATGAGTGTGGCCGCACACAAGTTCGGCGGCCCGATGGGGGTCGGTGCACTGCTCCTGCGGCGTGAAACCGCTTGTGTTCCATTGCTTCACGGTGGTGGCCACGAACGTGACATCCGTTCGGGCACGCCCGACACGGCGGCGATCGTGGCGATGTCGACCGCGCTTGTCGAGGCCGTCTCCGAACGGTGTGAGGGTTCCGCGACACTGAAAAAGCTTCGGGACGAGCTGATCGATCAGGTGCTGACCCAGATCGAGGGTTCCGTGCTCAACGGTGCTGTCGGAAACGGCAGATTGCCCGGGAACGCGCATTTCACCTTTGCCGGATGCGAGGGCGATTCGCTGCTGATGTTGCTGGACGCCAACGGCATCGAGTGTTCCACCGGCTCGGCGTGCACGGCGGGGGTCGCGCGGCCCTCGCATGTGCTCATCGAGATGGGTATCGACCCCCAAGCCGCGCGTGGATCGCTGCGATTCAGCTTCGGCCACACCTCCGTGGCCTCGGATGTGGCCCGTGCTGTCGAGGCGCTGCAGGTCGCTGTTCCGCGCGCCCGGGCCGCTGCCCTGGCCAGCGCCGGAGGCCGGTCATGAGGGTGCTGGCCGCCATGAGCGGGGGAGTGGACTCCTCGGTTGCGGCTGCGCGCATGGTGGATGCCGGACACGATGTCGTCGGTGTGCACCTGGCGCTGTCGGCGGCACCCGGCACACTGCGCACCGGATCGCGGGGATGCTGCTCGAAAGAGGATGCCGCCGATGCCCGCCGCGTTGCCGACATGCTCGGAATCCCCTTCTATGTATGGGATTTCGCCGATCGATTCAAAGAAGACGTCATCGACGACTTCGTCGAGGCCTACGCCGAGGGGCGCACCCCCAATCCGTGTGTGAAGTGCAACGAGAAGATCAAGTTCGCGGCGCTGGCCGACCGCGCCATCGCGCTGGGCTTCGATGCCGTGGCCACCGGTCACTACGCGCGGTTGCAGGACGGCAGGCTGCGCCGTGCGGTCGACGCGGACAAGGACCAGTCCTATGTGCTCGGAGTGCTCACACCGCAGCAGCTGGGCCGCGCGCTGTTCCCCGTGGGCGATAGTCCCAAGCCCGATATCCGCGCCGAGGCCGAGCAGCGCGGACTGCTGGTCGCGAACAAGCCCGACAGCCATGACATCTGCTTCATTCCTTCCGGAGACACCCAGGCTTTCCTCGGTGCGCGCATCGGCGTGCGTCGCGGGAATGTGGTGGACGCCGACGGCAGCGTGTTGGCCACCCATGCGGGGGTACACGAGTTCACCATCGGTCAGCGCAAGGGGCTCGGGTTGGTAGGCCCTGCCGCCGACGGCCGTCCCCGATACGTCACATCGATCGATGCCGACACTGCCACCGTTCGAGTGGGAACCGTTGAGGATCTAGAGATTTGGGAATTCGGAGGAGAGCCGGTGGTGTGGACCTCGGGGCAGGTACCGGCCGGGCCCATCGAGTGCCAGGTTCAGGTTCGGGCGCACGGTTCGGTGGTCGACGCGGTTGTCGAACCGGGAGCCGAGCGGATTCAGGTCCGGCTGCGTACCGCCCTGCGCGGTGTGGCGCCCGGGCAGACGGTAGTGCTGTACCGGCCAGACGCCGAGGGTGACGAGGTTCTCGGCAGCGCCGTCATCACCCGGTGATTCACAGTGCGGGCACTAGTCGGGCCTGCACGCGCTCAAGTGTCTCGTTCAGGTGCTGGAGCGAGAGTGCATTGTTTTGCCCGAGATGGATTTGAATCTGATATTCAGGCTGGCGATCTCGCCCGAATATCGGCAGCACGACGAATTCCGTTGTCGAAAGCTCACTTTCAAGGGTCGCGGTTACCGACTGTAGGCTGACGATGGTCATGAGGGTGGTGAGCTGTCGAGCGAGCCGAGACGTTGAGTCGACGGACTCGAGCATCGCTGTCAACCGTTCATGCAGCCCGGGATGATTGTTGTCGAAGCGCCACGCGCCGTAGCCGCGCTCTCGGATGTCGGCGAGTACGTGCACGTGCTGGTCGATGTCCGCGCGTGTCAGCCGCGGTTCGACCTCGCGCAGCCACTGGTCGACGGCCGGTTGGTCGCGCCATGCCATGGCCACCAATCCGAATGGAGGGTCGATGGGAAAGCGCTGCCCGAGGTCGAGTTCGGCATCGCTGGGGTGCCCCACCGCATCGATCACTGAGATGTTCCGTGAACCGATCTTCGACAACGAACATGCCGCGCCGAGCATCTCGTGGAGGAACAGCAATGCGTCGCGGCCCTTGTCTAGCAGCGGGTGCTGCCGCCGTAGGCCGTGAACCACCGGGAGTAGTCCACTCCCTAGGGCGTAACGCCGGTCCTCGCGTCTATGCACCCACCCGCGCTGTTCCAGATCATGCAGTAGCAAAGAGCACGTCGACGTCGTGATCGCACAGGCGCGCGCCAGTTCGGTCAGCGTACTAGCCGATGGTGAATCAGCCAGTGCGGTAATGACATCCACGACTCGTTGCGTGGGTGGCGATTTGACCGTTGACATCGTTTGGTCTCCTCCCTACGATCCCTCCGATTATTTCGAACCTACTCTAAATATTAGGAGGATCGTGATCAAGGTAGGCGTATGGGGGCCGGGATCGATGGGTGTCGTCGCGCTCCGGGCGGTGATTGACCATCGCGACCTGGATCTGGTTGGTGTGGTGGTGCACAGCAATGCGAAGGTCGGCCGGGATGCGGGGGAGCTGTGCGGGGCCGAGGCTGTCGGTGTCGTCGCCACAGCTGACCCGGATTCGCTGGTGAAGAGCGATGCGGATGTGGTGATCTATGCGGCGGCCGCCAATGTGCGCCCGCTGGAGGCCATCGCCGATATGGTCTCGCTTCTGCGTGCGGGCAAGAATGTGGTCTCATGCTCGGTGGTGCCTTTGGTCTATCCCGACGCTGTAGATGACGCACTGACCCAGCCTCTGGCTGACGCTGCGCTGGAGGGTGGATCGTCGTTCTTCACGACAGGAATCGACACAGGGTTCGCGAATGATGTTCTGCCCCTGTCGCTGTCTGGAATTTCGCGATCTATCAGCTCGGTTCGTGTGACCGAGATGTTCAACTACGCCACCTATCCCGATGAGGGCGCGGTCTACGAGATTCTCGGATTTGGAAAACCTCCCGAGTTTGAGGCCTTCGCGGCGGCGCCGGGCATCTTTACGTTCGGGTGGGGCCCGACGGTGCACCAGATTGCTCATGGACTCGGCTGCGAGATCGACAGAATCGAAGAAAGCGTGGAACGGCTCGTGGCCGAAGAATCGTTCGAAACGCCAACCGGCCGTGTAGAAGCGGGAACCGTGGGCGCGATGAGGTCGATCCTCACCGGCCATGTCGAGGGTGGCCGAACTATCGTCGTCGACCATGTCACCCGAATGCATGATGACTTGGCGCCGCATTGGCCGCAGCCACGGATATCCATGGCGCCAAGGGATCTCGGTTTCGGTGGTGCCAGTGGCCGCGGCGTCTATCGTGTCGAGATCAAGGGGTCGCCAGACATTCTCTGCGAGCTCGAGCTGGCCGAAGACCACGACCATGACCTCGGTGCGCGTATTGCCGGTGCCGCGCGCATGGTCAATGCGATTCCGGCCGTCTATGCCGCGAAGCCAGGGTTGTTGTCGGCCTTAGACCTTCCGATCATTACCGGTGTCGGGCTGATGGGTGTCGACCCCGGGCTTTCTCCGGACAGCCGTTGCGTGGGAGGTGAAACGAAATGACAACCAATGACGAGATCGTTCGTGAGTTCTGTGGCCTATGGGCATCGATGGACGTAGAGCAGATGATTACGTTCTTCACCGATGACGCTGTCTACCACAATATTCCGATGGAGCCGGCGGTCGGTAGGGAAGCAATCGCGACCCTCCTGAATGGATGGGCCGCGGTGCTCGATGGCATAGATTTTCAGATCCATCAGCAGGTCTCTGCGGGGAAGGTGGTGATGAACGAACGTACCGACACGATGCGTGTCAACGGTGCGGCGGTGCCGCTACCGGTGATGGGAATCTTCGAGCTCGTCGACGGAAAGATCCGGGTATGGCGTGACTATTTCGATATGGGTGAGATGACGAAGGCGTTCCAGGCGGCGTCCGCCTGACGTCTCAGGAAGCCGACGGAATTCCCGCTGAACGCATGGCGATCGCGATGCGTTCGGCGACATACTGCCGTCCCGGTGCGGTCGGGTGCATCGGAATTCCCTCATCGCCTACGCCGGTACCCGTCATCGACACGTAGCGCTGGAAATCGGATGCGCACACGCTGTGGTCGCTACTGGTCGCCGGGATGACAGGGGTGAACCCCGCCTTCGAGGATTCGGAGACGATCGTGTCGTTGAGCTGACGTTGCAGACCATTAAGGAAGGTGATGGTCTCTTGCGTGTTGATCAGGCCGACCAGACATCCCTTGGCGTCCGGCGGAAGGATGGGCAGGTAGCCCACCGTGAACACGCGCGCGTTCGGGGCCGCCTGACGGATGGCGGCGTACGCGCCCGTGAGTTTCGGACCCACCGAGGCGACGTTGGCGCTGAATTGCGCCTTCTTCTCCGGCGGGCAGCTCAGCGCGAACAGGCAGTCGGTGGCGATCTGCTCGAATCCGGCGTCGTTGCCGCCGATGGAGACGATCGCGACCTTGGTGGCCGGGGACAGTCCCGTGTTCTGCGGGCCGCGTGTGGAGGGTGTGTAGACGTCGGTGGAGAGCGCGCCGACACAGGAGTAGTCGGCGAATGTCATCTGCGGGAATGACGTGGCGACCAGATGCGCGACATTGTCGGTCGCCTGGTTGCAGGCGGTGCCGACCGGGCCGGTGATACCGGCGGCGTTAGAACCCGCCGCCATGAACGAATCTCCGATCGCGACCAACTGGGCGCCTGCCACCGGTTCGGCCGACGCGATCGCAGCGCCGGTGACAGTCGCCGCGAACATCGTGGCGATGCCGAACACCGTCGAGAGCGTCTTGACCGCGCGCATGTATCCCTCTCATCCCCGTCGGCCGGCAGACGGCCCCGTCCAATCGTACTGAACGGGATATCGCCGTTTGCCCATGTCGACGTTACCGAGGGTTACACCTTGGCGGCCATCCGCTCGGCGCGCCTTGCCTGACGCTCCAGGTACTTGGTCTTGACCTCTTCGAAATCGCTGGCGGTCTTCTTGAGGCCGGTGATGATGCGGTGCAGGTCTTCGCGGTACCACTCGCCCTCGCCGTTGATGTCGTCACGCTCGAAGATGCGCCACTTGCGCAGCACCGGCTGGACGACCTCGGCAAGGTGTGATTGCGGGTCGTACACGCCGCCGGTGGCGATGGTGACCGCGTTACGGCGGAAGCCGGGGATCGTGTAGCCGGGCATCGTGAAGTTGTCGAGAACCTTGTGAATCGATTTCACCGCCTGGTTGGGTGCGATCTCGAGACCGGCCTCGACCATGTTGCGGTAGAAGATCATGTGCAGGTTCTCGTCATTGGAGATGTGTTTGAGGAGTTCCTGCGCGATGGGTTCGGCACAGGCGACGCCGGTGTTGCGGTGTGAAACACGGGTGGCCAGCTCTTGAAATGACACATAGGCCACCGAGTCGAACAGGCTGTCGGCGAACATGTGGTCGCCGCCCTGGCGGTTCTGTCCGGGGGAGAACCCGCGGGTCATCTGCTCGACACGCAGCTTCTCCAGTTCCACCGGATCGACGGACCGCGTGACGACGAGATAGTCACGAATCGCGATGCTGTGACGCTGTTCTTCTGCCGTCCACCGGTTCACCCAGGTGCCCCATGGTCCGTCCATGGTGAAGTTCATGGCGATCTCGCGGTGATATGCGGGCAGGTTGTCCTCGGTGAGCAGGTTGGTGACCATGGCAACCTTGGCGAGCTCGGAGAGTTTGCATTGCTCGGGATCCCAGTCCTGCCCGCCCAGTGCCTTGTAGTTCTTGCCCTCGGACCACGGGATGTAGTCGTGCGGGTTCCACTCTTTGAACACGCCGAGGTGGCGATGAGTGTTCTCCTCCACCACGGGTTCGAGCTCGTGGAGGAGCTCGAGGTCGGTGTATTCCTTCTGCGGCACGGTGCGGTCCTCGGATTCGGTCGAGTTATCTGTGTCTGAAAGTGACACTTATATTCGACCGGATGGCCGCGCACCGTCCTAGTGACGAAGGTCCTCTACCTGGGGTTGGAAAGTCCCTCCTCCCACTGGTTCCCGAACCGGACGCCGAGTGCGACCCGACGCGGAAATCGCCGCGAAATCCCGCGTTCGATTGCGGCGGGCGACCGGCAACCGGGACCTGTACTTTCAACGGCTATGAATGGCCTAGTCGACCGGTTCTTCCGGATCTCCGAGCGGCAGTCGACGCTGGGGCGGGAAGTTCGCGGTGGGATCGTCACCTTTTTCGCGATGGCGTACATCGTGGTGCTCAACCCGCTCATTATCGGTGGCGAGCCGGGACGCGCGCACAACGCTGACGTGCTGGGCCATGTGCTGCCGGTGGGTCAGGTGGCGGCGGTAACGGCCCTGGCCGCCGGGGTGATGTCCATACTGTTCGGGTTCATCGCCAACTACCCGTTCGCGCTTGCCGCGGGGCTGGGCATCAACAGTCTGCTCGCGGTGTCCTTTGCGTCGCAGATGAGCTGGCCCGAGGCCATGGGGTTGGTGATTGTCGACGGCCTGGTCATTGTGGCGCTGGGTATCTCAGGTTTCCGCACCGCGGTGTTCCATGCCATTCCCGATGAGCTGAAGGCGGCGATCGCCGCCGGAATCGGATGCTTCATCGCATTCATCGGCTTCGTCGACGCCGGGTTTGTGCGGCGCATCCCCGACGCGGCGAACACCACCGTGCCGGTTGGTTTGGGAATCGACAACTCGGTGGCCACCATCCCGACCCTGATCTTCGCCGCTGGCGTGCTGTTGATGGGAATTCTGGTGGTGTGCAAGGTTCGTGGCGGACTGCTCATCGGCATCGTCGTGATGACGGGGATCTCGATGCTCGCGCAGGCGCTGACCGAACGCGGTGCGCAGCCCGCCGATGCCAAGGGATGGAACCTCACCGTGCCCGCGTGGCCGTCCTCGGCGGGCGGCATGCCGGACCTCAGTCTGCTCGGTCAGGTGGACATGTTCGGCGCATTCACCCGGGTGGGTGTGCTGTCGGCGACGGTGCTGGTGTTCGCGCTGGTGCTCTCGAACTTCTTCGACGCGATGGGAACCATGACCGGTCTGGGTAAGGAGGCCGCTCTGACCGACGAGCACGGCACCCTGCCGGGAATCGGACGCGCGCTATCGGTGGAGGGTGTCGGTGCGGTCGTTGGCGGCGTCTCCTCCTCGTCCTCGAACACCGTGTTCGTGGAGTCTGCCTCCGGTATCGCCGAGGGCGCCCGGACCGGGCTGGCCAATGTGGTGACCGGCCTGCTGTTCCTGGCGGCGATGTTCTTCACCCCGCTGTATTCGGTGGTGCCGCTGGAGGCCGCGGCGCCGGCCCTGGTGGTGGTGGGCGCCATGATGATCGGCCAGCTGCGCAGCATCGACCTCACCCGCTTCGAGTACGCGTTGCCCTGTTTTCTGACCGTCGTGACCATGCCGTTTACCTATTCGATCGCCAATGGCATCGGTGTGGGGTTCATCAGCTGGGTGGTGCTGGCCGTCGTATCAGGGGAGCGCGGGTCCCGGCTTCGCGCCGTGCATCCGCTGCTGTACGTGGTGGCGGGATTGTTCGTCGTCTACTTCGCCAAGGGTCCGATCGAATCTCTCATCACCTAACGTTCTCGGGGTGAACATGTGGGCGAAGGGAACTGGCCTCGGCTCTTGGCCGGGGTTACAGGTGCGAGCCGCGACCGAGATCGTGGTGGCCGAGCTATCGCTGCCTCACCTCGTGGAGCTGCCCGCGCGCGGAGTGGGCGCCGATCTGATCGGCCGGGCCGCGGCACTGCTGGTCGATATCGCCCTTGACGTCTCACCTACCGGTTACCGGACGACCGCCCGGCCCGGCGCGGTGGTCCGGCGCGCGCGAGGATTCCTGGACGAGGACATGGACGCACTCGAAGAGGAGTGGGAGCGTGGCGGGCATCGGGGGAGCGAACGCGCGGTGAAGGTGCAGGGTCCGGGGCCGGTGACGCTCGCCGCACAATTAGAACTCGCCAACGGTCATCGCGCGATCACCGACCCCGGAGCGGTGCGAGACCTGACGGCATCTCTGGCGGAAGGGCTTGCGCAGCATCAAGCCACGCTTTCTCGTCGACTCGGTGTTCCCGTACTGGTGCAGGTCGACGAACCCTCGCTGCCCGCCGCACTGGACGGCAGACTGTCTGGAACCAGCATGTTCTCACCGGTGCATCCCGTCGACACGGCGACGGCGACGGCTCTGTTGGACCAGTGCGCTGCCGCGGTGGGTGGTGAACTGGTGGTGCATTGCTGTGCGGCCGACCCTCCTTGGGAGCTCTTGCGGGGCGCCGATATTCGTGGGGTCGCGGTGGATGCCGCGTACGTGGCGGATGCGCAGGCACTCGATGGGCTGGCTTCGGTGCTGGACACGGGCAAGGTGGCGCTACTCGGTGTGATTCCCTCCCTTCCGCCCGCCGTGCCCATCTCATCGGACGTGCTGGCGACCAGTACCGCGGCGCTCGCCGACAAACTGGGCTTCGGGCGCGCGGTGCTGCGGGATCGCATCGGCATCAGTGCCGGGTGCGGCCTTGCCGGAGCCGATCTCCCGTGGGCGCGCAGGGCAACCGAATTGACGCGCAAGGTCAGCGATCTGATCGATGCCGACCCGGACGCGCTGTGATGGACGTCTACCAGGCCATCGCTACCCGCCGGGACGTACGCGCGGAGTTCACCGGAGAGGTCATCGACGATGCGACGTTGATGAAGCTGCTGCAGGCCGCGCATCGCGCGCCCAGCGTGGGGAACAGCCAGCCCTGGGATTTCGTGGTGGTGCGCGATTCCGAGGTTCTGGAGAACTTCGCGGCCCATGTTGCCGAGCAGCGTGAGCGATTCGCGGACAGCCTCCCCTCAGAGCGGCGAAAGACCTTCGATCCCATCAAGATTGAGGGAATCTGCGAAAGCGGTACCGGGGTGGTGGTCACCTACGATCACGGCCGTGGTGGTCCGCATGTCTTGGGGCGGCACACCATTGCCGATGCGGGCCTGTTTTCGGCGGTGCTCGCGATCCAGAACCTGTGGCTCGCCGCGGTCACCGAAGGGATCGGCGTCGGCTGGGTGTCGTTCTATGAAGAACAGTTCCTGGCCGAATTAATCGGCGCGCCAACGCACATCAGACCGATCGCCTGGTTGTGCGTCGGGCCGGTGCGTGAGTTCGCCGAGCGGCCCGATCTGGAACGATTCGGCTGGCGCAGCGGGCGTCCGTTGGAAGACGCCGTGCACTGGGGCCGCTACCGAGAGACCTAGCGTCCCTTGAAGTCGGGTTCCCGCTTCTCGAAGACCGCACCGATGGCTTCCTGCAAGTCCTCCGACGGCAGGAAGGCGGCGTTCCAGGTGGACACGTACTTGAGGCCGTCGGCAACCACGCTTTCGCGCTCGCGGCCCAGCACGTCTTTGACGCCCTGCACCACCAGCGGGGGGTTGGCCGCGATCTCGGCAGCGGTGGCATGCGCGGCCTCCAGCGTTGCCTCGGGGGTGTCGAACACATCGTTGACGAGACCGATCTTCTCGGCCCGAGCGGCATCGATGTCCTTGCCGGTGAAGGCCAGTTCACGCAGGTGGCCATCACCGATGATCGGTGGAAGACGATGCAGCGAGCCAATATCGGCGACAATCGCGACCTTTGCCTCGCGCACACTGAACTTCGCCTCGGCACTTGCATACCGGATATCGGCGGCCGCGATGAGGTCGACGCCCCCACCGATGCACCAGCCCTGCACCGCGGCGATCACGGGCTTGCGGCAGGCTGCTACGGCGGTCACTGAGGCCTGCAGCCTCCGTATCTCGTCGAGGAACTCGGTGCGCGGCCTGGCCAGCGCCTTATCGGCCAGCAGCGGCATGAAGGTGCCCGCCATCGCGGCCAGGTCCAGCCCGTAACTGAAATGGGAGCCGGCGGCCGCGAGCACGATCGCCCGTATCTCCGGGTCGGCGTCGAGTTCGGTGAAGATCAGCGGCAGTTCCCGCCAGAAATCGGGTCCCATCGCATTGCCCTTACCGGGCCCGATGAGGGTGACCTGGGCGATGTGCCCCGTGGTCTCGACGGTGAAGGCTTTCCAGTCGCTCATGTGCGTGAGCCTACGGGTTCAGGCGGGCAGCAGACCCTTGCGGTCCTCGCGGAGCTGCTTGATCACCGACTGCCAGGACATTGCCCAGGACTGCACGTCGTCTCCGGACTGGCTTGTCATGAAACCGCGAATGATGCCGACGAGCACGGTGCGGTCGCCAACATGGGTGTACACCGGGCCTCCCGAATCGCCCTTGGCGATCACCGGACCGTTAAACCTGAACCAGCCGTTGCCAAGTCGGGTTACCGATCCACACGCATCGCCTGTGGTGAAGCCGGTGCGGCAGACCGGCATTCCAATATCGGGAGTAACCGAGTCATCGCGTTCGAGCCGTTGACCGTTGGCCATGACATCGTTGACGGGCAATCCGTCATCGATCGAGATCGCTTCGTAGTCGATGGTGTATTCGTTCTCGTAGACCGGGCCCTCAGGGGGACGGTTGTCGTGGGCGAGGATCTTGTGTCCTATCGCCGCGAAGTCTCCATTGCGAACGATCCCGTCGCCGTTGACGCAGTGCCCGGCCGTGATGCCCACCCGAAGCCCGGGATCGACGAACCCGAGCGTGCAGCTCAGCGAGCCCTGATAGATGAGCATGCCGGGATACACCAGCGGCGGGTCAGCATGAGCCGACGCGGGGTTGGCTACGGGAAGCGCGCACAACACAGCGACGATGGTCGTTATCCAGAAAAACGGGCGCATGAGGGCTAGGGGACAACCATTCTCGCGGGACCGGACGGGCGGTCATCGGAGGGCGCGGGAGGCAGGACCATCGGCGGCGCCTGCGGATTGGGCGGTGCCTGCGGATTGATGGCCACGGGGCTCGCGACCTCGGGGCGGCTCGCGGCCGCCGCAATGTCATTTCGGATCTGCTGTTGCACCGTGGGCCAGGACAACGCCACGGTGGACTCCCGGCGGGTCTGATTGGCGGTGAAGCGCGCGCTCACGATGCCGACGATGGCGGCGTTGCCGGGAGAGGTGACGGTGTACACGGCACTACCGGAGTCGCCGTGGTCGGCGGGCAGGCCGTCGACGAGGAACCAGCCATTACCGAAACCGGCGATGGCACCGCACGCCTCGCCGGTGGTGATTCCCACCCGGCACACCGCCAGGCCATCGCGGGGAACGACTGCCGGGTCGACCCCGAGCCGCAGCCCGTTGGGCAGCACGTTGTTAATCGGCACGCCCTCGTCGAAGGCGATGCCCTCGTAGTCGATTCGGTAGTCGTCGCGGGACAACGGTCCTTCGGGCTTTATGTTGGACTGGGCCACGGCGAGCTGACCGATGCGCACGCCGTCACTGGTGAACACCGGCCCATTGCCGCCACAGTGACCCGCGGTGACACCCACGCGCGCAGCAGGATCCACGAAGCCAAGGGTGCAGCTCAGTGATTCCTTACCGGGTGGGCGCTGGATGATCTCCATACCTGGATAAATCAGCGGGTCCGCATGTGCGGCAGCCGGGTTCGCGAGGCCAAGACCGCACAACACGATGAGGGCCGCGGCCCACACCGGGAACCGTCCCCGCGGTTCGGTCCGTCGACCGTTGTCGCCGACACTGGTCACGCCGTAGCTCTCTGTCTGCCACGTTCACCGTCAATAAAGCCCCGACCAGTGTTAGGAGAGCACGCGGCACGACTCTCCGTGTCGCTACGAGCCTATGCGAATTGGTGGTGGACTGGCGGGGGAACCGTGCTCAGGTAATGGGTTGCCCTGACAGCCCCTTCTTTTCTGTCTTTGCGATGCGAATGGGCGACAGCGTCCGGGAGGATTGCCAATACTCGCACATCATGCGCTGTTGAAGGTCATGCGCGCAGGATGAGAATTCGCCACTTGTGATGTATGAGGGGTCGCTCGAGTTTGCGCCGCGTGTCGACGAGCGAACGTCGATCCCGTCCGGCGGGACCACAGCTGCCCAGGCGTGCACCGTCCCGCGCGCTCATCGAGTCAGACATCGCTGGTCGGCGGTTCGGCGGGAACGTCTTCCGCCGGCTCGCGGGCGTTCTTGGGTGAGTCCGGTGGCATATCCGCGTGTCCCACCCGGTCGATATCGCTCTTGATCTGACGCCAAATTGCCCGCCAGGAGATCGCCATCGTTGCCCGCTGGCCCGTTGACTTGCTGGTTAGCACTTCGGTGGTAATCCCCACGATTGCCGCGCGGCCAGGCTCGGTGATGGCATAGACCGGACTGCCGGAGTCACCGTGGTCGGCGGGAAGCCCGTCGATGACCAAGAGGCTGTCAGTGGTCTCGAGGATGACCCCGCACGCTTCCCCGGTGGTGACACCGCTACGGCACACCGGCATGCCAATTGCCGGCACGATTTTTGGATTGGATTCCAGGACAAGGCCGTTGGGAAGCACGTTGTTGATTGGTATGTCCTCGTAAAAGGCAATGCCCTCGTAGTCGATGGGGGGTTGCTCGGCGAAGCTCTTGTCCTGCGGGGTGGGCTTGAAGTGTGCGATGTCCGCAGTGCCGACGCGGTTGCCGCTGTCGTCGTAGACTGGCCCGTCTGAGTCGAGTGCGCAATGCCCCGCGGTAAGCCCGATCCGAGCGCCTGGATCGACGAAGCCCAGTGTGCAACTCTGTGTGCCCTGGTTGATTCTCATGCCGGGATACACCAGCGGCGCGTCCGCGTGCGCGGTTGCGGCGGTGGGCACAGTCCATATCAGTGCTGCCGCCACCAGCAGGGCCGACGGAGCCGTCGCCGGTGGGAATCTGCCAGCAATACCGAACATTGGTAACCCCCTGTGTTTCGCCAAGCGCCTCAGTGCCAGTGAAGCAATTTTGACTCTTCTGAGTAATCTATGATCATCCACCCACCAGGTTTTGTCGGTGAGTTAGCAAATTCTCAATGAGATCACCAACTTTGTCAAAAGATCGGCGCCGCTGCAGAGGTGCTGAGCCCTGGCTAACGATCAGGGCCAACCGTCGGACGCTGATCGAGCAACTTGATCAGCCGCTTGGTGGCGATCAATCGGTAGGACGCATCGAGCAGCTCGGCGACCTCATCCCAGTCCACATCGGCGGTGCTGAAGTCGAGCCCCAGCCAGCCGTAGGGCCCCATGTACGCCGGGTAGTAGAAGCGCTCGTCCTGGAGGAGTGCGGGGCGCTCGGAATCATCCACCTTGACCAGCACGGAATACGGGTAGGCGATCATCTCGCCCTTGGCGTCTCCTTTGGCGTTGCCGCCGAACATCGCGAAGATCTTGCCGGCTTTGAAGACGGGCCGGCCCCAGGAGATCTGTTCGGCAGCCTCGGGTAGTGCGAGTGCCAACTGGCGAAGTTCCGTCAGGCCGGGATCGTCCTCGGTGAACATGATGGGATGCGTGCCCATGGGCCCATCGTAGGGTTCGGGGACTGTCGGGCGGGTGGGTTAGCCTGCCGATGTGGATCCTGACGTGCAGCGCCAGTGGCGTGAGCTTGCCGACGAGGTGCGTGGGCACCAGTTCCGCTACTACGTCAAGGACGCCCCGGTCGTCTCCGACGGCGAGTTCGATCGCCTCTTGAAGGAGCTCGAGGCGCTGGAAGCGCAGTATCCCGAGTTGCAGACCCCGGACTCACCCACGCAGCTGGTGGGTGGAGCAGGGTTTGTCACCGAATTCGGATCGGCTGACCACCTGGAGCGAATGCTCAGTCTGGACAACGCATTCAGTTCAGAGGAGTTGACGGCCTGGGATGCCCGCGTGCGCGGCGATATCGGGGAAGAACCGGAATACCTGTGCGAGCTGAAGATCGACGGGGTCGCACTTTCGTTGGTGTATGAGAACGGCGTGCTGGTGCGCGGCGCGACGCGCGGCGATGGCCGCAGCGGCGAGGATGTCACCCTGAACGCCAGGACCATCGAGGATGTACCGGAAAGGCTCACGGCCTCAAAGGAATACCCGATACCCGCACTCTTGGAGGTGCGTGGTGAGGTTTTCTTCCGGCTGGAGGATTTCGAGGCGTTGAATGCCTCGCTGGTGGAGGAGAGCAAGCCGCCGTTCGCCAATCCGCGCAACAGCGCCGCGGGCAGCCTGCGCCAGAAGAACCCGGCCATCACGGCCAGGCGGCGGCTGCGGATGATCTGCCACGGGCTTGGCCGCGCCGAGGGGTTCGCTCCGGAGAGCCTGCATGAGGCTTATTTGGCTTTGGGGCAGTGGGGATTACCTGTCTCTACCCACACCACCAAGGTGCGGGGCATTGCGCAGGTTCAGGAACGCGTCAACTATTGGGCCGAGCATCGCCATGATGTGGAACACGAGATCGACGGACTCGTCGTGAAGGTCGACACGGTGGCGCTGCAACGCCGCCTGGGCAGCACCTCGCGCGCACCGCGCTGGGCCATCGCCTACAAGTACCCGCCCGAGGAGGCGACCACCGAACTGCTCGACATCCGGGTGAGCGTGGGCCGGACCGGACGGGTTACCCCCTTCGCGTACATGACCCCCGTCAAGGTGGCCGGATCCACGGTGTCGTTGGCGACCCTGCACAACGCATCCGAGGTCAAACGCAAGGGCGTGTTGATTGGCGACACTGTGGTGATCCGTAAGGCCGGGGACGTCATCCCGGAAGTTCTGGGTCCGGTCGCCGATCTGCGGAACGGGTCTGAACGCGAATTCGTCATGCCCACAACCTGTCCCGAATGCGGCACCGTACTGGCTCATGAGAAGGAGGGCGACGCCGATATTCGCTGCCCGAATTCGCGAAGCTGCCCGGCCCAGCTGCGTGAGCGGGTATTCCACGTGGCAGGGCGTGGTGCCTTCGATATCGAGGCACTCGGTTATGAGGCGGCCATTGCCCTGCTTTCGGCAGGGGTCATCGAGGATGAGGGAGACCTGTTCAGCCTCACCGCCGAGGACCTGCTGCGCACCGACCTGTTCAAGACCAAGAATGGGTCATTGTCCGCCAACGGAAGTCGGCTGCTGGAGAACCTGGACAAGGCGAAACAGCAACAGCTGTGGCGTGTGTTGGTGGCGCTCTCGATCCGCCACGTCGGTCCGACGGCGGCGCGCGCGCTGGCCACCGAGTTCGGTGAATTGGAAGCCATCGAGGGAGCCTCTGTCGAACAGCTGGCCGCCGTCGAGGGGGTGGGTGCCACGATTGCCGCGGCGGTGGTGGATTGGTTCACCGTCGACTGGCATCGCGCCATCGTCGACAAATGGCGCGCCGCGGGTGTTCGGATGGCCGATGAACGTGATGAGTCGATACCGCGCAATCTCGAAGGCTTGTCGATCGTCGTAACCGGTTCACTCCCAGGGTTTTCGCGTGATGAGGCGAAGGAGGCCATCATCGCCCGGGGCGGCAAGTCCGCGAGTTCGGTGTCCAAGAAGACGGCGTTCGTCGTCGTCGGCGATGCGCCGGGATCCAAGTACGACAAGGCCGTTGAGCTGGGCGTGACCATCCTCGACGAGGACGGCTTCCGGGCATTGCTGGCCGACGGGCCTCCCGCCGACTCAGCGTGAAACTGCCCCTAGGGTTTCGGCGGAACCGACAGATCGAATACTCGTAGGTCGCCGTAATCCTTTGAGGAGAAGTGGGTTTCGACCCACTTCTGGACATCATCGGCCACCCGCTTGGTGTCGCCGTCCTTCTGTGGTTGCGGTTTGTCCTGCTCCTTGTCTTTGTCCTTATCCTTGACGGATTCGGCATAGAACTGGACGGTGCCATCCTGCGTGTAATCGATGAACTGCTGCAGCGTGATGGGGTTGTCGCGGCCGGAGAATCCGCCGATCGCCATCACGGGTGCGTTGGTCTCCAACTGAATGGGAGCGGCGGTGCGGGTGTTGGTCGTCGCCACCGGCCATCTGGCGCCCGAATCCTTGATCAACGCGGCCAGTGCCGGATCCAGCGGCGTGGGTGCCTGGCCGCCGAACTTCTCCTCGTTGGCGATCGCCGGGCCGGACGTCGAGAGCCCCCCGACCTTCGGGGTGGTCACATTGGCGATGGTGAACGCGAGCGAGCCTCCCAATGAAACTGCAAGGGCCAGTCCGGCAATGGCATAGCGCAGGCGCACGTTACGTTCGAGTGCGCTAAGGGCGAGGGCAACGGCCGCGAGGATCCCGCCGATCAGCAGAAGCCAGCGCAGCCAGGGCAGCCAGGTCGGTATGCGCCGCAGTAGTACGAAGGCCATGACGGTGGCACTGAGCGTGAGCGCGCTCAGCCCGAACTTGCCGATGGGCTCGGACCGATGCCGCCACAACAGCACCGTGCCGATGGCCAGCGAACCGGCGATGGCAGGGGCCATGGCCGAGGTGTAGTAGGGGTGGAATTGTTTGGCCATGTAACTGAGGACCACGTAGTTGGACACCATCCAGGTGCCCCACAAAACCAGGCCTGCTCCCGCGGGATGGGTGGTGATGGTGCGCAGGCGGCCCAACCAGCCTGCGGTCTGCGGCGTCCTGCTGACGATGACAAGTCCGAGGATCAGCGCGATGAACGCAGTGGGAAGCAGCCATGCGATGTGATCGGCCTGGGTGTCCTGGAACAGTCGGAAGATGCCCGGGGTGCCCGAGAACGAGGGACCACTTCCCCGGCCGCCGCCCATCCCGTTCGAGTTGTCACCGAGCAGGCGGTCCAGGCCGTTGTAACCAACCGCCAGCGTCCATTCACTGTTGTCGGTGGAGTTGTCGACGTAGGGGCGACTGGCTGCCGGGGTCAGCGCGACGGCGGCCATCCACCAACCCGATGCGGCCAAGAGGGCGCCGGCCGCACCCAGAAGATGCATAAGCGTTGTCTTCCAAGGCCATTTCGTGGACACCAGATAGGCCAGGAGCAGGGCCGGAGCCACGAGTAGACCTTCGAGTGTCTTGCACAGGAACGCGAACCCGATACCGACTCCGGCGAGCGCCAGCCAGCCGGCAGCACTGCGTGAGCGCTCGGAATCGATTGCACGCGTGGTGAAGTATGCGGCCACCACCATGCCAAACACCATGGGTGCGTCGGGATTGGAATGCCGGAACATCACCGAGACCACCGGGATGAGAGCGAACAGGGCCGCCGCGAGCAGGCCGGCACTCGGTCCGGCCTGCCGCCGTACCGTTGCGCGAATCAGTGCGGCGCTGACGATCGCGAGGATGGCCTGCGGGATCAGCATGCTGGCGCTGGAAAAACCAAAGATCCTGGCGGACAATCCCATCAACCACAAACCACCGGCGGGCTTGTCGACCGTCACGTAGTTCTGCGGATCGAAGCTCCCGAAGAACCAAGCCTTCCAGCTTTCACTGCCTGATTGCACGGCCGCCGCATAGAAGGTGTTGGACCACCCGTTGTGGCTGATGTCCCAGAGGTACACCACGGTGATCGTCAACAGAATGGCAGCGAAGATGAGCCGTTCACGAGTCTGGCTCATGGACGCGTCGATGTCAGTCACGCCAGTGAGTGTGCAGGGCGACTCAGGGAATTGGCTGTGCCGTTCCTGTGAACAGGCCGCTATCGCACCAAGGTGGCGACGATCCCCGCCAGATAGCCGAGGCGGGCCACCTCCGAGGGCCGAAACTCCGGGCCGCCGGGACGGCCGAGGACCACGGCGGTGTCGCTGGACCCCAGTGGCGCGGCGGCAAGCGTGGTGTCCATGTCCTTCCACAGCTGCGGCACCCATTCGGCAGCGGTTTCCAGGACCTGGGCCCGGCTCAGCGGTAGCCACGGGGCGGCGGTGGCCTGTGTTTCCGGGGCACCGGCGCTGCCCGCCACCCGAATGAAGCCACTGCCTTCCTGCCGCACCACGGTGCACCAGTTCGCGCGCAGCACGTGTGGGGCCTCCTGGGCGAGCACTTCCAGGCGGGCGGATGACGCGGCGGCGGCCACTCTGTCGATCAGTTCCAGCTCGCGGTGTGCCTCCAGCAGCCCGGTGTGCGGGCGGATGGAATGCACATGCACCCCGTTCAAGGCCTCGGCGGCGGTGATCAACGAGTCGGGCATGGAACCGGGTGGCAGGTCGATGACCAGGTCATCGATGGCATACCCGGGACCGCGCTCGACGACGTCGAGGGACAGGATGTCCGCACCCACCGTGCCGAGCGCGACGGCGACCGATCCCAGACTTCCGGGTCGGTCGGCAAGTTGTAAGCGCAGCAGATAGGACGGCACGTCCAACACTGTGGCACAGGTCAGGTACGGCCGCCCTCTAGGCTATCTAGCCGTGAGCGCCATATCCCGTGACGAGGTCGCGCACCTGGCCAGATTGGCCCGGCTTGCGCTGACCGACGCTGAGCTGGATGGATACGCGGGGCAACTCGACGCGATCCTCGGCCACGTCAGCCAGATCAGTGCCGTGTCCACCGATGAGCTCGACGAGGTCGATGCGACGAGTTCTCCGCTTGATGCGGTAAATGTCACACGCCCGGATGTGATCGCCGACTGCCTGACCCCTGATGAGGCGCTGGCTCAGGCTCCTCGGGTGGCCGAGGGACGTTTCGCGGTTCCGCAGATCCTGGGAGAAGAAGAGTGACCGACCTGATCAGGCAGGATGCAGCATCGCTGGCGACGCTGATTCATTCCGGCGAAGTGTCATCCGTTGAGGTGACGCGTGCGCATCTGGATCAGATCGCCAGTACCGACGAGACCTACCGCGCATTCCTGCACGTGGCGGGGGAGCAGGCCCTTGCCGCCGCCAAGGATGCCGACGACGCCATCGCACGTGGCGATCAGCCCGCATCGGCCCTGGCCGGTGTTCCCTTGGCGCTCAAGGACGTCTTCACCACCCGGGACATGCCGACCACGTGTGGGTCGAAGATTCTGGAGAACTGGGTTCCGCCCTACGACGCGACGGTGACCGCTCGGCTGCGCGAGGCCGGGATCCCGATCCTGGGCAAGACGAACATGGACGAGTTCGCGATGGGCTCCTCCACCGAGAACTCCGCGTACGGCCCCACCCGCAATCCGTGGGACACCGAGCGCGTGCCGGGTGGCTCGGGCGGCGGTAGCGCGGCCGCGCTGGCCGCCTTCCAGGCACCGCTGGCCATCGGTACCGACACCGGCGGCTCCATCCGTCAGCCCGCGGCTCTCACCGCCACCGTCGGGGTCAAGCCCACCTATGGCACCGTGTCGCGGTACGGCCTGGTGGCCTGCGCGTCATCGCTGGATCAGGGTGGACCTTGTGCACGTACGGTTTTGGATACCGCACTGCTGCACCAGGTAATCGCCGGACATGACCCGCGCGACTCCACCTCGGTCGACGAACCGGTCCCCGATGTGGTGGCCGCTGCTCGTGCCGGGGCTGCCGGCGACCTCAAGGGCGTACGCGTCGGTGTGGTCTCACAGTTGCGTGGTGATGGGTACCAGCCGGGTGTGATGGCGTCTTTCGATGCGGCCGTCGAGCGGCTCACCGCGTTGGGTGCCGACGTGGTGGAGGTGTCCTGTCCGCACTTCGAATACGCACTTCCGGCGTACTACCTGATCCTGCCGTCGGAGGTGTCCTCCAACCTGGCTCGGTTCGATGCCATGCGGTACGGGATGCGCGTCGGCGACGACGGAACGCACAGCGCCGAGGAAGTCATGGCGCTCACCCGGGCCGCGGGCTTTGGCCCAGAGGTCAAGCGGCGCATCATGATCGGCACCTATGCGCTATCGGCCGGGTACTACGACGCCTATTACGGCCGGGCACAGAAGGTGCGCACCCTGATCAAGCGCGACCTGGAGCAGGCCTACGAACAGGTTGATGTGCTGGTCACCCCGGCGACGCCCACGACCGCGTTCCGGTTGGGGGAGAAGGTCGACGACCCGCTGGCCATGTACCAGTTCGACCTGTGCACGCTGCCGCTGAATCTGGCCGGCCATTGCGGAATGTCGGTGCCCTCGGGACTATCGGCCGACGACGGGCTGCCGGTGGGTCTGCAGATCATGGCGCCCGCCCTCGCCGACGACCGGCTGTATCGGGTCGGGGCGGCGTATGAGACGGCGCGTGGGCCGCTGCCGTCCGCACTGTAGAGATTCACAGGCAATTAGTAGGGATCCGGCCCTTCCAGGGCAGCAAGAGCTGTCATATTTGCATATATGCATATGATGGCCTGGTGCAGTGGTGCAGTGATCGCCGTCAGCGTGGTGGCAGCGGTGCCGGCGGCGTTGGTGATTTCGCAATCCGTTCCCGCGACGCCGCAGACGAAGATCCAGTGCTCGGTGCAGACCGATACCACCTGCGATCACTCCGGCGATCCTCATCTGACGGCGCGACCGAACCCCGGCAACATGGTGCCGCGGGCGACCATCCCGCAGACAAAGACACGCCCCAGCACAGTCTTGCCGCGAGCGTGACCAGCATGACGAGGATGTCGATACGTCGGATGGCCGCGGCCGGTGCATGCGCGGCCGTTCTGGCTGGAGTGGTGGTGACGAGCCGCATCGAGGCCCCGCAGGCGGTAGTGCAGGTGAAACCGGCCGCGTGCAGCGGATCGACGGAGCCCGACTGTCTCGCTCCCGGCGACAATCACTTGTCATCGGCGCCTGATCCGGGGAACGCGCCACCGCAGGCCACCATCGTGACAACCAGGCCAGGCCCCACGGCAGTGCGCCCGGGGCGGTGACCACCCGCGGCGGGAGCTAGGTTGGCATCCGTGGCAGCGGCGCCGAAGCGAGTGCAAGTCAACAGCGGCATTGTTGAAGGCTTTGTGCGGCGTGGAATGCGCCGTTTCCGGGGAATCCCCTATGCCGAACCGCCGGTAGGGCCGCTGCGGCTTAAGGCGCCGCGTCCCGTGCAGCCCTGGGAGGGCGTCCGGCGCTGCACGAGATTCGGTGCGGTGCCCTACCAGCCCAAGGTGTTCACCCCGCAGAAACGTCGCAGCGAGAACTGTCTGACACTCAACGTGGTGACGCCGGAGGAACTACCCGACGGTCCGTTACCGGTGATGTTCTACATCTACGGCGGTGGGTATTTCCTCGGTGCCAGTGCCTCGCCTCCCTACGAGGGATCGATACTGGCGCGTCGCGGATGCGTCTATGTATCGGCCAACTATCGCGTGGGGGCGCTGGGCGCCTTCGATCTGTCCTCGCTGTCCGATGCCGAGCACGTCATCGAAAGCAACGTGTACCTGCGTGATCTCGTGCTGGCCCTGCAGTGGGTTCGCGACAATGTCCGGGCCTTCGGCGGAGATCCGGACAATGTGACCATCTTCGGCGAGAGTGCCGGCGCCAGCGCCGTCGAGACGCTGATGACCACCCCCGCCGCTGCGGGGTTGTTCCACCGCGCGATCATCCAAAGCACCGCCAGTGGCCTGGCCGCCGGCGCCGACACGATCGCGCATGAGGCCCGGCGATTCGCCGAACTGCTTGGGGCTGGCCCTGATAACGCTGCCGAGACGGTCATGAACGCCTCGCCGCGGCAGCTCCTGCGTGCACAGCGCAAGTTGATCGCCGAGGGTGGATTTCCATTCGGGCCTTCGGTCGATGGCGACTACTTGCCGAGCGCTCCCGTCGATGCCATCGAACGCGGTGATGCGCAACGAGTTCCGCTGATCATCGGAAGTAACGCCGATGAAGCCAGGCTTTTCACCAAGGCCATCAAGGTGATGCCGTTATCCGAAGCCGAACAGCTGGAGATTCTTGCGCGCGGAGGCCCTGGGTATCTCGAGCGGATTGTTGGCGCTTACCCGGGATATCCATCGAAGGAAGCCCGGTTGCGGCTGGCTGGAGACATGTTCTTTACCTCTTCGGTGTGGCGGATCGCCCGGGCGCATCAGCAATTCGCACCGGTTTACGTGTACCAGTTCGACTACGCGCCCTGGCCCGTGCGGGCCGCCGGCCTGAACGGCTCGCATGCCACCGAGTTGCTCGCGGTCTTCGGCAATTACCGTGGTCCGGCCGGACCGCTCTTGGCGGGGAGCTTTACTCATCGTGATGCCTCGCGGGTGGTCGACGATGTGCAAGAGCGCTGGGTGGCGTTCGCGCGCAACGGTGTTCCGAGCGAGGACTGGCCGACATACCGAGGATCGGACTGGCCGGTGATGGTCTTCGACCGCGTGACATGCGTCGAGAAGAACCTCGGCGTCGACCGCCGTGATGTGTGGGCGGGGTTCACGCTGAGCGCCCCGCAGCGTCCACCGAAGGCGTCGTAGCGCTGCCGCCCGGCCATGTCACGGGCATGATGGGGCCTATGCGTATCGGAGTGCTTACCGGTGGCGGCGACTGTCCCGGGCTGAACGCCGTCATCAGGGCGGTCGTACGGACCTGTGCCAACCGCTACGACTCGCAGGTCGTGGGATTTCAGGACGGCTGGCGCGGTCTGTTGGAGAACCGGCGCATCCAGCTGGCCAACGACGACCGCAACGACCGGCTGCTGACCAAGGGCGGCACGGTGCTGGGCACCGCCCGCACCAATCCCGACAAGCTGCGTGCCGGGCTGGACCAGATCAAGCAGACCCTCGACGACAACGGGATCGATGTGCTCATCCCGATCGGTGGGGAGGGCACGCTCACCGCGGCGAGCTGGCTCGCCGACGAGAATGTCCCCGTGGTCGGGGTGCCCAAGACGATCGACAACGACATCGATTGCACCGATGTCACTTTCGGGTTCGATACCGCGCTGACCATCGCTACCGACGCCATCGATCGGTTGCACAGCACAGCCGAATCGCATCAGCGCGTCATGCTGGTGGAAGTGATGGGCAGGCACGCGGGCTGGATCGCCCTGCACTCCGGACTGGCTTCCGGCGCGCACATGACATTGATTCCCGAAGTGCCGTACGACGTGGAAGAGGTGTGTCGACTCATCAAAGGCCGCTTCCAGCGTGGGGATTCGCATTTCATCTGTGTGGTGGCAGAGGGCGCCAAGCCGGCCGAGGGCTCAATGGAGTTACGCGACGGCGGAATTGACGAGTTCGGGCATCAGCGGTTTACCGGAGTGGCGCAGCAGCTGGGTGTGGAAATCGAGAAGCGCATCAACAAGGAGGTGCGCACCACCGTGCTGGGCCATGTGCAGCGCGGCGGCACCCCGACACCGTTCGACAGGGTGCTCGCCACCCGATTCGGAGTGAACGCCGCGGATGCCGCCCATGCCGGTGAGTATGGGGTGATGGTGTCGTTGCGGGGCCAGGACATCGGACGGGTGCCCTTGTCCGAGGCCACCCGTCATCTCAAGCTGGTCCCCAAAAACCGCTACGAGGACGCTGCGGCCTTCTTCGGCTGATCGGGCAGGTTCGCCGAGCGCATACCTGGTGTGGATGATTCACGCGATTCACCTCCGTGCGGTATGCGCTCGACGGAGGGGCCTGTTCGGGACGGCCAGCTCAGCCCTCGGGCGGCAAAGCCGACCTATTAGGATCGCAGCATGACAGAACTGCTGGACTACGACGATGTGCTGACCCGATACGAGCCGGTGCTCGGCATGGAGGTCCACGTCGAACTGTCCACGGCCACCAAGATGTTCTGCGGCTGCCCCACCACATTCGGCGCGGAGCCGAACACCCAGATCTGCCCCGTCTGTCTGGGGCTGCCGGGCTCGTTGCCGGTGGTCAACGAGAAGGCCGTCGAATCGGCCATCCGTATCGGGCTGGCGCTGAACTGTGAGATCGCCCCGTGGGGCCGGTTCGCCCGCAAGAACTACTTCTACCCGGACCAGCCGAAGAACTACCAGATCTCTCAGTACGACGAGCCGATCGCGTTCAACGGGTACCTGGACGTCCCGCTCGAAGACGGCACCACCTGGCGGGTGCAGATCGAGCGCGCCCACATGGAGGAGGACACCGGCAAGCTGACGCATATCGGCAGCGAGACCGGCCGCATCTCCGGGGCCACCGAATCCCTGCTCGACTACAACCGGGCGGGCGTGCCACTTGTCGAGATCGTCACCAAGCCCATCGAGGGCACCGGGGAACGAGCTCCGGAGATCGCCCGCGCCTACGTCACTGCGCTGCGGGACCTGTTGCGCGCGTTGGATGTTTCCGATGTGCGCATGGATCACGGGTCCATGCGCTGCGATGCGAATGTGTCGCTGATGCCCACCGGCGCCGACGAGTTTGGCACCCGTACCGAGACCAAGAACGTCAACTCACTCAAGAGCGTCGAAGTGGCGGTGCGTTACGAGATGCGGCGTCAGGCAGCTGTTCTGGATGCGGGTGAGGACGTCATTCAGGAAACCCGGCACTTCCTGGAGCAGGACGGCTCTACCAGTGCGGGGCGCCGCAAGGAGACGGCCGAGGACTACCGCTACTTCCCAGAGCCCGACCTGGAACCCGTCGCGCCGAGCGGCGAGCTGATCGAGCGCCTACGGGGCACCCTGCCGGAGCTGCCCTGGCTGCGGTTGGGGCGCATCCAGCAGGAATGGGGCGTCTCCGACGAGGTGATGCGCGATCTGGTGAACAACGGCGCCGTCGAACTCGTACAGGCCACCGTCGTCGAGGGGGCCAGCAG
The DNA here is from genome assembly GCF_001632805.1 of Mycobacteroides chelonae CCUG 47445. Classification (NCBI taxonomy): domain Bacteria; kingdom Bacillati; phylum Actinomycetota; class Actinomycetes; order Mycobacteriales; family Mycobacteriaceae; genus Mycobacteroides; species Mycobacteroides chelonae. The sequence goes on along the minus strand of NZ_CP007220.1, from coordinate 3,341,044 downwards.
CGAGGAAGCGCGCTCGTGGTGGGGCAACTATCTCGTCCAGCAAGCCAATTCGCGTGAGGTCGAGCTGGCTGACCTTCCCATCACGCCAAAGCAGGTGGCCGCTGTTGCCGCGTTGATCAACGACGGCAAGCTGTCCAACAAGTTGGCGCGTCAGGTGGTCGACGGTGTGCTGGCCGGAGAGGGCGAGCCCGAGCAGGTAATGACTGCCCGCGGGTTGACCGTGGTGCGCGACGATTCGGTGATCCAGGCCGCCGTCGATGAGGCATTGGAGGCCAACCCCGATGTCGCGCAGAAGATCCGCGACGGCAAGGTGGCGGCCGCGGGCGCCATCGTCGGTGCGGTGATGAAGGCCACCAGGGGACAGGCCGACGCCGCGCTGGTCAAGGATTTGGTGCTGAAGGCCTGCGGCCAGGCCTAATCACACGCTGACTGTCGACTTCTCGCGGCACAGTGCGAGTGAGTATCGCGAAAAGTCGACAGTCGGCGGGGAATCAGTCCAGGTCGTCGTTGGCGCGGGGGAATCCGCCGCCCTTCGGGAACAGCGGGAACACCACGTCCTCGGTGGGGGTGGCGGTACCGAAGTCCTTGTTGATGGAACCGCCCCAGACATTCCCGTCGGCCGAGAGCTTGAGCGCGCGCACGTGACCGTGCTGCTCTTTCTGGCGGAGCACTTCGGGATCGCCGGTGACCGCGCCGGTCTCCGGGTTCTGGCGCACCACGACAGTGGTCTGGTTGAAGACCAGGTTGACCATCACCGAGCTGTCCAACGCGGCGCAGCCTGCGACCCCGGGTTTATCGGGCCAGGTCCACACCGTCGTGATCTTGCCGTCCTTGGTCAGCTTTTGCAGCCGGTCGCCGACGGGCGAGCGGTCGGTGACGTACAGCGCGCCGTTGGCGGCGTCCACGCACATCGCCCCGCCGTCGCCGAGGCCGCTGATCGCGGTGGTCGGTGCGGCCTGGTCGATGGTGGTCGGCTGCTCGATGCGGATCACCTTGCCGGCCAGAGAGTTCGGATCATTGGCTGCGGCCGGATTACCGCCGGTGCCGGTCTGGACCACCAGTGTGGTGGGGCTGATGAACGCCAGCGATCCGGCATTACCGTTGGGGCCCTTGGGAATTCCAGTGAGAATGTCCTTGGGCACATCACCGTCCGCGATGCGAATCACCCGGTTGTCGGTGGGGGTACTGATGTAGGCGTACATCAGCCGGTCCTGCTGGTATGAGGGGGAAAGCACGATATCGGACAGTCCACCGTCCCCGGACGGGTCGACGGGGATGGTTGTCTTCACCTTCGGCTCGGCGCTCGTCGCGATCTCTTTGACGGCACCCGTCGCCCGCTCGGCGACCAAAGCGGTCTTGCCATCGCTGCCCATGATGAGGCCGCTGGTGGCTTCCAGGCATCCCTGCATCACGCCGTCGGCGGCGCACTGCTTGGGAAACGGCTTACCCGGCAACGGTGGCGGCGGGGTGGTCGTGGTCTGGGCTATCCCGCGGCTGGGAACCTCGGTGAACGGCTGATCCTGGGTGGGATCGAACCGCACGCAACCCGAGAGCAGGGTCACCGTCCCGGCCAGCGCTGCCACCGAACCGACAAACAGTCTTCTCCCCGATGGCTCATTGGTCGGTCCCGTCGCGGGATTTGGCCGGATGTCGCCGGCCCTGCGGCTCCGGCAGCGAATGAGCATGCCCGCAAGATTACGGACCTTACGGCGTTGCTCGCCACATTCAGGCCTCCAATGGACTTACTCTTGGGCCGTGACCGGTCATTCGGACGATCCGCAGGTGTGGCGTAAGCCGCCTGAACTGGTCGACCCTGAAGACGATGTGCCGTCGGCCACCTATGGCGGCGATTTCGAGACCACGGCAATCCCGCATTACCAGGGGGAAAAGCTGACGAGCTCCCACGACGTGAAAGAGGTTGGACCGTTGTACGATCCAGCGCCGCTGCCCTATGCCGAACCTGCCACCACCCAGATATCTTCCGAGGCGGTGCAGGCGCGACATGCCGCGCCGTGGGGCACCCAAGACCCGACGGGCGACCGTCGCGGCACCCAAGATCTTGGACTGCTGTTGTTGCGCGTCGGCGTGGGTGCGGTGCTCATCGCCCACGGATTGCGCAAGGTTTTCGGCTGGTGGGGCGGGACCGGCCTCAATGGTTTCGAATCGACGCTGACTGATCGCGGCTTCAAATACGCCGACATCCTTACTTATGTCGGTGTTACCGCTGAGCTCGGCGCCGGGGTCCTGCTGATTCTCGGTCTGCTGACACCGCTGGCGGGCGCGGCCGGGCTGGCCTTCATGGTCAATGTGCTGCTGTCCGACATGGTGTCCGACAAGGCGAACCGGTACGCGATCTTTTGGCCCGACGGGCACGAGTTCGAGCTGTTGATGATCGTCGCGCTCATCGCGGTGATCCTCGTCGGCCCAGGTCGGTACGGGTTTGACGCCGGAAGGGGCTGGGCTCGCAGGCCATTTGTGGGCTCCTTCGCCGCGCTGCTGCTGGGGCTGGGTGCCGCGGCCGCCATCTGGGTGTTCCTCAACGGAACGAACCCACTCGCCTAGATCACCTCTGTCACGCCGATACGTCCTATTTGGTGTCGCGCACTCGAGAAATGCGGCGTAAACCGTAGTTTCGGTGGCGGATTAGCGCGCCTATGAGCCGCCGGTGTTGTTGCTGAATCCGGTGTGAAACCGAATTTTCATGACGAATTCCGCTCTTGATGGGCGAAATGTCAACGGAAAACGTATTCTGCTCGCAGTCCGCCGAGCGAGGAGACGTGTATGAGCTCAGATAACCCCGTCGAGAGCAAGGGACTCAAGGGCGGAGCGCTGGGCCTGATGTCCAGCATCGTGGTCGGGCTGGCGTCCACGGCGCCCGCATACAGCCTGGCCGCCACCCTGGGGTTGATCGTCGCCAGCGGTGGCGCCCTGCTCGCCGGGGTCAAGGCACCCGCGATCGTGCTGATTTCGTTCATCCCGATGTATCTGATCGCGGTGGCCTACCAGGAGCTGAATAAGGCCGAGCCGGACTGCGGGACCACGTTCACCTGGGCCTCGCGGACCTTCGGGCCGATCGTCGGATGGCTGGGCGGCTGGGGCATCATCGCGGCGGACGTCATCTGTCTGGCCAACCTGGCGCAGGTCGCCGGTGCCTACTCGTTCACCTTCGTCGGCGACCTGGGCTGGTCGTCGGCGGCCGGTTTGGCCGACAGCGTGCTGTGGTCCACGGTGGCGGGGGTCATCTGGATCGTGATCATGACCTACATCTGTTATCGGGGCATCGAGGTATCGGCCCGGCTGCAGTACTGGCTGCTCACTGTCGAAGTGGTGGTGCTGATCGCGTTCGCGATCGTGGCCCTGATCAAGGTCTACACACACAACGCCGAGGACTACTCACTGCTGCCCTCGTTGTCCTGGTTCTGGCCGGGCGGCATGGACTTCAGCACGGTGATCGCTCCGGCGGTACTGACGACGATCTTCATCTACTGGGGCTGGGATACCGCGGTGGCCTGCAACGAGGAGTCCGATGACCCCGGACGCACACCCGGCCGGGCCGCGGTCATCTCGACATTCCTGCTGCTGGCCACCTACGCCCTGGTCAGCGTGGCGGCCGTGGCCTTCGCGGGAGTCGGCACGGAGGGAGTCGGCCTGGGCAATCAAGAGAACGCTGCCGACGTGTTCAAGGCCATCGGGCCCGAGCTTTTCGGCGACAGCTTCCTGGGGCACCTCGGAATGCTGCTGCTCTCGGCGTCGATCCTGACCTCGGCGTCGGCCTGCACACAGACCACGATCCTGCCGACAGCTCGCACCACCCTGTCGATGGGTGTGTACAAGGCGCTACCGGAATCGTTCGCGTCGATTCACCGCAAGTACCTGACGCCGTCGACGTCCACCATTGCGATGGGCGCGATATCGATCGTGTTCTACGTCCTGTTCACCGCAATCAGCACCAACCTGCTGACGGCACTCATCGGGTCGGTCGGATTGATGATCGCCTTCTATTACGGGCTCACCGGCTTCGCGTGTGTGTGGTTCTACCGCAAGACGCTCACCGACAGCTTCCGCGATTTGATGATGCGCGGTGTCATGCCGTTGGCCGGCGGAGTCACCCTGAGCGTGGTCTTCGTGTACGGGCTCATTCAATATGCCAAGCCCGACTGGCTCATCGATGACGCCGGTAACAACGTCACCGTCTTCGGAGTCGGCGCCGTGGCGGTCGTGGGTGTGGGTGCGCTGGTGCTCGGTGTGGTTTTGATGTTGTTATGGCGGGTGGCCGCGCCGCCGTTCTTCCAGGGGGAGACGCTGCCACGGCGCAGCGCCGATCTGGTGCTGGCCCCCGTCGGGGCCACCGCCCACTTTGGACTGCCCGATGCGGTCGAGGCGCAACAGACCGTCATCGCCGGTGATCTGTCTAACCTGCCCGAGGGTGAAGTCGCGGTGAACCCACTGACCGGCGAGGAGTTCACTAAGGATTAGAGCGAGGCCAGCGCCGCCTCGGCTGCCGCGGTGGCGTCGTAGTCGGGGATCCAGTCACCGGCCAGGATCGCGGTGAGCCCGGCGGCCTGCTGCTGGGTGCTGAGATCGGTGGCACGGTAGATCGCGCCCGCTTGGCGTGCGTTCTGCTGAATACGACTTGTGCGGTCACGCCGCAGGGACTCGTACAAGGCCAGCCGCTGGGGGACATCGGCCACCGAAGCGCCCGCGAGAACGGTGGCGAGCACGACCGCGTCCTCGATCGCCATGTTCGCGCCCTGGCCCAGATGCGGGGTTACCGGGTGCGCGGCGTCGCCGAGAAGGGTGATGCGGTCAGTTGACCATCGGCCCAACGACTTTCGATCGTAAAGTCCCCACCGGAAGGTTTCTGGAAGTGCGTCGATAATGGCCGGAACGGGGTGTGCCCAATCCGCGAACTCCGCCGCGAGGGCCCGCACATCACCCGGTGCCGTCCACGATTCCTCGGCATCGAGATCGGTGGCCGTGAAGGCCACGATGTTCAGCAACCGTCCTCGGGAGACCGGATAGATGAGGAAACTGCGCCCAGGGCCGAGCCACATCTGCATCCGCTGGAGGTCGACGGAGTCGTCGAGGCGTTCGACGGGAATCAAACCGCGGTAGGCCATGATGCCCTCGCTGGACAGCTCAACGGGGCCTGCGACCGCCTGCTGCACCGCCGAGTGGATGCCATCGGCACCGACGACGATGTCGGCGTGCTCCTCGGAGCCGTCGGCGAAGACGATGCGGGCCCCGTCGGCGGTTTCGATCACGTCCTGGCAGGGGCGCCCGAGGTGGACGGTCCCGGCGGGTAGTGCGCCCAGCAGCGCCTGCTGTAGTTCGCCGCGGTGTACGGGCAGGGAGGTCACCGGGCGTCCCGGGGTGACCGACGGCCACGCAGGCGGCACCGGGACATCTTCTCCGTGCCAGGTGCTCCACACGGTGCGTTCGATTCGCGTGCCGACCTCCCGTACCCGATCGCCAAGGCCCACGGCATCGAGTGCGCGCTGGCCGTTGTTCGCGACGACGACGCCCGCGCCCACCTCGCGCAGTTCGTGCGCCTTCTCATAGACGATGACGTCGATACCGTTGGCGCGCAACGCCGCTGCTGCGGTGAGCCCACCGATTCCGGCGCCGATGATCGCTACACGCATGTTCGTGTCCTTTCGTTGGCTTCGACAATAATGTTAGCATGCTAACTATTGTTATGCTAACCCTTAGACTGTCGGGGTGCCAGGACAACCGAGCGGAAACAGTGCCCGTGAGATCGAAGAGCTGGTGGCGGCCACGGACGCGCTGTACTTCGCGATGCGCCGGGGACGAACGTCGCCCGCGGGGACGCAGGCGGGTATGAGTCGCTCGCAGCTCGAGCTGCTGGCACCGCTGCTGGACCGGGAATCGATGTCGGTGAGTCAGCTGGCCGGGACGGCGGGAGTGGCGGTGCCGACGGCCACGCGCGCGCTCAAGCAGTTAGAAGAACGGGGTGTGGTCGAACGCACCCGCTCGGCATCGGATGACCGGTTGGTCCTGGTGGGCTTGACCACCGCCGGGCGTACGAGGGTGGTCAACGCGCAGGTGGCCTTTCGGGCACGGCAGCACGCGGTCTTCGCCGAATTGGCGGGTGCCGATCGTCGTGCGATGACCACGAGCCTTACCCGGCTCGCGGCGCTCATCAACGACAACTTGGACGCGCGGCCCTAACGTTTCGCGAAAATAGTTCGGTGCCAGTCCTTTTCGGCGGTACCGGTGATATCGCTCATCACATGCTTGATGGTCAGATACTCCTCAAGGGAGTAGTCGGACATGTCCTTGCCGAAGCCGGACGCGCCGAATCCGCCGTGCGGCATCTCGCTGACGATGGGGATGTGGTCGTTGATCCATACGCAACCCGCCTTGATCTGCCGCGAGGCCCGCTGCGCGCGGTAGACATCGCGCGTCCACGCCGAGGCGGCAAGGCCATAGGCGGTGTCGTTCGCCTGCCGCAGTGCGTCGTCGTCATCGGAGAACGCGCGCACGGTGAGTACCGGACCGAAGATCTCGTCGCGGTAGGCCTCGGATGTCTCCGCGACGTCGGCGATCAGGGTGGGCCGGTAGAAGAATCCCGGCAGATCGGGTGAGCTTGCACCGCTGACGATTCGGCCGCCCTGGGCAGGGGCGCGGTCCACGATGCTCGCAACCCTGGCGCGATGGGGGGCCGAAATCAGCGGTCCGATATCGGTGTTCGGATCCAAGGGATCGCCGACGACGATCTTGTTCATCACCTCGCCGACTCCGGCGACGAAGTCGTCGTACAGATCGCGGGCGACGATCGCCCGGGTCGCGGCCGTGCAGTCCTGGCCGGAGTTGATGATCGCGCCGGCGACCGCGCCCTGAATGGCGGCGTCCAGGTCGGCGTCGTCGAACACCACGAAGGGTGCCTTGCCGCCGAGCTCCAGCTGTGTTCGATGCCCATGAACGGCGGCCGCGGCCATTACCTTCCGGCCCACAGTGGTGGATCCGGTGAAGGTCACCAAATCCACATCGGGGTGGCCCGCGAGGGTGCTGCCCACGTCATCGCCGCGTCCGGTGACGACGTTGAGCACGCCATCGGGCAGCCCGGCCTCGGTGGCCAGGCGTGCCAGCGTGAGTGTGGTCAGCGGTGTCAGCTCGCTGGGCTTGATCACCACCGTGCACCCTGCCGCCAGTGCGGGCAGCACCTTCCACACCGCCATCTGCAGCGGGTAGTTCCACGGGGTGATGGTGGCGACCACCCCGGCGGCCTCGCGCCGGATGCTGGAGGTGTGGTCGGGGGAGTATTCGGCCGTGGCCTTACCGTCCAGATGTCTTGCGGCACCCGCGAAAAACTCGACATTGTCGATGCTGCCGGGCACATCGAACTCCGATGCCAGGCGCACCGGTTTACCCGTCTGGGAGACCTCCTCGGACACCAGCGTGTCGGCTTTGGCCGCCATGGCGGCGGCCAGTTTGGCCAGGACAGCGGCACGGTCGGCGGGGGTTGAGCAGGCCCAGCCGGGCCCCGCGGCCCTGGCTGCCGCCACTGCCGCATCGGCGTCGTCGGGGGTCGCCAGGCTTAGTTCGGCGACGGTTGTCCCGGTCGCGGGGTTGATCACGCGATGCGTATCGCCGCGGGTTGTGACGAGGCGGCCATTGATCCAGCTGCTTGGTGCGCTCACCTGGCCACGGTATCGAAAATCGGTGCTTTAGGCCACGGATTCCATCGTCAATAGTCCGCTCTTAACGGTAATTCGTCGTAAAACATTGCAATAGATGACGGAATCCGTGCACAATCGAGCTCGTGACCAACACGAAACGGCGTCTGTTGCGGGTCGCCGATCCGGGTAACGGCTCGGCAGCATTCCAGCTCGATGAGGCTTCCAAAGCGATTGTCGAGGAGCTTCAGCAGGATGGGCGGCGCCCATACGCGACCATCGGTAAGTCGGTGGGCCTCTCGGAGGCGGCGGTGCGTCAACGGGTCCAACGCATGATCGACGCCGGCGTCATGCAGATCGTGGCGGTCACCGATCCCATGCAGCTGGGGTTCGCGCGCCAGGCCATGATCGGCATCAAATGCTCCGGTGACACCACCGAGGTGGCCGACCGGCTCGCGGAGCTGGAGGCGGTCGACTACGTGGTGCTCACTGCCGGAACCTTCGACGCGATCGTCGAGGTGGTCTGCGAGGACGACGACGACCTGTTGGTTCTGCTGAACAAGCAGATTCGTGCCGTGCCCGGGGTGACCTCCACGGAAACCCTGGTTTATCTGAAACTAGTGAAACAACAATACAATTGGGGTACACGGTGACAACCGTCGATGTAGCACGCGAGATCTCCGGCGACCTGCAGGAAAAGGCGTCCCGCCATCTGTGGGGCCACTTCGCCCGCCACGGTGAGGGCATATCGCCGCCCATCATCACGCGCGGTGAGGGCGTGCGGATCTGGGATGACCGCGGTAAGAGTTATCTCGACGGTCTTTCGGGATTGTTCGTCGTGCAGGCCGGGCACGGCCGCACCGAACTGGCGGAGGCCGCCGCCCGGCAAGCCGAGAAGCTCGCGTTCTTCCCGCTGTGGTCCTACGCCACCCCGACCGCGATCGAGCTGGCCGATCGCATCGCCGGGTACGCCCCGGGCGACCTGAACCGCGTCTTCTTCACCACGGGCGGGGGAGAAGCGGTGGAAAGCGCGTGGAAGCTGGCCAAACAGTTCTTCAAGCTGACCGGTAAACCTGGTAAGCACAAGGTGATTTCGCGCGCCATCGCGTATCACGGAACCCCGCAGGGCGCTCTGGCCATCACCGGTCTGCCGGCGTTCAAGGCACCCTTCGAACCGCTGACCCCGGGCGGGTTCCGCGCACCGAACACCAACTTCTATCGGGCCCCGGAGGCCTACGCCCACGATCCCAAGGCGTTCGGGCGTTACTGTGCCGACCGGATCGCCGAGGCGATCGAATTCGAGGGACCCGACACGGTCGCGGCGGTCTTCCTCGAACCTGTGCAGAACGCGGGCGGTTGCTTCCCGCCCCCGCCGGGCTACTTCGAGCGGGTACGGGAAATCTGCGACGAGTACGACGTGCTGCTGGTGTCCGACGAGGTGATCTGTGCCTTCGGCCGTATCGGATCGATGTTCGCCTGCGAGGATTTCGGGTACCAGCCGGACATCATCACCTGCGCCAAGGGCATGACCTCTGGCTACTCGCCGATCGGGGCGATGATCGCCACGGACCGTCTGTTCGAGCCGTTCAACGACGGTAAAACCACTTTCCCACACGGATATACCTTTGGCGGACATCCTGTTTCGGCGGCGGTGGCTCTTGCCAACCTCGATATTTTCGAACGGGAGGGCCTCAACGATCGGGTGCATGAGAACGCCCCGGTGTTCCGGGCCACCCTGGAGAAACTCCACGACCTGCCGATCGTCGGTGACGTGCGCGGTGAGGGGTACTTCTACGGAATCGAATTGGTCAAGGACAAGACGACCAAGGAGACGTTCAGCGGCGAGGAGAGCGAGCGGCTGCTGCGCGGCTTCCTGTCTGCCGCGCTCTGGGATGCTGGCCTGTACTGTCGCGCCGACGACCGCGGTGACCCGGTGATTCAGCTTGCACCGCCGCTGATTTCGGGGAAGCAGGAGTTCGATGCGATCGAGCAGATCCTGCGCGGGGTGCTCACCGAGGCGTGGGCGCGGTTATAGACATGCGAATTCTCATCGTGGGTGCCGGGGGAGTGGGCAGCGCGGCCGCGTTCATCGCGGCCCGTCGCGAGTTCTTCGAGGCGCTGGTGATCGCGGACTATGACATGGCCCGGGCGCAGGCGGTGGTGGATCGGCTCGGTGATCCACGATTCACGGCGGCGCGCATCGACGCCTCCTCGGCTGACGATGTCGCGGCGCTGTGCCGGGAACATCGAATAACCCACGCCCTCAACGCGGTCGACCCTCGATTCGTGATGAGTGTGTTCGACGGGTGCTTCGCGGCAGGCGTGACCTACCTCGACATGGCGATGAGTTTGTCGCATCGCCATCCGGAAAGACCGTACGAACTGCCCGGGGTGATGCTGGGCGATGAACAGTTCGCCGCGGCCGAAAAATGGGAAGCCGCAGGGCTGTTGGCCCTGGTCGGTATCGGGGTCGAGCCGGGTCTGAGTGACGTGTTCGCGCGGTACGCCGCCGACCATCTGTTCTCCGAGATCGACGAGCTGGGCACTCGCGACGGATCCAATCTCGAGGTGCAGGGATACCGATTCGCGCCGTCCTTCTCGATCTGGACGACCATCGAGGAATGCCTGAATCCGCCCCTGATCTGGGAACGCAACAAGGGGTTCTTCACCACCGAACCGTTCAGCGAACCGGAGGTTTTCGACTTCCCCGGAGGCATCGGCCCCGTCGAATGCGTCAACGTCGAGCACGAGGAAGTGGTGCTCATGCCGCGCTGGGTGAACGCCCGGCGGGTGACATTCAAATACGGCCTCGGCGCCGAATTCATCAACGTGCTGCGCACCCTGCGCCTGGTCGGGCTGGACAGCACCGACCCGGTCAGCGTGCACGCCGACGGCCGCGCCGCCGCGGTCAGTCCTCGTGATGTGGTGGCGGCGTGCCTACCGGACCCGGCCGGGCTGGGGCATCTGATGCGCGGGGCCACCTGTGCGGGTCTGTGGGTGACTGGGACCGGCAAGGACGGCAAGCCCCGCGAGGTCTACCTGCATCACGTCGTCGACAACGAGTGGACGATGGCACGTGACGGTGCGCAATGTGTCGTGTGGCAGACCGCCGTGAACCCGGTGGTGGCCCTGGAACTGCTCGCCGAGGGTGCGTGGAGCGGCACCGGTGTGCTGGGGCCGGAGGCCTTCGACAGCCTCCCGTTCCTGGACCGGCTCAATACCTTCGGTGCGCCGTGGGGCATGCAGGACCGTTTGGCCGCCTAGCGCTGAACCCCTTGGTACGGATTCGGCACCCGGCCATTGCTGGCCGCCGACAGGATCGGCAGCGTCGAGAAGGTGACCGCCGGGAGACGCAGCGAGGTGCCGTCGACGAGTTCCGCGCGTGCCCAGGCGTGCCTGTCGAATCCGAGGCCCTTGACCTCTGTCCACGGCAGCGTCCGGGTGCTTGCCAGCGTTCGTACCTGCACTGATTCGGTGTCGACTGCGGTCCGATACCGGACGATGGCATAGGACATGGCGGCGGGGATCAGCAGCAGCGGTGCGAGGACCGGGATGTACAGGACGAACGTCAGGATGCCGAGCGCCAGGAACCCGGACATGAAATGCGCCATCGGCGACGTCCTGATGACTGTGCGCTTCTCCTCGGTCATCCATCCATTGTCCCCGACGGTGAGGCCAGGGCGAGAATTCGGCCCGGAACTCAGTGGCTTCACGCTCGGCGAAGCCGCCCCTAGCAGGGATTTGACTCGGACCTCCAGAAACGACTACCGTACGCGGTGTGAACAACCCCGCCTTGCTCGTAGTAATCGGTATGCGCGTCGACGCGTAGCCCGAGTCCAAGGCAACTCGCGCACACTCGACGCGCAACCCTCGTACAGCAGACCGCTGGCGGGGGTTTTTTGTTGCCATAGGTTTTCAGTACGGACACAACAAGAGGACAGACCACCATGAGTGCACCTGCAAAGCCCAAGCCGGCTTCTGCTTCTGGGCCGGCCCCAGCAGCAGCTCCGGAAGCGAACACCGTCGCACCCCAGCGCGTCACCGGCGCGCAGTCGGTAGTGCGCTCGCTTGAGGAGCTCGGTGTCGAGGTCATCTTCGGTATTCCCGGCGGTGCGGTGCTGCCCGTGTACGACCCGCTGTACGACTCGGTGAAGGTCCGGCATGTCCTGGTGCGGCACGAGCAGGGTGGCGGGCACGCCGCCAGCGGGTACGCCCACGCCAGCGGCAAGGTCGGCGTCATGATGGCCACCTCTGGCCCGGGTGCCACCAACCTGGTCACCCCGTTGGCCGACGCACAGATGGATTCCATCCCGGTGGTCGCGATCACCGGGCAGGTGGGGCGGGGCCTCATCGGCACCGACGCCTTCCAGGAAGCCGACATCTCCGGCATCACCATGCCGATCACCAAGCACAACTTCCTGGTGAACAACGCCGAGGAAATCCCTCGGGTCATCGCCGAGGCTTTCTACATCGCCCAGAGCGGCCGTCCCGGCGCGGTCCTCGTCGATATCCCCAAGGACGTGCTGCAGGCGCAGACCACGTTCAGCTGGCCGCCGCAGATCTATCTGCCCGGCTATAAGCCCGTCACCAAGCCGCACGGCAAGCAGGTCCGTGAGGCGGTTCGGCTCATCGCCGCCGCCAAGCGCCCGGTGCTGTACGTCGGTGGCGGTGTCATCCGCGCGGACGCATCCCCGGAACTTAAGGAATTGGCCGAACTGACCGGCATCCCCGTCGTCACCACCCTTATGGCGCGCGGTGCATTCCCCGACAGCCACGAGCTGCACATGGGTATGCCCGGGATGCACGGCACCGTCGGCGCGGTGGCAGCACTGCAGCGCAGCGATCTGCTGATCACCCTGGGCGCGCGTTTCGACGACCGCGTCACCGGGCAGCTGGACTCGTTCGCGCCGGACGCCAAGGTGATTCACGCCGATATCGACCCCGCCGAGATCGGTAAGAACCGCCACGCGGATGTGCCGATCGTCGGCGACGTGAAGAACGTCATCTCCGAGCTGACCGAAGCCATCCGGAACGACCGCGCGACCGGTGCGACCACCGATCTGTCCGAGTGGTGGGAGTACCTGTCCGGTATCCGCGCGACCTACCCGCTGGGATACGACGCACAGCACGACGGCAGCCTGGGCCCGGAGTTCGTCATCGAGACGTTGGGCAAGATCGCCGGACCCGACGCGGTCTACGTGGCGGGCGTTGGGCAGCACCAGATGTGGGCGGCACAGTTCGTCAAGTACGAGAACCCGCGTACCTGGCTCAACTCCGGTGGCCTGGGCACCATGGGCTTCGCGGTGCCCGCGGCCATGGGTGCCAAGATGGCGCGCCCCGAGGCCGAGGTGTGGGCCATCGACGGTGACGGCTGCTTCCAGATGACCAACCAGGAGCTGGCCACCTGCGCCATCGAGGGCGTGCCCATCAAGGTGGCGCTCATCAATAACGGCAACCTGGGCATGGTGCGTCAGTGGCAGACGCTGTTCTACGAGCAGCGCTACTCGCAGACCGACTTGGCCACGCACTCGCGCCGCATCCCCGATTTCGTGAAGCTGGCCGAGGCGCTTGGCTGTGTCGGATTGCGTTGCGAGCGTGAAGAGGACGTCGCCAAGGTGATCGAAGAGGCACGGGCCATCAACGATCGCCCGGTGGTCATCGACTTCATCGTCGGTGCCGACGCCCAGGTGTGGCCGATGGTCGCGGCGGGCACCAGCAATGACGAGATCCAGGCGGCGCGGGGCATCCGGCCGCTGTTCGACGATGATGAAACTGCGGAGCAGGAAGGGTCACGATGACCAGCACCCACACTCTGAGCGTTCTGGTCGAGGACCGTCCCGGTGTGCTCGCCCGTGTCGCCGCACTGTTCTCCCGTCGTGGCTTCAACATCGCATCGTTGGCGGTGGGCCCGACGGAGCTCAAAGGTATTTCGCGCATGACGATCGTCGTCACCGTCGACGATTTTCCGCTCGAACAGGTCACCAAGCAGCTCAACAAGCTCATCAACGTGATCAAGATCGTCGAACAGGACGAGGAGAATTCGGTGGCCCGCGAGCTGATGCTCGTCAAGGTGCGCGCCGATGCGACGGTGCGGGCGCAGGTCATCGAGGTGGTGAACCTGTTCCGTGCCAAGGTCGTGGATGTATCGCCGGAGTCGGTGACCATCGAGGCGACGGGCACCCAGTCCAAGCTGGATGCACTGCTGCGGATGCTCGACCCGTACGGTATTCGGGAGATCGTGCAGTCCGGCGTGGTCGCGCTGTCGCGCGGCCCGCGGTCCATCGCCGCCGCCAAGTAAAAGTCATAAAGACGTTAAGAGAAGAAGTAAGAAGGGAAAAGCACTGTGGCAGTTGAGATGTTCTATGACGATGATGCGGACCTCACCCTGATTCAGGGCCGCAAGGTCGGCGTTATCGGGTACGGCAGCCAGGGACACGCGCACTCGCTGAGCCTGCGCGACTCCGGCGTTCAGGTGAAGGTCGGTCTGCGCGAGGGTTCGAAGTCGCGCGACAAGGTCACCGAGCAGGGTCTTGAGGTCGACACTCCCGAAGAGGTCGCCAAGTGGGCCGACGTCATCATGATCCTGGCGCCCGACACCGCGCAGGCCGAGATTTTCTCCAAGGAGATCGAGCCGCACCTCAAGGACGGCGACGCGCTGTTCTTCGGTCACGGCCTGAACATCCACTTCGGTCTGATCAAGCCCCCGGCCAACGTCACCGTTGCCATGGTCGCCCCGAAGGGCCCCGGCCACCTGGTGCGTCGTCAGTTCGTCGATGGCAAGGGTGTGCCCGCGCTCATCGCCGTGCACCAGGACCCCAAGGGTGAGGGCCAGGCCCTCGCGCTGTCCTACGCCAAGGGCATTGGTGGCACCCGCGCCGGCGTCATCAAGACCGACTTCAAGGAAGAGACCGAGACCGACCTGTTCGGTGAGCAGGCCGTGCTCTGCGGTGGCACCGAAGAACTGGTCAAGACCGGATTCGACGTCATGGTCGAGGCCGGATACGCCCCCGAGATGGCGTACTTCGAGGTGCTGCACGAGCTCAAGCTGATCGTCGACCTGATGTACGAGGGCGGCATCGCCCGCATGAACTACTCGGTGTCCGACACCGCGGAGTTCGGTGGGTACCTGTCGGGCCCGCGCGTCATCGACGCTGGCACCAAGCAGCGGATGAAGGACATCCTCACGGACATCCAGGACGGCACCTTCGTCAAGCGCCTCGTCGCCAACGTCGAGGGCGGCAACAAGGAGCTTGAGGGTCTGCGCAAGGAGAACGCCGAGCACCCGATCGAGGTCACCGGCAAGAAGCTGCGCGACCTGATGAGCTGGGTTGACCGGCCCATCACCGAGACCGCTTAGTCTCTGTTTATCTGAACGCAAGGCCCCCGCACTCTTAGGAGTGACGGGGGCTTTTGCGTTTTCCGCGGTCGACGTTCAATAGGAATGGTGTCGATCGAATACGCGACGATCTAGCTTTACACCTCTGTTGATTGATCGGGAAGCCTTGAGACACAAGAACTTTGGTGCTTCATCGTCTCGCGACCCCTCGGGTTCAGTGAAGCGCCTGTCAGGACGTGGTGACGCTGGCATGATTCCTAGACATGGGGTCCATAAGTGACCTACTTCGGGGATTCTTCGGTGGTGGCACGGGGTCGACTCGATACCGTCCGCCTGTCTCAGCGGGTGATGTGTGCCGGTGTGGCAAGGGGACGGTCAAAGTCTCGTGGAGTCAGGAGCACGGCGAGTTTCTTGGCTGCACACGGTTTCGCTACGACCGGAGCGGGTGCAACTATGCCTGGCGGCGCGACGGCACTCGGCTGTGACACTAGCCCTGGTTCTGGAGGTGCGGCGCCGCTCCAACCCTTTGGACTCGAATGCGAGGTCGAGCTTCACACCCCTATATCTAGGGGATATGCTTTCGCCGCGACACGCCGAGCCCCCGGGGTCCGACACTCCAACCACCTGTGAAACCACAACCTTGTCATTTGCGAGACATGTTGTGTTCGGTAGAGATGTCGGACACTAGGTGTAGTGTCTTGATCCAGAGTTGAGATGACGAAACCCTCGTCCGAGGTAAGTCTCCGGCCGAGGGTTTAACGCCTTGATTTGTGCATTTTCTGAGGATGCTCTGAGGGACGTTACACGCAAAGCAGATTCTGGGTCGAAAATCGGCCCGGATAGGGGCTTGTGTTTCCGCTCTCTCAACGGGAAGGCGTCATGCCTGCACCACAACCAAAGGATCCGTTAGACGATCCCATAGCCGAATTTGTCCAGGCCATTGATGATTTCTTGTCGGTGAACCTCAACTTCGACACGCCGACACCAATCGATCGCACTGCCCCCAACAAAACGACGTGGGCTGACATCCAGCGCGCCTGGGAGGACCTCAAGCGGGCACTCCGCAAGGCGCACACTTCGTTGGTCGGCGTGCAGCCGGAGGTCATGGAACGACTCGAAGTCGTCGCCACGAGGGGCACTACCGTCCTGGAACTCACGGAAGACCCGTACATCGTTGGTCCTGTGAGCGATCTCTTGGCGTTGATGGAGGAGATGCGCGCCGTCATCACCAGGCTGGAGTCCACGCTCGGGAAGGCCGCATCCGTGCTAGGGGTCTTGGCCCTGCTTTTCGAAGCAGCCGGACTGAAATCCCGCCTCGATCCACTCAGTTCTCGGATCGCCACCGCGCGGGACAACCTGATCGCCTACAACCTGATGCGCCCGCATCCACCCGAATCCGCGTAACCGTTCGACGTCGACGGCGGCATCACTTCTCTTGGTGGTGCCGCCTTCTCGTGTGTGGATGCCGACTCTCTGTATAGCCGTGTCGAGTCTGCAACGTCCTGTCAGGATCGATCCATGGAACGGATGGCACTCAAACTCTTCGCCGTGTGGACAGAGCTTCAATCACTGATGAAGGACTACACGTTGATGGCACTCGAAGGTGACCAAGCGACTGCGTACGCGGAGCGAGAGAAGTACGCCGACGATTTCATCCTGGGCGAATACAAGAAGATCGTTCGCAACGTCTACGGAGTGGCCTTCCCTCATCTTTTCTCGCAAATCTACAAACGTGCTAAGCAGGTCCGCGACAAGCTCGCTCACATGATCGACATTGACTCGATCGAAGGCTCACAGCCACATCGCGTGTTGAAGATAGTGCGCAGTAACGGATTTGAGTCTTATCAAGAGGGCACCTGGATTCAACGGCGGTACATCGAAGACATTCGAGAAGAGGATCTGGCCTACGCGATTCACGCTATGGAGGAAGCTCTTAGCTGGCTTAACATCATCTACAACCTCGGAGCAAGATTCAAAGAACTCGACCCCGCCGACGATGACGTCTGGGACTTCCATTGGGTTCCATGGTGGGATGGTCGGTGGGGCCCGCCACCGACTCACCCCACTGATGGGTATCGCGCACCGGTTGGGCGGTACCGTCACCACCCAGAACCGCGAGGCGAACGCGCGTACTGGGTCGACAAGCGATTTTGGCACGACTTCACCGACCAAGCGGACGATTAACGTCGCCCTCGGCGACATTTGGAGCGTCTGCGTACGCCCACGCGAACATCTATGTGATGTAGACGCACCGGGCACGCGTAATCGACCTCAGCGCCCGATGCGACACCATCGGGTTGACGTGTGGTTATGCCGGTTTCGGCACCCTGTGCCATAGCTGCGTCGACTCCACATAAACCGGCAGCGCCAAAGCCTCTGCGTGGCAGCCTGGTGGCCCCGGGGGTGCCCCCTGGGGGTGACCAATAGAAGGTCCCCCGACCCAGGAGAAAGGGCTGAGTCGAGGGACCTTCGGTCTTGCTAGGCGACAGTGAGCTTCACGCCTGCGCAGGCCTTGCTGAATCCAGCGCCGAAGCGGATCGTCGCGCGAACGGCAACATTGTCGCTGTTGAAGTAGTAGTCGTTGCGGATAGCGACATTCAGCGATCCGTACGCGCTGAGTGTCATGCGCTTGTCGAACCTCAACCACGGCATACTCGAGTGTGGCCATCCCCAGGCAGGTGGATACTGGAACTCGATGATCACCTCCCACGCGACGTCCGTCGCTTCCCGTCTCGCCGCACCCGTCGTTGTGGGTGCGGCGGCGGTCGCGGGTTGTGCGGCGATCTGGCTCGGAGACCCGACAACGCCTGGGGGAGTGCTTCCGGTGTGTCCGTTCAAGGCGCTCACCGGACTTGACTGTCCCGCGTGCGGTGGCCTGCGGATGGTCTACTCATTGATGCACGGTGACGTGCTGGCGGCACTGCGCTACAACGCGGTTGCCTTGGTGGCATTAGGTTTCCTCGCGGTCTGTTTCGTCGCGTGGACGCGCAGCCGCTGGCGGGGAGCCACTGATTGGAGTCCGCCGTGGCTGCGCGGATGGGTGGCGTCGATCATCCTGGTGGTGTTCGCGGCCTGGTTCGTCATCAGGCTGATTCCGATCGCGCCGTTCACCGCGCTCCGAGTGTGAGGGTCTAGGCGGACTGCTCCATAAGTTCGCGGGCGTTCTCTCCCAACGTAATACCGTCATCGCCGATGAACAGTCTCGAGATCTCGCGCGCCATCGGCTCGAGTGTGAACGGCACAAAGGCAGGCTGCGCCACCCGTAGCAGCAGGGCCAGCACCGGGTCGGCGATGCGGGGAATCCCCAAATGACGCCGCACCTTTGGGGGCACCACCGCAACAGACGGCACGGCGGTGACGAGGGTGATCGCGGCGACCGCAGCCGCCGTCAGTCCACCGAAGCCCCGTGCGTTTCTGATCACCGATAGAGCGAATCGCATGCCACCCGGCACAAAACCCTTCACCATCCGGTATTCGGATTCGATCGAGTCGTAATAGGCCTCCACCTCCTCGGAGGTCACCGGCACCGTGTCGGGGTCGGCTCCCATGAGTTCGGCGAATGTCTTGACTTCCAAGAAGAATTGGTCGCGTTCGGCTTTAGGGAGACGCCGGGGGATAAGACGCCCCGGCGCGGGAGTGTTCTCGTAGATCCGTAGTGCCGCATGCATGATCGTCACATGCGCGAAGAGCACCAGGGCCGGGCCCTGCGCATCGTAGGGCCGGTCGGTGCCGGGAATGACACCCTTCATATTGCGGTGATAGTGACGCAGGTGCGCGGCGAGCGCGTCGGCACTTGCGGTGTCGCCGAAGATGATCGGTATCGGGACGCCGGCGGTGCGCTGGATGCGCTTGACGGTGTCGTCGAAGTCGACCTGATTGCGCTTGCTCTTGGTGAACACCGGATCGTGGTTGATCTCGACGGCCTGCAGCCCCTCATGGCTGCCCTCCAGGAGGGCGGTCACCAGCACGATCATCGGTGCCACCGAGGGATGCAGAAACACCTTCCAGGTCACCGAGCCGGGGCCGAAGTAGCCGTAATCCGGGTGTCCGTCGGGGCCGGTGCGTTGACCGGCGGGAGTGGCACCGTCTCCGCGGCGCCAGATTCGGGCTTTGGCATCACCGCGTGGCGGCATGCCCGCCGAGCGTGATGTTGCGGCGTGTGCAGCTGTGCTTGGCATCGTTGCCTCCCAGGGAGCGGTTCGCTTCCTCCTCATTGGAGACGTTAACAACGTCAGTTGTCAACAGTGGCGCGCGCATCTGTTATCGGAGTGGCTCTCGTGTTGTGATCTCTGCCGATGAAACGCCAGCTACAGGCGGTTTGCATCGATCAGGTCAAGGCCCAGGGCGGTGGCGTCGTGGATGACCGCCTTACCGTCACGGCGGCTGCGTACCAAGCGTGCTTGCCTCAGCGCCGAGGTGTGTTCGGACGCTGATGCGGGGCTGATCCCGAGGTTGCGGGCGATATCACCGGTGGTGTGCTCCGCGGTCAGCACGCGCAGTACCGCGGCTCGGGTCGATCCGAGTATTGCCGCGAGTGGGTCGGATTCAGCACCGACACTGAGGGTCAAATCGATGGGGGCGGGGTACGCCAGGACGACCGGCTGCTCGCCGAGCTCACCGACCAGGGGTGGTCCCGCCCAGAAAACGCTTGGCGTCAACACGATGCCGCGGCCACGCAGCGCGATGGTGGTGCGTTGGGGACTGTCGATCTCAAGGCAGTCGCCATTCCATCGTGCGCCGGGGACAATCTTGCCGAGGGCGGCCCGCACACCGTGGCGCGCCATCACGCGTCCCTGCCGGACGAGTTCAATCTGATGGTTCGCCTGGATGTCGGGCCAGTACGGTTCCAGCACCGCTTTGTAGGCGCCTTTCGTCATGCGCCCCAATGCCACAGTGGCTTCGCGATCACCGGCGATGGCATGCCGGAGATACGGTGGCGCCCCGGCACCTTCGGTGGGGCCGCGCCCGAAGACGGCCAACTCTGCCAGCGCCTGCTGCCGATTCAGCTTTTCGATGGACCGCATACCCTCATCGAAGCTGTCGCCCAGCACGGTGGGCGACAGTGACCACGAAAAGTGGCTCACCACTGTACGTCCCGGTGCTGCCGCGATGGGAAATGCTGCCAGTGCGCGACAACGCCACCGCTCGCCCCACGGTGTGCGAATACCTTGCCGTAGTGCTCGTGTCGCGAACTTCATCTCCAACAAGGGCGCAGGCATGGGCAGAAACCTCGTCAAAGCAAGGTCATTCGCCGTGAAGATGAGTCGCAACACGCTGGCCTACAACCCGCTGCGGACCGCTTTGACGAGCATTTCCACACAATATGCCCATACCTGCCCGCACACCCATGAAATGTCTGCGTGGAACTGTCGGGAACGCAAACTACCTGTGAAACCGCATGGGGATGCTGCGCGGTCCCCGGATGGCGGGGGCATCCCTCCAGCTGACGGGGCCAATCACCTCGGGTCCGCGCGCCAGGATTTCACCGATGGCCACCGTGGTCTCCAGCTTGGCCAACGCCGAGCCCAGGCAATGGTGTGCGCCATATCCGAAGGCCAGCGGCGGGGTGCTCTTGCGGCCCAGCCGGAACTCCGCGGGATCGACGAACACCTGCGGATCGCGGTTTGCGGCGGCAATCGCGATGAGCACCGTCTGGCCCTCCCGGATCATGTGCCCGGCCAGATTGTGGTCCTTGGTCGCAACGCGCGCGGTGCCCTGCACCGGACCGTCGAGCCGGAGCAGTTCGGTAACGACCGCCGGGTCGTCGGGGTCGATCTCGTCGGCCAGCCGAAGGCCGTGGGGGCGTGGGGCAAGCAGACGAAGCATGCTCGCGCCCAGTAGGTTTGCCGTCGTCTCATGACCCGCGATGGCGATCATCAACGCCATGGTCACCACGTCTTCCAGCGACAGGTTGATATCGGATGCGATCAGGCTGAGAAGGTCATCTCCGGGGTGTACGCGGCGGTCCGCGGCCAGCGGCAGAAGTTCGGTAGCGAGGGTCGCGCCCGCGGAGGTGCCGGCGAGGACAGTCTCGACGTCGGCGAAGGCCCCGAGCATCTGGATGATGACCGGCGACTCCTGGCGAAGGACGGCTGACGCCGCATCGTCCAGGCCGAGCCACTCGCCGATGATCGCGATCGGCAACGGCAGGGCGATATCGGTCATGAAGTCGAAAGTTTCTCCAGCTTGCGGATATTCGACGACCTGAGCGGTGATGGATTGCACGCCTTCGCGCAGGCCGGCGATGAACCCCGGGGTGAATACGTCGCGGACGGCGCCCCTGAGCTCGGTGTGGTCGGGTCCGTCGACGAAGAGCATGTTTCTGCCGAAGTCGGACAGGTCGAGGTACTCGGGGGCCGAGGCCCGCATCTGCGGGCTGGCGAGGGGATCGCTCGACCATCCGGTGCCACCCAGTACCTCGCGGGCCGGGTGGTAACCCAGAACCACCCAGGTTCCGGCATTCTCGTCCCAGACCACGTCGCCGCGGGCCCGCAGGTTTTCGTAGTAGCGGTAGGGATCCCTTGAATCCCAGGGAATCCGGGGTGCGATGGGGTTAGCAGTGGTCATGGTGATCCAATCCGAAGGGCAGGCCTCGCTCGCGGACCCATCCGACATGCTGTTTACCTAGCGGGGAAATGGCTTCGGCCACACCATCGAGATCATCGAGCAGCGCGTGCGTGTGCACTGTCGCGTTGAGCGTTGCCGAGAGCGCGCTGATGTTCAGATTGATCCGGGCCAGGAACACCAGATCGCTGGGGATCGACATCTGATGCAGCGTCTGGAAGTTCAGCAGGGAA
This sequence comes from Mycobacteroides chelonae CCUG 47445, assembly GCF_001632805.1. Lineage (NCBI taxonomy): Bacteria > Bacillati > Actinomycetota > Actinomycetes > Mycobacteriales > Mycobacteriaceae > Mycobacteroides > Mycobacteroides chelonae. Next base: position 3,319,271 of record NZ_CP007220.1, on the reverse strand, counting down.
CGGGTCGCGCTGTTCGATATCTCACGGGTGAATGTCACCGGCTGAGGGCCCCGGATGTCCTGCACGGTTGCCCCGAGCCACTGAAAGACATCGTGAGCTGACAGCGAGGAGTCGGCGGCGAAGTATCCGGCATCGACCATCAGCTGGCGTAGGTCTTCGCGGCGTTCCTCGGCGGCCGCGCGAATCATCTGCACGAGCCGATAGCGCAAGGACTCGGGCACCACCTTGATGCAGCCGAAGTCGACAAAACCGACGGACCCGTCCATCCCGAACCGATAGTTGCCCGGATGCGGGTCGGCGTGAAACAGATTCGCGTGCCGAAATGATCCGGTGCTGAAACGCCAGATCGTCTCCACCCAAACATCTTTGAGGTCCTGTTCCGCCCGTTGTGCGGCCATCCAATCCAGGCCGTCCAGATAGGTCATGGTGAGCACCCGATTGCCGGACGCTTCAGATATCACCTCGGGTATCCGGATAAAGGGATGGTCCGCGTAGAGCGCCGCGAAGGCCCTGATATTCGCCGCTTCGTGCCGATAGTCCAACTCCTCGGAGATGCGTGCGGCCACCTCGTCGGCCATGAGTCGATGGTCCAGTTGTGGCCGAGGCCCGGCAATACCTGTTGCGAAGCGCAGGAAAGTGGCCATCAGCTCCGCGTTCGATAGATCGTGCTCGATGGCTTGTGCCACACCGGGATACTGGACCTTGACGGCGACCGGGCGACCATCGTGAAGGGTCGCTCGATGCACCTGGCCGATCGACGCCGCGGCGATCGGATCATCGCTGAATTCGGAGAAGAGTTCTTCGACGGATCTCCCAAGATCTTCTTCGAGGGCCTGGCGCGCCAACAAGGGATGCATGGGCGGTGCGTCAGCCTGCAGGCGCGTCAAGGCGTTTTGATATGGGGAAAGCTGGTTGTAGCCGTGGGATGCGATATCGGCGACCGAGAAGATTTGGCCGGCCTTCATCAGGACGCCCTTGGAGTGTCCGAGTAGTTCGGTGTAGCGCTCGGCGGTGCGTTCGTGGAACCGTTCGACGGCGCCGGTGTCCCCGGCCTTTTCGCGCAGGCCCGCGACGAGTCGCCCGCCTGCGGCTCGGGCGGTGAAGCCGGCCAGCGGCATGGTGCGCCGGATTCGGCCGCGCGGGATGGGATTGTCGCTCACAGCTGGACACCAATCTTTGACGGGTCTCGCGGCTCCAATCCGAACGGCAGCCCGCGCTCCCGCACCCATGCCACATGTCGTACCCCGAGCGCAGTGGTGGGCTCGGCGACACCGGTCATGTCTTCGACGACTGCGCGGGCGTCCACCGTGGCACCCAATTTGGACAGGGTTGACCGCACACCCAGCGGAACCCGGACGAAGTAGATGAGATCGGGCGGCAGCGCGATGCGTGCAGACAGTGAGTTCGGGCTGCTGGTGTCCAGGGTGGCCATATTCCGGTTGACCAGTTGGGCCGTATAGGTAACAGGTTGCGGACCAACAACATCCGGATTGTTCTGGTCCATCCACCGGTGCACTTCATCGGTCGTCATGGTGGATCCGGCGGGTATGAACCCGGCTTCGGTCATGATCGAGTGCAGGTCCCCGATTCTTTTCTGCAGGTTGGCGACGATCATTTGTATCCATGCCAGGCGCAGGCGTTCGGGAATGATCTTCACGGACCCGAAGTCGACGATCCCGATCGATCCGTCGAGGCCGAACCGGTAGTTCCCCGGGTGCAGGTCCGTGTAGAACGCCGAGGCGTGTTGCAGAGGGGAGAGGCTGAATCTCCACAGCGCCTCTCCCCACGTGTCTTTGAGTTCACGGCTGGACTGCTGAGCCTGCGCCCAGCCGATCCCGTCCACGTAGGTCATGGTGAGTACCCGGTCGCTGGATAGCTCCGGCACGGCCTCGGGGACTCGGATGAAGGGATGCCCACGGAACAGCTCGTGGAATGAGGCGATGTTGGCGACCTCGCGGCGATAGTCGAGTTCTTCGGCGATCCGTTCCGAAATGTCTTCGGCCGTCGCGCGCAGGTCAATGGCGACGCTGCGACCGAGCAGGGACAGAAAGGTCCGCAGGAAGGTCGTGACGAGTTCGGTGTTCGCGAGATCTTCCTGAATGGCCTGGGCCACACCGGGATACTGAATCTTGACGGCGACCTTGCGGCCGTCATGAAGGACGGCGAGATGGACCTGGCCTATGGATGCCGACGATATCGGCTCGTCGGTGAACTCGGCGTATGCCTTGTCCACCGACAGCCCGAGCTCGGATTCGATGATCCTCCGCGCCAACGCGGGGTCCATGGGCGGTGACTGGGTCTGCAGCTTGGCCATCGCTCGCTCGTACGGGGAGATGCGTCCATCACCCATCGCACTCGTGTCGATGCTCGAGAAGATCTGGCCGGCCTTCATCAGGACGCCCTTGGAGTGGCCGAGTAGTTCGGTGTAACGCTCGGCGGTCTTTTCATGGAAGCGATCCACGGCGCCGGTGTCTCCGGCCTTCTCGCGCAAGCCTGCGACCAGTCGGCCGCCCGCGGCCCGGGCGGTGAATCCCGCCAGCGGCATCGTGCGCCGGATGCGGCCCCGGGGAACCAGGTCCTCTGTCATGACTACCTCCTACCGGTGAGCCAGAGCAGCTGTTAAAGTACTCACTGAGTGACACTAAGTGATTACTTGGGAGACGTCAATGGTTGAGATTTCCACAAAAGAACGCCTGGTCGCCGAGGCCATGAGGCTCTTTGGCGAGCAGGGGTACAAGGCGACTAGCGTCGCCCAGATCGAGAAGGCGGCCGGTCTTACTCCCGGATCAGGCGGGCTCTATCACCACTTCAAGTCCAAAGAAGCGCTGCTGGAGGCGGGCATCGATCGTCAGCTCGATCGCCGGCGCGCGATGCGTGACATTCGCGCGCTATTTGGTGGACTCGGTGACCTGCGTAACGAACTCACCATGATGGGTCGCTACCTGCTGACCGTGCTCGATGAGGAGTCGCAGCTGCTGCAGATCGCATCGAGTGTTCCGGCCGGTCACCTGGCCCGGCTCGATACCGCCTATGCCGCACTCTTCGATGGCCTCTACGCCGAGCTCACCGACTGGGTGCATGGCTGGGCCCCGGACATGGGCAAGGCGCAAGCGGAATCGATTGGGGCGCTGGGCGTCAACGCACTTTTGGGCAAGCGTGCGACCAGTACGGTTTTTCGGGCGCCGACCGCCGCCATCGCCGACGAGGACTACATCGCGGAATGGACGGCTGTACTGGCTACCAGGATCGAATCGCTGCGCTAGTCTCCGCCGGTGGCCATGACACCGGAGACCGTGCCCGTTGAGTCTGCGGTACCGCGCAGCCGGATCGTCGTCGCCTCCATGGTGGGTACAAGTATCGAGTTCTTCGACTTCTACATCTATGCCACCGCGGCGGTGCTGGTGTTCCCAACGTTGTTCTTTCCCAAGGGGGATGACACCGCGGCGCTGCTGTCGTCGTTCGCGACGTTCGGGTTGGCTTTCGTTGCCCGCCCCGTCGGCTCCATGGTGTTCGGGCATTTCGGCGATCGGATCGGCCGTAAGGCCACCCTCGTCGGATCGCTGATGACCATGGGGGTCGCGACCTTCGCGATCGGGCTGCTGCCGACCTTCGATGCCGTCGGCTACTGGGCGCCCGCGCTGCTCTCACTGTTGCGCTTTTGCCAGGGTCTGGGATTGGGCGGGGAGTGGTCGGGGGCCGCACTGCTGGCGACCGAAACCGCCGAAGAGGGGAAGCGGGGCTGGGCGGCGATGTGGCCACAGCTGGGCGCCCCGATTGGATTCTTCTTCGCCAACGGCACCTTCCTGCTGCTGATGCTCGTCATGGGCTTCGACGCCAAGACGGCTACGGCCAACCATGCGTTCCTGTCCTGGGGTTGGCGAGTCCCATTCCTGGCCAGCGCAGTCATTGTGGTTGTCGGCCTTTATGTCCGGCTCAAACTCACCGAGACGCCCGTCTTCACCCAGGCGATCGCCGAGGGCAAGAAGGTGCGCGCGCCGCTGGCCGAGGTGGCCAAGACCTCGTGGCGCCAGCTGGTGATCGGAACGTTCGTCATGCTGGCGACGTACACGATCTTCTACGTCGTGACGACCTGGGCAGCGTCCTACGGAACGGGGAAGGTAGTCGACAAGTCCGGGGTCAAGCTCGCGATCAGTTACGTCGATTTCCTACAGATGCAGCTGATTTCGGTGCTGTTCCTCGCGGCGTGCGTGCCGATATCCGGACGGCTGGCCGACAGGTATGGCCGCAGGCCGGTGCTGCTGACGTTCACCGCCGGGATCATCGTGTTCGGGCTCTCATTCGGCTGGTTCCTCGACCCCTCGACGGTGAACAAACCGATGATGTTGGTGTTCTTGAGTGTTGGAATGGCATTGATGGGTTTTTCCTTTGGGCCGATGAGCGCCCTGCTGCCCGAGCTGTTCCCCACGAATGTGCGCTACACCGGGTCTGGGATCGCGTACAACTTCGCCTCTATCATCGGAGCCGCCGTCGCGCCGTTCATCGCCACCTGGCTGGTGCACGACTTCGGCGTCGCATGGGTAGGGGTCTACCTATCGGTCGCCGGTGTGTTGACATTCGGCGCATTGCTCGTCGCGCGCGAGACCCGGGGGGTGGATCTCGCCGAGGTCTGATTCAGCTGCCCAAGTCGATCGAGGGGAAGTAGATGACCTGCCCCACGGAGAGCTGATCGGGGTTTTCGATGAGGTTGGCCGCCGCCACCATCTGGACCGCGATCTGTGTCCGTGCGGTGTTGTAGTCGCCGTAGTTCTGCTGCGCCAGCTTCCAGAGCGTGTCGCCGGAGACAACGGTGTGGCGCCGGTTGAGCCGAGGCTGGATCAGCACGGAGCCGGGTTCGGGGTTGTCACCGCTGAGCTGATTGGCGATGGCAATCACGATCCAGAGCGTCCAATCGCCGTACCAGCGGTCCGCGAGCACCTGCAGCGTCTCGCCCGGCATCACGGTGTGATGTCCCACGTTGGCGAGGTCCGGCATCAGCAGCCATTCGCCGACAATCAGGTCGCGCTGCGATACACCGCTGGGGCTCTCGAACACCCCGCTCATCGAGAAGCTGCCGTAGAAATGTTCGGCGATTGTGCCCTTGGTGTCGCCCGCCTTGACCTGGTACCGATAGGTGACATACGGGATTTCAAGTTCCTGCCCCACCTCGATGAGATCAGGATCGGACAGATCGTTGACCACCGCGATCACCCGGTAGCGGCGTCCGTCGCCGTAGAACATTTCGGACAGTTTCCACAGGCTGTCACCACTGCGGACCGTGTAGGGGCCGCTGACAGGTAGTACATGTGTTTCGGTCATGCCCATAGCGTCATCTGGGCGTGCGTCCTGGGTCGCGAGTAGTGCGCTACTCGATATGACGGACCGCGACCGCGGTTGTCGGCGACTGTGATGTCCGCCGCTTAGGGCGGCACACTAGGCTATGGCGACGTGAGCGAACGTCCAGTCGTGCTGATTGCCGACAAACTTGCCCAGTCGACCGTCGAAGCACTTGGTGATGGTGTGGAGGTGCGCTGGGTCGACGGCCCGGATCGTCCCGCACTGCTGGCCGCGGTACCCGACGCTGACGCGCTGTTGGTGCGGTCGGCGACCACCGTGGACGCCGAGGTACTGGCAGCCGGCACCAAGCTCAAAATCGTCGCGCGTGCCGGCGTCGGCCTCGACAACGTCGACGTCAAGGCCGCAACCGCCCGTGGTGTCCTGGTGGTCAACGCACCCACCTCGAACATCCACAGCGCCGCCGAGCACGCCGTCACCCTGCTGCTGTCCGCCGCGCGGCAGATCCCGGCCGCCGACGCCTCGCTCAAGGCGCACACCTGGAAGCGTTCGTCGTTCAACGGCACAGAGATCTTCGGCAAGACCGTCGGTGTGGTGGGTCTGGGCCGCATCGGCCAGCTGTTCGCGCAACGCCTTGCCGCGTTCGGGACGCACATCGTCGCCTACGACCCCTACGTCTCGGCCGCTCGCGCCGCCCAGCTCGGCATCGAGCTGCTGACCCTCGACGAACTTTTGGGTCGGGCAGATTTCATCTCGGTGCATCTGCCCAAGACCCCGGAGACCGCGGGTCTGATCGGCAAGGAGGCGCTCGCCAAGACCAAGCCGGGCGTCATCATCGTCAACGCCGCACGCGGTGGGCTTATCGACGAGGCCGCCCTGGCTGACGCGATCCGCAGCGGTCACGTCCGCGGCGCCGGGCTTGACGTGTTCTCCACCGAGCCGTGCACCGACAGTCCGCTTTTCGAGCTCGACCAGGTTGTGGTGACCCCGCACCTGGGCGCCTCGACCAGCGAGGCCCAGGACCGCGCCGGTACCGATGTGGCGGCAAGCGTGAAGTTGGCCCTGGCAGGCGAATTCGTACCCGACGCCGTCAACGTCGGTGGGGGAGTCGTCAGCGAAGAGGTCGCGCCGTGGCTTGAGGTTGTCCGCAAGCTTGGTGTGCTCATCGGGGCCGTCTCCGAGCAGTTGCCCACCTCGCTGTCGGTCGACGTCCGTGGCGAACTGGCCTCCGAAGACGTTGCGGTGCTGAAGCTTTCCGCGCTGCGCGGACTCTTCTCGTCGGTGATCGAGGACCAGGTGACCTTCGTGAACGCTCCGTCGATCGCTGAGGAGCGTGGCGTGAGTGCGGAGATCAGCACGGCCACCGAGAGCCCCAACCACCGCAGCGTTGTCGACGTGCGCGCCGTGTACGCCGATGGTTCGGTCATCAATGTGGCGGGCACTCTGTCCGGCCCGCAGCAGGTACAGAAGATCGTCCAGATCAACGGACGCAACTTCGACCTGCGTGCCGAGGGCGAAAACCTGGTCATCAACTACGCCGACGTGCCCGGTGCCCTCGGCAAGATCGGCACCGTGCTGGGTTCGGCCGACGTCAACATCCAGGCCGCGCAGCTGAGCCAGGACGCTTCGGGCGAGGCGGCCACCATCATCCTGCGTATCGATCGCAGCGCCCCGGATGCCGTACTCGACGAAATCCGCGCTGCCGTCGGTGCGACAACCCTTGAGTTGGTTGATCTTTCATGACAAAGCTCGCGATCATCGCCGGCGATGGCATTGGCCCCGAGGTCATCGGCGAGGCTGTGAAGGTGCTCGACGCGGTACTGCCCGGTGTCGAGAAGACCGAATACGACCTGGGTGCCCGCAGGTACCTGGCCACCGGTGAACTCATGCCCGATTCGGTGCTCGACGAGCTGCGCGGACACGACGCCATTCTGCTTGGCGCCATTGGTGATCCCTCGGTGCAGAGCGGAGTGCTGGAGCGCGGTCTGCTGCTGCACACCCGATTCGCACTCGATCACCACATCAACCTGCGCCCCGCCAAGCTGTATCCGGGCGTGACGGGTCCGCTGGCGGGTAACCCGGTCATCGACCTGGTGGTAGTGCGCGAGGGCACCGAGGGGCCGTACACCGGTAACGGCGGCGCCATCCGCGTGGAGACCCCGCACGAGGTCGCCACCGAGGTCAGTCTCAACACCCGCTTCGGAGTCGAGCGTGTGGTGCGCAACGCGTTCCAGCGCGCCGAGGCCCGCAGCAAGAACCTGACGCTCGTGCACAAGAACAACGTGCTCAAGTACGCCGGTTCACTGTGGACGCGGACCGTCGACGAAGTCGCCACCGAGCATCCGGACGTGCAGGTGTCCTACCAGCACATCGACGCCGCCACCATCCACATGGTCACCGATCCGGGCCGGTTCGACGTCATTGTCACCGACAACCTGTTCGGCGACATCATCACCGACCTGACGGCCGCCGTCACCGGTGGAATCGGTTTGGCTGCAAGCGGAAACATCGACGGTTCGGGCAAGAACCCTTCGATGTTCGAGCCGGTGCACGGCAGTGCGCCCGATATCGCGGGGCAGGGGATCGCCGATCCCACCGCCGCTGTGGTGTCGGTGGCCCTGCTGCTGGATCACCTTGGCGAGAAGGAAGCCTCGGCGCGTGTGGAGAAGGCTGTCGAACAGCACCTGGCCACTCGGGGCGCGGAGAAGCTGTCCACCTCGGCCACCGGCGATCGGATCGCCAGCTTCCTGTAGTCCTGACCGAGTGCGAGCCTCACGCGGAAATCCAGTCGGAAAATCGCGTCAGGCTCGCATTCGGCGTTATTGGGCGGGTTTCTCCAGCTTCACCGGCACCAAACCGACAGCGGCCAAAGGGAACAACGCACACACGGCGAAGGCTGCGGAGAATCCCACCGCCGTGGCGATCGCCCCGAAAACCGGCGGTGCCACGGCGGCGGCCAGCAGCTGGCCGGTGTTCTGTGCGCCCAGGGCGCGGCCGCTCCAGAACGGTCCCGCGATTTCCGCGATCGATGTGTACGCCAGACCGTTGTCGGACACCGTGATCACCGACGCCACCAGCATGACGACGACGCTGATGGACCAGTCCAGTTGATTGGTGAGAGCCAATAGCGCCATGGCGGCTGACGCGGCCACCGCGATGGCCCGGATCGGGCGCATACGTGAACCCCAACGATCAGACCACATTCCGGCGGCAACCCGGCCGAGCGCGCCGGCCAGCTGCGCCACCGTCACCATGATGCTGGCCGCGCCGATGCTCCACCCTCTGTCGGTCACCAGCCACACCAGGGTGAAGGTCCACACGACCACCTGGGGAACCACCAGCAGCACCGACACCGCGTGGATCAGCCACAGCACCCGCGAACCGCGATAGGGGTTGGACAGGTGTTCCTCGGGTGCTTCCGAGCGCGGTGGTCGCGGCGGGTCGATGATGCCCACCAGGCAGATCGCCGAGGACACTGCGCACACGGCCGCCGGGAAGATCAATGCCGTTGCCACACTGTGGCTTTCCGCGATGCGGGGGATCACCAGGGCGCCCAGCGCAACTCCGAGTGGTTGCGCCATCTGGCGGATGCCCATCACCGTGCCCCGCTGGCTCGGTGGGAACCACCCCACCACCACGCGCCCGCTGGCCGAGTTGCACGCTGCCGCAGACGCCCCGCCCAACAGTAGGAAGACGCCCGTGAGCACCAACGACGGTGCCTCGGCTGCGGCGAACGCGGCCAGGGCGGTCAGCGCCAGACCGCTTACCAACGCGATCCGCTCACCGAATCTGTCGATGAGCGCGCCCCATGCGATGAGTGTCAGCACCATCCCGAAGCTGGGCATCGCCGACAGCAGCCCCGCGTTGGCGAGATCCAGGCCGCGTTCGGTGTGTAAGGCGGGGATGAGAAATGCCACACCGTTGATGAAGACATTGGCGGCGGCGGTGGACCCCAGGGAAATGGCCAGCATTGCCCAACGGCGTGCTGTACCAACCTCATCAACACGAACCATGAGTGCCATGGTTCCACATCTATCTCAAATTGTTGAACTACTATCCCAATATATGGGATTTGCTAACTGGCCGTCGCGAGCTTGTCGTGCTGCCGGTAGGTGCGATCGCCCCCGGTCTGCGCCATGCCGCGCGAGACGATCTGACGCCGCGCAAAGTGACCGAATTCCTCACTGATGCGGGTCATACCTGGCAACACGTTGCGGCGTTCGAAGAACCAATTGACCACCGACGTCCCCAGCACCGCGGCCTGCATCGACTTGCTGTCGATAAGCCCCAGGTGATCGGCATGTGTCTTGCCGAGGATGAGGCGGCTGTAGGACGAAAGATAGGCGCGGGAAAGCCGCATGAACGCGGGTTCGTCCGGCATGGACCGGTGTAGCGCCTGCGTCAGCGAGTATGAGTCCTCGTCGGGCAGGAACTCGGTATCGGCCTCCAGCCAGAACAACCGCCAGGTGTCCTCCTCGCTGGTGGGTACGAGTTCGGGGTGAATTCCCATGAGCTGCCCGACATATCGCCAGAAATGGAAGACCGCCTCGCGCTCAGTGTCCGAGAAACTCATGCCCATGGCCTGGCATCCCGCCAGATTGGCCAGCGAGAAGAGCATCAGCGTCCCCGCCAGCTGGATCTGGTTGATCGGGGTGTCCCAGTTCTCGTAGTCCCAGTCATCGCGCCGGTTCATGGCGCCGCGAACCAGCGCGTGCATGAGACGGACTCGAGACACTCCCTTGAAACCGGTGGCGAATCGCTCGAGTCCACCGGGAGAGGTGACATCGATGAGCCATTGCGCCGTCTCGTGCAGCCGGCGCGGGGCCGCGGCCTGCAGATTCAGATTGCCGGTACCGACCAGGGGTTTGTCGGCGCGGGACGAGAGATAGCCCCCGGTGAGGGCTAGGCCGGGCAGTGCCAGGCCCAGGCCCACCACTCCGGTGCGCATGCTGACCCGCGCGGCCAGCTCAAGCTTCGCGTCGTCGAGCCAATACGGCCGGGCATCGACCTGTGTGAAGAACGCGACGAGTTCCTCGGGGGGATTGTCGACCGATTCGATGCCGGACTCCAATGCCATCTCGAACATCCGTCGCCCCTGGCCTGCCGGGAAACGCGCGAACATCGCGACCACTGCATCGGCGAGTGGGTCGCCGACGTGTGCGTACTGACGGAAGGTCTCCCGCTGCTCAGCGGTCGCGCGGATGTCCCGTCCGGCCAGGAAGCGCGTGAACACGTTGAACGGGAACTCGCGAAGCTGCGGCGGGTTGGGGAGCTTCTGCCAGCTCGAAGCCATGAATGAGGTCCTTTCCTCGTTGAACGGGCCATCTGGTGACGATTCTCACCATCTGGTGAGAATCATCACCAGAAAATGCCGTGAGGTCAAGGACCAAAGTGCGACAATCGGCGGATGCCATCCCGGACCTATGGCGGTGCCACTTCCGGTGAGCGACGCGCACGACGACGCGCGGCGCTCCTGGACGCCGCGTTGGATCTGGTCGCCGGTGGCGGCGTGAAGGGGCTGACGGTGCGCGGCGTATGTGCCGAGGCCCGGCTCAACGATCGGTATTTCTACGAGAGCTTCCGCAGCACCGATGAGTTGGTGCTCGCGATGCTCGATGAACAGATGCTGGCGGGATCGGCCGCCATCATCGAGGCCATCGCGAAGAGCTCGACGTCGAAGGATCCGGTGGTACGTACCCGTGCGGCCATCGGTAGCGGCTTGCGATTTCTCACCGCCGACCCGCGTCGGGGCAGGCTGCTGGTGGAATCGCAGGCCACCGAGGGGTTGGCGGCCCGCCGCCGCGATCTGGTCAAGACGCTGGCACAGGTGATGGCCGATCAGGGCCGCGTGCTGCTTCCCGCCGACGATGCGCTGGACCCCGATCTGGACCTGGCCACCTTCACCCTGGTGTCCGGCGGACTGGACTTGGTCACCACGTGGTTTCGTGGGGAACTCGATATCACCCATGACCGGTTGGAGGACTTTCTGGTGGCGTTGGTCACTCGCGCCAACATCCGGGAGGACCAACGTGAGGATGCCGAGGAAGGTGCAAAGCCCGGCAACTAGGCTCATGTAAATGCGCCTAGGACGTATTGCCAGCCCAGATGGTGTCGCCTTCGTCAGTATCGAGGGAGATGACGGCACCGAGACCGCCCGGGAGATCGCCGAGCATCCCTTCGGGACGCCCACTTTCACCGGGCGCCAGTGGCCGCTCGCCGACGTCAGGCTGCTGGCGCCGATTCTGGCCAGCAAGGTGGTGGCCATGGGCAAGAACTACGCCGCCCATGCCGCCGAGATGGGTGGTGCCCCACCGGAGTCGCCGGTGATCTTCATCAAGCCCAACACCTCGATCATTGGTCCGGGTCTGCCGATTCAGCTGCCGCCCAGCGCATCCGAGGTCCACCACGAGGGAGAGTTGGCGATCGTGATCGGCCGGCCGTGCAAGGACGTCCCCGCCTCCCGGGCGGCCGAGGTCATTCTGGGGTACACGATCGGCAACGACGTCTCCGCGCGCGATCACCAGCGTGCCGACGGGCAGTGGACACGAGCCAAGGGCCACGACACGTTCTGCCCGCTGGGGCCGTGGATTGTCACTGATCTTGATCCCTCGGATCTGGCCATCCGCACCGAGGTCAATGGCGAAGTCCGGCAGAGCAGCCGAACCTCGTTGCTATTGCACGATGTCGGCACGATCGTGGAGTGGGTGTCGGCAGTGATGACCCTGCTGCCCGGCGACGTGATCCTTACCGGAACACCCGAGGGCGTCGGCCCCATCGTCGACGGAGATACCGTGAGCGTCACCATCGAAGGTATCGGCACCTTGTCCAATCCTGTTGTGCGGAAGGCGAAGTAACAATGAGTGACACCACTGGATCTAGCAAGGTCCGGGTACGTTTCTGCCCTTCGCCGACCGGTACCCCGCATGTCGGATTGATTCGGACCGCGCTGTTCAACTGGGCCTATGCGCGACACTGCGGAGGCGACTTCGTATTCCGTATCGAGGACACCGATGCGGGCCGCGACAGCGAGGAGAGCTATCTGGCGATCCTGGACGCCCTGCGGTGGCTAGGCCTGGACTGGGACGAGGGGCCCGAGATCGGTGGGCCGTACGCGCCGTACCGGCAGTCGCAGCGCAAGGAGCTGCACCTCGAGGTGGTGCGCAAGCTGCTGGCGGCGGGGGAGGCCTACGAGTCGTTCTCCACGCCGGAGGAAGTGGAGGCGCGCCATCTGGCCGCGGGCCGCAATCCAAAGCTCGGATACGACAATTACGACCGCGACCTCACCGATGAGCAGCGTGCGGCGTTCCACGCGGAAGGTCGCAACCCTGTTGTCCGACTGCGGATGCCCGATCACGACATCACCTGGAACGACCTGGTGCGTGGGGAGACCACGTTCGCCGCGGGTGTGGTGCCCGACTTCGCGCTGACCCGTGGTAACGGAGATCCGTTGTACACGTTGGTGAACCCCGTCGACGACGCGTTGATGAAAATCACTCACGTGCTGCGCGGTGAGGATCTGCTGCCGTCGACACCGCGCCAGATCGCCCTGTATGAGGCCATGATCCGGATCGGAGTCGCCGACTCGATACCGGTGTTCGCGCACCTGCCGTCGGTGCTCGGCGAGGGCACCAAGAAGCTGTCCAAGCGCGATCCGCAGTCCAACCTGTTCCTGCACCGCGACCGCGGGTTCATCCCCGAGGGGCTGCTGAATTACCTTGCCCTGCTGGGATGGTCGATAGCCGACGATCACGACATCTTCAGCCTGTCGGAGATGGTCGCCGCCTTCGACGTCGCCAACGTCAACTCGAATCCGGCGCGATTCGATCAGAAGAAGGCCGACGCCATCAACGCCGAGCACATCCGGCTGTTGGCCCCGGAGGAGTTCGTGGCACGGCTGCAGACCTTCTTTGCCGCCCATGGGTACGAGCTCGGATTGGAGGACAGCGCTTTCGCGGTGGCGGCAGATCTGGTGCAGACGCGGGTTGTGGTGCTGGGCGACGCCTGGGGGCTGCTGAAGTTCCTCAACGACGATGTCTATGCCATCGATCCGGGATCGGCCCGTAAGGAACTGGGGGAGGGCTCGCTGCCGGTGCTGGATGCGGCGATCGGTGCGCTGGAGTCCGTCGACGCCTGGACCACACTTGCGATCGAAGAGGCGCTCAAGGGCGCGCTCATCGAGGGGCTCGAACTCAAACCCCGGAAGGCGTTCGGGCCGCTGCGTGTCGCCGTCACCGGTGCGACGGTGAGCCCGCCGCTGTTCGAATCTATGGAATTGCTGGGTTCCGAACGCACCCTGCAGCGGCTGCGAAACGCTCGGACCTGGGAAAATGAGGTAGAGGGCCAAACCGATTCGGGTTAATCGCCCTTGGTTTGGTAGTCTGCTCGTCGGCTCCAAAGTCCGCTGTCAGCGCGCTGACCTGCGGTTCTGCGAGGCCAATGGGGTATGGTGTAATTGGCAACACAGCGGTTTCTGGTACCGCCATTCTAGGTTCGAGTCCTGGTACCCCAGCGCAAATCATTTGCACGACAAGTGATTTGGTGTGATGCATACCGGTGAGCTAGACTGTCAAGTCTGCGCGCCACGCGCGTTGCACGGAAATGTTCTAGCCCCCGTCGTCTAGCGGCCTAGGACGCCGCCCTCTCACGGCGGTAGCGTGGGTTCGAATCCCATCGGGGGTACCAGCTCTTTTCTGAAACTAGCGCCAGCTCTCGGCGCGGTAATCACCCAACATCCGCAATGCCTCCTCGGTCAGCTCCGGATGACGATGACGCAGGGTCCAGATCACAAATTTGCGTGCTTGATGCGCGCCGGTCTTCGCGACGTCCACCTCGATGTCGAGGGTCTCGGCGCACAATTCACGGATCCGGTCGCCCTGCTCTCCGGTCACCTCGCCGGAACCGAGGTGGTGGACCAGCGCATCGCTCAATGGTCGCTTGATCTTCTTATGACGTAGACCCTCACGGAAGGAGTCGAACGCCTCGCGCGCGAGCCGGCCCACCGCCGTGCCTACTGCTGCGGCGCCGTCGACCCACCCACAGGCATTGCGGGCATGTCGAGCTTGCGGTGATCCCAGGACCGAATGCGGGTAGGGCGCACCCGCACCGCGATGCGCTTGTTGAGCATCGTCTCGACAAATGGCTTCATTTCTTCGGTGTACGGGGCGGTGTACCGCTCGAAGACGCTGATGCCCACCTGGAAAAGCTTGTCCGGGTCCTCGACGATCTCTGCCTGGCCCTCGATCGCCACGCCGCGCAGAGTGTCGTAGGTGAGTCCGTCCTCGATGAGGCATGTGATGGTGGGGTTGCGCTTGAGGTTGACCACCTTCTGCGACTTGGCCTTGGTCTCGAACCACAGCTCGCCGTCGATCACCGCGTACCACATGGCCACCAGGTGCGGCTGTCCGTCGGCGCCGATGGTCGCCATGGTGGTGTTGCGTGAGTTGTTGATGAACGCGGTGATCTCTTCGTCAGACATGACGATCTGCGAGCGCTGATTGGTTCCCATCTTCGGAGCTTAAAGCCGGGCTGTTATCGCCTCTGATGCGGCCACGAGATCGGCGGCCCAGCGAGCGCCTGGCCGCCGGCCCATCCGATCGATGGGGCCGGAAACCGATATCGCCGCAACGACATTGCCATGCCGGTCGCGAACGGGCGCCGACACACTGGCGACTCCCGCCTCCCGTTCGGCGGCGCTTTGTGCCCAACCGCGCTTGCGTACATCGGCAAGAGCACGCTCGGTGAATGTCGCTCCGGGCAGCACCGCGGCCTGGGTGGCGGTGTCGCTGTGGGCAAGCAGAACTTTGGCGCCCGACCCGGCGGACATGGGCAGGCGTGATCCGACCGGCACGGTATCGCGAAGCCCCGCTGGTGGTTCGAGTGCCGCCACGCAGATGCGGACGGTGCCTTCCCGGCGGTAGAGCTGCACGCTCTCGCCGGTGATCTCACGCAGTTTCGGCAGCACCTGGGTGCTGGCGCTGAGCAGCGGATCGTTGACATGTGCGGCGAGCTCGGTCAGCCCGGCGCCGAGCTGCCATTGCCCATCACCGTCACGGGACAGGAGTCGGTGGACTTCCAGCCCTGCTGCCAGCCGGTGGGCTGTGGCCCGGGGGAGCCCGGTGCGCTCGCACAATTCCGCCAGCCCGCAGGGGGAGTCGCCGATGGCCGTCAGGACCTGCACCGCTTTGTCGAGGACGCCGATACCGCTATGCTGTCTCACGGAACGATACTAGCGTTCCAAATAATGAGACGCAATGAGCACGGAGCCAATGATGACTAGTGTCCAACAGCCCCGGACCCTGGCAGAGAAGGTCTGGGACTCCCACGTAGTGGTACGCGGAACCGGTGAGGGTGAGGCCCGAGAGCCAGACCTCATCTATATCGATCTCCATTTGGTGCACGAGGTGACCAGCCCACAGGCCTTCGACGGCCTGCGGCTCGCCGGGCGCCAGGTGCGCCGGCCGGATCTGACGATCGCGACCGAAGACCACAATGTGCCGACGATTGACATCGACAAGCCGATCGCCGATCCGGTGTCGCGCACTCAGGTGGAAACGCTGCGGCGCAACTGCCAGGAATTCGGCATCCGCCTGCACCCGATGGGAGACGCCGAACAGGGCATCGTGCACGTGGTCGGTCCGCAGCTGGGCTTGACCCAGCCGGGCACCACAGTCGTGTGCGGCGACAGCCATACCTCTACACATGGGGCATTTGGCGCACTGGCGATGGGTATCGGGACCTCCGAGGTCGAGCACGTGATGGCCACGCAGACCTTGCCACTGAGGCCCTTTCGGACCATGGCCATCAACATCGACGGCCCCCTGCCGACGGGCGTCACCAGCAAGGACGTCATTTTGGCGGTGATCGCCAAGATTGGCACCGGCGGCGGCCAGGGCTATGTCCTGGAGTACCGCGGGCAGGCCGTCGAAGAGATGTCGATGGAGGCCCGAATGACTATGTGCAATATGTCCATTGAGGCAGGTGCGCGGGCGGGCATGGTCGCGCCCGACGAGACGACATATGCGTATCTGAAGGGTCGTCCGCACGCCCCCGAGGGGGAGCTGTGGGATGCCGCTGTGGCCGAATGGGACTCGCTGCGCACGGACGATGGCGCTCAGTTCGACGCCGAAGTGCACATCGAGGCCAGTACTTTGACGCCTTTCGTCACCTGGGGCACCAATCCGGGACAGGGAGTGCCCCTGAGCGCGGACGTGCCTGATCCGGAGCTGATGGCCGATGAGGAGGAGCGGCTGGCGGCCGAGAAGGCGCTGACCTATATGGATCTCACCCCGGGTACCCCGATGCGTGAGATCCCGGTGGACACCGTGTTCGTGGGGTCCTGCACCAACGGGCGGATCGAGGATCTGCGCGCTGTGGCCGACGTACTGCGGGACCAGAAGGTGGCCGAGGGGGTCACCATGCTCATTGTTCCCGGCTCGATGCGGGTGCGTGCGCAGGCCGAATCCGAGGGACTGGGTGAGATTTTCACGGCCGCGGGCGCTCAATGGCGCCAGGCGGGGTGTTCTATGTGTCTGGGGATGAACCCTGACCAGTTGTCTCCCGGGCAGCGGTGCGCGTCGACCTCGAACCGGAATTTCGAGGGCCGCCAGGGTAAGGGCGGCCGAACCCACTTGGTGTCACCGGCCGTCGCCGCGGCCACGGCGGTGCGGGGAAAGCTCTCATCGCCAGCTGATTTGGCAAAATCCGTAAAATAGGCACCTGCCAAAAGGCACAGAGAGGAAATAGTGGAGGCATTCGACACTCACACCGGAATTGGTGTGCCGCTGCGTCGTTCTAACGTCGATACCGATCAGATCATCCCGGCGGTGTACCTCAAGCGTGTCACCCGAACGGGTTTCGAGGACGGTCTCTTCGCCGGTTGGCGTGCCGATCCCTCGTTCATTCTGAATCAGGAGCCGTTCAACCGGGGCAGCGTGCTTGTCGCCGGGCCCGATTTCGGCACCGGATCGTCCCGCGAGCACGCCGTGTGGGCCTTGATGGACTACGGATTTCGAGTAGTACTGTCGTCCCGTTTCGGAGACATCTTCCGGGGCAACGCCGGTAAGGCCGGTCTGGTCGCCGGACTGGTGGATCAGTCCAACATCGAGCTGCTGTGGAAACTGATCGAGCAGAATCCCGGTTTGGAACTCACTGTGAATCTTGACGATCGGACAGTGACCGCCGGAACGGCGGTGGTGCCGTTTGAGATTGACGACTACACCAGGTGGCGGCTGCTCGAAGGACTGGACGATATAGGCCTTACGCTGCGAAAAGTCGACGAAATCGAAGCTTTCGAGGCATCCCGGCCGGAGTTCAAACCCCGTACTTTGGAGCCCTCCGAGTAGCTGATTGGGCGCCCTTGGGGGCCAAGGGCATTCCTTTTAGGTCGGCAAAAGGCTTAGAGAATTTTGCCGAAATTACGCGTGGCACTTGGAAATCAGGTGCAGTTGGGTTTACCGTGTTCGAAGTCGGTTCAAAGTGGACCACTGGCTTCGGAGGGTTTTACATGAACAAAGCAGAGCTCATCGACGTTCTGACACAGAAATTGGGCTCGGATCGCCGGCAAGCCACCGCCGCGGTGGAGCACGTCGTCGACACCATCGTTCGCACCGTGCATAAGGGTGAGAGCGTGACCATCACCGGTTTTGGCGTTTTCGAGCAGCGTCGCCGCGCCGCACGTGTCGCCCGCAACCCGCGTACCGGTGAGACCGTCAAGGTGAAGCCGACGTCGGTTCCGACGTTCCGTCCCGGTGCACAGTTCAAGGCGGTTGTCTCTGGCTCGCAGAAGCTTCCGGCCGACGGTCCCGCTGTGAAGCGTGGCTCCACCGCCGCCCCGGCGAAGCGTGCCGCCGCCAAGAAGGCAGCCCCGGCCAAGAAGGCTCCCGCCAAGAAGGCCGCCCCGGTCAAGAAGGCTGCTCCCGCCAAGAAGGCGCCCGTGAAGAAGGCAGTCGCCGTTAAGAAGGCTGCTCCCGTCAAGAAGGCCGTGACCAAGGCTCCTGCCAAGAAGGCTGCGACCAAGGCTCCCGCCAAGAAGGCTCCCGCCAAGAAGGCTCCGGCCAAGAAGGGCCGCAAGTAGTTTCAAGACAACATCGGGTCCCACCTCAGGGTGGGGCCCGATGTTGCTTTTGGGGGCAGTGTTGGCGGCTAGCCGCCGGTAGGCAGCGGGCTGTCCAGATGGTCTGCGGCCAGCAGTTTCTGGCCATGCATCGACAGCACCCACATGCTGCCCTTACGGTTACGTGACTTATCGGGGCGGACACCGTCGCGATCTGCCCACCATTGGATGAGATCTGGGATGACCCGTCCCTGAGTGCATACCACCCTGATGCCGTCCGATCCGGCGATTTCGAGAATCCTGCGATGTGCACGCTTTCGATCAGCCCAGTAGGCCTCTTCACTGAGTGCGGGCTCGCTATAGATCACCGTGTTCAGTTCTTCGGCAAGCGGTTCGACGGTCTGCCGGCAGCGCAATCGATCGGCAGCGTGAATGGCGCTAGCGCCGAATGCGAGTAATTGACTGGTAAGCGCTTCGGCCTGGGCGCGGCCTTTCTTGTCCAACGGACGCAGCGTGTCATCGCCGGAATAGCGTTCCTTTCGCCCCGCTTTTCCGTGGCGCACAATGATCAATGTCCGAGTGTCAATTTCGTGCTTTGCGAGATTTCGCAGCACTTTCCGATCAACGGCGTAGCTGACCGTTTTGATCGCCCGCGCCACCGACAGCCACTGAATCTCATCGACTTCATTGTTGGCTTCAAACTTCCCGTCCAAAGCTTGTGCCGCCCAATATCTGACGCGTTTGGTTCCCTGGGCCACCGGGTAACTCACCGATGGCAATCGTCTGCCGAGCCGGGCGCTGAATCCGGTCTCCTCGGCGATCTCACGGACGGCAGCGATGGCCGCCGTCTCACCGGGGTCGAGCTTGCCCTTCGGCAATGACCAATCGTCGTACCGTGGTCTGTGCACCAGCGCCACTTCGATGGCTCCGGCAGTGTCTTCCTTGTACCGCCAGAGTGCGGCTCCGGCAGCAAGGACCGCAGCACCGGTCCGCGTCGTCGGATCGGGCACGAAAGCTCCTTCGGGGGAGAGTTGTTCAGCCGGAAGAACCTGGGCTAGCTCAGGTATGCGAGCGGTGCCGTTTCATCATTTCGACCTGATGGTCGCGCACCTCCTCGCCGTCCGCAGGCGAGGCCAACCACTGACCATCGGACTGCAGCTCCCAGCAGCGGGTCCGGGAGTCCAACGCGGAGGTGAACATATCGTCGAGCTGTGCGGTGAGCTTCGGATCGGTGACGCGTGCAAGCACCTCGACCCGTCGGTCCAGATTACGATGCATCATGTCGGCGCTGCCGATCCAGAATTCATCGATGGCGTTGAAGTGAATGATGCGCGAATGTTCAAGGAACCGGCCGAGAATGGATCGCACCGTGACGTTGCCGGAGAACTCCGGAACGCCAGGTCGCAACGCGCAGATCCCGCGCACCACCACCTCGACGGGAACACCGGCCTGCGATGCCCGGTACAGCGCATCGATGACCTGCTCGTCCACCAACGCGTTCATTTTCATTCGGATGCGAGCATCCTGCCCGGCCCGATGAGCTGCGATCTCCTGGTCGATGCGGTCGATGATCCCCGCGCGAATTCCGTGCGGTGCCACTAACAGGTTGCGGTAGGACACCTTCCGTGAATACCCGGTGAGCGAGTTGAACAGGTCGGTGAGGTCCGCGCCGATCTCCGGCGCGCTGGTCAGCAGGCCGACGTCCTCATAGAGCCGGGCGGTTTTCGGGTTGTAGTTTCCGGTACCGATATGGCAGTACCGGCGGATGGCGGACCCCTCGCGGCGCACTACCAGTGCGGTCTTGCAATGCGTCTTCAGGCCGATCAAGCCGTAGACCACGTGCACGCCGGCATCTTCCAGGGCTCGGGCCCACTTGATATTGGCCTGCTCGTCGAAGCGCGCCTTGATCTCGACGAGGGCGACCACCTGCTTACCGGCCTCGGCGGCGTCGATAAGCGAATTGACGATGGGCGAGTCGCCGGAGGTGCGGTACAGCGTCTGTTTGATGGCCAGGACCTGTGGGTCGGCCGCCGCCTGCTCGATAAACCGTTGCACGCTGGTGGAAAACGAGTCGTAGGGATGATGAACAAGCACATCACCGTCGCGCAGGGTGGAGAAGATGCTCTTGGGGGTCTCGCCCTGACCGAACGCGGGGTGGGTTGCCGGGACGAACGTGGGGTCCTTGAGCGCGGGACGGTCCACGCCATAAACCTGCCACAAGCAGGACAAGTCGAGCAGGCCTGGTACCTGCACCACATCACCGGGATTCACATCCAGCTCGCGCAAGAGCAGCTCGAGCATGTGCTCGGTCATATCGTCGGCGACCTCGAGCCGAACCGGTGAGCCGAACCGGCGACGAGCCAACTCACGTTCCAGTGCCTGCAGAAGATCTTCGTCCCGGTCTTCCTCGACCTCGAAATCCGCGTTCCGTGTGATGCGGAATGCATGGTGCTCCACGACTTCCAGACCCGGGAACAGCGCCGACAGATGCGCGGCGATGAGTTCTTCCATGGGAAGGAAGCGGGCGGTGTGGGCCGCCTGCGCGGCCTCGGCGCCCTCCGGACTGCGCAGCCTGACGAATCGATCGACGTTGTCAGGCACCTTGATTCGGGCGAAGTGCTGGCCACCTGTCTCGGGAACCTGGACGGTGATCGCGAGATTCAGGCTCAGGCCCGATATATAAGGGAACGGATGCGCCGGGTCGACGGCCAATGGGGTCAGCACCGGAAAGACCTGGTCGGTGAAATACGAGGAAAGGTAACTGCGCTCGTTCTCCGACAGGTCCGCCCAGGTGACGACGAAAATGCCGTTCTCGGCGAGTTCGGGCCGTACCGACTCGCTGAATACCCGGGCGTGCTGGACGGAGATCTCCTGCGTGCGCTCACCAATCAGTTTCAACTGCTCACGCGGCGACAGGCCGTCGGCCGAACGCACCGACAGGCCGGTCTCGTCGCGGCGTTTCAGGCCGGCGACGCGGACCATGTAGAACTCGTCCAGATTGGACGCGAAGATCGCCAGGAACTTGGCGCGCTCCAGGATGGGCAGTGATTCGTCGGCGGCCAGGGCGAGCACGCGCGTGTTGAAGTCCAGCCACGAGAGCTCCCGGTTGAGATACCGATCTTCGGGCAGCTCCTCACCCGACGCGATCGTGGTTGCGGCCGGGGGAACGCTGGGTGTGGTCACCCTTGTGATCATAGGGTTATCGGCCCGACTCAGAGCGGCAGCGCTGCCCCCAGTTCGCGGGCCGCGCTCAGATCTTCCGGGGTGTCCACATCACAGCGCAAGCCGGGCCAATCGCCAGTGAGTTCGACGGCCCCCGAATCCCGGTGTCGCCGTGCCGAATCGATTCCGAACAGCGGATTCAGCTCGCCATCGGTGCTGAACAGCGCCGCCGTGCCGGTGCCGTGCCGGTCGGCGACGAAGCTGCGCGAATGGCTGCGGGCCGCCTCCATCGCGGCCGCGAATTCCTGAGCCGTCACCGCAGGAAGGTCGGCCTGCAACACAACAAGATTCGGAGAAGCCGCCCGCAGCTGGGTCGCGGCGCTGCGCAACGCGTTGTTCAGCGGGTCGGGGTGGCCCTCAGGGGTGTCATCGAAGATGAACCGGGCCCCGGCCTCGCCGGCCGCCGCCTTGGCCGCGGGATCGGGGCTGATCACCGCCACGGTTGGGGCGGCGGAGAAGGCCACCGAGATGGCGTGCGTCAGCATGCCCAGCACCAACCGTTCCCGCTCAGGTGCGGGCAGCGACGGCGCCAGGCGGCTCTTCGCGGTCGCCAAGTTCTTGACCGCGATGATCACGCCGAAGTCCGTGCCAGCCTGTCTGCCCACGTACTCCATGGTGCCAGCCCCGACTAGGGTGTCTGCCATGGCCACGGCTGCGGTGATGGGTGCTGGTTCCTGGGGGACCGCGTTGGGCAAGGTGCTTGCCGACGCCGGACACGATGTGCGGTTGTGGGCACGCCGATCCGAACTAGCCGATGAGATCAATGCGACGCACCGGAACTCGGTGTACCTCAGCGATGTGGATCTGCCCGCGTCGATAGTCGCCACGGGAGTGGCCGAAGAGGCCCTGCAGGGCGCCGACCTGGTGCTGTTGGCAGTACCGTCGCAGTCTCTGCGCGCCAACCTGACCCCTTGGGCCGACCTCATCGAACCCGGATCCTCGGTGGTGAGCCTGGCCAAGGGCATCGAGGTCGGCACGCTCATGCGGATGAGTCAGGTCGTCACTCAGGTGCTGGGCACCGATCCGAGCCGGGTTGCCGTGCTGACCGGCCCGAATCTGGCCAGCGAGATCGCGGCGGGCCAGCCCGCCGCCACCGTCATCGGGTGCACCGACTCGACCAGGGCCGTGGCCCTGCAGCGCGCCTTCTCCACGCGTTACTTCCGCCCGTACACCAACGCCGATGTCGTCGGCTGCGAGGTGGGGGGTGCGTGCAAGAACGTGATCGCCCTGAGCTGCGGCATGGCCGCCGGAGTCGGGTTGGGGGAGAACACGATAGCCACCATCATCACGCGCGGTCTGGCCGAGATCACCCGGCTGGGGCTGGCACTGGGCGCCAGCCACACCACGCTTGCGGGTCTGGCGGGGGTCGGCGACCTGGTGGCCACCTGCACCTCGACGCATTCGCGAAACCGGACCTTCGGCATGCGGCTGGGCAGCGGTGAGACGCTGCAGGAGGCACGTAACGCCGCCGGCGGTAGGGTCGCGGAGGGAGTCACCTCCTGTGAGTCCATCTTGGCGTTGGCATCGAGCTATGACGTCGAGATGCCGCTCACCGAAGCTGTTCATGGCGTCTGTCATCGCGGACTGAGCGTCACCGATGCCGTCGCCCAGTTGTTAGGGCGCAGTACCAAACCGGAGTAAACACATGCCAGAGCCAGGGATATCGACCCGGGCCGTTGTGGCCGCCACCGCCGAACCTGTTGCCGGGCAACCTTTTCTCGCGGGGCCGGTGTTCGCCTCCGCTTATCACCTGCCGGTGCCCGAGGATGATTCTCTGGACACGTACGGGCGTGCGTCCAATCCCAGTTGGCGACAATGGGAATCGGGTCTGGCGGCGCTGGAGCGCGCCGATAACGCGCTCGTGTTCGGCTCGGGCATGGGGGCGATCGCCTCGACGTTACGTGCGCTGGTTCGCCCCGGCCAGACGCTGGTGGTCCCGGAGGACGGTTATTATCAGACGCGGCGCTATGCCACGGAAAACCTTGCAGCGCTGGGTATTAACGTAATCGCTGCCAAGTCGGATGAGATCGTGGCCGCCGCTGCGCAGGCCGATGTGGTGGTGGCGGAGACCCCCTCCAACCCGCGCCTGGATGTGGTGGACCTGACCCTGCTGGCCCGTGAGACACACGCACACGGTGGAGTGCTGGTCGTGGACAACACCACAGCCACCCCGATGGGCCAGCTGCCGCTGGAGTTGGGCGCCGACCTGGTGGTCGCGAGCGCGACGAAGGCGCTTTCCGGTCACAGTGACCTGATCGCCGGGTACGTCGCGGGGTCGCGTGAGGATCTGCTGTCGGCCGTCTTACAGGAACGATCGCGCGCCGGGGCGATCCTGGGCCCGTTCGAGGCCTGGCTGGGAGCGCGCAGCCTCGCGACCGCCGGGTTACGGTTCGAACGCCAGTGCCAGAACGCTCTTGCACTGGCGACGATGCTGGGTGAGCACCCCAATGTGGTGTCGGTGCGGTACCCCGGGCTTGCGGGCGATCCCTCCCATCCCGTGGCGTCCGCTCAGATGAGCAGGTTCGGCTCCCTCGTCTCGATCGAACTGGCCAGTGCCGACGCCGTGCATGCGCTGGTGCGTGCCAGCGAGCTATTGGCCGCCTCGACGAGTTTTGGTGGCGTGCACACCTCGGTGGATCGCCGGGCGCGCTGGGGTGACGCGGTTCCAGACGGATTCGCGCGGATCTCCCTGGGCATCGAGGACACCGACGATCTGCTGGCCGACATTGAGACCGCGCTCGCAGCCGGTACGGTCTGACACTGTGAACGACTCCCGGATCAAGGTCGCGCTCGTGTTCGGCGGACGCAGTAGTGAGCACGCGATTTCCTGCGTGTCCGCCGGCAGCGTTCTGCGCAACCTCGACCAGGACGCGTACGAGGTGGTGGCGGTCGGTGTCACCCCCGAAGGTGGCTGGGTGCTGACCGATGGCGACCCGGCGCAGCTGGCGATCAGCGACCGCACGCTGCCGCAGGTCACCGACGCTTCCGGTACCGAGCTGTTGCTCGCCACCGATCCGCGTCGCGCGGGCCAATTGGTCAACGTTGATTCGAGCGCCGCAGGACAGGTGCTGGCCTCCGTGGACGTGGTGTTCCCGGTGCTGCACGGTCCCTACGGCGAGGACGGCACCATTCAGGGTCTGCTGGAGCTGGCCGGGGTGCCCTATGTGGGCGCGGGCGTGCTGGCGAGCGCGGCCGGTATGGACAAGGAATTCACCAAGAAACTGCTGGCCGCTGAGGGACTCCCCATCGGCAAGTACGTCGTGATCCGTCCGCGTGATGCCACGCTGACCGCGGATCAGCGCGAGGACCTGGGACTGCCGGTGTTCGTCAAGCCTGCCCGGGCGGGATCGTCATTCGGTGTCTCCCGCGTCACCGCGTGGGAGGAACTGCCTGCCGCGATTGACCATGCGCGCCAGTTCGACCCCAAGGTGATCGTCGAGGCCGCCATCGTCGGACGCGAACTCGAGTGCGGGGTGCTGGAGTTCCCCGACGGAGACATCCGTGGCAGCGTGCTTGGTGAGATTCGGGTCGAGGGCGTCTATGAGGCTGAGACGGGTGCGGCCGCTTTCTATGACTTCGAGACCAAATACCTGGATGACACCGCCGAATTGGACGTGCCTGCCAAGGTTGACGACGAGGTGAGCGATCAAATCCGCGAGCTGGCGGTGGCGGCGTTCCGGGCGATCGATTGCCAGGGTCTGGCCCGGGTGGACTTCTTCCTCACCGAGGACGGCCCGCTGATCAACGAGATCAACACCATGCCCGGATTCACCACGATTTCGATGTACCCCCGGATGTGGGCGGCCACCGGTGTCGACTACCCGGCACTCCTGGATGCGATGGTGCGCACCGCGCTGGCGCGGGGAACTGGCCTGCGCTGATTCAGCGGGGTAGTGGCAGCGGATCGGGTTTGACAGCCGGTAGTGCCTTTCCGATGGCGTCGGACATCTCGACCAACGGCTCCGTACCTGAACCATCGGGCATGGTCACGGCGATGTAGACGCCGCGATCCACCGCGAACCAGGTGGTGATTCCCACCGCGGCATCGGTGACTCGAAACCATTGCACCCCGTTGATCTGCTCGACCGAGGTGCCAACGGTGAATTCGGCCGGTCGGTCCACACCGCAACGTGCGACCACCGAATCCTGACCCCGGCGCCACGCGGCCGCCGCGGGTGGTTTGGGCTCGACGACCTGCACCCGCTTCCAGTCGCCCGCCATGCCGTCCGGATATGCCTTGGTCATATCCACGCAGAGTGGTGAATTAGCCTGAGGTGCAGGGATATTGGTGATAGCCATGGGTTTCTTATCGTCCTGGAACTGTGCGAACTTCAGGACACCGAAGAGAACGGCCAAGGCTGCGACCGCGCCGAAAATGGCGATACCGATGAGGAGCTTGCGGGGCGGGCCGTCTTCGGATTGCACGGGCCTACACTAACCGAGTGCCAAATCTGGGCGATACCGGCGAGTTCGGCGTGATCAGCCGGCTCACAGCGGGTCGTGTGCCCGGCGCCGACGTCCAGCTCGGCCCGGGTGACGACGCCGCCGTGGTCCGTGCGCCGGATAGCAGAGTTCTGGTGTCGACGGATATGTTGGTGCAGGACAGACATTTTCGCCTCGACTGGTCGTCGTCATCGGATATCGGCCGAAAAGCGGTGGCGCAGAACGCTGCAGATATCGAGGCCATGGGGGGACGGGTCACGGCCTTTGTGGTCGCGGTGGGTGCGCCCGCCGAAACCGACATCGCGTTCCTGGACCAGCTCAACGACGGAATTTGGGCCGAAGCGGCGCGGGTGCAGGCATCGATCGCGGGCGGAGATCTGGTGGCTTCGCGCCAGCTGGTGATTTCGGTGACCGCGCTCGGCGACCTGCAGGGGCGTGCACCGGTGACCCGCGGCGGGGCCGCCGTGGGAGACACGGTTGCCCTCTGTGGTGCGCTGGGCACCTCGGCGGCGGGACTCCGCTTGTGGCAGGACGGTATTGACAAGTTCCCGGAGCTCCGCGCGGTACACCTGGTCCCGTCACCACCGTATGGGCAGGGTGCGGTGGCGGCGCGGGCCGGAGCGACGGCCATGACGGATGTCTCCGACGGTCTGTTGGCCGATCTGGGACATATCGCGGAATCCAGCGCGGTCCGCGTCGACCTGAGCTCATCGAACATGGAGCCGTATCTGGTGCCGCTCGCGGGCGCCTCGGGGCTACTCGGTGCCGACCCGTGGGAATGGATCTTGACCGGCGGCGAGGACCACGCCCTGGTCGCGACCTTTCCCGATGAGGTCCCCGCGGGCTGGATACCTATCGGTCAGGTGACGGCGGGGCAAACGGGCGTGACGGTTGACGGCGCACCCTGGACTCGGGCAACCGGGTGGGATTCTTTTCGGCTAAGTTGACTCTCCGTGACCGCCCGACCTCTCACCGAGCTGGTTGATCCCGGCTGGGCCGATGCACTGGGACCCGTTGCCGATCAGGTGACCAAGATGGGGGAGTTCCT
Organism: Mycobacteroides chelonae CCUG 47445; assembly: GCF_001632805.1. Lineage (NCBI taxonomy): Bacteria > Bacillati > Actinomycetota > Actinomycetes > Mycobacteriales > Mycobacteriaceae > Mycobacteroides > Mycobacteroides chelonae. The sequence goes on along the minus strand of NZ_CP007220.1, from coordinate 3,292,215 downwards.
GCGCGACGAGAACTCCTCGGGCCGCGGATACCTCCCCACCGGGGCAAACGTGCTGCGCGCGTTCACCTATCCGTTGGCCGATGTCCGGGTCCTCATCGTCGGACAGGACCCCTACCCGACGCCCGGGCATGCGATGGGTCTGAGTTTCTCGGTGGCCGACGATGTACGACCGGTGCCGCGCAGCCTGGCCAACATCTTCGATGAGTACCAGAGCGATCTCGGTCTGCCCAAGCCGGCCAACGGCGACCTGACGCCATGGTCACAGCAGGGGGTGATGCTGCTGAACAGGGTGCTGACGGTGCAGCCGAGCACCCCGGCCTCGCATCGCGGCAAGGGCTGGGAGATGGTGACCGAATGCGCGATCAGGGCGCTGGTCGCGCGGAACACACCGTTGGTCGCCATTCTGTGGGGGCGTGACGCGGCGACACTCAAGCCGATGCTGGGCTCGAGCGTGCCCACCATCGAATCGGTACATCCCTCACCGCTGTCCGCCTCGCGCGGATTCTTCGGCTCCAAACCGTTCAGCCGGGCCAACGAACTGCTCGCCGGATTGGGCGCCCAACCGATCGATTGGCGGCTGCCGTAATGCGTTGGTCTACGGGTGCATTGACCGCCGTGGGTGGCCTGACGGCGGTCTTGGCGACCGGCGGAACCGCGCTGCGTACTCCGGCGGTAGTCGACCGGCTCAACGCCTGGGCGGTGCGCCACCTCACCGCAGAGCAACGGGCGGACCCGTACTCGGCGATCTTGCCGACGCCGATCGACGGTGACGACTTCTACAGCGACCCGGGCGACCTGAGCCTGCTGGCACCCGGCGAGGTCATTCGCGCCGATACGGTTTCGCCCCGGCTTCCGCTGCGCAAGGCCACCATGCAGCGGATCATGGTGCGCTCCACCGATACCTCGGGTAATGCCGTCCCCGTGACCGCGGCATTGATCGAGCCGGACCGCCCGTGGCACGGACCCGGTTCACGTCCGGTGGTGGTACGCAATCAGGCGATCAACTCCCTGGGGCTCAAGTTCACGCCGTCGTATCGTTTGGCGCACCTTTGGTATCGGGACAATCCGCCGATGTTCCCTTTCCTGTCCGCGCAGAACTACGCCGTGCTGTTCCCGGATCACGAAGGCCCCCGGATGTCGTATGCGGCCGGGAAGATGGCAGGGCACGCGGTACTGGACTCGGTACGCGGAATGCTCTCGGAACGGCCCGATCTCGCCGATTCGCCGATCGTCATGCACGGATACAGCGGTGGGGCCATCGCCACGGTGTGGGCCGCACAGCTGCAGCCGTCCTATGCGCCCGAGCTGCGCATCGCGGCCGCGGCGGCGGGAGGGACCCCCACTGATTACGCGCTGTTGCACGGCAGCATGAACCGAGGTGTCGGGGCAGGGCTCTTCGCCGCCGCCACCATCGGCCAGGCTCGCGAATTCCCGGAATTGGCGACGATTTTCGGGGATTTTGCGCTCTACTGTGCGATCCGCGCCAAGAATTTGCCTCAGCCACCGCTGGCCGCCGCGGGTCTGCTGCGATTCGACCTGGACCTGCTCTCGGCGATCGAGGCGCCGTTCGAATCGGAGCTGGGGCAACACGTTATCCGCGCAAACCGGCCCGGCGATCTGACCCCGACGATGCCGGTGCTGCTGTATCACGGCTCGCGCAGTAAGGCGGTCGGCGATCTGTTCATTCCCGAAGAGGGAGCTCTGGCGTTGCGCGACACCTGGCGCGCCAACGGTGCCGACGTGGACTACTGGGCACTGCCCGGTGAGCACATCACCGCGGACATGCTCGCGATCCCGTGGGTTGTGAGCTGGATTCGAAAGAAACTGCAGGGCTAAGAACGGCTCGCGAGGTCAGGGCCAGACAGGCTTGCGCTTGCCCACGAAGGCGTCGACACCCTCGATACCCGTCGGGCTGACCGAGGCCTCGGCGATGCTGGCCTGTTCCAGGTCCAGCTGTGCGTCCAGGGTGTTGCTCGCGCTCAGGCGCAGGAGCCGACGGATGCGGTTCTGAGCCTCACGCGGACCGGCTGCCAGCTTCTCGGCGGCGGCCACGGCCGTGTTCTGCACCTCGTCGTCGGCGACGACGCGGCTGAGCAGCCCGATGGAGAGCGCTTCGGGCGCCTCGACAACACGATCGGTCAGCAGAATGTCGGCGGCGCGGGCCTTGCCGACGACGCGGGGCAGCGCCCAGGACATGCCACCGTCAGAGGAATATCCGATGCCCGGGTACGCGGCACGCAGCTTGGTCGACTCGCCACCGATGGCGATATCGGCCAGTAGAACCAAGCTCAGCCCGCCACCGGCAGCCCACCCGTGCACGGAGGCCACCACCGGACGATCGGCGGCGTCTACCGCACGCACGAAGGCATGCAGCCGACCTGCGAGGTCGTTGAGCTTGGCTGCTCGGTCTTCGGCACCGGCGAAATCGCGCACGTTACCGCCGGCGCAGAAATTCGGTCCGCTACTGGTCAGCAGGATGGCGCCCACCTCGGCGGGCAGATTCTGCAAGACCGGAACCGCAGCGTCTACTCCTGCGAAGTCCAGCGAGGTACCAGCCGCCGTGGTGGCGATGGTGATGTGCAGAACGCCGTTGTGAACGGCGACGTAGTCAGACGACACGGTGGTCACGCCGCTTACGCGCCGCGGACGACCTTGCCGGCCTTGATGCAGGAGGTGCAGGCGTTGACGCGCTGCTTGTTGCCACCGGGGGAGGTGACGGCGTGAACCGTCTGGATGTTCGGGTTCCAGCGACGGTTGGTACGCCGGTGCGAGTGCGAAACCGACTTGCCGAAGCCGGGTCCCTTGCCGCACACGTCGCAGACGGCAGCCATAGTGAAACTCCTCAAACTCGCGATTCCGGCCAACGACCTGTTCAGTCAGGGTGGCCCACAACCCTGCAAGAATAGCTTGACCGGCCCGTGAACACCAAAATGGGCATAGATGAGCTCTTCGGGGGAAGACCGTCAGACACTGTCAGCATCGGTAGATAGGCTTTCCCACATGCAGCTCTCGGTATTGGACAGCGCTGCGCTGCTCAATTGGGCGCGCGCCTCCGTCGAGGGGTTGATCACCCGCAGTGACGAGATCAACCGGCTGAATGTGTTTCCGGTCGCCGATGCCGACACCGGCACAAACATGCTGTTCACCATGCGTTCGGCGGTGAACGCCGCCGAGGCGCTGGGAGATGGCGCCACGGTCGCACAGGTTGCCGCGGCGCTGGCCCGGGGCGCAGTCCACGGTGCCCGCGGTAACTCGGGGGTCATCCTGTCGCAGATTGTGCGGGGGATCGCCGATGCCGCCGCCGATCAGGACGCCATCGGCGCCGAGGTGTTGCGTCGGGCGCTGCGACAGGCCTCGCAGTTCGTGATCGCCTCGATGAGCACTCCCGTCGAGGGCACCATCGTGTCGGTCTTGGCTGCTGCCGCCCAGGCGGCGGACCGCGTCGCCGATGGTGTGTGTGCCGATGATCTGGTGGGCCTTGTCAGCACCGCCGCCGATGCCGCGGTGGCGGCCCTGGAGAAGACGCCCAAGCAGCTCGACATCCTCGCCGATAACGGTGTGGTCGATGCCGGCGCTCGAGGTCTTGTCGTCATCCTCGACGCCCTGGTGTCGGTGGTGGCCGGGGAACTGCCCACTCGCCGCGAGTACAGCCCGTCACCACCGAAGAACGCACCTTCACAGGTGTGGGTGGCGGGGCCTGGCCGTGGTTCGGGTGGACTGAACCTGGACCCTCCACGGGAACTGCCGCCCGAGTTCGAGGTGATGTACCTGTTGTCCGGCTGTGATGAGCTGCAGATCGCTGACCTACGAACGCAGCTCGACGGGATGGGCGATTCCATCGCCATCGCCGGAGACGGCGACATGGGCTATTCGGTGCACGCGCACGTGAATGACGCGGGGGCCGCCATCGAGGCCGGGATGAAATTCGGGACGCCGCAGTCTATCCAGATCTCATCGTTGCGCGGTGATGTGGGCGGGGGGCACCACGATGGACGGCACCGGCATCGCCGGGTACTGGCGCTGGCCGAAGGTGACGGCGCGGCCACGCTCTTCTCCAGCGAGGGTGCGCAGGTGCTGCGCGTCGATGAACCTCCCGCGAGTGCCAAACGTCTCCTCGACGCGGTCGTCGACAGCGGTGCGCATCAGATCATGGTGCTGCCCAACGGATTGATGGCCGCCGAGGAATTGGTGGCGGTCTGTGCGGCGGCACGCGGATGGGGGATCACGGTCATCCCGTTGCCCTCGGCGTCCATGGCGCAGGGGTTGGCGGCATTGGCGGTGCACGATCCAGAGCGGATCGCTGTTGACGACAGCTACACCATGGCGCGTGCTGCCGGGGCCACCCGATTCGGGCTGGTGCGGGTGGCCACCGAGCGCGCTCTCACCTGGTCGGGAACCTGTGAGCCGGGAGATGCGATGGGCATCATCGGCGATGAGGTACTGGTCTTGAACCACGAAGTGGCTAATGCCACAAAGGCTTTGGTGAGCATCATGTTGTCCTCTGGTGGAGAGCTGGTGACGATCCTGCTGTCGGACCAGGTGGATGAGTCCCTTGCCGAGGCGCTGATCGAGCACACCCGATCGCACCATGGCGGTGTCGAGGTGATGATCTACCGCACCGGGCAACACACCGATGTCGTTCACATCGGCGTGGAGTGACAGGGTATAGATGGCGCAACTTTCCGATCGTCTCGATCATGTATTGGGACACAAGGCATCCGATGTTCTCGACGCCGAATTCGGCCTACTGACAGTCGAGGATCTACTCCATCACTACCCGCGCCGGTACAGCACCGACTTCAGCCTGCGCGACGAGCAGGACGGCGAGCGGGCCAAACCCGGTGAGCACACCACGCTGGTGGGGTTCATCACCTCGGCGGAGCTGAAGAGCATGCGCAACCGCAAGGGACAATTTCTCTCGGTCATGCTGGGGAGCGCGCCACATGCCGTGCAGGCCACCTTTTTTCATCCGCACAAGGTGAAACGTGATCTTGAGGTGGGCAACCGGGTGATGCTCTCCGGAGCGGTCGGGGAGTTCCGGGGTAAACCCCAGCTGACTCATCCCGACTATCTGGTGCTGGAAACCGCGCTCGGTGAGAGCACCACCACGACGCGGGGGAGTACCGCGCTACGCGGTATCGCCGGAAGCGCGCGGGATGCGTCCACGGCCATTTCGGCATTCCAGCGCAATGTGTTTCCCATTTATCCCGCAACCAAGAATCTGGAAAGCTGGGACATCTACCGCTGTATCGACCAGGTGCTGGCGCAGCTCGACCCGGTGCCCGAGGCGCTGCCCGAGGCTGTTTTGGCAGAGCACAGCCTGATGTCCCTCGATGAAGCCCTGCGCAAGATTCACATGTCGGAGGACGCCGCCGAACAGAAGCAGGCGCGCAGGCGTCTGGCATTCGACGAAGCGCTGGGTCTGCAGCTGGCGCTTGCCATCCGGCGCGGCAGCGATCTCGGGTCGGCAGGTCCGCCGATGCCGGCCGCCGAAAACAAGTTGCGGGATGACCTACTGAGTCAATTGCCTTTCGAGCTCACCGAGGGACAACAGCAGGTTGTCGCCGAGATCGGTGTCGATCTTACCGGGGTCAAGCCAATGAACCGGCTGCTACAGGGTGAGGTGGGCTCGGGTAAGACGATCGTCGCGCTGCTCGCGATGATGCAGGCGATCGACGCCGGGTACCAGTGCGCCCTCTTGGCGCCTACCGAGGTGCTCGCGGTTCAACACGCCCGGTCGCTGCGTGCGATGCTCGGATCGTTGGCCACCGCAGGCGAGTTGGGGGCTCCCGACGACGCGACCAGCATCGCGCTGTTGACCGGCTCGATGTCACCGGCGCTCAAGAAGCAGATCAAGGCCGACGTGGCGACCGGACTGGCCGGCATCGTCATCGGAACCCATGCGTTGTTGCAGGACTCGGTGGATTTCCACAATCTGGGTCTGGTGGTCGTCGATGAACAGCACCGGTTTGGTGTTGAGCAGCGGGATCGGTTGCGGGCCAAGGCTCCCGAGGGCATTGTGCCGCACCTGCTGGTGATGACGGCCACTCCGATCCCGCGCACGGTGGCGCTCACCGTGTTCGGCGATCTGGAAACTTCGACACTGCGGGAGCTGCCACGCGGGCGCCAGCCCATCACCACCACCGCGGTGTTCACCCGCGAGAAGCCGGGCTGGCTGGCGCGCGGCTGGGAACGGATCGCCGAGGAAGTGGCTGCCGGGCGGCAGGCCTATGTGGTGGCCTCGCGGATCGATGCCGATGACAAGGACAGCGGCCCGGACGAGGCCGAGGAGAAACGCCCACCGCCCGTCCCCGTCACCGAGTTGTACGAGACCATTCGCGGCTCGCTGCTTCCGGGGCTGCGCATCGGACTGCTGCACGGCCGGCTGCCATCGGAGCAGAAGGATGCTGTCATGACGGCATTCAACGCGGGTGAGCTCGATGTTCTGGTCTGTACCACCGTGATCGAGGTCGGTGTGGACGTCCCCAATGCCACCGTGATGCTGATCATGGATGCGGATCGGTTCGGTATCAGCCAGTTGCACCAGTTGCGCGGTCGTGTGGGCCGTGGCGGCAACAAGGGTCTGTGCCTTTTGGTAAGCCCTTGCAGCCCAGGAGGTTCGGCGGGTCGGCGGCTGCGCGCGGTGCAGGACACTCTCGATGGATTCACCCTGGCCGAGCTGGACCTGGAGGAGCGCCGCGAGGGCGATGTGCTGGGGCGCGACCAATCCGGCCGCGCGGTGAATCTGCGGTTGCTTTCGCTGATGGATCATCGCGACATGATTGAAACCGCCCGGGATATGGCGGTGCGGGCGTGCGCCGAGGATCCCGAATTGACCAGCCAACCGGCGCTGGCGGGTATGGCGCGGCGCTTCCTGATCGCCGACCAGATCGAGTACCTGGACAAGTCGTGAGGAATCGCACCGTTCTCGTCGTCGCTATCGCGGCGGCGATCGCAGTGGTGGTGGCGTATCAGGTATCGGCCCGGTATCGGCTGCAGCGCGCCAATGCTGTTGCCGGGCAATCGAATATTCCGACTCTGGCTCCGGGTGTCGATCCACTGGCCGGGGTATTGGTGGTGCCCAAGAGGGTGCGCGGCAAGGACTATCAGCGCGTTGAGTTCGGCGACGCGTGGTCCGATGACACCGATGCCCCGGGCGGTCACAACGGCTGCGACACGCGCAACGACATCCTGAACCGCGATCTGGCGGACAAGACCTTCGTGTACACCAGCAGATGCCCCAATGCAGTCGGTGCCGGAATGCTGCACGATCCCTACACAGGAGCAATGGTGGGCTTCGCCCGTGGCCCGAAGAGCGGTGAAGCCGTCCAGATCGATCACATTGTTCCCTTGGCGTACGCATGGGACATGGGTGCACGTGAGTGGCAACCCTCCATGCGTTGGCGTTTTGCCAATGACCCCGCCAATCTCATCGCCGTGCAGGGCCAGGCGAACAAGGACAAGGGCGATCAGCCGCCCGCGAACTGGATGCCGCCTAACAAAGCATTCTGGTGCCAGTACTCCATGCAATTCGCGGAAGTAGTTCGTGGATACCATCTTTCGCTCGATGAGCGTTCAGCCAAGGCCATCCGTGAGGCAGCGCAGACCTGTCCACAACCGTTGAATCTGTGGTAGACAGGGACTGAAGCCCGAACAGGTGGTGGTCGTTAATGAAGAGAGTTCGGTGGGGCTGGTTACTTGCCATTGTGGTCATGTGCGCCCTCATTAGTTCGCCCGTCGGTATGCCGTCCGCGGCAGCTGCGGCGTGTCCCGACGTTGAGATCGTCTTCGCACGAGGCACTTTTGAGCCGCCTGGCGTCGGTGGGACCGGCGAAGCGTTCGTGTCCGCGCTGCGCGCACGGACCAAGGGCAAGTCGGTGGAGGTCTATCCCGTCGAGTATCCGGCGTCCCTGGCCTTTGCGACTGCGGCCGAAGGTGTGATCGACGCGAGCAATCGGGTCAAAGACGTTGCCGCGCGGTGTCCCAACACCAAGATCGTGATGGGCGGATTCTCGCAGGGTGCGGCGGTCGTCGCCTACACCACCGCCGACGCGGTGCCCCCGGGGTTCGAGCTGCCGGAGGGGATCACCGGGCCGATGCCACCCGAGGTCGCCGACCACGTGGCGGCGGTAGCGCTGTTTGGTAAGCCGTCCACGGGATTCCTGCAGCGCATCGATAACACGGCTCCGCCGATCAACATCGGGCACCTGTACGCGGACAAGACGGTCGACATGTGCGTCCCCGAGGACCCGATCTGCTCTGCGGACGGCAGCGACAACGCCGCCCACGGTTCGTACGGAGACAACGGGATGACCAACCAGGCTGCCGACTTCGCAGCGCGGCAGATCGCCTCGACGGCGGAGTCGGCCAGCGCTTCTCGATGAGTTCGATCGTCGCGCGATCACGGCGATATTGGATGCTCCTGGCGCCAGGGTGAATTCATCCAGTTCGCGCGACTTCGACTCCGGTGTCGTTCGGTCGTGGTCCAGCGTCAGCGCATCAAGTCAACTCTGCCGAATATGAGACGATCATGTCGCATATGCGATACCGCTAATCGCGGAGCAACCGGGAGGGCCAATGGCTGTGAGTCGTGACAGCTTGTTACATGCGGCGGCCGTCTTCTTGGGGAGACAGCCCGCGGCGACGATGGATGAGATCGCAGCGGCAGTAGGAGTGAGTCGCGCGACGCTTCATCGGCATTTTGTAGGCCGAGCCGCATTGATAGAGGCATTGACCGTGCTGGCGATGACCAATATGGAGTCGGCGTTGGCCGGAGCGCAGTTGACTGAGGGTTCGGCGACCGATGCCTTGGAGCGGCTGGTCCGGGCCTGTGAGCCGATAGCGGACCAACTGGTTCTTATATATGCCCAGTATCAGAATCTGGATCTTCCCGAGACCCTTGATGGCTTTTCAGGTGTTGAAGGTCAGATCACCGCGTTGTTTGCGCGGGGGCAAAAGGGCGGTCAGTTCCGTACCGATTTGACGGCGGTGTGGCTTACCGAAGCCTTCTTCAGCTTGGTCGCCGGGGCGGCCTGGGCTATCCAGAGTGGAAGGGTCGCTCGCCGCGACTTCTCCCACATGATTACCAGTTTGATTCTGCAGGGCGTGAACATTCCGTGAGGCTTCAGCAACCTCTCTGAGGGGCCCTCATTGGCCTCAGTCCTGTTTAGCGTTGTGGGCAGGTTTGTGGTGCCGGCGGACCGCCATGCGCTGCCAGGAACCGTTGTTGTGCACAGAAGGAATCGTAGAGGGGTTGTATGTGGCCCTGTCCGGGCAAGACGAGGTCGTCAATTTCTGATCCTTGCCGACGGAGACTATCGATAAGTTTTAGTGTGCCGGCAGTGGGGACGATGGTGTCGGCGTCCCCGGTAATGATCAAAACGGGACCATTAGTGGGCCCGTTGTCCGGATTTCCATATACTCCCAGACGTTTACTTAACTCTGCAATTGTTCGGGAGTCATGAATAAAGATATCCGCTCCAGGCAGATTTCTTGTGTTATTCAGTAGGTCCGCTAGGCACGTACTGTTTCGCACCTTGTCGACGACTTTCTGTCCTTGCGGCGATAAAATCTCCTCCAGATGTATGTTTTGATCAGCGGCGGCGGCGCCGATCAAGACAAAGAGGTCCAGAGCTGGAGCAAAGGGGTCGGTGTCGGTCCCATCAATCACCGCCTGAAGCGCCGTCTCCGCCGAGTTGCCCGGGGCGATCGCGATCACGGCCTTAAGACCGCTGGGCCGCTGGCCCTTGTCGCCTGCACGTGTGGCGGACAGTGCTGCCGCCCCACCCTGTGAGTGTCCGATAACGAACCAATTCTCAGACAAATGGGGATAGATTTTCCGGACGGCCGGAACAATATCGGCCACGGCATTACCCTGGTCGATGGCGCCCATGTACGTATGGTCACCGGGTGTGCCTAAACCGATGTAATCGGTGGCCGCGACCGCGTATCCCGCATTCAATAACGACTTCACGTACTCCCCGTTGAATTCGCCACCCAACGTGGGGGAGTGGGAGGGTGCGCAGCGGTCCGCGATGCCCACCGTTCCGTGCGCCCAGGAAATCAGCGGCCAACCTCCGGCGGGTGCTTCCCCGTGTGGTATCAGCAAAGCTCCACTGACAACAACATCATGTCCCTGCGAATTCACTGAGCGATAGAGAAGGGTTATCCGATTCGACGCCCCCAGGCTCATATCTGCGCCCTGGCCTGCCGAGGCGACTAAATCGCCACGATTGCCGTCGGGCAAATGGGACGGTACGTCGTAGGTGCCCTGAGAATCCGTAGTCACCTGAAAATTCATCTGCGCCCGGTCCGGTGGCGATTGAGATGAGGCACACCCGACCAAGGCTCCAGTCAAGATCGCCACTCCGGCGACTGCGCCCCATATCCGGTCAAAATCCCTGGACACCACAACCACTCCTTACGCGGGCGCGTCTCGCCCATGCCTGCGCCATGTTCGACTCAAATGATACATAAATGTCTCACCGATGGGAGATCCTCCCTGCGCTGCAAACTTCTGCGAAGACGTCGTTTCCCGGCGCACGAGTCCGCCGGCGGCGACCTGAATCGCATACTGGTCAAGGATCTTTCACTGTGCTGCCCGGCAGATCGCCTCGACGGCGGAGTCGGCTAGCGCTTCTCGATGAGTTCGATCGTCGCCTCGATCACGGCGATATCGGATGCCCCCGGCACCAGGATGAATTCGTCGAGCCCGGCCTCGTGTGCTCCGTCGAGGGTGCGGTTCAGTGCATCGGCGTCGAAATTGGTCAACGTTTTCGGAACATTCTCGGCGATCTGCGGTCCGAAGATGGCCAGGTAGTCACTGGTGAACTGTTTGAGTTCGGACTCGGCGTCGGGGATGCCCAGCGTGTAGAAGCAGCCACTTGAGAGCAGGGGCGGTTCGGCGTGCCCGGTTTCCTGCCATGCCGCCCGCGCCGCCCCTGCCGAGTAGGCAAGCTCCGCAGGCGCGCCGGAGACACTGAACCCGGTGATGCCGTCGGCCCATTGTGCCGCGCGGGCCAGCGATTTCGGGCCGATCGCGGCGGCAACGATGGGCGGACCACCGGCCTGAACGGGGGCGGGTCCCACGGGGTCTGCGCCCTCGAACGGGGGCTCTCCCCGCCACAGCCGCCGCAGCTCTGCGACCTGGTCGTCGAGGCGCTGATGGCGTCGGTCAAAGGACGCGTCCAGCGAGCGGTAATCGTGTTCGCGGCCACCGACGCCTACCCCCAAGGTGAACCGGCCGGCGGACAACACATCCAGCGTCGCCGCCTGTTTGGCGACCAGTGGCACCGGATGTGCCGGCAGCACAGACACATTCGCGAGTATCCGGATTCGCTCGGTGACCGCCGCCGCAGCCGCGAGTGTCACCCACATGTCTTGGTTGTGATACGAGATTCGTTCGCCCGAGGAAATCGTGGAGAAGGGCCCCTCGTCGGCGAGGCGCGCCCAGGTGATCGTCGACTCGCGGGTGTACTCCCGGCACATAAAGGGCAGGGCAATGCCGATATCCATACCGGCAGCCTAGGAGCACTCGCTACGGTTACGGCGTGAGCCTGTTACGTGACCTCGCCCTGCGTGTCAGCACCGCCGCGACACCGCATATCCCGATGCCCGTTCGACGGGCGGCGGCAGGCCGCCAGGTGATCATCGACGGCAACATTCTGGACCCGTCGACCCAGCTGCTGCTGCGCGGCATGGCGCTGCTGGGCGAGGGGGAGATCACCAAGGGTGAGGACGTCGAGGACAGCCGCGCGAACATTCGTAAGCAGTCGGCGTTGCTGTCCTTCAGCACCCCCGTCGGGCAGGTGCGCAACTTCTCCATTCCGGGCCCAGCCGGTCCTATCCCGGTCCGGCATTACCGGCCGGTTGTCGAGGACACGGGTGCGGTGCTGGTGTTCTTCCACGGCGGTGGCTGGGTGATCGGGGACCTGGAGACACACGACCAGGCGTGCCGGCAGACCTGTCGCGACGCGGGTGTCTCGGTGCTCTCCGTGGACTATCGGCTGGCTCCCGAACATCCAGCACCCGCGGCGGCCCAGGACTGCCTGGCGGCCTATCTGTGGGCTGTCGAGCATGCCGGTGAGCTGGGCGCCACCTCGGACAGGGTCGCGGTGGGCGGCGACAGCGCCGGCGGCAACCTGGCCGCCGTCGTTTCGCAACAGGCGCGCGATACCGGGGCGCAACTGCCGCTGCTGCAATTCCTGATCTATCCAGCCGTCGACTTCACCGTGCGCAGACCATCACGCGATCTCTTCGCCGAGGGCTTCTTCCTCACGAAGGCGGCCATGGACATGTTCGAAGGTCACTATCTCGGCGGGTCCGATGTCGAGAAGACCGACCCCCAAGTGTCACCGATTCTGGCCGCGGACCTTTCGGGACTGCCCCCGGCGCTCATCACGACGGCGGGCTTCGACCCGCTGCGCGATGAGGGCAACGAGTTCGCGGCGAAGCTTCGGGCCGCCGGAGTGCCGGTGGACCTGCGGGTACAGGGTTCGCTGATACACGGTTTCTACAACATGGCCCGGCTGCGCGGTGCGCCTGCGGCCGCGGTGGACGAGCTGACGTCGGCCTTGCGCGCACATCTGTCTCGCTAATTCTGCCCGGTAGGCTGTTCGCGTGGCCAAACCGAAGCAACCTCCTAGCTACGACCTCAAGAAGGCGGAGCAGCGCCGAAGCCAGCTGATTCAAATCGCACTCACGGCGATCGTCGTGCTGTTCGCCGCGGGGCTGGTCGGTTTCATCGTCGTCAAGAACAAGAAGGACCCGGGCCCACCCGCTCCGCCCGCAGGTGAGGTGAAGGCAGTCGAGGTGGTCACCCCCGGCCCCGCCAAGCTCGTCACCAAGGAGGGAACCACCGAGCCCAAGGTGGTCCTGACCCTGATCGAGGATCCGATCTGCCCCGCCTGTGCCATGTTCGAGCAGGAGTTCGGGCCTACCGTCAAGAAGCTCATCGACACCGGCGCGGTGCGCGCGGACTACGACATGGTCGGGATCCTGGATGTGCCCCGGCTCAAGCGCGACTACTCGTCGCGGGCATCGGCGGCGGCGTACTGCGTGGCCGACCAGTCCCCGGAGCTGTTCCTCAAGTACCACTCAGCGCTCTACGACCCGAACAATCAGCCCGATGAGGTCAACGCCAAGACCTGGCACGACGACAAGTGGCTGACCGACCTCGCCAAGAGTGTGGGCGCGTCGGATTCGGTCTCCAAGTGCATCAAGGACAAGAAGTACATCAACATGGTCAAGGAGCTGGGTCCGAAGCTCAACATCCAGGCCACACCTACCATTCGGATCAACGGCAAGGACTGGGAAATCGGGAAGGGCACGACCCCCGCTGACCTGGTTAAGGCCGTCACGGACATCACCGGACCCGTTCCGGGCCTGCCGTGACCCTTCGTCCCGCGACCGCCTGGTACGTCCTCGTCGCCGGGGTGGCCGGACTGGCCGCCGCGCTGGCGTTGACCGTTGAGAAGATCGAGATCCTCATCGATCCGACGTACGTTCCGTCCTGCAGCCTGAATCCGATCATTTCGTGTGGTTCGGTGATGACGACCGAACAGGCCTCGGCCTTCGGGTTCCCCAACTCGCTCATCGGCATCGTGGCGTTCACGGTGGTGCTGGTGACGGGAGTCCTGTCGGTCGCCAAGGTGGAGCTGCCGCGCTGGTACTGGGGCGGTCTGGCCATCGGCACGTTACTCGGGGCGATCTTCGTCCACTGGTTGATATTCCAGAGCCTGTACCGGATCGGCGCGTTGTGCCCGTACTGCATGGTGGTCTGGTCGGTGACGATTCCGCTGTTTGTCGTGAGTACTTCGATTGCTTTGCGGCCCTTGGGATCTCAGCGCTGGGCCAGAATTCTGCATCAGTGGCGATGGTCGCTGGTGGCGTTCTGGTTCGCCGCGGTGATCCTCGCAATTGTCGAGCGATTCTGGGATTACTGGATCACACTCGTCTGAACCGATTTGTGAAGTTCAGCGGACGCGCGTTCGCTGAATCCTCACGGTACGGTCTGTGACTATGTTCTCGAAGGTTCTTGTCGCCAACCGCGGTGAGATTGCGATCCGGGCATTTCGTGCCGCCTACGAACTAGGTGCCGAAACCGTCGCTGTCTACCCATATGAAGACCGCAACTCGGGTCATCGGCTGAAGGCCGATGAGGCCTATCAGATCGGTGAGAAGGGCCATCCGGTCCGCGCCTATCTGTCGGTTTCCGAAGTGGTCAAGGCCGCCAAGAATGCCGGCGCCGACGCGATCTACCCCGGGTACGGATTCCTCTCCGAGAATCCCGATCTGGCCGCGGCGTGCGCCAAGGCCGGTATCACCTTCGTGGGACCTCCCGCGGACGTGCTGGAGCTGACGGGTAACAAGGCGCGGGCGATCGCGGCGGCGCGCGAGGCGGGGCTGCCGGTGCTGTCCTCCTCAGAGCCCTCGGCCTCGGTCGAGGAGCTGCTGACGGCCTCCGAGTCGATGGAGTTCCCGGTGTTCGTCAAAGCGGTCGCCGGCGGCGGCGGCCGAGGCATGCGCCGGGTCGCGGAACGAGAGCAGCTGCGCGAGGCGATCGAGGCGGCGAGCCGGGAGGCCGAGTCGGCCTTCGGAGACCCGACGGTGTTCCTGGAGCAGGCCGTCATCAACCCCCGGCACATCGAGGTGCAGATCCTCGCGGACACTGCGGGCAACGTCATCCACCTCTATGAGCGCGACTGTAGTGTGCAGCGGCGTCACCAGAAGGTCATCGAGCTGGCCCCCGCACCCAACCTGCCCGCAGAGCTGCGCGAGAAGATCTGTTCGGACGCTGTCGCTTTCGCGCGACACATTGGATACAGCTGCGCTGGCACCGTCGAGTTCCTGCTCGATGAGCGTGGTCGCCATGTCTTCATCGAGATGAACCCCCGGATTCAGGTAGAGCACACGGTGACCGAGGAGATCACCGATGTCGACCTGGTGGCGAGCCAGCTGCGCATCGCGTCCGGCGAGACTCTCGACGATCTCGGTCTGCACCAGGAGACATTGGCAGCGCCACGGGGATTCGCCTTGCAATGCCGCATCACCACCGAAGACCCGGCCAACGGTTTCCGTCCCGACACCGGCCGCATCACGGCCTACCGCAGCCCGGGCGGTGCGGGTATCCGCCTCGACGGTGGCACAACCCTCGGCGCCGAGGTGGGCGCGCACTTCGACTCGATGCTGGTGAAGCTGACTTGCCGTGGGCGGGACTTTCAGACTGCGGTGGCGCGTGCGCGCCGCGCCGTCGCTGAATTCCGCATCCGCGGCGTCGCCACGAATATCCCGTTCCTGCAGGCAGTTCTCGACGATCCGGACTTCCGGGCGGGGCATGTCACCACCTCATTCATCGAGGAGCGCCCGCAGCTGCTGACGGCCCGATCCTCGGCCGACCGCGGCACGAAGATCCTGAACTACCTGGCCGATATCACCGTCAACAAGCCTCATGGGGCCAAGCCCTCGAAGGTGTACCCGCACGACAAATTGCCGGCGATCGATCTGTCGGTGCCGCCGCCGGACGGGTCGCGTCAGCGGCTGTTGGCCCTGGGGCCCGAGGGGTTCGCGAAGGCGCTGCGGGAGCAGAAGGCGGTTGGTCTGACCGACACCACCTTCCGTGACGCGCACCAGTCGCTGCTGGCCACCCGGGTGCGCACCACGGGTCTACTGGCGGTCGCTCCGTACGTGGCGCGGCTTACCCCCGAGTTGCTCTCGATCGAGGCCTGGGGTGGCGCGACTTACGATGTGGCGCTTCGCTTCTTGAAGGAGGATCCGTGGGAGCGGCTTGCCGAGCTGCGTGAGGCTGTCCCCAACATCTGCCTGCAGATGTTGTTGCGCGGCCGGAACACCGTGGGGTACACGCCGTATCCAGAGACGGTGACCAAGGCCTTCATTCGTGAGGCGACCGCGACCGGCGTCGATATCTACCGAATCTTCGATGCGCTCAACAACATCGAGGCGATGCGCCCGGCGATCGACGCCGTGCGCGAGGTCGGGGGCTCGATCGCCGAGGTGGCCATGTGTTACACCGGCGACCTGTCCAACCCCGGTGAAAACCTCTACACGCTGGACTACTACCTCAAGCTCGCCGAGCAGATCGTCGATGCGGGTGCGCATGTGCTCGCGATCAAGGACATGGCGGGCCTGCTGCGTCCGCCCGCGGCCGCCACCCTCGTGACGGCGCTGCGGTCCCGGTTCGACCTGCCGGTGCATGTGCACACGCATGACACCGCGGGTGGGCAGCTGGCCACCTATCTGGCGGCATGGCAGGCGGGCGCCGATGCGGTGGACGGAGCGGCCGCGCCCATGGCCGGAACCACCAGTCAGCCGTCGCTGTCGGCGATTGTGGCAGCAGCCGCGCATAGCGAATACGACACCGGAGTGTCCCTGACCGCGGTGTGTGACCTGGAACCGTATTGGGAGGCGTTGCGAAAGGTCTACGCCCCCTTCGAATCAGGGCTCCCGTCGCCGACTGGCCGGGTGTACACGCACGAGATTCCCGGTGGGCAGCTCTCGAACCTGCGCCAGCAGGCCATCGCCCTGGGGCTGGGCGACCAGTTCGAGGAGATCGAGGCACGATATGCCGCTGCCGACCGGATGCTCGGGCGTCTGGTCAAGGTGACGCCGTCCTCGAAGGTGGTCGGCGATCTGGCGCTGGCGTTGGTGGGTACCGGCGTGAGTGCCGATGAATTCGCTTCGGATCCTGGTCGTTTCGATATTCCCGAGTCGGTCATCGGGTTCCTGCGCGGCGAACTCGGCGATCCGCCCGGTGGTTGGCCCGAGCCGTTCCGGACTCGCGCGCTCGAAGGTCGCGGTCCGGCTCGTGCGGAGGTTGAGCTCACAGCCGATGACGAGGCTGCGCTCGATGGTGACAGCGCGACCCGGCGGGCGGCGTTGAATCGCCTGCTGTTTCCCGGTCCGACCAAGGAGTTCCTGGCCCACCGCGAGCAGTACGGCGACACGTCGCGGCTTTCGGCGAACCAGTTTTTCTACGGCCTGCGGTACGGCGAGGAGCACCGCGTCAAGCTGGAGAAGGGCGTCGAGCTGCTGATAGGCATCGAGGCGATTTCCGATGCCGACGAGCGCGGTATGCGGACCGTCATGTGCATCCTCAACGGTCAGCTACGCCCCGTGCAGGTGCGCGACCGGAGCATCGACAGCGCGGTAGCCAGTGCGGAGAAGGCCGATCGGTCCAATGCCGACCATGTGCCTGCGCCCTTTGCGGGTGTGGTGACCCTCAATGTGGTGTCGGGCCAGGAGGTTGCGGCGGGCGAGACCATCGGCACCATCGAGGCCATGAAGATGGAGGCCTCGATCACTGCGCCCAAGGCGGGAACGGTTGCACGGGTGGCGCTGACCGAGACCTCTCAGGTCGAGGGTGGGGACCTGCTGGTGGTGATCAGCTGACCCGGATCATCGCCGGTGCCGCGGGTGGACGCCGGATCGCGGTGCCGCCGAAGGGAACCCGACCAACGACGGATCGGGTACGGGAGGCGCTGTTCAGCATGCTGGAGGCGCGCCTCGACTTCGACGGAATCGTGGTTCTTGATCTGTTCGCGGGCTCCGGCGCGCTGGGCCTGGAGGCGCTGTCGCGCGGTGCCGAACATGTGACGTTCGTGGAGTCGAACGCTGCCGCGTCGAAGGTGATCTCGGCCAATATCGCGACGGTGAACCTGCCGGGTACCGAGCTGCGGCAGGCCGCGGTATCGACGTTCCTGTCGACATCACCCAGTCGCGCCTACGATCTGGTTCTTGCCGATCCGCCGTATTCGGTTTCTGCCGAGGAGGTTTCAGCTCTGTTGTCGCGCCTGACGGATCACTGGGTGAGTGACGATGCCCTCGTCGTGCTCGAGCGCGACGCCTCAGGGCCCGAAGCGGTGTGGCCGGACGGCTGGGAGGTGTCCTCGCGCAAGTACGGAGGGACACGGCTCGAGCTGGGATCTCTGTAACTGTCCAGGTAATCCACAGCGCACGTTTACCTATCGAGCGCACACTTCTGGCCATGACCCCGCTGCAGCGATACATCGCCGAAGAGATCGCCACGGACCATGTCGAGGGGCTATTGACGCGGCGAGAGGCCATCCGACGGCTGGCGCTCCTGGGTGTCGGTGCCACCGCTGCCAGCGCGCTGATCGCGGCCTGCGGTAGCGAGAACACACCGGACAACACTTCCGCCGCGACTGCGACGCCGGTCGCCACGTCGCCGCCGCCCGGTGCGGACAAGGTGGTCGCGACCGAGCCGATCACCTGGAGCGGACCCAACAGCACGCTGCAGGGGGCGTGGGCACCGGCGGCGCAGTCGCGTGGCTCGGTACTGGTGATTCACGAGAACAAGGGCCTCAACGACTGGGTTGGTTCGGTCGCGGGACGTCTTGCGGGCGTGGGCTATTCGTCCCTGGCGATCGACCTGCTGTCGGAGGAGGGCGGTACGTCGACGTTCAAAGACCCGGCCGAGGCAACGGCGGCGCTGGGCAAGGCTCCCGCGGAGCGCTTCGTCGCGGACCTGAAGTCCGGTGTGGACGAGATTCTCCGCCGGGTTCCCGACAAACCCGCCGGTGTGGTCGGATTCTGCTTCGGCGGCGGCCTGGTATGGCAGCTTCTGGCTGCGGGGGAGCCAAGATTGGCCGCGGCTGCCCCGTTCTACGGGCCGCTTCCGGACAACCCTGACTTTTCGCGGTCCAAAGCGGCGGTCCTCGCGTTTTACGGTGAACTCGACAAGCGGGTCACCTCGTCGAAGGACGAGGCGGCGGCGGCGTTACAGCGGGCAGGGCTGGTGCACGACATCGTCGTCGAGCCCGGTGCAGACCATGCCTTTTTCAACGACAGCGGTCCCCGCTACAACCCCGGTGCGGCGTCAGATGCCTGGCGGCGTCTGACCACCTGGTTCGGTCAGCACATCGGCTGATGGGCGCTTAGTCTTGCTCACTATGTGGTGTAGAGCGGTAGTGGTGGCGGTGGCATCCGGTGCGATATCGGTCGCCGCCGCCGGTTTCGCACTGGCCGACGACGGAGACGCTCCGGCACCGGCTGCGCCGGAGCCTTCCGCGTCGTCGCCTGTCGCGAACCTGCTGCCCGGAGGCGCGAAGGCTCCGGTCAGCCCATCAGTGGCTAACGATGCCTTGTCCGCCGGTCTGCCGGCTCCGGTCGCGGGCCTGGGAGCGCCGGGCGGTCCATTGTCGGCCGAAGGCCCGCTGTTATCTCCCAACGGTCCGCTGTCGGCCAACGGTCCGCTGACGGCGTCGGGCGGTCCGCTGGCGACCGATGGTCCTGTGCTGTCGCCGACCAGCCCGGTGTCACCGCTCAATGAGATTTGCGGGTCCGGAAACCTGCTGAAGTCGGTGACCGACAGATTCGCCGGAGTCATTCCAGACAGCACATTGACGTCCATGCAGAACCAGCACCCGGTCGGCACGGGCAAGTGCCCCGCGACTCCGCCCGCGGATGATCAGGCCCCGGCCGTTGATCAACCCGGGAATTAGTCGCTCGGGTATTGCCAATCAAGCTGCTTAACAATTGCCCGCACCTTCCTTGATTCGGTCTGCTCCGAAACCATCCGTACCTCCCTTGATTTTGAGTGGCGCCGGGAGCATCATCATTTCTTAATGTGAGCTGAGTCACAGCGATGGTGGAGCTAGTCAAGTAACGGGTGTCGGCAGCGCAAGGAGTTTGACGTGGTGGTGCGGGGTATCAAGGCATTCAAGAAAATCATGCAAACGACATTCGATCCGGAGCTGGTAATCCCGGAAGACATCAGAGTGACAGAACTTACCGGGGATAACAGTCTGCGACGGAAAGATCTTTGTCAGCATCCGATTCCTGCCGATTCCCTGATATGGAAGTATTGGGGGCGTCTTGACGTCATGTATTTCGGTAGTGGGGTATTGGGTCCTATTGCGGGCGCATGGCCGCAGATGGCGAGGGGTACCGCCGGTTCGGTTCTTTTCACTGGTGACAGTTCTTTCCGTGCGCGTGCCGCGATATATAAGAAACGGCGTCAGCAATCCCGTGAGTACATTTATGGATCGGTATACGACGCTCCGGAAGATGCGAAGAAATACGGGCTAAAGACCCGCAACATGCACAAGTCTGTCAAAGGCGCGCTACAGGACGGCACGTTTCATGCTTTGAATGCGGAAACATTCTATTTCGCGCATGTCACCTTCTTTTATCACCACATGCTACTGGTAATCGAGCGACTGCATTTCGGCGGGGCCATGCCGCGCGCGATAAAAGAGCAGATATTTGAGGAATCCAAGGAGTGGTACAGCATATGGGGGGTCGACGATAGTTCTCAGCCGGACACGTACGAAGATTTCGAACGGTATTTGGGAAACATCGAGCGCAACTATCTGGTGAACTCGCAGGTAACTCAGGCCATGTTGGAACAGTTCATGGAGCGCCGGATGGCGCCGCGGTGGTGGCCACCGGTCATGAAGAAATTTGTGTGGCCCTGGCTGGTGGGTCGGCGGCAAGTCGTTCTCGGTAGTTATCCGCCCCATGTGCGGGAGCTGTTCAATGTGGAGTGGACTCCCGAGGACGAGGAGATGCTGCGCCGCTTTACGGCTATGTTCCGGCGGCTCTACGCCGTTCTCGAGCGTGTCCTTCCACTGAAGTTCTTCTACTTGCCGATTGCCGTGGGAGGCTTCGAGCGGGAAGGGATCGATCCACGCAACATCACCCTGGAGTCTGCGCGGCAAGCACTCCGGGAGAATCGCGCCCGCCGCGCTGTGCCGGAAAATGCACCAGCAGATGAGGCGAATGGGATGGTGGCCTCCAGCTGAAGCCCGGCCGCTCAGCTAATCTTCGAGGGTGGGGCCAAAAGGGTGGACATCGCTGAGCGCAATCGTCGCCGTCCTCGTGCTCGGGCTGTCGTTTCTGTTCGGTCAGGCCTACTGGAGTACGCGCGTGATTATGGGAAATCCCGAACCCGCGCATGATCTGCCCGCCTACGCCGAACTTCTGGTGCCGGTGCATGCCGAACGTGCGGGTCAGCTGCCTCGTCCCGAGAATGCTGCCAAGTGGAGCGTGGACGGTATCAAGCTGCCCGAAGGGCATCTGATCATCAGTCCGGCGGGCCGTTCGCTGGCGTGGGTGAGCAATGCTGCGGTGGTTGACATCCAATCGCTCTGGTTGCGGTTGGCGGGCCGTTTCGATCGAACGGGGCTGTGGCCCTTGGCATCCCGTGGGCTGAGTGGGGATTTGCGTCGGCCATGGTCGGATGCCGAAGACCTTCGGCACCTTGTCGAGCCCGCCGATGTTGACGCCGTCGACGCGAAATCTTTTCTTGTGAAGGAGGTTTCGTCTGCCAATGCTGCGGCTGTCGACGTACCGGTTATGCCCATCACGCTCGAGCAGCGCACTCAGCCGCCCCAGCGTGCACTCCCGTTGACCGCAGATCACCTGGAGCAGGGCTCGCTGCTGATTCTGGTGCCGACGGCACGTCCGGCCGACGCGCTCAATGCGTTGGGATGGACACACGGCGTGAACTACGACCTCTCCGAGGTGGCGCTGGCGGCGGTTCTTCGGTCCTGGGAAGACCGGTTCGGCGCGGTGCTCACGAGCGTGGACTTCGACGCCATCGATGTAGAAGTGACCCGACCGCCGGGCGCCGATATCTCGGTACCGGTCGGCTACGAGCACTACGGGTTCTGTCCCGACAACATCGATCAGGGCGCGGGCACCTTGAGCGCCTATGCCCGCCAGATCAGTGGTGCACGAACCTGGAAGTTTTGGTGGGACTAGCGCACTGGCCGAACTAGTCTGAATCGGATCTTCGGCCGGGGTAGACGGGAGGCGCGCATGCGTTACGGGGGCGTTGTCATGGTGGGTGGCGCGTTATCGGCCGTCGTGTGTCTTGCCGGCTGTTCGTCGGGCGGAGGCCTGCGGCATGACTCGCCGGTGAACACTCCGGTGCCGAGCACGGCACGTAGTGGCCAGGCGGCCGGTCCACGTGTTGTTGTCGACGGTGTCGTGAGATCGGTTGAGAATCGGGTCGAATGCGTTACCGCGGCCGATATGACCTTCGTGAACGTCGGTAGCGAGAGTGATGCGATTGCCGCCACGCTGGCAGCGGGCGATAACCCAACGCTGAAGAGTTTGACCCTGGGAATCATCGATGGCCACCCGGTGATGTACAACTCGGGACATGGTGCGACCGAGCCGACGGTGACCAAGTCCGGGCAGTCCTACAAGATTTCCGGCACCGCCACGGCCGGTTTGAGCACACCCGCGACCTTCGAACTTGAGTTCACCTGCCCGGCCAGGAGATAACAGAATCATGGTGAGTCTGTAACGCACCGCACGAATCGCCCCGCCACCGTTGCCGAGGAAATACCCTTAGTGCCATGACTACAAGTGTCGGGCAGGACCTCGTCAAGCACCTCTGGAAGACAGCGGTGGTATCAGGAGTTTTGGCGGTAATCGTTGGCGCCGTGGTGCTGATATGGCCTCAGATCACCGTGCTGGTCGCCGCATACGCTTTTGGCGCATACCTATTGATATCCGGTATTGCTCAGGTCGTTTTCGCCTTCACGCTGCCGGTGTCGTCGGCCGGGATGAGGGTTCTGTTGTTCCTGACCGGCGTGATCTCGTTCGTCCTCGGTGTGTTGTGCTTCAAGGACGAGCTCAATTCGATTCTGCTGCTGGCCATCTGGATTGGTGTCGGCTGGATCGCCCAGGGCATTGCGGGCACCATCACGGCCGTCGGTGACAAGGAACTTCCCGGGCGGGGCTGGCAGATCTTCAGCGGAATCGTCTCGACAATCGCGGGCATCGTGCTCATCGTCTACCCGATCAGCTCGATCTTGACCCTGACGCTGGTCGTCGGTATCTGGCTCATCGTGATCGGCGTGCTGCAAATCGGTAGCGGTATCGGCATTCGCTCGGCCACTAAATCGTCCGCATGACGGGAGCTGTCTGCCCCGGCTCGTTCGATCCAGTGACCCTCGGGCATCTGGATGTTTTCGAACGGGCCGCGGCGCAGTTCGACGAGGTCATCGTCGCGGTGTTGATCAACCCCAATAAAGCGGGCATGTTCACCATCGACGAGCGCATCGAGATGATCCGCGAGGCCACCACCGATCTGCCCAATCTGCGCGTCGAATCGGGGCAGGGTCTGCTGGTGGACTTCGTGAGAGCGCGGGGTCTGGGTGCGATCGTCAAGGGGTTACGTACCGGTACCGACTTCGAATACGAACTTCAGATGGCTCAGATGAACAAACACATCGCCGGTGTGGACACCTTCTTCGTCGCTACCGCCCCGGCGTATTCGTTCGTGTCGTCCTCGCTTGCCAAGGAGGTGGCGACGTACGGGGGAGATGTCTCGGCGTTGCTGCCTCCTTCTGTTCATCAACGACTTCTCGGGAAACTGCGTGGCCAGGCACAATAGAAAACAGGCCGCGCAGAAATAGCCGACACACCGGTCAGCTAGCACGGTCACAGCAGTCACACCAGGCACACTGGTAACAGTGGAAACTCGCGTGAAGGGTGTAGCCGTGTACCGAGTATTTGAAGCGCTCGACGAGCTGGGCGCCATTGTTGAAGAAGCGCGCGGCGTTCCGATGACCGCCGGATGCGTCGTGCCCCGCGGCGATGTCCTGGAGCTGATCGACGACATCAAGGACGCCATTCCCGGCGAGCTCGATGATGCCCAGGATGTTCTGGATGCCCGCGATTCGTTGCTGCGGGAGGCCAAGGAGCATCACGAGACGGTGATCGGCCAGTCGAACGCGGATGCTGAGCAGACACTCAGCCATGCGCGCAACGAGGCCGACCGGCTACTGGCCGACGCCAAGTCGCAGGCCGATCGCATGGTTGCCGAGGCGCGTAACCACGCTGAGCAGACCGTCGGTGAGGCGCGTGACGAAGCGGCCCGCACGCTGGCCAACGCCAAGCGTGAGCAGGAGAGCACCGTTGCCCGGGCCAAGGCGGAGGCAGATCGCCTGGTCGATTCGGGTAACGCGTCCTATGACAAGGCCGTGCAGGAAGGCATCAAGGAGCAGCAGCGCCTCGTGGCCCAGACGGAAGTTGTGCAGGCGGCCAACGCCGAGTCCACCCGACTGATCGATGCGGCCCACGCCGAAGCCGACCGACTGCGTGGCGAATGCGACATCTACGTGGACAACAAGCTGGCCGAGTTCGAGGACTACCTCAACGGCACGCTGCGCTCGGTGGGCCGTGGCCGTCACCAGCTGCGCACCGGCGCTGGTACCCACGACTACGTGCAGCGTTAAGATTGGGTCCATGCCGGGACCTTTCGTTCTTGATGTCCTGGCCCTCGGGCTCGGGCGGCGTCCTGGGTCGATGCAGGAGATCGAGCGCACCATCGCCAGCCCGGTGCGCATCGGCAACGACCTGATCGCGATCCCCGAGGGCGCGGACGTGGATATGGATCTACGTGTCGAAGCGGTTTCGGAGGGCGTTCTCGTCACCGGAACCATCGCCGGAGACCTCGCGGGGGAATGCTCACGCTGCCTGGAGCCGATCACGGGCCATGCGGATGCCTACCTCACCGAGCTCTTCGCGTACCCGGATAGCGAGACCGAGGCGACCACCGAGGAAGACGAGATACACCGGGTTATCGACGGCCTCGTCGACCTTGAACAGACCATCGTCGATGCCATCGTGCCCGACCTGGAACTGGCGCCGCTGTGCCGGCCCGATTGCCCGGGCCTCTGCCCCGACTGCGGCATCGTGATGGCGACCGCCGAAGCCGGTCACCATCACGACAAGATCGATCCGCGTTGGGCCAAACTCGCCAATTTCGGTGACGACCAGTGAGCCCTGCCCCAGAGAATCGGTACGAGGATCTGCGCGCGGCGATTGGGGTAAGGGTCGGTGACGATCTCCTGACGCTGGCGCTCACACACCGCAGCTATGCGTACGAGAACGGTGGCCTGCCCACGAACGAGCGGCTGGAGTTTCTCGGGGATGCCGTGCTTGGCCTGACGATCACCGAGACGCTGTATCACAGTCATCCCGACCGCTCGGAGGGCGATTTGGCGAAATTGCGAGCCAGCATCGTCAATACCCAGGCCCTCGCCGGAGTGGCACGCGGCCTGACCGGCGACGGTTTGGGCGCGCACCTGTTTCTCGGCAAGGGCGAGGAGAACACCGGCGGCCGCAACAAGTCGAGCATTCTTGCCGACGGCATGGAGTCGATCCTGGGTGCGGTCTATGTGGAGCATGGGCTCGAGGTCGCGCGCGCAGTCGTGCTGCGATTGTTCGGCCAGCTCCTGGAGACCGCGCCCAAGCTCGGTGCCGGTCTGGACTGGAAGACCAGCCTGCAGGAACTGACCGCGGAAAAGGGTTGGGGTGCACCGTCGTATGCGGTTACCTCGACCGGACCCGATCATGACAAGGAATTCACCGCCACCGTGATGGTCAACGACGCCGCGCACGGCGTGGGCGTCGGCCGGTCCAAGAAGGAAGCCGAACAGCGGGCGGCCTCGGAGGCCTGGAACGGCATCAACGGGTCAAGTGCCTGAGCTTCCCGAGGTGGAGGTGGTCCGCCGTGGGCTGCACCATCACCTCGTCGGAAAGACCATCGCATCCGCGTCTGTGCACCATGACCGGGCCGTGCGCAGGCAGCCCGGCGGCGCCGTCGAGCTGGCGGGACTGCTTGCCGGACAACAGATCAGCGGTACCGGTCGCCGGGGCAAGTATCTGTGGTTGACGCTGGGCGAGGGACAGGCGCTGGTGGTCCATCTCGGGATGAGCGGCCAGATGCTCATCGGACCCATTTCCCGGCCGCAGCATTTGCGTATTGCCGCGATACTCGATGACGGATCGGTGTTGAGCTTCGTCGATCAGCGCACCTTTGGCGGTTGGATGGTGACCGATGTCGTCACCGTCGATGGAAGCGAGCTCCCGGAGCCGGTCGCCCATATCGCGCGGGATCCGCTCGATGAACGATTCGACGTGTCGGCTGTGGTTACCCGGCTGCGCGGTAAGCACACCGAAATCAAACGGGCGCTGCTCGATCAGACCGTGGTGTCCGGCGTCGGCAACATCTATGCCGACGAGGCCCTCTGGCAGGCGCGCGTGCACGGCCGGCGCCTCACCGATGGCATGACGCGCGCCAAGCTCACCGAGGTGCTCGACAGTGCCGCCGGCGTCATGCGTCTGGCACTCGCACAGGGCGGTACCTCGTTCGACGATCTGTATGTGAACGTGAACGGCGAATCCGGCTACTTCGAACGCTCTTTGGAGGCGTACGGACGCGAGGGTGAGCCATGCCGCCGCTGCGGGCGCGCCATGCGCCGGGAGGCTTTCATGAACCGGTCGTCGTACTTCTGCCCGGGCTGTCAACGGCTGGTTGAACCCCGTTAATAGCGCGTCAAGAGGCCCGATGCGCCCGTCAGGGACGCGTAAAGAACGCAGGTAGTGCCCTTAACCGGGATCATGATTCCTGCGTGGTTGATTTCTGGTACCTGGTCCTGATCGTCGCGGGCTTCGCCTTGTGCGTCGCCGTCGTACGCGGATTGCAGGCGCGATGACCATCGACGTCATCACCAACATTGTGCTGATTATCGTGTCGGCCGCGCTCGTCGTGTATCTGGTGGTCGCACTGCTCGACCCGGAAAGGTTCTAACGGTGAATTCCGCTCTGGCGGCCGGTCTTCAGATCGGCTTCGTCATTCTGGTGCTCGCTATCGCGTACGTCCCCTTGGGGGACTACATGGCGCGCGTTTTCACGGGCCCGCATTCTCTGCGCGCGAGCGGCCCATCAACCGTCAAGCATTCGCTTGTCGAGCGCGTGATCTACCGCGTGGGCCGGGTGGATCCGGAGACCGAGCAGACATGGGTGGGATACACCCTGTCGCTGCTGGGATTTTCGTTCGCGAGTGTGCTCTTCCTCTATCTGCTGCAACGTATCCAGGGTGTGTTACCGCTTTCTGGCGACCTGGGCGCGGTGAGCCCTGCGGTGGCCTTCAACACCGCGGTCTCCTTCGTGACGAACACCAACTGGCAGTCGTACACACCCGAGACCACCATGACCAACCTGACCCAGATGGTTGGACTGGCCGTGCAGAACTTTGTCTCCGCGGCTGTCGGGCTGGCAGTCGCGGTGGCACTGATTCGCGGCATCGTGCGAACCACGGCCGGGGGAGAACTCGGCAATTTCTGGGTTGACCTGGTGCGGGGAAGCCTGCGGATCCTGCTGCCAATCTCATTTGTGGTCGCACTGATCTTGTTGTCCCAGGGCACCATTCAGTCGCTATACACGCATTTCGAGGCGACAGCGCTCGACGGCACAGCGCAACACATCGCGCTTGCCCCGGTCGCCTCGCAGGAGGCCATCAAGGAAGTCGGAACCAACGGCGGCGGCATTCTGGCCGCGAACTCGGCGCACCCCTTCGAGAACCCGACGCCGCTGACCAACATCGTCGAGATCCTCGCCATCCTCATCGTCCCGGTGTGCCTGACCCGCACCTACTCGACGATGGTGGGCGACAAGCGCCAGGGCCTGACCGTCCTGTCCGTAATGGCCACCCTTTTCGGCGGCATGCTGGCATTTGTCACCTGGGCGGAGTCGACTCCGCGCGGCATCGCCGCGCAGGCGGCCGGTGCCATGATGGAAGGCAAGGAGGTCAGGTTCGGCATTCCCGCGACCAGCTTGTTCGCGGTGGCGACTACCGGAACCTCCACGGGCGCCGTAGATGCCGCCCATGACAGCTTCACCGCCGCCGGCGGGGGAGCACTGATCTTGAACATGCTGTTCGGCGAGATCGCGCCGGGCGGTGTCGGCACCGGCCTCTACGGGATTCTGGTGCTGGCCATCATCGCGGTGTTCGTCGGTGGGCTGCTGGTGGGCCGCACACCGAAATTCCTGGGCAAGAAGATCGGACGACGCGAGATCACCATGGCGGCGCTGTCCGTGCTGGTCATGCCGGCCCTCGTACTTATCGGCACAGGCATCTCGGTGGCTCTGTCCACGACTCCCGGATATCAAGGCAACAGCGGAGATCCGGGCAGCGCGCAGTCCATCCACGGGTTCTCTGAGGTGTTGTACGCCTACGCCTCGGCCGCCAACAACAACGGCAGCGCCTTTGGTGGTCTCACGGTGACCAGCCACTGGTTCCAGGCATCCCTTGGCGTGGCGATGTTGTTGGGCCGCTTCCTGCCCATCATCTTCACGCTGGCGCTGGCCGGATCGCTTGCCACTCAGCAGAAGACACCGGTGTCAGCCGGAACTCTGCACACCCACGGCCCCATGTTCGCCGGATTGCATACCGGCACCGTTCTTTTGGTGGCCGCACTCACCTTCTTCCCGGCCCTGGCGCTGGGACCGATCGCCGAGGCTGTCCTATAGTGTCCAAGACCAGTAAGAGCACAGTCGGTACCGGAGTCTTCGACCCCACCCAGTTGGTCAAGGCGCTTCCGCTTGCGGTGCGCAAGCTGGATCCGCGGCATATGGCCCGCAACCCGGTGATGTTCGTGGTGACCGTCGGATCGGTGGCCACCACCGTGCTCGCCGCGCTGCATCCGTCGATCTTCGCGTGGGCCATCACCGCCTGGTTATGGTTCACCGTGGTGTTCGCTAACCTCGCCGAGGCTGTCGCCGAGGGACGCGGAAAGGCGCAGGCGGCGAGCCTGCGAGAGGTCAAGCGTGACACCGTGGCCCGCAAGTTGGTGCGTGCCGACGATAGCGTTGACGGCACGGAGACCGAGGAAGAGGTAGCCGGCAGTTCGCTGCGTCCGGGCGACCGTGTGGTCGTCGAAGCCGGACAGGTGATTCCGGGCGACGGTGACGTAGTGGAGGGCATCGCAACGGTAGACGAGTCGGCCATCACCGGTGAATCAGCGCCTGTGGTCCGCGAATCCGGCGGTGACCGGTGCGCCGTCACCGGAGGTACCACCGTGCTGTCGGACCGGATCGTCGTACAGATCACGGCGGCACCCGGCGAGTCCTTCGTCGATCGGATGATCGCCCTCGTAGAGGGCGCCGCGCGTCAGAAGACACCTAACGAGATCGCGCTCAACATCCTGTTGGCCTCGCTCACCATCATCTTCCTGCTGGCGGTCGTCGCGCTTGGTCCGATGGGCAATTACGGCGGAGAGCAACAGGATCCGATCAAGCTCATCGCATTGCTCGTCTGTTTGATCCCTACCACCATCGGCGCCCTGATGTCGGCGATCGGTATCGCGGGCATGGATCGGCTGGTGCAGCACAACGTGCTGGCCAAGTCGGGGCGCGCGGTCGAGGCGGCCGGTGATATCGACGTCCTGCTGATGGACAAGACCGGCACTATCACCTTCGGTAACCGGCAAGCCACCGAATTCATTGTGGCGCAAGGCATCACGCACGAAGCCCTCGCCCAGGCCGCGCGGGCCTCGAGCCTTGCCGACGAGACCCCCGAGGGTCGCAGCATTGTGGAACTGGCCGCCGGTGGGAGCGAACCCACGGGGAAAGTAAGCGATGAGGGCTCGCAAGAGGGCGAGTTTGTGGCCTTCACCGCGGCCACCCGGATGAGCGGTTTGGATACCACCGACGGCAAGCAGATCCGCAAGGGCGCCGCCGATGCGGTGTTCACCTGGGTGGCAAGCCTATCCGGTGTTCAGGAGGATGACCCTGCGGTGGTCGCGGTCCGCAAGGTCGCAGATCAGGTGGCCAGCGAGGGCGGCACCCCGTTGGTGGTGGCCGATTATGACGGCACCGAGACTCGGCTGCTGGGCGTGATTCGGCTCTCCGACGTCGTCAAACCCGGCATGGCCGAACGCTTCGCCCAGATGCGAGCCATGGGAATACGCACCGTCATGGTGACCGGTGATAACCCGTTGACCGCCAAGCAGATCGCCGCCGAGGCCGGTGTGGACGACTACGTCGCGGAGGCCACCCCGGAGGACAAGCTGGAGCTGCTGCGCCGGGAGCAGAAGGCCGGGCGGCTCGTCGCGATGACCGGTGACGGCACCAACGACGCCCCGGCGCTGGCGCAGGCGGACGTGGGTGTGGCCATGAACACCGGGACTTCGGCCGCCAAGGAAGCCGGGAACATGGTGGACCTGGACTCCGATCCCACCAAGCTCATCGACGTGGTGGCCATCGGCAAGCAGTTGCTGATCACCCGGGGCGCGCTGACCACTTTCTCGCTGGCCAATGACCTCGCGAAGTACTTCGCGATCCTGCCCGCGTTGTTCAGCGGCATCTACCCGCAGCTGGGTGAGCTCAACATCATGCGACTGGCCACTCCGCAGTCGGCGATCCTCTCTGCCGTCATCTTCAACGCCCTGGTGATCATCGCGCTGGTGCCGTTGGCGCTCAAGGGTGTTCGTTACCGGCCGGTGGGCGCGGGGGAGTTGTTGCGGCGAAATCTGTTGATCTACGGGCTTGGCGGCGTGATCGTTCCGTTCGTGGGGATCTGGCTGATCGATCTGGTTGTGCGTTTCATACCGGGAATTGGGTGAGTTGGTAATGACGAAGATCTCCATCGCGTGGCTGCGGCAGTGTGTGGCAGGCCTGGTCGTGCTGCTGTCGCTCACCGTGGTACTCGGTGTCGCGTACCCGGCCGCAGTGTGGCTATTCGGTCGCATCGATTCCAGATCCGCGGAGGGCTCACCCCTTACGGACCGTAACGGCTGTGTCGTCGGATCCGCACTCATCGGGGTAGACCCACAAGCCTCCGGCCCGGACCCCTACTTCCACACTCGGGCCAGTGGCGATCCCGCCGCCGGAGTGCCTTCCAACCAGGGACCGAACAGTGAGAAGCTGAAGACGGATATCGATACTCGCCGAGCCGCCATCGCCCGGCGCGAGAGCGTTGATCCCGCACGGATTCCCGCCGACGCAGTGACCGGTTCCGGTTCGAGTCTGGACCCCGATATCAGCCCGGAGTATGCGGCGCTGCAGATACCGCGGGTGGCTGCAGCCACCGGCGTGGGCGCGGCGCGGCTCGCGGAGTTGGTACAAGCACACACGTCTTCCCGGCAATGGGGCATTCTGGGAGAGCCGCGCGTCAACGTCCCCACACTGAACGTGGCACTGGGCCTGACCGGCCCACCCTGCCGATGAAGGAGAGACGGTGCCTGACGGTCTTCGCGCACGCGGGACTTTGCGGATCTACCTGGGGGCCGCACCCGGTGTAGGAAAGACCTACGCCATGCTCAACGAGGCACACCGCCGGGCCGGACGTGGCACCGATGTGGTCGCGGCAACGGTAGAAACGCATGGTCGCTCCAAGACCGCGGAGATGCTCGACGGCTTAGAGCTCATTCCGCCCAAGGAGACGACCTACCGCGGCACGCTCATGCACGAGCTGGATGTCGATGCGGTGCTGGCCCGCAAGCCGGCGCTGGTACTCATCGACGAGATGGCGCACACCAATGCGCCGGGTAGCCGGAATCCGAAGCGCTGGCAGGATATCGACGAGATCCTGGACGCCGGGATCGATGTGCTGACCACCATCAACGTGCAGCACCTGGAAAGCCTGAACGACGTTGTCGAACAGATCACCGGAATCGTGCAGCGCGAGACCGTCCCCGATGCTGTGGTGCGACGTGCCGAGCAGGTTGAGCTCGTGGACATCACGCCGGAGGCATTGCGGCGCAGGATGGTTCACGGCAATGTTTATGCGCCGGAAAAGGTGGGATCGGCGCTGAGTAACTACTTCCGGACAGGCAATCTGACGGCGCTGCGTGAGCTGGCGCTGCTGTGGCTCGCCGATCAGGTGGACGCCGCGCTTGCCAAATACCGTTCGGATAACAGGATCACCAAGACCTGGGAGGCACGTGAGCGCGTAGTCGTCGCGGTCACGGGCGGTCCTGAATCGGAGACCCTGGTGCGGCGGGCAAGCCGTATCGCCGCCAAGTCGAGCGCCGAACTCCTGGTAGTCCACGTGGTGCGGGGCGACGGACTGGTCGGGGCATCGACGGCGGTCATGGCGCGGGTACGCCGACTGGCCAACGATATTGGGGCCTCGGTGCAGACCGTCACCGGAGACGATGTACCGCAAACGCTGCTCGACTTCGCCCGCGGTGTCAACGCCACCCAGTTGGTGTTGGGTACCTCACGGCGTTCGCGATGGGCCAGGATCTTCGACGAAGGGGTGGCCGCGGCGGTCATCCGAGACTCGGGTGCCATCGACGTGCACATGGTGACGCATGGGCACGCCGGGCCGGTGAGGCTGCGCAGTGGGTCCATGCCGCAGGAGGGACGCAAGCGCCTGATCATCAACTGGCTGGCGGCGATCCTGGTGCCGCCGGCCACCGCGTTGTTCATTCATTTCTTCGACTCCGCGCTCGGGGTCGGCAGCAAAAGCGCGTTGTTTCTCATTGCCGTGCTGGCCGTTTCATTGCTCGGCGGTGTGTCGACCGCGCTGGTGTCGGCCGTCATCTCCGGGCTGCTACTCAACTATCTGTTCGTTTCTCCGCGCTACAGCTTCACCATCGGCGAGACCGACAACGCACTGACCATCCTGATGATCATGGTGACCGCCGTCGCGGTCGCGGCGCTCGTCGACGCGGCCGCCACGCGCGCTCGGCAGGCTCGGCGGGCCGCGCGTGAAGCCGAGCTGCTGGCGCTCTTCGCCGGTGGCGTCCTGGTGAATTCGGATCTCTCGGCCCTTCTAGAGCGGGTACGCACCACCTACAACCAGACCGCGGTGAGTCTGCTGTGCGCGGAGGGACCGGCCGTGGCGAGTGTCGGGGAGCACCCGCCCACACGGGAGTCCGAAGCCGACTCGGTGTTCCGGGTCGACGATGGCGCGTACGCATTGGCGCTCAATGGGCCGCCGGTGCCCTCCGCCGACGCGCGGGTGCTGCAGGTGGTCGCCGGAACGGCGGTCGGTTTGGTTCGTTCGGCGCGGCTGGCCGAAGAAGCGTCGCAGGCCTCTGCCCTTGCCGAGGCCGACCGGTTGCGGCGGGCACTGTTGTCTGCGGTGAGCCATGACTTGCGTACGCCGCTCGCCGCGGTCAAGGCCGCCGTGTCGAGCCTGCGCAGTCCGGACATCGAGTTCTCGCCGGAGGACACCGCCGAACTACTTGCCACCGTGGAGGAGTCGACCGATCAACTGACGGCGCTGGTGGGCAATCTGCTGGACTCGTCGCGGCTGGCGGCGGGGGTCGTCAAACCCCGTGCGGTGCCGGTGTACGTCGAGGAAATCGCCCATCGAGCCCTTCTGGGTGCCACCGAGAACGATCGCAAACGGGTACATCTGGACCTGAACGGTGCGGTGGTTCGGGCAGACCCGGGCCTGCTGGAACGTGTATTGGCCAACCTTGTCGACAATGCGCTGCGATACTCACAGGCAGAGGTGCTGGTCAGCTACGAGGAGGTAGAGGACCGCACGCTGGTGATCGTCGCCGACCACGGGAAAGGGCTGGAGGCGTCCAAACGCGGTGCCGCCTTCGATGCGTTCCAGCGGCTCGGCGATCGTGACAACACAGTGGGTGTGGGGCTGGGACTTTCGGTGGTGAGGGGTTTCGTGGAAGCGATGGAGGGCACGGTGAACGCGACCGATACGGCAGGCGGCGGTCTGACCATGATCGTTGACCTACCGAGTGTCGGAGTGCTGCGATGACACGGGTGCTGGTGGTTGACGACGAACCGCAGATCCTGCGCGCCTTGCGGATCAATCTGTCGGCGCGTGGCTATGAGGTGGTGACGGCCTCCTCGGGGGCGGGTGCTCTGCGCGCGGCCGCCGAGACCCAGCCCGAGGTGGTCATTCTGGATCTCGGGTTGCCGGATATGGATGGCACCGAGGTGCTCGCCGGGCTGCGCGGCTGGACCGAGGTTCCGGTGATCGTGCTTTCGGCACGTACCGACTCGGCA
Organism: Mycobacteroides chelonae CCUG 47445; assembly: GCF_001632805.1. Taxonomy (NCBI): domain Bacteria; kingdom Bacillati; phylum Actinomycetota; class Actinomycetes; order Mycobacteriales; family Mycobacteriaceae; genus Mycobacteroides; species Mycobacteroides chelonae. The sequence continues at coordinate 3,258,450 of NZ_CP007220.1, read as the reverse complement.
GACAAGGTGGAGGCACTCGATGCGGGTGCCGACGACTATGTGACCAAACCTTTTGGCATGGACGAATTCCTGGCCCGTCTGCGGGCGGCGGTGCGCCGCGGCACACCGGACAGTGCCGAGCCGGTGGTCCGCACCGAAACATTCGACGTGGATCTTTCGTCGCACAAGGTGATTCGCGATGGCAGGGAAGTGCATCTGACGCCTACCGAATGGTCGATGCTGGCGGTGCTGGTGCGTAACCGCGGAAAACTTGTCGGGCAAAAGGAGCTGCTCCACGAGGTCTGGGGCCCGGCGTACAGCTCCGAAACTCATTATCTACGTGTGTATCTGGCGCAGCTACGACGCAAACTGGAGATCGATCCGGCGCATCCGAAACACCTGCTCACCGAGGCGGGGATGGGGTACCGCTTCCAGGAGTGACAGGTCAGAAGGGTGGGCGGCCCAGATCGATCTGTTGAACGTCGGGATCGCAACCCGGACGGTACTTGGGCACCAACTGACCGTAGGTGGCCCGGAAATTGTCGGCACCGACCTTCTCAACGGTTTCCGGTGAGGCCAGCAGAAGATAGATACCCATCGGAGTGATCCGTTTGGTGAAGCAGGTATCGACCACCGTGAAGGTCTGCCGCATGGCGGACGTCGGCACGATCTTGGGATCGCCGGGCGGGATGTACACCAGCTCCTCGATGCGAGGCGCCCACGAACCAGACAACAACTGCGCCCGTACCTCGCTGTACGGACGCAGCAAGAGTGACTCTAGCGCGACTATGGGTTCCGCCGCGGCAGTTGGCGCCGAGAAAAATGAGGCGCAGAAAGCCATCGCGGCCGTGATGGCGGCGATTACATAGCATTGCGGGCGTGACGTCATTATGGGTAGAGCGTACGGGCAATCGGCGCTACACGGGACATAGCTCCCGGGGTGCCGAAGTGCTGATCGGATCAGAGACTGTCGACGGGGTGTTCACCCCCGGTGAGCTGCTCAAGATCGCGCTTGCGGCCTGTAGCGGGATGTCCAGCGACCAGCCCCTGGCCCGCCGCCTGGGCGAGGACTACCAGGTGCGCATCGACGTCAGCGGCCCGGCCGATCGGGAGCAGGAGCGCTACCCGGTGCTCGACGAGAAGATGGTCATCGATCTCAGCGCGCTCACACCCGAGGAACGCGCGCGGGTACTGACCGTCGTGGAACGTGCCGTCGACCAGGTCTGCACGGTGGGGCGCACCTTGAAAGCCGGAGCCGAGGTGAACTTCAGTATTGAGTCCTGAGGTCCGCCTTGACGCCTGGGTGCACGGACATGTCCAGGGAGTCGGGTTCCGCTGGTGGGTGCGATCCCGCGCCCTTGAACTCGGCCTGACCGGATATGCCGCGAACGCACGCGACGGCCGGGTACACGTCGTCGCGCAAGGGGACAAGGCCGAGTGTGAACAGCTGCTTGCCAAGTTGAACAGCGGTGAAACGCCAGGTCGCGTAGATCTTGTGGTGGATAGCTGGCAGCAGCCCGGCGAGCCTGTTTCCGGGTTTAGCGAGCGTTAGCGCCAAGACCGGTATTCTGGCCCGCTGTGCACCTCAAGAGTCTGACGCTGAAGGGCTTCAAGTCCTTTGCTTCGCCGACGACTCTGCGTCTGGAGCCGGGTATCACCTGCGTCGTCGGCCCTAATGGTTCGGGTAAGTCCAATGTTGTGGATGCCCTGTCCTGGGTGATGGGCGAACAGGGCGCCAAGGCCCTGCGCGGCGGCAAGATGGAAGACGTCATTTTCGCGGGGACGTCGACCCGCGCACCGTTGGGCCGTGCCGAAGTGACCCTGACGATCGACAACTCTGACCATGCGCTGCCGATCGAATACTCCGAGGTGTCGATCACCCGTCGGATGTTCCGGGACGGCGCCGGTGAGTACGAGATCAACGGCCAGAGCTGCCGGCTGATGGACGTCCAGGAGCTGCTGTCCGACTCGGGCATCGGCCGGGAAATGCACGTCATCGTTGGGCAGGGGCGCCTGTCGCAGATCCTGGAATCGCGACCGGAGGATCGTCGCGCCTTCATCGAGGAAGCGGCCGGTGTGCTCAAGCACCGTAAGCGCAAGGAAAAGGCGGTTCGGAAGCTTGAGTCGATGGCCGCCAACTTGGCCCGGCTCACCGACCTCACCACCGAGTTACGTCGTCAACTCAAACCCCTTGGCCGCCAAGCGGAAGTCGCGCGCCGCGCCGCCACAGTGCAGGCCGATCTGCGCGATGCACGTCTGCGTCTGGCCGCCGATGACCTGGTGACTCGCCGGGCGGACTTCGACGGAACCAACGATGCCGAGACGGCGCTGCGCAAGCAACACGCGGAGATCAGCGAGAAGCTCGACGTGGCCACCGCCCTGCTGACCGAGCACGAGACGGCGTTGAGCGAACTCATGCCGCAGGCCGAGCTGGCGCAACAGACCTGGTTCCGGCTCTCGGCGCTCGCCGAACGGGTCAGCGCCACGGTCCGGATCGCGGGCGAGCGGGCCAGCCACCTCGATGAAGTCGTCACTGCGCCGACCGGCCCGGATCCTGAAGAGCTGGAGGCCCAGGCGGAGCGCGTGGCCGAGCAGGAACGACTGCTGATCGCGCAGCTGGAAACGGTCACCGAGCAGCTGACCACCGCGAAGGCCGAGTTGTCGGCCAAGGAGGCTGCCGTCGCGCAGGCGCAGCGCCAACACCTGGCCGCTGTCGCTGCCGAGGCGGACCGCCGTGAGGGCCTGGCCCGGCTTACCGGTCAGGTCGACACGATGCGTACGCGACTGGAATCGATTGACGGTCAGGCGCAGCGACTCACCGATGCGATCGGGGAGGCGACGGTGCGCGGCGAGGTCGCACAGACCGAGTTCGACACGGTCAAGGCGCGGGTGGCCGAGCTGGACCAGGGCGAGGTCGGACTGGACGAGCACCACGAGCGCTCGGTCTCGGCGTTGTCGATCGCCAATGAACGCGTGGCAGAGCTGCAGTCGGCCGAACGGCAGGCCGAACGGCAGATCGCCTCGCTCAAGGCGCGTATCGACGCGCTGGCCATTGGCCTGGAACGCAAGGACGGCTCGGCCTGGCTCGCCGAGAATTGCAGTGGTGCAGGAATTTTCGGATCTATCGCGCAGCTGGTCAAGGTGCGACCCGGTTATCAGGGTGCCATCGCGACCGCGATGGGCCCGGCCGCGGACGCGGTGGCCGCCGAGAATCCCGCTGCGGCGCAGGCGGCGGTGGCCGCACTGAAGGCCTCCGACGGCGGACGAGCAGCGATTGTGTTCGGCGACTGGCCCGCACACACGCACACACGTCCGGCGATCGCTCTGCCGTCCGGGGCACACTGGGCGGCCGATCTGGTGGAGGCGCCCGAGCGGCTGGCCACGGCGGTGTCGGCAATGCTGGCCTCGGTGGTGGTCGTCGATGAGCTGGGCGCCGCCATCGAAGTGGTGCTGGCCAACCCATTGCTGCGGGCTGTGACCATCGACGGCGACCGGGTGGGCGCCGGATGGGTTGCCGGCGGCTCCGACAAGAAGCAGAGCACGCTGGAGGTCCAGGCCGCCATCGAGGCTGCGGGGGAAGAGCTGCGGTCCACCGAGACTCAGGTGGGCGAGATTTCCGCCGCGTTGGCCGGCGCGCTGGCGGAGCAGACCGCCCGTCAGGACACTGCCGAGCAGGCCCTGGCCGCTCTCAATGAATCCGATGCGGCCATCTCCGCGGTGTATGAGCAGCTGGGCCGGGTCGGTCAAGACGTGCGTGTTGCCTCCGATGAGGTGAAAAAGCTCACCCTGCAACGTGATCAGCTCGAACTGGGCCGCGCCAAGACGATGGAGGAGCTGGCCGAGGTCGAGTCGCGGTTGCGCAATGCCGAAGAGGCGCCCAACCTGTTCGATGACGAGCCGATTGACCGCGACGACATGGCCATCGAACTGGAAGAGGCGCGTTCGGTTGAGATCGAGGCGCGCCTGGCGGTACGTACCTCCGAGGAGCGGGTGAATTCCGTTCGCGGTAAATCTGATTCGTTGCGCCGTGCCGCGACGGCCGAGCGTGAGGCGCGTGTGCGGGCCGAGCGGGCGGCGGCCAGCCGGATGCGGGCGGCCGCGGTCGCGGCCGCGGTGGCCGAGTCGGGACGGTTGGTTGCGGCTCGCCTCGAACACGTGGTCGCCGCGGCGTCCGCGCGTCGGGACTTGCTCGGCGCGACCCGCGCGCAGCACACCGCCGCGATGGGTGCGGTGCGCGACGAGGTCCGCGAACATACGCAAGGCCTGGCGCGTCTGACCGATGCGCTGCATCGCGATGAAGTTGCCAAGGCCCAAGCGGCCCTGCGTATCGAGCAGCTCTCTGAGCAGGTTCTCGAACAGTTCGGTATGGCCGCCGACGACCTCATCGCTGAGTACGGTCCGCATGTCGAGTTGCCGCCCTCGCAGCAGGAACTAGACGAATACGAGCAGGCCCGCGAGCGCGGTGAGCAGGTGAACGCGCCGCAGCCCATGCCGTTCGATCGGGACACTCAGGAGCGCCGCGCCAAGCGTGCGGAGAAGGATCTACGCGAGCTTGGCAAGGTGAATCCTCTTGCTCTGGAAGAGTTCGCGGCCCTGGAGGAGCGTTACAACTTCCTGTCCACACAGCTCGAGGATGTCAAGGCGGCCCGCAAGGATCTACTCGACGTCGTCGCCGACGTCGACGCGCGCATTCTGCAGGTCTTCACCGAGGCGTACGCCGATGTGGAGCACGAGTTCAAGGGCGTGTTCTCGTCGTTGTTCCCCGGCGGTGAAGGCCGGTTGGTGCTCACCGACCCCAATGACATGCTCACCACCGGTATCGAAGTGGAGGCGCGCCCCCCGGGTAAGAAGGTCAAGCGCCTGTCACTGCTCTCCGGTGGTGAGAAGTCGCTGACCGCGGTCGCCATGCTGGTGGCGATCTTCCGCGCGCGGCCCTCGCCCTTCTATGTGATGGACGAGGTCGAAGCCGCGCTCGACGACGTCAACCTGCAGCGCCTGATCGGCCTGTTCGAGCAGCTGCGTGAGAAGTCGCAGCTCATCGTGATCACTCACCAGAAGCCGACGATGGAGGTCGCGGACGCGCTCTACGGCGTCAGCATGCGTGATGACGGCATCACGCAGGTGGTCTCGCAGCGCATGCGCGGCCTAGAGACCCAGCTCGCGAGCCAAAACACCTAGCGTCTCAGCACGTTTGGCGGGGTCGCCCAGTACCTGGATGGCCACCTGGGTGGCGCCGGCGTCCCGATGTTCCTGGAGCCGGGCCGCGATCTGTTCGGGGGTGCCGTAAGCGATGAGGGCATCCACCAGCTTGTCGCTCCCGGGTTTGACCAGGTCTTCCTTGCTGCCCGCGAAACGCTCCAGCATGGTCAGATAGTTGGTCAGGCCGAGGTACATGTCCAGGGCCTGGCGGCCGAGGGCGCGGGCCTCATCGGCATCGGTGGTCAGTACCACCTTCTGTTCCGGCACGATGATCGCGCCGGGCCCCAGAAGCTCACGCGCCCAACGGGTATGCGATGGCGTTGTGAGATATGGGTGAGCCAGCGCGGAGCGGTCCGCGGCGAGTTTGAGCGACTTCTCGGCCAGCGCGGCGAGCGCCCGGCCTTCCTTGGGAACACCGACTTCGTCGAGAACATTGAGGTAGTCGACGAGACCGGTGTACGGCTTGTAGGCAACGCCGCTATCAATTTCCGGGTGGCCAGCGCCAATGCCCAGAATGAACCGCCCGGGATGAGCGGCCTGGATGCGCTGCCACGATTGGCCGGTTTCCCGGGCGGGCGCCGACCAGATGTTCACGATCGCGGTCACGATCCGGATCCGCTCGGTGGCGGAGAGCAGTGGATCTACCCACGGTAAATCGGCGGGAGGCGAGCCGCCCAGCCACGCGGTATCAAAGCCAAGATTCTCGACCGCCCGCAGCAGGTCGGCATCGACCGTCGCGTAGTGAGTGAAGAATCCGTACGGGGCGAACTCCGGTGTGGTCACCTCACGGCGAACGCACGCGTGCGCCTTGAGTATTCCCTGCGGCTACTTATCGGAGCCGCAGGAGCAGTTGGCCCCACACTGACAGTTGGTGCAGGTGCAGTTCGGGTTGTCGCAGCTCGAAGAGGTCTCGGGCGCGACGGTCTCATTGCTAGTCATGCATATGATGCTACGCCCGGTGAGCTATTCCTTCGCAGTATTACGCCACCAAATGGCCGCGCCGACCGCCACCAGCCCGAGGATGAACAACCACGGCCAGGCACCGTGCAGATACACCCAGCCTGAGATTGTGCGCTGAATCTTCCCGGCCGCGTTGATGATCGGGTCGTCGGGGTTGCCGTTGGCGTGGAACAGCCTGACCTCGTAGCTGCCGTAATAGCCCACGTAGGCGCCGACCACCAGAAGGATGGCGCCGCTGATCCGATTCAGATAGGGCAATGCGCGCCGCATGGCGTTCAGCAGCACCGTGCTTGCCAACGCGGTGGACACCGCCAGCGTGCCCACCACGAGGGTGATACCGGAGGCGTATGCCAGATAGACCATGACACCGTCGAACAGGGAGCCGCTTTCAAAGGTGGTACTGGTGACTGCCAGGAAGGGGCCGATGGTGCAGGACAACGAGGCCACCGCGTATCCCACGCCGTAGCCGAACATGGAGCCCAGCCGGGTGGTGGGGGCGTTCGCATCCAGCACCTTGGGCATAAGCGCGATGATGTCGCGGCCGGACAACAGCCACAGGCCGAGGATCACCAGGCCGATTCCGAAGACCACCGTCACAAACGGCAGATATCGCTGCACCACGGACGCCACCGACACCGTCAACAACCCGAAAACGGTGAAGACCGCGACGAACCCGGCCGCCATCACCACGGTGGCGATGACCGCGCGAGCCAACGCGCGCGACTTCCCGATGTCGGCACCGGGTCCGCGTACCACGAGGGCGAGATAGACCGGCAGTAACGCGAATCCGCACGGGTTGAGCGCGGCGATCAGCCCGGCTGTGAAGGCGAGTGAGGTCAGGTCAGTGCCTTCACCCGGTCGCTGAGCTCCTGTTCGGACATCGACGATGTCGGGTTGTTCACAAAGTCCGAGGTCCCGTTGGAGTTGATGAACAGGTAGGCCGGCTGCCAGGGCACACCGAACTGCCGCCACAACGAACCGTCGGCGTCGTTGAGGTTGGTGAAGTGAAGGTTGTAGCGGGAAATGAATCCCTCCATTTCTCCCACCGAACCGCGGCCGGAGATGCCGACGAAGGTGACGCGGGGATTAGCCGCCGATACCGCGCTCACATGCGGTCCCTCGCCGTTGCAGAATGGGCAATAGGCGGCCCAGAACCACAGCACGACCGGCTTGCCCTTGAGGCTGGCACCGTTGAAGGGCGCGCCCGAGACGGTGGTGCCGGTGAAATCGAGCAGGGAGTCGGCTCGCGCCACGGGCGCCCGCACGATGCCGGCCGATATCAACAACACTGCGACGGCGACCGCCAGGGTCCGCGCCACGGCCCGAAACTTATTACGTCCCCCGAATTGGATATTCATGCCAAGAACCTCCTGGGACCCAAAACACAGCCAACACGGTGTGACTCCCGCAGTGTATGACGGGTCTGGCCTGTTTAGCGGGGGCTTGAGCGGGGACGCAGTGAAACTCGCCGCAGCTGGGCGATCGTGTTGACATCGGCGCAGTGCATGGCGATGCGCAGCTCGTCGAGGAATTGTTCGAGCCAGGCGATCACTGCCTGCGGCGATTGCACCGCCGGTGCCAAGAGAGGGAGCGCGACAGACACGACGCTCGCGCCCAGCGCGATCGCCTTGGCAGCGTCCATCCCGGTGCGTATGCCGCCCGAGCCGACGAGAGGCAGGTGCGGCAGCTCGGCATGCACCTCGACGAGCGCATCGGCTGTCGGGATACCCCATTCGGCGAGCTCGGGGGAGGTGATGGCGCCGAACCTGACGAACTGTTCCACCCGGGCCCAGGACGTGCCGCCCGCGCCGGCGACATCAATGGCCGCAAGACGGCATCCGCTGAGGCGGCGTGCTGCGGCGCCACTGATGCCATGGCCGACCTCCTTGAGGAGCACCGGAAACTCGACCGCGTGAGTCAGCTCGGCGAGCCGATACACCTGGCCGGTGAAATCGGTGTCGCCGTCGGGCTGCACGGCCTCCTGCAGCGGATTGGTGTGCACCGCCAGCGCGTCCGCCCCCACCCGCTGTACCAGGTCGTTGAGCTGCGCGGCGGCCGCGGTGTTGCCGAGCTGTGCCAGCCCGATGTTGCCGATCAGGAGGATGTCGGGTGCTACCTCGCGCACCGCGAACGTCGCGGCGCTGTCAGGGTCGACCAGCATCACCCGTTGCGAACCCAGCATCATGCCGATGCCCAGCTCTTGGGCGGCAGCCGCGAGGTTGCGATTGATGGTGGCCGAAAGTTTCGCGCCGCCGGTCATCGCTCCGATGAGGACGGGAGCGGCCAATCGCTTGCCCAGAAACTCGGTGGACAGGTCAACCCCGGCGAGGCTGGAATTGGGCAACGCCATATACGGCAGGTCGAGTCGTTCCAGTCCCGTGGTTCGGGTGACGTACTGCACTGGATCGCTCAGGCAGGCGTCAATGTGGCGCTTCTTGCGTTCCTGTAACAATGCCCTGGTGCCTTTTGAAGTGTGGATCGCCATTGCGATCGTCGCCGTCGTGGTTTTTGCCGCATTGGTTTTCGGACTGGTGCGTTACCGCTCCCGTCGTATCAGCCTGACACGTTCCGACACAAACGCGGGGATCACCGAGGGTGCCACACCGGCCGACCGTTCCGGCGGATACAGCGCCGGGTCCACCATCACCTTCAGTGAGGGCGGAGCGCAGACAACTCCCGTGCCCAGTGTGGGTGATGACGCCGAAGTTCCGCGGGACGCGCCGCGGCGCACCATCTCCAATGTCCAGCTGCCTGAACCCGCAGCTGAACCGGAACCGCTGCCCGAGCCGGTCACGGAGCCGGAACCGGAACCTACTCCCGAACCCGAGCCCGCAGCTGAGGCCGAACCGGAACCAGAGCCCGACCCCGCGCCAGTGCTCGATGAGATCGCGCCGGTGGCAGGACGCCTCGATCGATTGCGGGGACGGCTGGCCAGTTCGCAGAATGCTGTGGGCCGGGGCCTGCTGGGCCTGCTGGGGGCGGGTGACCTCGACGAGGAATCGTGGGAGGAGGTCGAGGACACCCTGCTGATCGCCGACTTGGGCACCGCGGTTACCACGTCGATCGTGGACAGACTGCGCAGCGAGATGGCCGCGCGCAGCGTACGCACCGAGGCACAGGCGCGGACTCTGCTGCGCGAGGTGCTCATCGATGAGTTGCAGCCCGACCTCGACCGGTCGATCAAGGCGCTGCCGCACAACGACAAACCCTCGGTGCTGCTCATCGTCGGGGTGAACGGCACGGGCAAGACCACCACCGTCGGCAAGCTGGCCCGGGTGCTGGTCGCCGACGGACGCCGGGTGGTGCTCGGGGCCGCGGATACCTTCCGTGCCGCAGCGGCCGACCAGTTGCAGGCCTGGGGGCAGCGGGTGGGTGCTCAGGTGGTGCGGGGTGCCGAGGGGGCCGATCCCGCCTCGGTCGCCTTCGACGCCGTCGACGCCGGGATCCGCGAAGGTGCCGATGTGGTGGTGATCGATACCGCCGGACGACTGCACACAAAGACCGGACTCATGGATGAGCTGGGCAAGATCAAACGCGTCGTGGAACGGCGTGCCGAGGTCGATGAGGTGCTGCTGGTTCTCGACTCCACGATTGGGCAGAACGGCTTAGCGCAGGCCCGGGTGTTCGCTGACGTGGTAGACATCACCGGGGTGGCGCTCACCAAACTCGACGGAACGGCCAAGGGCGGCATTGTTTTTCACGTGCAGCGTGAACTTGGCGTGCCGGTGAAGCTGGTTGGCCTGGGGGAGGGCCCCGACGATCTGGCCCCATTCGAGCCCCCGGCCTTCGTCGACGCGCTGTTGGGGTAGTACCGGGGTTTGGCCGCTGAGCGCGAGTCTCACGCGGTTTCCGGGCCCGATTTTCGCGTCACACTCGCACTCGGCGTGAGTGTCGGGAACCGGTAACAGACGCGAAACACACGCGCGCTCTCTCGGAAACATCCGCTGCGCACTCTGCATGGGCAGAGTTCAAGCTTCAAGATCCCCGAGAGGAATGCCGCTAGTGGATGGTTTCCCGATAATGGGTGTCCCGAATACCGGAGACACTGCGTGGATGCTGGCCAGCGCCGCGCTGGTGTTATTGATGACACCCGGCCTGGCCTTCTTCTACGGCGGCATGGTCCGCGCGAAGAACGTGCTCAACATGATCATGATGAGCATCAGTGCGATGGGCCTGGTGACGGTGCTCTGGGTGCTCTATGGGTACTCGCTGGCTTTCGGCAACGATGTCTCGGGGCTGTTCGGTAACCCGGCGCAGTTCTTCGGACTCAAGGGCCTCATCGGTGGTAATGCTGCCGAGGCTGTGATCGCCGATCCGGCTAATGGGATCGAGGCGGCCGAGGTCGTCAACATCCCGCTGGTAGGAACTATCCCCGCGACGGTGTTTGTGGCCTTTCAGTTGATGTTCGCCATCATCACGGTTGCCCTGATTTCCGGTGCGGTGGCCGATCGGTTGAAGTTCGGATCCTGGCTGTTGTTCGCGGGTCTGTGGGTCACGATCGTGTACTTCCCGGTCGCTCACTGGGTTTTCGCATTCGATGGCGCGGCCGCCGAGAAGGGTGGATGGATTGCCAACCAGCTCAAGGCAATTGACTTCGCCGGTGGTACCGCGGTGCATATCAATGCCGGTACCGCCGGCCTGGTGCTGGCGCTGATACTCGGTAAGCGCAAGGGCTGGCCGGGCACGCCGATGCGACCGCACAACCTGCCGTTCGTCATGCTCGGCGCCGGTCTGCTGTGGTTCGGCTGGTATGGGTTCAACGCCGGTTCGGCGACGAGCTCCAATGGTTTGGCTGGCTCGACTTTTGTGACCACCACCGTGGCCACCGCCGCGGCGATGCTGGGCTGGTTGCTCACCGAGCGCATTCGGGACGGGCATGCCACCTCGCTGGGTGCGGCGTCGGGAATCGTGGCGGGCCTGGTGGCCATCACACCGTCCTGCTCTTCGGTGAATGTGGCTGGCGCCCTTGCCATTGGCGTCATCGCCGGCATCCTGTGCGCGCTCGCCGTCGGCCTGAAGTACAAGCTAGGATTCGATGACTCGTTGGATGTTGTCGGTGTGCACTTGGTCGGTGGAATCGTCGGCACGTTGCTCATCGGTTTGTTCGCCGCGCCCGAGACCGGTGCGGCCGTGGCCGGTCTGTTCTACGGCGGCGGACTAGAACAGTTGTGGCGCCAAGCCCTTGGCGCCGGGGCGGTTCTGCTCTATTCGGCAATAGGCACCGCTATCGTTGCATTCATCGTGAAGTACACCATTGGCCTGCGCATCAGCGACGAGGGAGAGGCGGCGGGAGCCGACGAATCCCAACACGCTGAAGGTGCATACGACTTTGTCGCACTGGGAAGTGGTTCGGTCATCGGCCGCCACAGCAGCGGCAGGGAGGAATGAGGGACATGAAGCTGGTCACCGCGATCGTCAAACCGTTCACGCTGGAAGATGTCAAGACTGGCCTGGAGCAGGCGGGCATCCTCGGCATGACGGTCAGCGAGGTGCAGGGCTACGGCCGGCAGAAGGGCCACACCGAGGTGTACCGCGGTGCTGAGTACTCGGTGGACTTCGTGCCGAAGGTTCGTGTCGAGGTAGTGGTAGACGACAGCGCTGTCGACAAGGTGGTGGAGGTCATTGTGACCGCCGCACGCACCGGCAAGATCGGCGACGGCAAGGTCTGGGTGAGCCCCGTTGACTCGGTGGTGCGGGTGCGCACCGGCGAGCGGGGCGCCGATGCCCTCTAACACTTAGGACGGTAATCACATGGGCGCCGCAACGGACCTCGTGGCCGCCAGGGCGCAGCTGCTCGGTGATAGCGGCCGGCTGAATGCCGGCGCGATTCGCGAGGCGATGACCGACCTCAATGAGCTTTGGCTGACAACCAAGGCCGCTGAGGTCGGCATCACCGACTCCAGTGGATTCGCCATCGTGGCACTCGGTGGACTCGGCCGCCGCGAGATGCTGCCGCACTCGGATTTGGATCTGGTGCTGCTGCACGACGAGAACATCTCGACGGAGACTCTCAGTGAGGTCGCGGACGGCCTGTGGTACCCGTTGTGGGACGCCAATATTCGGCTCGACCACAGTGTCCGCACGGTGGCCGACACCCTGCACGTCGCCGGACAGGAGATGTCGGCGGCATTGGCGCTGCTCGATGCCAGGCATATCGCCGGGGACGCGCAGTTGTCCAGCCTGATGATCGGGGGCGTACGCCAGCAATGGCGTTCGCAGATCCGGACACGACTCGACGAGTTGATCGAGTACACGCAGGCACGTTGGCGGCGCAGCGGCGAGATCGCCCACCGGGCCGAACCTGATCTGAAGTCAGGCCGTGGCGGTCTGCGCGATGTTCAGCTACTTCGGGCGCTGGCCATCGCCCAGCTCACCGATAGCGGGCTGGCGAAGTCGTTCGACGGTGCGCACTCGGTCATCCTGGATGTGCGCACCGAACTGCATCGGGTCGCCGGACGGGAGCGCGATCAACTGCTGGCTCAGTTCGCTGACGAGATCGGCGCGGCGCTGCGTATCGGCGATCGGTTCGATCTGGCCAGAATGCTGTCCGACGCCGCCCGCACCATCAGCTACTCGGTAGATGTAGGGCTGCGGACAGCCAGTAATTCGATTCCTCGACGGGGCATTTCGGCCCTGCGGCGCACGGTTCGGCGTCCGCTAGACGAGGGTGTGGTGGAGCATGCCGGGGAGGTGGTGCTGGCCCGCGATGCTCGTCCCGAGCGCGACCCGTCGCTGATCCTGCGGGTGGCGGCGGCATCGGCGACCACCGGACTGCCGATCTCCTCGTCCACGTTGAGTCGTCTTGCCGAATCGGCACCGGAGCTTCGTGCGCCGTGGCCACGGGAGGCGCTGAAGGATTTGTTGGTGCTCCTGGAGGCCGGTCCGCACGCGGTCGCCACCATCGAGGCGCTGGACCGAACAGGGTTGTGGGGCAGGCTCTTCCCTGAATGGGGGCCTGTGCGGGATCTGCCGCCACGCGACATCGTGCATATCTGGACGGTCGACAGGCATCTTGTCGAAACGGTCGCGCAGGCGAGCGCCTTCACCACCAGGGTCCCTCGCCCTGATCTGCTGGTTCTCGGTGCACTGGTGCACGACATCGGCAAGGGGCGCGGCGGTGATCACAGCGTTGTCGGGGCGGATCTGGCCGTGCAGATCGGTACCCGGCTGGGGCTGTGGCCGTCCGATGTGGACTTGCTGTCCAGGATCGTGCGTTATCACCTGCTGCTGCCCAACACCGCCACTCGGCGCGATCTTGGCGACCCGGAAACCATTGACACCGTGGTCAATACACTCGGGGGCGATCTGCTGCTGCTGGAGCTGTTGCAGCAGCTTGCCGAGGCGGACTCGCTGGCCACCGGTCCAGGGGTGTGGGGCGACTGGAAGGCGTCGCTGATCGGGGAGTTGGTGCGCAAATGCCGGATGGTGATGCGTGGTGAACCGCTGCCCGAACCCGATCCCATTGATCCGGAACTGCTTTCGCTGGCGGCCGACGGTGGGGTTCAGGTGCGCCTGGTTCCTGCGGGGTCGCCACACATGTACACCGTGAGCATGATCGCGCCCGATCAGCGCGGGCTGCTCTACAAGGCCGCCGGGGTGCTGTCGCTGAATTCGTTGCGGGTGTTCTCGGCCTCGGTGGCCAGCCACGCCGGCTCAGCTATTAACACCTTCGAGGTGTCGCCGCGGTTCGGTTCGCCTCCGGCGGCGGGGCTGCTGCGCCAGCAGCTGATCTCCGCTATCGACGGCGATACCGACATCATCGCCACGCTCGATGAGCGCGAACGCGAGTCCGCGCAGTTCTCAACCGGCCTCGTTGGGGATGCGACACCCGCGGTTCCCACCAATTACGTGCCGGCGCCACCGCGCATCCGCTGGTTCGAGCCCGCCGGGAATCTCGACCAGCAGATTGTGGAGATCCGTACCTCCGACGCCCCAGGGCTGCTGGCGCGCATCACCGCGACCTTGGAGCGACACGGCGTGGACATCGCATGGGCCAGGGTCAACACCCTCGGATCTTCGGTGGTCGACACCTTCTGCCTCAGCACCGGTCCTGAGCAGGCAGTGTTGGAGGCAGCCATCGCCTCGGTGTTGCCTGCGGCCGCACCCGAGCCGAAGAAGGCCGCCAGCTAGTCACCCATCGCCGACACGTCGTCTCATGGCGGACACGTGCGATACGAAACCGCCGCCATGCGGCGTGTCGGCGGTGCTACAGCGTCGATATCCTCGCCAGCTAGGCTGGTCGACGTGTTTGAATCGCTGTCTGACCGGTTGACCGACGCCCTTGCTGGCCTACGGGGTAAGGGACGTCTGTCCGACGCCGATATCGACGCGACCTGCCGGACCATCCGGCTGGCGCTGCTGGAAGCCGATGTCGCGCTGCCCGTGGTGCGTACCTTCATCGGGCGCATCAAGGAACGTGCCAAGGGTGCCGAGGTTTCCGGTGCGCTGAACCCGGCGCAGCAGGTCGTCAAGATCGTCAACGAAGAGCTCATCGGCATTCTGGGTGGGGAAACCCGTCAGCTGGCGTTCGCCAAGACTCCGCCGACCGTGATCATGCTTGCCGGTCTGCAAGGTGCCGGTAAGACGACCCTCGCCGGCAAGCTGGCCAAATGGCTTAAAGGACAAGGCCATACCCCGCTTCTGGTGGCCTGCGACCTGCAGCGCCCAGGTGCGGTGAACCAGCTTCAGGTGGTTGGTGAACGCGCCGGGGTTTCCGTCTTCGCCCCGCATCCGGGCACCTCGACCGGCGGCCTGGAGGTCGGCTCGCTGGTCGGCGACCCGGTTGCGGTGGCCCGAGACGGCCTGGCCCATGCCAAGGCTCAACACTTCGATGTGGTGCTCGTCGACACCGCCGGCCGTCTCGGTATCGACGCCGAGCTGATGGACCAGGCCGCCCGGATCCGCGAAGCCGTCGATCCCGACGAGGTGCTGTTCGTCCTCGACGCCATGATCGGTCAGGACGCAGTGAGTACCGCTGAAGCCTTCCGTGCGGGTGTCGGATTCACCGGTGTCGTCCTGACCAAGCTCGACGGTGACGCCCGTGGTGGTGCCGCACTCTCGGTACGCGAGATCACCGGCACCCCGATCCTGTTCGCGTCGACCGGCGAGAAGCTTGAGGACTTCGATGTCTTCCACCCGGACCGGATGGCGAGCCGCATCCTGGGCATGGGTGACCTGCTGTCCCTCATCGAACAGGCCGAACAGCATTTCGACGCCGAACAGTCTTTGGCTGCGGCCGAGAAGATCACCTCCGGAGAACTCACGCTCGAGGACTTCCTGGAGCAGATGCTCGCGATCCGCAAGATGGGGCCCATCGGCAACCTGTTGGGCATGCTGCCGGGTGCCGGCCAGATGAAGGACGCGCTGGCCGCCGTCGATGACAAACAACTCGACCGGGTGCAGGCCATCATTCGCGGTATGACCCCTGCCGAACGAAGCGACCCGAAGATCATCAACGCGTCCCGGCGGCTGCGGATCGCCAACGGTTCGGGCGTGACGGTCTCGGAGGTCAACCAGCTGGTGGACCGTTTCTTCGAGGCACGCAAGATGATGTCGTCGATGGCGGGCCGTATGGGTATGGGCGCCATCAACCGCAAGAGCAATCGCAAGGGCGGTAAGAACACCAAGAAGGGCAAGAAGGGCTCGCGGGGCCCGACGCAGCCGAAGATCCGGGGCGGATTCCCCGGTATGCCGCCGGGTATGCCGGCCGGATTCCCAGATCTTTCCGGGATGCCAGAGGGGCTCGGCGAGCTGCCTCCCGGTCTGGCCGATATCGACATCTCGAAGCTGAAGTTCCCCAAGAACTGAGCCGATGCTCGCACACCTGCGGGGACGAACTCTTCCCTCGGAAGAGCCCATCGATCTGTGGGTGCACGACGGCGTCATAAGCCGGGAACCGATCTCAGGTGCCGACACCGTCTTCGACGGCGGCTGGCTGCTGCCCGGGCTTGTCGATGCGCATTGCCATGTTGGCGTCGGGCCGCATGGTCCGACCTCGCTGGAAGAAGCGGTCGCACAGGCCGAGGCCGAGCGTGACGTGGGTGCACTGCTGTTGCGTGATGCCGGATCTCCGGTGGACACTCGCGGCTTCGATGAGCGAGAGGACCTGCCGCGGATCATCCGCGCGGGCAGGCACCTGGCCAAACCCAAGCGCTACATCCCCGGGTTGCCCATCGATATCGAGGACGAGTCGCAACTTCCGGAAGCCATTGTCCTCCAGGCGCGTTGGGGTGACGGCTGGGTGAAACTGGTGGGGGACTGGATCGACCGCTCCGTCGGCGACCTCGCCCCGCTGTGGTCCGATGCGATTCTCGAGCAGGCCATCGCTGTCGCACACGCCAACGGTGCGCGCGTTACCGCACACGTTTTCGGTGAAGATGCGCTGCCCGGCTTGATCCGGGCCGGGATCGACTGCATAGAGCATGGCACCGGACTCACCGATGACACCATCGCCCTGATGGTCGAGCACGGTACCGCGCTGGTTCCGACCGTCATAAACATCGAGAACTTCCCGGGAATCGCCGACTCCGCAACGAAATACCCGGTCTACGCCCAGCACATGCGCGCTCTCTACGCGGGTCTGCACACCACCGTCGGGAACGCGTATGACGCCGGAATCCCGATCTACGCGGGTACCGACGCCGGCGGCGGGATCGCACACGGGCGCATCTCCGATGAGGTGGCCGCGCTCACGCGCATCGGCATGGACCCCACCGATGCGCTGGGTGCGGCGTCATGGCGGGCCCGGGACTGGCTGGGACGGCCGGGGCTTGAGCATGGTGCGCCCGCCGATGTGGTCGGGTATCACCAGGACCCCCGCGTGGGGCCGCAGGTGCTCTCGCGGCCGGACCTCATCATGCTGCGCGGGCAGATTCGTTAGAGTTCGGCCATGCGTTTTGCCGTGGCGGTGATGATGAGCCTAGGGCTGGCGGTTGCGGTCCCGGCAACCGCTCAGGCGGACACCCTCTGCGGGGAATTCAACACAATGGACGACGCCGGAAAGCTGGCGGCGGTTCAGGAGGCGGCCGCGGGCGGCAATGCGGTGGCCCAGATCTCGCCGAAAGACGCTGTCGCGCTGGCGGTTGCCATGTGCCGGGTGCGGGTGGGCGAAACTGTGCTTCAGGTGCTCAATTCCAAGGTCTAGAGGGAGCCGACGGTGACCTGGCCGTCGTTGGCAAAACCCCAGTCGAACAGGCTCGCGGCCTGATCCCAGTAGGTTGGGCCGCCCTCGTGCACCAGGCCGTACATCATCACCACGACCAGGCGCTTACCGTCGCGTTCGGCGGCTACCACGTAGGTCTTGCGAGCGATGTCGGTGAAGCCCGTCTTACCGCCGATCACTCCCGGATAGCGGTACATCAGCTCGTTCTGGTTGTGCAGCACGCGGCCGGGGAAGTCGGCGGCCGGCTGGCGGGTGATCTCCGCGAATACCGGATTGGCCAGTGCCGCACGGAAAATCACGGCCAGATCGTGCGGGGTGGAGCGCATGTCCATGCCTGGCGCGTCCAGTCCGGAGGGGGAAGCGGTGTGCGTCCCGGTTGCCCCGAGTGCCGCTGCCTTCGCGTTCATCTTCTCGACCGCCGCCTCACGGCCGCCCAGCATGTGAGCGAGGGTGTTGGCGGCGTCGTTACCGGATTCCAGCAGCGCGCCCTCGAGTAGGTCGTGGGTTGTGTAGACCTGTCCCGCCTTGATGCCCACACAGTTGCATTCGGCATGGGAGTCGGCGGCATCGGCCACCACGGTGGCATCCAGTGGCAGCTCGTCGAGTGCGACCAGGGCCAGCAGGACCTTGATGGTGCTCGCGGGTGCATGCGACGCGTAGGGATCGCGGGCGGCGAGGATCTGGCCGGAGTCCAGATCGGCCACCAGCCATGCCTGCGCCGGGCCCTCAGGTGGTGGTGCCGCGGTATCCGCGCGAGCGACACCGGGAACCGTAAGGGCCAAGAGCAGGGCGCTGAGCACTGCGAACGCGCGGTAACGACGGGATAGCGGCAGGGAGGACATCGGCTCCGACACTAGCGCGGAGGGTATCGGGAACATAACCGGACCGCAGTCCGTTTATGGAGTCATGACTAATCACGTGCAGTTTGGATTGGACACGTTCGCCGACGTTCCCGCGGGTATGACCAACCCGGAAGCGATCCGGGCTGTGGTCGAGGAAGGCGTGCGCGCCGATGAGGTTGGTGTCGACATCTTCGCCATCGGGGAGCATCACCGCACCGAGTTCGTGGGGGAGTCCCCGGAGATGATGCTGTCCGCGATCGCGGCGCGTACCGAGCGGGTCACCCTCGCGACCGCCGTGACGGTGCTCAGTACTGACGATCCGGTGCGGGTGTATCAGCGGTTCGCGACCCTCGACGGAATCTCCAATGGCCGTGCCGAGGTCGTGCTTGGCCGGGGGTCGTTCACGGATTCCTTCCCGTTGTTCGGATACGACCTGGCGGAGTACGACGAACTCTTCGAGGAGAAGTTCGATCTCATGGCCAAGCTGCTGCCGGGAGACCCGGTGACCTGGTCGGGGAAGCTGCGCGCCGGGTTGGACAACGTCGAGGTGTATCCCAAGACGGAGAACGGTTTGCGGGCGTGGGTGGGCGTGGGCGGATCGCCGGAGTCGGTGGTTCGCAGCGTGCGGTACCGCATACCCATGATCCTGGCGATCATCGGTGGTGACCCCATGCGATTCGAGCCGTACGTCGACCTCTACCGGCGGGCTCAAGATCAGCTCGGTGTCACCGAGCCGATGCCGCTCGGCATTCACAGCCCGGGGCATATCGCAGAATCCGATGAGGAGGCGATCGCACAGTATTGGCCCGGATTCCGGGAATTGCGCACCACGATCGGGCGTGAGCGTGGCTGGCCGGCGCCGCGGTACGAGGAGTACCTGGCCGAGGTGAAGTCGGGATCGCTGTATGTCGGTTCACCCGACACGGTGGCGGCCAAGATGGCCAAAACCATTCGTGGTCTCGGTGCCGACCGGTTCAGCCTGGTGTACCAGGCGGCGCAGCCGGGGCTGGGCATGCAAAACGTCGAGCTGTATGGCACCGAGGTCATTCCCCGGGTGCGGGACCTGCTGGCTGCGGACGAGGCCGGCGCGGCCTAAGCGAAGTTGTAGGTGGCCAACGCCTTGGCCACCACCTGCCCGGTGCCGTCGGACACGGTGACCTCGATATTCGACAGACGCTTACCGCGGCGGACCACCTGGCCCACCGCGGTAAGGTCGGCGGCCTCGGCCGCCGAGACGTAGTTGACCGTCAATGAAGCCGTTGAGCCGCCGAACTTTTCGGGCACGACGTCGTCGGCCCACGCCGCCGCCATGGCCGCGGTATCGGCGAGGGTCGCGATCGCGCCGCCGTGCACGGTGTGGCCCATGGTGGCCAGCTCGGGCCGGAAAGGCATGCTCAGCACGGCGCGATCGTTGCCGATCTCGGCCAACACGATTCCCAGGTGCTGGCACAGCGGGGAGTACGGGACGAATTGCGTGATGATTTCGGTCCGAGTGGGCATGCTCACAAGTTATGACATCCGCCTGGACCATCGACGAAGTTTCCGACCGCCTGCAGATCCAGCAGCTCCTGGTCGACTACGCGACCGCCATCGACACCCGCCAGTTCGACGACCTGGACGAGGTGTTCACCAACGATGCGTATATCGACTATCGCGCGATGGGTGGGGTGGACGGCGAGTATCCCGACGTCAAGGCGTGGCTGGCGCAGGTGCTGCCGGCATTCCCGATGTATGCGCACATGCTGGGAAACGTGTCGATCAGTTTCGACGACGAAGAGCGCAGCTCGGCCACCGTGCGCAGCCTGTGTTTCAACCCGATGGTTCCGGGCGGCGACACCGAACAGGTGCTTTTTCTGGGACTTTGGTACGACGACGCGGTAGTGCGGACACGGCACGGCTGGCGCCTGACACGGCGCGTCGAGACGAAGTGCTTCAATCGGCTGGTCTAGTCCGGCCTGGTAGGGAACCTGAGTAGTATCCTACGGTGGCATTGAGAACCGCCCGTATAGCGTTGGCGACCTTTGCCGTCATAACGTTGGGATACCTGACGGTGTTGGCTGGATGGCCCGGGATACGTGATTCGGTACCGGCGCCGTTTCGCTGGTTTGGCGCACCGGATTCGGCGTCCACCATCGCTCTCGTGGTCGTGACTCTGGTGGCATTGGGTCTGGCGCTGACGCGCCGTCGGGCGGGGGCTACCGGGGTTCCGGTGGCAATTGCCGCGATCCTGGCGGTGCTCACGCTGGTCCTCGGATTCGCCTCATACGCACGGTGTCACGACGACAGTCATCCGGCGTTCTTCACCCCCCTGCTTTGGGCAGTCGAACTGGTCAAGGGCGGGGACCCCGCTGGCTCTCTCGACGGCGGCCCGTGCCCCGTTCCCATGCCGGCCGCACTGCACATCGCGCGGGTGTCGGCAATGGCAGTCGTGGTGATGTCGGTGGCCGGAGTTGCAGTGGCGCTGTTCCAGGCGCGGCTGCATCGGCTGCGCGTCCGTTTCGCTCGATCGCTCACGGTGATCGTGGGACTCGACGACGATGCCGAACCAATGGTCGCTGCCATCAAACGCTCCATGCGGCGACGTAGTTCCCTCGTTGTGATCACCGACAATCCGGATCGCGACTGCGTGCGCCGCGCCCGCACTGCGGGAGCGGCCATAATGACGCTGGATCTCACCCAAACCGCGCCGCTTGCCGCGCTGGACATCTGGAACAAGCTCGACCGCCTCTACCTGCTGGCGGCCGACCCGTCCACCAATCTGTGGTGGCTCGGCGCCATCAGTGCGCGCGGAGGCGACCACTTGCGCATTCCGCTCGTTGTGCGCATTGACGACCCGTGGCAGGCATCCGCTTGGCGTGCACAGCATTTCGGTGGTGTCCACCATCGATGGGCTGCCGACACCGTCGGAATCTACGAGGTGACGGCGCGGAGGCTCCTTGACCGGGTGATGGCCGCACGCGCGGTCCGAGAGGTGCTGGTATGCGGGTCATCCCAACTGACCACCGCACTCTGCAGCGACATGCTGCAGCGACGTCTCGAACAGCGCTACAGCGGACGTGGTGAACCGACGACATGCACAGTGATCGCCCCGAACGCATCAGATTACCTGCGCGACAATGAGTTTGCCGCGACACAGCTCGGGCATCCGGCGCAGGCCGGCGGCCTGATCGCAGTCGACGAAGAGCCCACCGTAGACGCGCTGCTGCAGCGCCTGCAGGCAGGTGATGCGGAATCGACCGCGGTGATTCTCGTCGATTCCAGCCTGGACGTCAGTGCCGCGACCCGGATCGCGGCACGCCTCCCGAACACCATCGTTCATGCCTGGGACCCGCGAGCCGATGCCAGCGGGGAACGCACCGCACTGTTGGGCCGCCTCTACACCTACCGGTTGAGCCTCGATCTGCCGGGCGGGCAAGCGCACGACGCGTGGGAACGGGCCGCCGAGCTGATCCATAATCGGTACGTCCGCGACAACGAGCGGACCGGTCCCACCGCGCGTCCGTGGGGACAGCTCGACGAGTTCTATCGCGAGTCGAACCGGCGGCAGGTGCGCAACGCATTATGGATGGTGGAAAAGATCGGCGGGCATACCTGGAATACCTGGGGCAGCCCACCCGATGAAGCATCGGCCCCGGCACTGCATCAGCTGGAACCTGCAGAATGTTTGCGCCGTATGGGTTTCGAATTGCCCACCGCCATCGCCATGGCACGCTCCGAACACGAGGATTGGTGCCGCTACTACCGCAAGCACGGGTGGCGGGTCGGACCCCGCCACGACGCGGGGAAGGTCCACGACAAGCTCGTCGACTGGGCGCAGATCGAGGTGGACCCGGAACGGCTCGACGCCGCGCTGGGCAGCCTGGCGGCCACCCTGACAAAGCTGCGCGAGCTGGGCTACCGGTCAGCGCCCGCGACTGAGGACACCGGCTGGGCGGAGTTCCGCCGCGCCGGTGAGGTGCTGGCCCGGCAGCGTCCTACCGCGTGGACATGGACCGCGCAGGACGGCTCAACCATGCGTGCCGAGGCGGGCGACTGGTCCGTTCGTGAGAAGCATCCCAGCACCGATGCCACGGAATGGTCTGTGCGGGATGACATTTTCTGCGCTACCCATGAACACGTCGCGGGCCGCAGGTGGCGTCGGCGCGGTTCGGTACTCGCACGGCCGGCGCGCACCGGTGAGACAGTCGAGTCGCTGGAGGGTAGCGTCACCGCATCCGAGGGCGCGTGGATTGTGCAAGGCGATCACGGAGACATTTGGGTGGTGCCCGGCGACGAGTTCGCCCGGCGATATGTGCGAATCTCTAGCTAGCTCTCGGGGATCGGCAGATCCGGGCAGCCGACAACGTACTCGATATCCGGCGATACCCACCGTTTCCATTGGGCGCGGCTCATGTTCGAAGAAAGCTTGTCGCACAACAGATCCCGCCACCGTGGTGGGCCGGGCCACTGCCAGACCCACTTTTCCTGGCTTGCGAAAATCTTGGTGCCGTCGCCAGAAATCGCGACGGCGAAGTTGTAGTAGCCATCGGGAATTTTCAATGCCTCGCCGAGCGACTGACCGCTGGCCACGTCCCAGATCCGTGCCTCGGTAAATTTGGCGGACGGAGGGTCAGAGCCGGAGACGAGCAGCTGTCCGTCGGAGCTGAACACCAACGTTCGAATCGTCCCGTTGAGGCCGGTGAGCGGCTCTCCCACCATCTGATGTGTCTGCGCATCCCAGATCGAGATTGTTTGATCCATACCACCGGAGGCCAAGAGTCGGCCATTGGGACTAAAGGTAAGTGCCGTGATATTGCCGCCGCCCCAAGGATCACCGATCCGTTTCCCGGTGACCACGTCCCAGGCCTGCATATTGTGGACGTTCGCAGCGACGAGTTGGCGGTCGTCTGGGCTGAATCGAAACGCGGCGACATCCTTTTCAAGGGCGTCGAATTTTTCCACGCCGTCGAACTTCACGTCGATCCGTTTGCCGGTGTCGGCGTCATAAACGGTGATGAAGCGCTCAGCATCCGTTTTGGCGCCTAACGCGTACACGTCGGTAGCGAACCGGGTCCCGTCGGAGCTGATCGCAATCTTCCGGCCGTCCATCTCGTCGGTGCTGGAGACAAGCCGGCCTGTCTGCAGATCCCATACCTGCGCCCGGTAGCGAGACTTGCCTGCATAAGCGATCGCCGCTGCGCGGCGGCCGTCGGGTGTCATGGCCAAGCTGATGGCTTGGTCCAGCTTGGTTACTTGGTCACTCTCGAGGTTCCAGACGGCAGAGGTTCCAAGGTGGTCTCTCTGACCGCCGGGTGCTAGCCCGGTCGTGTACTTCGGCCGATCAGCAGGGGCAGTCAGCGGCCCGCCGAGGTGGTCGTCGGCGTCGGCGCGCCAAATCCGGATGGTCCCGTCGGAGCCCACAGAGACGATCTGGCTGCCGTTGGGAGTAAACGTGAGGTGCCCCTGCGCTTGGCCTTTCATTGGTGTACCGACCAATGAGCCTGTTTCGGCATCCCAGACATGGACGTCATTCCCGATACTCGCGGCGATGCGTTTTCCGTCCGGGCTGTAAGCCGCATGGCCTAGTACCTGGTGGGTGTCGCTGGTCGTCGGGGTCCCGATGGGGGCACCGGTGAACGCGTCCCATTGCCGGATGGCTTGGCTGTCGCTCGTTGCGAACCTGCTGCCGTCCGGGCTGAATTCCGCACCCAACACACTGAGCTTGCGGGTGGGATCCGAGCTGCGGGGATCGGGAATGGTGATCGTTTCACCGATCTGCTTGCCGCTGTCAACCTCCCAGATCCGGCTTGTGTCGTCCCCATCGGTAATGACGACGCGGTGCCCGTCCGGACTCAGCGCCAGGCTAAGCACAATGCTGGTCTGCTCGGGAAAGGTGTTGATTGTCTTCCCGGTATCGGCATTCCACACCTCGACTCGGTAGATCGGCGGACGACCGGCCTGCTCGTTCCAGCGGATCGCGGCGATCCGGGTGCCGTCGGCACTCAAATCGGCCCACCGCCCCTCAAACTGCCGGATCATGGTGTCGGTGTCGAGGTCCCACAGCCCGATCTTTGACGAATTCATGTCCGAAGGATTCAGGGTGAAGGACAGCAGACGCTTCCCGTCGGCGCTGAGCCCGCTGACTATCCCTGCCGCTTGGCCGGTGAGTTCGGATACTTGCTGTCCGGTGGTGATATCCCAGACGCGGATGACCGGTTCGTCCATGCTGCCGGTGATGATGCGTTGGCCATCCGGGGTAACCCGTACCCCCTTGGGCTCCTGGGGGGTACGGATGATTTTCTGCAGGGGCGCGGTGGCTTGGAGTCCGGTCAGCATTCCACCGCGTGCGGCCTCCGGGGCCAAGCGTGCGGCGATTGTCAGTTCTTGCAGTGCCCGGTCATCTGGCCCGCCGCGGACTCGCTTGAAGATTGCGTCGGCATCAGTGGCCAGGCGCAGCGCGACCGCGTCATTGCGCTGGCGGATGGCTTCACGGCGTTGGGTGAATGCGATGCCAGCCGTAACGACCGACAGAATGGTCAAGATTGCCAGTCCGGCGATGGCGAGGCGTCGGAATCTGCGGAAGCGTTGTTGTTCGCGGAGGTCGTCGGAGGCGAGTTCGTATTTGGGTTTGCCGTGGATGGGTGCGGCGATGTCGGTGAGTTTGTCGCGGAATACGGGGTTTTGGATATCCCACGGATTGTCTTGGGAAACATCGATATAGACGGGTTCGGTGCCGAGGGCGTCGGGGACGGCCAGGGCCGGTGGTGATGCGGTGGAATTGTCGGGGTCAAAGCGGCCGTGGCTGTCGTCCCAGATGAGGGTGCCGTCGGCCATGACGAGGATGAGGTTGGTGCGTCCGCGGTGCGTGAGCCAGTAGTCGATTTCTTTGTTGACCCATTCCGAGCCTGCGGAGTTCGGGGAGAGCACCACGACCAGGTAGCGGGATTTGTCCAGGGCCTCAGTGAGTTTGGCCCACAGGCTGGGGCTGGCGGCGAGATCAGTTTTGTCCCGGAACACCCGCAGGGCGTGTAGTCGTCCTAGTTTTCGGCCGATGCTGTGTAGGCCTTTTTGGATGCCTTCGGCCACCGGGGTATCGGCGCGGCTGTAGGACAGGAACGCGTCGTAGTCATACGGGCCGGGCTCAGGAACAGGCAGCTGTGCCGCGTACGCAGGATCCTCAGGTTCGGTCATGGTTACTCCGGTACCGGCAGACCCGGGCAGCCGACAACATAGTCGATATCCGGCGATACCCATTGCTTCCATTGCTTACGGCTCATGTTCGAGGAAAGCTTGTCGCACAACAGATCCAGCCACTTAGCCGGACCGGGCCACCGCCAGACCCTGCTCTTGTTGCGGGTAAGTTCACTGGCGAAGATGCCGGTGTTATCAGGCGAGAATCCCACATCCAACACCTGGCTGGCAGTAGGTGAGAGCGGTCCGCCAATCTGCTGGCCGCTTTCCACTTCCCAGATGCGTACCTCGCTATCGGTGTCGCTGTGTGCACCCGAGGCGAGCAGCTCCCCGTCGGAGCTGAACGCCAAGGAGTAAATGACGTTGGCGTGGCCGGTGAGTGGCTCTCCCACCAGCCGGCGACTTTGCGCGCCCCAGATCCAGATGGTATTGCCCCCTGCTGAGGCCAGCAGTCGGCCGTCCGGACTGAACGCCAGCGCGTTCACGGTGTTGTTAACATTCCAGGGATCGCCGATCAGCTGCCCGGTTTCGGCATCCCACACCCGGATCTGTCCAGAGGTGTCGCCGGCGAAGAGCTGTCGACCGTTAGGGCTGAACCGCACGGCGGAGGTTGTTCCGTCCAGCCCACTGAACTCCCCATCGATGGGATTCCCGGTGTCAGCGTCATACATGCTGATGTAGCGGCCACCGTGCTTTTCGGCATCCGATTTGGATCTGGCGAGGGCGACCCGAGTTCCGTCCGGACTAATCGCAATCCGGTTGTAGCTCGTTTTGTCGTCGGCGCTGAAGACAATATCTCCGGTGTGCAGGTCCCAGACCTGGACCTTATTGAACTTGAGTGTCGCGGCCCGGCGACCGTCGGGCGTGATCGCCACTTTGCCGGCTGTTATCGAGTCCGCCAGATTCGTCACGCGGTTGTCCATGACGTTCCAGACAGCGAGTGGGCTCGAGATGTGATCTACATAGCCGCCAGGCATCATCCCGACCACGTGGATCGGGTACTCGCTTTCCGGGAGGTGCACGGCGGGCGCAGCCGTCGGGCCGCCGAGTCGGCTGTCGGCATCTGCGCGCCAGATACGGATTGTCTTGTCGTTGCTGGTCGAGACGATCTGTTCGCCATTCGAGGTGAAGGCGAGTCCAATGACGGAACCGAGGTGGCCGGTAAGTGGTGCACCAACAGGGATGCCGGTTTCGGCATCCCAAATACGGACTGCGAAGTCGCCCTCGCCGCCCGCGGCGATGCGGGTTCCGTCCGGGCTGTACCTCACTTGGAATACCTGTCCGGTGTGGCCGACCAGCGGGGGGCCGATGGGGGCTCCGCTGAACGCGTCCCACTGCCGAACGGTGTTATCGCTGAAGCCCACGGCGAACCTGCTGCCGTCCGGACTGAATGCCGGGCCAGCACTTAAGTTCCGATAAGCTTCGTCGATTGCGATCGTGTCACCAATCTGTTGGCCGTTGTCGGCATTCCAGATCTGCATGGCGTAACCCAGGCCGACATTGCTGGTTGTGACGATGCGGTGGCCGTCGGGGCTCAGCGCCAGGTTGCGCGGGCTGTCGGATTGCTCGGGAAATGGGCCGATTTGCGTGCCCGTATCGACATCCCACACCCCGATTCGCCAGATCGGTCTTTTGTCCGGTCCAGGCCGGGCCGTAATGCCGGCCACGCGGGTTCCGTCAGCGTTCACCGCTGTCTGTATCCCGGCCATGAACTCTCGGATCATGGTGCTGTTCTGCACGTCCCATACCCTGAGCATTGACAGTGAATCTACTGTGAGCAGACGCTTTCCGTCGGGCGTGAGCCCGACGACCTCCACGGCGGTTTTAGGGGTGCCGGCAAGCTCGGATACCTGTCGTCCTGTGGCCGCATCCCAGATGCGAATAACCGACTGCGTGCCGCCGGTAAAGATGCGGCCGCGGTCTGCAGTGACTGTCGGAGTGGTAGGTGCACGTGGCGTTCCGATGATTTTCTGCAGGGCCACGGTGGATTGGACTCCGCTGAGCATGCCGCCGCGTGCGGTCACCGGGGCGAGTCGTGCCGCGACGGTCAATTCCTGTAGCGCACGCTCATCGCCCCCGCCGCGCGCCCGTTTGAAGATGGCGTCGGCGTCGGTGGCGAGACGCAGTGCGACCGCCTCGTTGCGCTGGCGGATGGCTTCGGAGCGTTGTTGTTGGGCTTCCTGTTGTTTGACGAATGCGATGCCGGCGGCGGCGATTGCGATGACGAGGAGTATCGCTAGTGCGGTGATGGCGAGTCGTCGGAATCTGCGGAATCGTTGTTGTTCGCGCAGGTCTTCGGAGGCGAGTTCGTATTTGGGTTTGCCGTGGATGGGGGCGGCGATGTCGGTGAGTTTGTCTCGGAAGACGGGGTTTTGGATGTCCCAGGGGTTGTCTTGGGAGACGTCGATGTAGATGGGTTCGGTGCCCAGGGCGTCGGGGGTGGCCAGGGCTGGTGGTGCTGCGGTGGAGTTTTGCGGGTTGAAGGCTCCGTGGGTGTCGTCCCAGATGAGGGTGCCGTCGGCCATGACGAGGACGAGGTTGTTGCGTCCGCGGTGCGCCAACCAGTAGTCGATCTCTTTGTTAACCCACTCGGAGCTTGCCGAGTTGGGGGAGAGCACCACGACGAGGTAGCGGGATTTGTCCAGCGCCTCAGTCAGTTTGGCCCACAGGCTGGGGCTCGCGGCGAGGTCGGTTTTGTCGCGGAACACGCGCAGGGCGTGTAGTCGGCCGAGTTTTCGGCCGATGCTGTGTAGGCCTTTCTGGATGCCTTCTGCTACGGCGGTATCGGCACGGCTGTAGGACAAGAACGCGTCATAGTCGTATCCGCCAGGCGCGGTCAGCGGCAGCTCCGCGGCATATGCAGGATCCTCAGGCTTGGTCATGGTTACTCCGGTACCGGTAGGTTCGGGCAGCCCACCACATACTCGATGTCCGGGGATACCCATTGTCTCCATTGTTCACGGCTCATGTTCGCGGAAAGCTTGTCGCACAACAGTTCCGGCCACCGGGCCGGACCCGGCCACTGCCAGACCCTGCTTCCTTTCTTGGTAGCTCCACTGGCGAAGATATTGGTGCTGTCAGAGGAAAATGCCACGCGGAACAGAAACGTATAACCGTCGACGACGGGCAGCGGTTCACCGATCTGCTGACCGCTCGCCACATCCCAGATCCGCACCTCGCCCCTTTTATAGTCTTTGCTGCCGGTCGCACCCGAGACGAGGAGCCGACTATCGGAGCTGAACGCCAGGCTCGAAGGCGGATCGTTGTGGCCGTTGAGCGGCTTTCCTGCCAACCGGTGAGTTTGTGTATCCCAGATCCATATCGTTCCGCGGCCTGCCGAGGCGAGCAGCCGGCCATCCGGACTGAACGCCAGCGCCCCTTGGACGTTGAGGTCGCCGTTCCAGGGATCGCCGATCTGTTGCCCGGTTGCGGCATCCCACTCCCGGAGTGCCCCTTTCGAATTTACGGCGACGAGCTGGCGACCGTCGGGGCTGAACCGAAGTGCGGTGATCGTTCCATCTAGGCCGTCGAACTTGGTGTCGATCTGTTTTCCGGTGTCGGCGTCATACAGGTTGATGAGGCGACCGCCGCGCTTTTCGACAGACGAGCTGGACGCGCCGGTGACGACCCGGGACCCGTCCGGGCTGACGGCAGTTGCGGAGCGGATATTCGTGTCGTCATCGATACTGGAGATCGGTTTGCCGGTGTGCAGGTCCCAGACCTGCAGCTTGTTGAGTGACAACACAGCGGCTCGGCGGCCGTCGGGTGTCATAGCCAATTGCAGATCCATGGAGAACTCCCAGTGGGGCACGTTCTCGCGGAAGTCGGTCACGCGGCCGTCTTCGAGGTTCCAGACGGCAGCCGATCGCGAGATGTCTGTTGTCTCGCCGCCGGGGACCACGCCGACGACTGGAGTGCCTTCCGGCAGGTTGCCGGCCGGGGCGGATATCGGGCCGCCGAGCGGAGTGTCTCCATCTGCGCGCCAGATCTGAATTGTCTTATCGTCGCTGGTCGAGACGATCTGTTTGCTGTCCGCCGTGAAGGTGAGCCCGGTGATCGCATCCAGGTGGCCCGTGAACGGCGTGCCAACCGGGGCGCCGGTTTCGGTATCCCATACCCGTACGGTGTTGTCGCCTGTCCCGCCCGAGGCGATACGGGTTCCGTCGGGGCTGTAGGTCGCCACGAACACGGTGCCGGTGTGGCCGGCCATCGGGGTACTGAGGGGGCGCCGGTGAATGCGTCCCACTGTCGCACGGTGCCCTCGCTGAGGCCCATGACAAACCTTCGGCCGTCCGGGCTGAATTCCGGGCTGTGCACGCCGATGTTGCTGCCGTCCGAGCTGCTGGGACTGGGGATTGCGATCGTTTCACCGATCTGCTCGCGGCTGTCGACATCAAAGATCCGGGTTGCGTCGTTCCCGTCCACAACGACGATGCGGCGCCCGTCTGGGCTCAGTGCCAGCTCGCGTATGGAGTCGGATTGCTCGGGAAACATGCTGACCGGCTCCCCGGTGGCGGCGTCCCACACCCCGAGTCGATAGATCAGCTTCTTGTGGTCTGGCCCCCATCGTGCGTCGACGGCGGCCACCCGGGCGCCGTCGGCACTCATCACCGCGTCGCCCGCCAGCTCGGCCTTGAGCTGCCGAATTATGGTGCTGGTGTCGAGATCCCACAGCCTGACCACGCCAGCCGAGTCCTCGGAGATCAGGCGCTTTCCGTCGGGGCCGAGCCCGACGACCCACAAACCCGTCTTGGGCGTGCCGGTCAGTTCGGATACTTGCTGTCCGGTGGCGGCATCCCAGATGCGGATAACCGGCTCCTCTTTGCTGCCGGTGACGAGGCGTTTGCCATCCGGGGTGACTTTCGGCGCGACGAGGCCGCGGGAGGTGCGGATGGTTTTCTGCAGGATGGCAGTGTTTTGGAGCCCGGTGAGCATTCCGCCGCGTGCGGCCACCGGTCCCAGGCGTGCGGCCACGGTCAGTTCCTGTAGCGCTTGGTCATAGGTTCCACCGCGCACCCGTTTGAAGATGGCATCGGCGTCGGCTACCAGGCCCCGCGCGACCGCATCATTGCGTTGATGGATGGCTTCGTTTCGTTGTTGTTGGGCTTCGCGGCGTTGGATGAAGGCTACTGATGCGGCGGCAATGGCGATGACTAGCAGGAGGGCTAGTGCGGTGATGGCGAGGCGTCGGAATCTGCGGAAGCGTTGTTGTTCTCGGAGGTCGTCGGAGGCGAGTTCGTATTTGGGTTTGCCGTGGATGGGGGCGGCGATGTCGGTGAGTTTGTCTCGGAAGACGGGGTTTTGGATGTCCCAGGGGTTGTCTTGGGAGACGTCGATGTAGATGGGTTCGGTGCCCAGGGCGTCGGGGGTGGCCAGGGCTGGTGGTGCTGCGGTGGAGTTTTGCGGGTTGAAGGCTCCGTGGGTGTCGTCCCAGATGAGGGTGCCGTCGGCCATGACGAGGACGAGGTTGTTGCGTCCGCGGTGCGCCAACCAGTAGTCGATCTCTTTGTTAACCCACTCGGAGCTTGCCGAGTTGGGGGAGAGCACCACGACGAGGTAGCGGGATTTGTCCAGCGCCTCAGTCAGTTTGGCCCACAGGCTGGGGCTCGCGGCGAGGTCGGTTTTGTCGCGGAACACGCGCAGGGCGTGTAGTCGGCCGAGTTTTCGGCCGATGCTGTGTAGGCCTTTCTGGATGCCTTCTGCTACGGCGGTATCGGCGCGGCTGTAGGACAGGAACGCGTCATAGTCGTATCCGCCGGGCTCGGTCAGCGGCAGCTCCGCCGCGTACGCAGGATCCTCCGGTTCGGTCGTCTCGGCACGGTTGTCCATAGTCTGTCCCCCCACTTGCAGCGTTTGTCGTGATAGTAGACAAAGGGGAGCCCGGGTGGCGGACGATTTGGCCTGGTAGGGCGTGTTCTGGCACAATGGCAAACCGTCCGTTGTGCTGGCCATGGCCAGCTGCGGTCAGACCCACGCGAGGCAAAACCGGATCGTGCATGTCCGCACGCATCGCCGAATTGCCGCGTGATACCTCAAGGAGAAGTTGTAGTCATGGCTGTCAAGATCAAGCTCACCCGCCTCGGGAAGATCCGCAACCCGCAGTACCGCATCCAGATCGCCGATGCGCGCACGCGCCGCGAAGGCCGCGCCATCGAGGTGATCGGCCGGTACCACCCGAAGGAAGAGCCCAGCCTCATCGAGATCGATTCCGAGCGTGCGCAGTACTGGCTGTCCGTCGGCGCGCAGCCGACCGATCCGGTGCTGGCCCTGCTGAAGATCACCGGTGACTGGCAGAAGTTCAAGGGCCTGCCCGGCGCCGAGGGCACCCTGAAGGTCAAGGAGCCCAAGCCCAGCAAGCTGGAGCTGTTCAACGCCGCTCTGGCCGAGGCCGACGGCGCCCCCACGGGTGAGGCCATCCAGCAGAAAAAGAAGAAGGCCCCGAAGAAGGCCGAGCAGGACGAGGCCGCCGAGGCCCCGGCCGCGGAAGCCGCCGAGGCTCCGGCCGAATCTGCTGACGCCGCAAGCGAATAGGACCTCAGATGAGTTCTGTGGTGGTCGACGCCGTCGAGCATCTGGTACGAGGAATCGTCGATAACCCCGACGATGTCCGCGTTGACCTGGTGACGAACCGTCGCGGCCGCACCGTAGAGGTTCACGTCCACCCCGACGATCTCGGAAAGGTGATCGGTCGGGGCGGGCGTACCGCCACCGCGCTGCGCACCCTGGTCGCGGGTGTGGGTGGCCGCGGCATCCGGGTCGACGTGGTGGACACCGACCGGTAGCTCCGATGGAGCTTGTGGTCGGGCGTATCGCCAAGGCGCACGGCGTCACCGGCGAGTTGTCGGTCGAAATCCGCACCGACGATCCAGACGAGCGTTTTGCCGTCGGCTCGGTGCTGACTGGGCGGCTGCCTCGGGGCGGCGGTAATCGTGAATTCACCGTCGAATCGGTGCGTGAGCACACCGGAAGGCTGCTGATCAGACTTTCCGGAGTGGCCGACCGTGACGCGGCAGACGCTTTGCGTGGCACCCTTTTCACGGTTGAGGCCGGCGAGCTTCCTCCCCTTCAAGATCCGGACGAGTTCTACGATCATCAGCTCGAAGGACTTGCGGTGCGGACCCGGGAGGGTGCGATGGTCGGAACCGTTTCCGAGGTGCTGCACACTCCGGGCGGCGAGCTGCTTTCGGTGAAACCTCACAACAGGGACCAGCGCGGCGAGATTCTGGTGCCGTTTGTCTCCGCGATCGTCACATCGATCTCCTTGGCAGACAAGGCAATCGAGATAGATCCCCCCGAAGGTCTGTTGGACCTGTCGTGAGCATTCCGGCATGAAAATAGACGTCGTCACGATCTTCCCGGACTATCTGCAGCCGGTGCGGCAGTCTCTGCCGGGCAAGGCTATCGAGGCCGGGCTTGTCGATGTCGCGGTGCATGATCTGCGGCGCTGGACGCACGACGTGCACAAGTCGGTCGATGATTCGCCCTACGGCGGTGGTCCCGGCATGGTGATGAAGCCAACGGTCTGGGGTGATGCCCTGGACGAGATCTGCACGCCGGAAACGCTTCTGCTGGTGCCAACGCCCGCCGGATACCCCTTCACACAGGAGAGTGCCCGCCAATGGGCCACCGAAGACCATCTGGTGATCGCGTGTGGACGCTACGAGGGAATCGACCAGCGAGTTGCCGATGACGCTGCGACCCGGATGCGGGTGCGCGAAGTATCGATCGGCGATTACGTGCTCAATGGCGGCGAGGTCGCCGCGTTGGTAATCATCGAGGCGGTACTGCGGCTGATTCCCGGGGTGCTGGGCAATGCGCTTTCCGCGCAAGAAGACTCACACTCCGACGGGCTCTTGGAAGGGCCGTCCTACACCAGACCGCCGAGTTGGCGGGGGATCGATGTGCCGCCGGTGTTGCTCTCAGGTGATCACGCCAAGATTGCGGCCTGGCGGGCCGAGCAGTCGCGTCAGCGGACGGCGCAGCGTCGCCCGGATCTACTCGGCTTCGATTCGTCCACCGGGGAACATGGTGGAGACGGCCTGAGTTAGCGTGTTGCGCGCCGTCACGTCGTTGGCGGTCTGCAGGGACGACACCACCACGATGAATCGACGGTCGGGACCGACCACGCCGGTCGACAGATGCATCCACGCCGACCCGACACAGCACATCCAGCCCTGCTTCACCGCGACGGGCTCGCCGGGGATTCCGTCCGGGATTCCGAAACGCTGGGGGTAGCCGTCGATGCCGTTGGGCGTCGAACGGGCCAAGTCGTCGACGATGATGTTCGCGCGCTCGGGCGGCAGGCCACCGGTGCCGGAAAGCAGCATGTCGTAGTACTGCACCAGGTCGTTGGCAGTGCTGATGGTGTTCCACCACATCCCGTCGGAGGGCACGGTGGTGGAGGGCAGCCCGTATCGCGCGGCGACCCGGGTGATGATCGAGTTTCCGCCCCCGCGCTGCCAGAAGATCTCGGCTGCGCTGTCATCGGAGGACTGCAGCATCCGGTCGAAAGAGGCGCGATCTGCGGGAGTCAGGGTGACGTCGCCGGTCGATTCCCGCATCAGCAGGTCGTCGGCGATGAACAGCTTGGCCACCGAGGCGATGGCAATGGTGCTGTTGTTGCCGTTGGAGACCACGGCACCGGAGGCGCGGTCCTTGATGACCGCGGTGAGTACGGCGCCGGCACTCTTGGCCTGGGTGGTTGCTGCGATGGTGCGCTCGGGCAGGGTCTCGAAGGATGGGGGGCTTTCCACCTCGAAGACCGGCGCAGGCTCGGCGGGGGCACTGACAACTGCCAGCACCGGGGTAGCCGGGTCGCTGCGCACCGATGCCACACATCCAGAGGTCAGGGCGGTCACTGCAGTGAGCGTTAAGCCCGCAAACAGGTGATGGCCGCGCATAACCTAGACCCCCTCTGCGGTCGGACTCTGAATTGTTACCTATGTGACAGGTGTTCCGGTCACGGTAGCTTACCGGTACTGTCTGGATAGCCGCTGCCCAAGGGGTGCTCGGGTGGGCGATTTCACTGAAAGGGCCCCTGTCTGGCACAATCGGGTAGCTGTCTGCTGCCGCTTGGCCACAAGTCAGACAGAACTACGCAACTACTGATCGGCGCAGGTGCATACCCCGTATGCGACCCGGCCGCGCGATTGAGTCGAGAGACCAAGAGGGAAGTACACCGATGAACACGCTGGACTTTGTCGACCAGGCGTCGCTGCGCCAGGATGTGCCCGACTTCCGCCCCGGTGACACCGTCAACGTGCACGTCAAGGTGATCGAGGGCTCCAAGGAGCGCATCCAGGTCTTCAAGGGTGCCGTGCTGCGTCGCTCCGGTGGTGGCGTGAGTGCCACCTTCACGGTCCGCAAGGAAAGCTACGGCGTCGGCGTCGAGCGCACCTTCCCGGTGCACTCGCCGAACATCGACCACATCGAGATCGTCACCCGTGGTGCGGTCCGTCGCGCGAAGCTGTACTACCTGCGTGAGCTGCGCGGCAAGAAGGCCAAGATCAAGGAGAAGCGCTGACCGAGTCGGCGCTTTCGTGACAGCACCGGTGTCCGGGGAATCAGGGCCGTCTGAAACGTCCGCGCAGACTACTGCCGACGCTCCCGAAACCGAACCAGCCGCTGAGGCATCATCCGCAGCATCGTCGAACGACGAAGACAGCGGCTCCGGCATGCTCAAAGAGGTCGGCGTCCTCCTGCTGATCGCTCTGGTCCTGTACTGCATCACACAGAATTTCATCGCCCGGCCGTATCTCATTCCGTCGGAGTCGATGGAGCCGACCTTGCACGGCTGCCGTGGTTGCACCGGTGACCGGATCATGGTCGACAAGGTGGTGTTCCGGTTCACCGATCCGGAGCCCGGCGACGTTGTGGTGTTCAAAGGCCCGCCCGAGTGGAACGGCAACTACCGATCGATCCGGTCGGACAACACCGCCGTCCGGTACCTGCAGAACGCGCTGTCGTTCATCGGCGTGGTACCGCCGGATGAGAACGATCTGGTGAAACGTGTCATCGCCACCGGCGGGCAGACCGTGCAATGCCGCTGGGATACGGGCCTGACGGTCGACGGCAAGAAGCTCAACGAACCGTATCTGGATCCGGAAACCATCGGTCCCGGTAGCGACATCGACCCCACCAACGCCTGCTGGAGTTTCCAGTTCGGGCCCGTCAAGGTGCCAGAAGGCAAGCTGTGGATGATGGGGGACAACCGGACGCACAGCGGCGACTCGCGCGCACACTGCCAGAGCCTCGAACGTGATGCCGGCCCGGCGATGGATGAGCGTCAGCGCGTCTATTGCACGGGCGACCCGAACATCGGCACTGTGCCGGTGGACAACGTCATCGGCAAGGCGCGTTTCATCGCATGGCCGCCCGGACGGTGGGGCGGCGTCGCATCGGTGAACCCCCAGACCTAGTTCTCGCGGTATGAGTACCAGCTGGCCGCCGCGGACGGTGATTCGCAAAGCATCCGGATTGCGGACCCTCGAATTGACCCTGGACAGAGTGGGTTTGGGGCCTGTCGCCGGTGTGGACGAGGCCGGACGTGGAGCCTGTGCGGGTCCGTTGGTGATCGCCGCGTGCGTGCTTGGCCCAAACCAACGGAAGAGCCTTGCCGCGCTCAATGACTCCAAGAAGCTCAGCGAGAAGATGCGCGAGACGCTGTTTCCCCTCATCTGTCGGTATGCCGAGGCGTATCACGTGGTGTCGGTGCCGGCCGAAGAAGTGGACCGGATCGGCGTGCACGTGGCCAACATCGAGGGAATGCGGCGCGCGGTAGCCGGTCTGGGCGTCAAGCCGGGATATGTATTGACGGACGGATTCCGGGTGCCGGGACTGCCGGTGCCCTCGCTGCCGGTCATCGGTGGCGACGCCTCGGCGGCATGTATCGCCGCGGCCAGCGTGCTGGCGAAGGTCAGCCGGGATCGAGTGATGGTGGCCATGGATTCCGATCACCCAGGGTACGGATTCGCGGTGCACAAGGGCTACAGCACGGCCGTCCATACCGAGGCGCTGCGGCGTCTGGGACCGTCAGTTCAGCATCGACAGTCGTTCGTGAACGTGCGCAATGCGGCGCAGGGAAGTTCACAGGGGGGATAATGGAAAGTCTATGAGCGCTGAAGACCTCGAAAAGTATGAAACCGAGATGGAACTCTCGCTGTATCGCGAGTACAAGGACATCGTCGGGCAGTTCAGCTACGTGGTGGAGACCGAGCGACGGTTTTACCTGGCCAATAGCGTCGAGGTGATTCCACGGAACACCGACTCCGAGGTGTACTTCGAGTTGCGCCTTTCTGACGCGTGGGTGTGGGACCTGTTCCGGCCGGCGCGCTTCGTCAAACACGTGCGCGTGATCACCTTCAAGGACGTCAACATCGAAGAGGTCGACAAGCCAGAACTGCGCCTACCGGAGTAGATCTCCGATAGGCGCAGTTCTGTTCGGCCGTACGTGCTCTACGGGATGCTGACGCAACCCACGTTGTCGACGCATCCGCCGCCGCCACCCGGGCCGCCGTGGCCGCCGCCGACGCCGGGGATATGGCCCCCGCCGCCCTCGGGTCCGCCGCCTCCGGTCGGACCGCCCGGGATACTGCCGCTCCCGCCGCCGGGTCCGCCGCCTCCGGTCGGACCGCCGGGGATGGCGCCGGATCCGCCCTCGGGACCTCCGCTACCGGTCGGGCCGGGTGCCGGGGTGCCTTCCGGTGCACCGCTGGGCGCAGGAACGGTCGTGGTGGTTGTGGTTGTTGTGGTCGTCGTGCTGGTGCTCGTCGGGCCACTGTCGGTGCTCGTGCTACACCCGGCCAGAGCCGCGCCAATAACGATGGCGAATCCGGCAAAAACCTTGGTGGGCTTGACTGTTGGCATTCTCATGTGATGCTCCCGGTTAGAGGTGTGGGGCTTCTTTGATCTTGCTGTTCTCGTTGCCCAACGTCTTGCAGTAGGCCAAGGCGGAGTTCCGTGCTGCGGTGGACTGCAGACCACTGGGGTCTTGTTGGTTTTCGTCCTTGAGCATCTTGATGACGGCCTCATTTTGCGTGGCCTCGTCCTGGGTGAGGTATTCCTTGCAGGTGGTGTCACCACCTTGATTGATCACACTGGAACAGCCCGCCAGCGAGATGGCCGCGACCATACCGGCGGCCACCGCGAGTTTCTTCGAAATGGACGGAATCACTAGGGCCCCTTCTGTTGTGGACTGCTGGGATCTGTTGCTACTCATCGCCTGCCGCTGACGAGGCGCACGAGGAACAAGAGAATGCAGGCGCCCGCGAGTGCAGTGACGAATGTCAGAATCCAGCCGAAGCCGTAGGTGCCGACGTTGAGCAGGCTCAGCAAGAATCCGCCCAGCAGCCCGCCCACGATCCCCACCACGATGTTGAGCAGGAGCCCTTGCTGGGCGTCGGTGCCCATGATCTTGCTGGCCACCCATCCGGCGAGGCCGCCGATCACGATCCATGCGATCCAGCCGATGCCAAAGCCGAGGTGAGCTGCCGCAACATCAGCGGCCAGAGGTGAAATCATGTGTGGTTTCCTGGTTCTCGTGGGAGTGGAGCGGGCTGCTGTGCGGTGTGTTGCTACTTCTCGGCGTCTTCGCGTGCCTGATGCACCGCAGCCTCGGCGCGGGCCTTCTCAGCCTCGGCTTCCTTGGTGGCTACCTCACGCTGAGCTTCGGCCTTGTCCTGCTGCGCCTGACCTTCGCGCTCCAGCGACTCGTCATCGGTGAGCTTGCCGAAGGCTTCCTTGGCCTTGCCCTTGACGTCTTCGACGACGCCCTTGATCCCGGCCTCAAGACCGCTGTCCTTGTTGTCATCGCTCATCTGTCGCTCCTTTTCAGTGCGTGCGCGGTGCAACCGCTCGATGTCGCCTCGTCGTGAGGCGACCAAATCCACCGTAGCAAGGGTTGTGTACTACGTAAACTACTTTGTAAACAAATAGCCGCTGGCCAGCTGTTTAGCTAGCAGAGGTACCGTCGTGGAGGACGGCAAAGCCGCCACGGGATCGCCGTCATAGCCCGAACCCCGAAATGCACGGTGGGAGTGACCGACGCAGTGGACGAGACGGACAACCGAACAGGTGCAGGCACCCCGGAGGGGCGCCGCCCACGATCGCTGACTCGTGCGGAAATCCTCGATACCGCGATCGCGCTGGTGGACCGCGATGGGTTGGATCAGCTGACGATGCGGCGGCTCGGTTCTGCCTGCGGTGTCGAAGCGATGGCCCTCTACCGCCACGTCCATGGCCGCCAGGACCTACTCGGCGGCATTGTGGACCACTTGGTCGAAAAGCTGTACGACGATCAACTCGCTGCCCGACGGCAGGAAGACGGTTGGCAGGACTATCTCGTCCGGCTCGCGCATGGCGTGCGGGCGATTGCCATCGATCACCCTCACCTGTTTCCGACGTTGGCGACCCGGCCACCGGAGGCCCCATGGGTTCGGCCGCCGCTGCGGAGCATGAAGTGGATGGAGACCTTCTTGGACACACTGATCTCCTACGGCTTCGACGACCGGGGAGCAGTGACCGCCTACCGCGCGTACACCACCTTCCTGCTGGGCCAGCTGCTCCTGGAGGTTTCAGCACGAGGCGTCTCGCTGAGTCCGGTGGAAGACGAGCTGCCCGAGAAGACGCTGCGGAGCCTTTCGAACTACCCGAATCTGCAGCGGATGCAGCAACAGCTCAGTGAAGACCACAGCGCGACAGAGTTCGAAGAGGCGCTCGAATCGCTACTTGATCGGCTCGAGGGCAACGCTCCGCGCTAGACCGCGGTCATGGTTTGCTTGGCGCTGCCCCTCCGGACCTGACAGATTTTGGCCGACTGTGATGGGAATTACTCGCCAGCAGGCCATCGTACGAGTTGCGGATCTCTTGGGCGTGTCCCATGCTCGGCCGATGGGTATTTTGCTGATGAGGGCGATGGCGATGTGCACGCGCACGCCGAGGCCGCCGCAGAGCTGATCGTCAGGGGCATGCTGCCCTGACGGGGGCGCCCATTCACAGGCATTCCTCCGTATAGTCAAGGCAATTGACATGGAGGATTCGACGCAGGAGGCGATATGGCACGCCCGCTCCACGAGTTACAGGTCGTTCGCACCGAACAAGTGACTCCGCACATCACCCGGGTGGTGCTTGGCGGTAACGGATTCGACGGTTTCGAGGCCAACGCGGATACCGACAGCTACGCCAAGCTGATATTCCTTCCCGAGGGTCACGAAGGGCCGGGTCCGCGGGACATCGATCAGGCGCGCGACATGCAGGCCACGGTGCGCACGTACACCATCCGTTCCGTAGATGCCGACCGTCGCGAGATCGCGATCGACTTTGTGGTGCACGGCGACGCTGGGGTGGCGGGCCCGTGGGCTGCACGGGCCACGCCAGGTGACAAGCTGTATCTCACCGACTCGCATGGCGCCTACTCACCAGATCCCGCCGCTGACTGGCATCTGCTCGCCGGCGATGAATCGGCCGTCCCGGCGATCACCGTCGCGCTGCAAGCACTTCCAGAGGGCGCCCGCGCCAAGGTGTTCATCGAGGTGGCCGGCCCGCAGGATGAGATCGCCTTCGAGACCCGCGGCGATGTCGAGATTGTCTGGGTTCACCGGGGCGCTGGTGCCGACGAGGTCGACGAGAGCCTGGCGGGGGACAACGCCCCGTTAGTGGCGGCGGTGCGCTCGGCGGAGTGGCTGCCCGGACAGGTGCAGGTATTCATCCACGGTGAGGCCCAGACCGTCATGCACAACCTGCGGCCGTACATACGCAAGGAACGTGGGGTCGCACCGAAGTGGGCCGCCTCGATTTCGGGCTATTGGCGCCGTGGGCGAACCGAGGAGACTTTCCGCGTGTGGAAGCAGGAGCTAGCGGCCGCCGAAGCTACCGTGAGGGAGTGACTCCGCAGCTGACCGCGATTCTCGACGAGTTCGCCGAGCATCTGGCGCTGGAGCGCGGACGGTCGGTACACACCCAACGGGCCTATCGTGGCGATCTCACCTCGTTGTTTGATCACTTGTCGGCGACCAATCCGCAGGCATCCCTGGCCGATCTGTCATTGCCGGTGTTGCGGTCATGGCTCGGCGCTCAAGCGCGGCAGGGTGCGGCGCGGTCTACGGTCGCGCGGCGTACTTCGGCGGTGAAGATTTTCACCGCGTGGGCGACCCGTCGCGGATTGATGAAGACGGATCCTGCGATTCGTCTACAACAGCCCAAATCTCGCCGCACCCTCCCTGCGGTGCTACGACAAGACCAGGCCGTGGCGGCGATGGAAGCCGCGCATTCGGGTGCCGAGCAAGATGATCCGATGGCACTGCGGGATCGGCTGATCGTGGAGATGCTCTATGCCACCGGGATTCGGGTCAGTGAGCTTTGCGGTTTGGATGTGGACGATATCGATAGGTCGCGAAAGGTGTTGCGCGTCTTGGGTAAGGGCGACAAGGAGCGCACCGTGCCGTTTGGAGGTCCCGCCGCCGATGCGCTGACGGCGTGGCTGGAGCGCGGTCGGGCGGATCTCGCCAACTCGGGCTCAGGTGCCGCGCTGCTCCTGGGTGCGCGTGGCCGGCGTATCGATCCGCGTCAGGTTCGCACCGTGGTGCATCAGACCATGTCCGCCGTGCCCGGCGCCCCCGATATCGGCCCGCACGGTCTGCGGCACAGTGCCGCAACGCATCTGCTGGAAGGCGGTGCGGACTTGCGTGTTGTTCAGGAACTCCTCGGGCACTCCACGCTGGCCACCACCCAGCTGTACACCCACGTCACCGTGGCGCGTCTACGAGCCGTCCACGATCAGGCGCACCCGAGGGCGTGATGTCGTGAGGCACTCAGGTGTCGTGCCCGTGTTTCCGTCGGCATGCCCGGGCGGGATTGACGCGACTGGCCCACTGTTGCCGCCGGGTATGGCGGGTTCTTGCCTCCAGACTCGCCTTTTCTTGCCGTGATTGCTTGCGCATCATGCGTTCCACTTCGCGCTGGTAATAGCTCATCGACCCGCCATTACCACCGGCCGCCCACAGGGCCACCACCACCAGGAACAGAAGTACTGCGGCGAACCCGGCTCCCGAAAGCACGGCCGTTACCCGCGGTTCCAAGCGTGCGGTGTGACAATGCTGAGCTGCAGCGGGCCGAGGTTCAATTCGCACCTGTGGTCATCGAGATATCTTGTGCCTAAGCGCATCTCGACAGAGGTGTGGGTTACACCGGTTGATGAAAGACTGCGCCACCGCATGTGTTGCTCACCTGCCTTGGTATTGAGCGGAGTCCGCGCACGTCATCGCGGCGCACCTACGAGCTGTGCATGATTCAGCGGGCCTGGGGGTGCCGTGCCCTGTCGGCCCGCGTCGCGGCTAGCGGCCCTGTCGTGTACCACCACTGGCCACCAGAACCAGCGGCCCAGCAGGGTCGCGATGGCGGGCACGAGGAACGATCGCACGATCAGGGTGTCCATCAGCAGCCCGAGTCCGACCGCCGTACCGAGCTGGGCGATGTTGCGCGCCGGCGCAACGATCATCGCGAACATGGTGAAACCGAAGACCAGGCCCGCGGTTGTCACCACCCCGCCGGTGTTGGCCATAGAGCGGATGACACCTGTCTTGATGCCCGCGTGTATCTCTTCCCGGAACCGTGCCACCAGCAGCATGTTGTAATCGGCGCCGACGGCGACAAGGAACACGAATGACAGTGGCGCCACCGACCAATGCAGCGGGATCCCGACGAGGTCCTGCCAGACGAACACGGTGACGCCCAGCGCCGAGACGTAGGACAGCGCGACAGTCCCGATGACCACCATCGCGGCGACGAGGCTGCGCAGCAGGATCAGTATCACGCAGAACACGAAGGCGAACGCGGCCACGGCGCTGGTGATGAAGTCCTCACGTGTGAAGGCCTCGATGTTCAGCAGGGTGCCGCCCGGCCCGCCGATACTCACCGTGCTGCCTGCCAACGATGTGCTCTTGATGGACTGCAGTGCCGTCGGAATGATCTCGGAGCTCAGGTCCATGGCCTCCTGGCTGAACCCCTCCTTTTCCGGAGTGACGACCATCCGGGTCACCTTGCCGTCGGGGGAGAAGAAGTACGGCATAGCGCTTTTGAAGAGTGGATTCTCGAAGGCCTGCGTGGGTATGAAGAAGGAGTTACTCGGGTCGCCTGCCGTGAAGCTCTTGCTGAGGTCATCGGTGAACTGAGTGATCTCGGTGACCTGAGGCAGCAGAACCTGCAGGGTGCTCTGCAGTGGTGCGATAACCGCGTTGACCTGGGTGATGAAGTCCTTGAGTCCTGGCAACTGCGCACCGAGTGCCGGCAAGGTCTGTGCCAGCGTGCCGGTTCCGTTCACCAGATTGCCGACAAGCCCGTCGA
This sequence comes from Mycobacteroides chelonae CCUG 47445, assembly GCF_001632805.1. NCBI lineage: Bacteria > Bacillati > Actinomycetota > Actinomycetes > Mycobacteriales > Mycobacteriaceae > Mycobacteroides > Mycobacteroides chelonae. Next base: position 3,215,802 of record NZ_CP007220.1, on the reverse strand, counting down.
AACGGTGCAGATCGTCGAAGAGGGAGAACCCGGTGAGGGCGGCCTGGCAATAGTCGTTATCGCGGCAGTTCGGGATCCCGCCGATGAAGTCCTCGGCGGGTTTGGCCGTCCCGCGCAACGAGTCGACCTTCTGCACCACGGCGGCCAGGCTGGTGCGTAATTCCGTTGCACCTGAATGTATCTGGGTCGCACCGACGGTGCCGGTGCGCAGCGCTTGCTCCAGGCCCCGCACCGTCAGCGAAAGTTGGCCCACCCGGCCGCTGAGGGCGGTCAGGTCCTCGATGCGCTGCGTCAGCAGTTTGGTCATCTGGGTCAGCCGCCCACCGACATAACCGGCCTGCGCGGGCAGTGTCCCCAGTTCCAAGGGGGCCGCCAGCGGCCGGGTGATGCCCTGCACGTTGCTGATGCCGGGGATGTTCAGTACGGCATTGCTCATTTTCGCCAGGGCGATCAGATCCGCGGAGTTGCGCATGTCGTGGTCTGCTTCCACGATGAAGACGCTGGGGGACATGATATTTGGCGGTAGATGGCGGTCCGAGGCGGCGAAGCCGACGTTCGCGGGGGAGTCACTGGGCTGGGCCTGCCGCTCGTTGTAACTGGGCTGGAACCCGGGCACTGCCAGAAATGCGATCGCGAGCACGGCCAAGCTGCCTGCCAACACCGGCCCGGGCCAGCGCACCACGTACGTGGCGATGCGCCGCCACCGGCGTTGCGACTTCTCCTCGCGCGGCTCGAAGAATCCGAATCTGCTGCCGGCAGCCAGTGCGGCGGGCGCGAGTGTCAGCGCGGCGGCGAGGGTGACCACCACCGCAACCGTGCAGGGCAGCCCCGACGTACTGAAGATGGCCAGGCGGGTGAAGACCATGCAGGCTGTCGCCCCGGCAACGGTGAGCCCCGAGGCGATAATGATGTGTTGCACCCCCGCCAGTGCCGTGTAGTAGGCCTCGACCGGGTCTTCACCGGCTCGCCGTGCCTCCTGGTATCTGCCCAAAAGGAAAATGCCGTAATCGATTCCGGCGCCCAGCACGATCACCGCCAGTAGTGCCGAGGCGAAAATCGACACGCCGATGATTTGGTGTTGGCCCAGGAACGCGACGATGGGCCGGCCGACGGCAAGCCCCGCTCCCGCGACGAGCAGTGGCAGCGCGATGGTGATCGGCGAGCGGTACACCACCAACAAGATGAGGCCCACCAGCCCCGCACATGCGATCAGCAGGATCAGGATCGAGTCGTTGATCGACACCAGCTCGTCGTTCACCACCGCAGACGGACCCGTTAGATGCGCGGTGATTCCCTTGGGCGGCGGGTACTGGGCGATGAGTTCGCGGATCTTCGCGGTCGATTCCATGGCCAGGGCAGTCCCCATGTTGCCCTTGAGGTTGATCAGGACGTATGCGGCCTTCCCGTCGGCACTTTCGTTGGCAGGCGCGAACTGCGGATCGGACCACAGATCCATGGAGGAGTTGACGTGCTTCTTGTCCTGGTTGATCCGATCGAGGATCGACGAGTAGTACTGGTGCGCCTCGGCGCCCAGCGGAGCTTCGCCCTCGAGGAGGAGATAGACAAAGTTGTTGGTACCGGCACCGCCGAAGTAATCGCCCATCTTCGAGATCGCCTGCACGGAGGCGGCGTCATCGGGCAGAAACGAGCGGGCGTGCTGTTTGATCACCGTTTCCAGCTGGGGCACAGCGAGATTGAGAATGCCGGCCGCGCCAAGCCACACCACCAGGATAGGTATGGAGAACCGGTAGAGCAGCCGCGCCAGCAGCGGTCGTCCCGGTGCGGGTGCCACGTCGGCGGGACCGGCCCACAACTTGTCCCATACCTGTACGCGAAACTTGTCCACGAGATTCACGCCACCGCCACCTGACAGGAGACGGCCGATGCGTTGGCCGCGCTTTGGTCACGTGTGAGCCCGTCGATCGTGATGCGACAAGACATCTGCCCCGAACTGGCTTGCGCGACGAGTCCCGCTGGGACGACAAGTTGTTTGGCGTGCAGGGTGGTCTGCCAGGGGAGCGTGCCCGACACTTCGCGTACGGCGCCGTCGACGTCCAAGTAGGACGCCGTGATTGCGCTGCCTGCGGGCCCGTCGAGCCGGTACTCGACGACCTTGTCCCGCGGCTTGCCGATGACTGGAGGCTTGGCCGAATGGCCGATGGCAGGGTCAGGAATGTCGCTGAGCCGCAGATGGGCTATGTAGGCCCCGGCGATACAGAGGACCGCCGTCGATACCAGATACACCCACGCGCCACGCATTCCAGCTCCTCATTGATCCGGTTGGTGAGCGTTGACGTTAACTGGCCGATTGTTAATTTAACAGTTGGTCATATGAACATCACACCGATCGGTCTACTGTGATGCCGCGCACATGAATACTCGGCACGGGAAGGCTCGAGGCTGGTACAAGGGACTGGTGACACGGGCAGGTACCAAGGGCATGCCCCGCGCCGAGCGGGAGCAGCAGATCCTCGATGCCGCGTGCCAGGAGTTCGGCCGCAGCGGATACGCGGGCATGTCCCTGGCGGCGGTGGCATCGGCGGTCGGTGTATCCAAGCCCATGGTGCTGGCGTATTTCGGGTCCAAGGAGCAGCTCTACATCGCGTGCGTGCAGCGCGCCGGAGCGATCGTCGGTGACCACATCGCTGCGGCAATGGAAGCGGCCCCGCCCACACTCGCGTTGCCACGGGCAGTGCTGCAGGCGATCTTTCAGGCGTTGGCACCCCGCCCATCCGATTGGCTGGTGATTTGGGATCAGACGCTGCCTGAGGACAGTGATGCACTGGCGGCTGCCCGGATCGCCAGAATGCGTCTCGCTGCCCTGGCCGGCCAGGGCGTGGCCGCGGTGGGAAGTGCGGCCACCGAGCTGCGCGATCCACAGGACATCGGTGTGCTCACGCAGGGCTGGATGGGGATGGTCGGCGCCATGATCACCTGGTGGATCCGGCACCCAGACCAGAGCGCAGAGCAGATGGCCGAGCGCGCCAGCCGACTGATCACGATCATCGCCAGTGCCGGGATATCCGAGGCGGAGTCGCCCGACGGGGTCGCCACGCCCCGCCCGGGCAAGCCCGTGCGGGGGTCCGGTTCCGGGCAGCCACTCAACGCGGCATTCGACCTTTTCGGTCGCCGTTGGGCCATTCTGGCGCTCTGGGAGCTGCGGTCCGGGTCAAAGACTTTCTCTGAGCTCAGGCAGCATATGAGCGACGTCGGGGAGGTATCGAGCGGCGTCCTCACCACACGCCTGAGCGAGCTGACCGCCGCCCACATCGTGCGCAGCCAGGACGGGCAGTACTCGCTGACGGCGGTGGGCAAGGCGTTGCTCGTCGCGCTGGCCCCGCTGGAATTGTGGGCAAGGGCCTGGTCGAAATCGGTCCGATGATTAGAGTTCCAAGCATGCGCGCCGGAATTCTGGTGGCGGCCACTACCGCCGTCGTAGGTCTCGGACTCGTGGCACCGGGAACGGCGACCGCTGATGTGTACCCGCCGTGGTGGGTGTGCATGGCCAACGGTGGTGAGATGCGCGCGTTCTACCAAGTGGTCACCGAACAGGACGCACTCGACAGATTCCATGACGCGGTCACCAGGCTGTCGCAGGCCACTGGAAAGCCCGCGCACGTCGACATCTGTCAGCCCGCCTGAAGCGGTTTGAGCCGTAGCGGCGTAGCGGCCAACAGTCCCAGCGGATCCAGGTAGTTCGCCGCCGAAGCAGGCCCGCGCAGCGCGCCCCAGTGCAAACAGGCCGCACCATCGCAGCCGGGATGTCCGGGCCGTAGTGTCCCGATGACCGATCCCTCGCTCACGCGCTGGCCAGGCTTGACCAGCGGGGTAATCGGCTCGTAGGTGGTGCGCAGGCCGCCGACGTGTTCTATCGAGACCAGCGTCCTACCGGCGAGAGATCCGGCGTACACCACGATGCCCGGCCCGGCCGCGGCCACCCGCTGATCGGGGAAGCCGGCCAAATCGACCCCGCGATGGCCCCGGTTCCAACGCTCCCGCGGCTTGTCGAAGTGCCGGGTTACCGCAGGTCGAGGACGTAGCGGCCAGCCGAAACGATCACCCGTGTCACCCGGTGCGGTGGTGGCCACGGGGGAGGCGGTCAGCGCCACGGCCAGGATCAGTCCAGGACAGCCGACCCTTCTGAACCTCACGACATCATCGTGACCGGACGATTGTGGTGGAGGAAAGAGCCATTTCGGCCCTGTGGACAACCTCCGGGGTCTGCGCCCGATGCTTCGGTGCGTGGCGAAAAGCACTCGTCGCAGCATGTAAACTCATGACCGCAACTCGCCTAGCGGGTTGACTTCGCGCGTCTGTACACGAACTCGTGACCAGCATGCCGGGCGGTCCCATCCAGGGTTTCCTTCGGGAATCGAGGAATGGGTTCCGGCATCAGCAGACGCTAGGGCCCAGGATCACCCGATCCCGGGCGACAACCGACAAAAGGAACCATGGACTCATGGCTGTAGTAACTATGAAGCAGCTGCTTGATAGCGGCGCGCACTTCGGGCACCAGACCCGTCGTTGGAACCCCAAGATGAAGCGGTTCATCTTCACCGACCGCAACGGCATCTACATCATCGACTTGCAGCAGACGCTGACCTACATCGACAAGGCGTACGAGTTCGTCAAGGAGACCGTCGCCCACGGTGGGTCGGTCATGTTCGTCGGCACCAAGAAGCAGGCTCAGGAGCCCATCGCCGAAGAGGCGACTCGCGTTGGCATGCCTTACGTCAACCAGCGCTGGCTGGGCGGCATGCTCACCAACTTCTCCACTGTTCACAAGCGTCTGCAGCGCCTCAAGGAGCTGGAGTCGATGGAGCAGACCGGTGGCTTCGAGGGACGCACCAAGAAGGAAATCCTCATGCTCACGCGTGAGAAGAACAAGCTTGAGCGCAGCCTCGGCGGTATCCGGGACATGCAGAAGGTGCCGTCGGCGATCTTCGTGGTGGACACCAACAAGGAGCACCTCGCCGTAGCCGAGGCCCGCAAGCTGAACATCCCGATCATCGCGATCCTGGACACCAACTGCGATCCCGATGTCGTCGACTACCCGATCCCGGGCAACGATGACGCGATCCGCAGCGCCGCGCTGCTCACCAAGGTCGTCGCTTCCGCGATCGCCGAGGGCCTGCAGGCCCGCTCCGGCCTGGCCGGTGGCGACGAGAAGCCAGAGGCCGCCGAGCCGCTTGCCGAGTGGGAGCAGGAACTGCTTGCCTCCGCTGTCGCAACCACCGACGACGGTGCTGCGCCCGCGGCCGAGACCACCGAAACCACAACCGAGGAAGGCTAAATGGCGAATTTCACAGCCGCCGATGTGAAGCGGCTCCGGGAACTGACCGGTGCCGGAATGCTCGACTGCAAGAACGCCCTGGCCGAGTCCGACGGTGATTTCGACAAGGCCGTCGAGGTGCTGCGCATCAAGGGTGCCAAGGACGTCGGCAAGCGTGCCGAGCGCGCCACCGCCGAGGGCCTGGTTGTCGCGCGTGACGGCGCACTTGTCGAGCTGAACTCCGAGACCGACTTCGTTGCCAAGAACGCCGAGTTCCAGGGCCTGGCCGACGCCATCGTCGGTGCGGCCGCTGCCGGCAAGATCGGCGAGGTCGACGCCCTCCTGGCCGCCAAGGTCGAGGACGGCCGGACCGTTGAGCAGGCGATCGCCGACCTGGCCGCCAAGATCGGCGAGAAGTTGGAGCTGCGCCGGGTGGCGTACTTCGATGGAACTGTCGAGGCATACCTGCACAAGCGCGCCGCGGACCTGCCGCCGGCCGTGGGCGTGCTGGTCGAGTACACCGGTTCGGACGAGGGTGCCGCGCACTCTGTGGCGCTGCAGATCGCCGCGCTCAAGGCCAAGTACCTGACGCGCGAAGACGTTCCGGCCGACGTGGTCGAGAATGAGCGTCGCATCGCCGAGGAGACCGCCAAGGCCGAGGGCAAGCCCGAGGCTGCGTTGCCCAAGATCGTCGAGGGGCGCGTGACTGGCTACTACAAGGATGTCGTGCTGCTGGATCAGCCGTCGGTGTCCGACAACAAGAAGTCCGTCAAGGCTCTGCTTGACGAGGCCGGTGTCACCGTGACCCGCTTTGCGCGGTTCGAGGTCGGCCAAGCGTAGGTTTCTCAAAACAATTCGGCCCCGCCAGGATTCGTTCCTGTGCGGGGCCGAACTGTTTGTGCGCTAGCCTCGGGCAATGCCAGCTGTCGGGCGCGATGCCAACCGGTACGCCAAAGGCGTAGCCAAGCGTCAGGAGATTCTCGCCGCGGCGTTGAGGGTGTTGGAGCGCGACGGGGAAGCCGGTGCCTCGATGCGTGTCATCGCCAAGGAGGCCAACATCAGCCTGGCCGGGCTCATGCACTACTTCCCGACGCGCGATGTGATCCTCACCGAGATCCAGCGCGATGCCGATGCCAGATTTGAACATTGGTATGGCAATTCGGACACCGAGATCGACCCCGGCGAGGTGCTCGCACAAGCGATGCTCGACAAGGCGAGTAAGCCCGGCTCCGGGACGGTGTATCTCTCACTGGCGGCCGCCGCGGCCGTTGACCCGGGCCATCCTGCCGGTGCTTACCTGCGGGAGAGGTACGAGAGGATGCGCACGCTCATCGCCGAGTACGTGCGAGGGCGCCAAGCCGCCGGTGAGGTTCCCGAGCATGTCGATGCTGAATTCGCGGCGGCGGCGCTGATCGCAGCCGCGGACGGCATTCAGATCCAGTGGATGTCGGATCCATCGATCGACATGGGCAGCCACATGCGGCGGGTGTGGGAGCGGCTACTCGCCTAGAAAACCATACAGTGTATGGTTTTAGCATGAAATGGATCGTCTCCGTAGTGGCATCGGCAGTCGTCGTGGCATTGGGATTGGCTGCTTGCAGCCCGCGGCAGGAGAGTTCGAAGGACGACTCCGCCTGGGATCGCGGGTTCTACTGGGGTACTGCAACTGCGGGCTACCAGGTGGAGGGAAGTGCTCCTGACAGCAATTGGCGACGCTATGTCGATCGCACCGCCGGTAAGCCGGTAGAGCCCGGGGCTGATCCATTAGGGGCTGGCCCGGTCGACCCGTACCGGCAGGCCGATGATTTCCGCCATCGATACGCCGAAGACATCGCCAATGCTCATGCCATGGGCGTCAATACATTTCGATTTGGGCTGGAGTGGTCGCGGGTGATGCCCGAGCCGGGCAAATGGGACGAGAAGGAACTGGCGTACTACGACTCCATCGTCGCGACGCTACGCGAGAACGGCATGACCCCGATGATCACGCTCATGCACTGGGTGTACCCGGGCTGGGTCGCCGATCGCGGCGGCTTCATGAACAACATCGCGGCGTTCGAAGACTTCGCCAAGGCAATCACCAAACGCTATGCCGGACAAGGGGTGCTGTGGGTCAGCATCAACGAGCCGCTGGCTTTCGGGGCGATGGAGGTGCGCACCGGCGCGATCAAACCCGATCAGTTCGAGGGCTTCCTGGATCGTCTTGCGCAGGGTCATCGTGCGGTGTACCGGGCCGCGCACGACGCCGACCCCAAGGCCAAGGTGACCACCAATGAGGCCTACATCCCCCCGGATGTGTTGGCGCAGTTCGCAGGTTTTGGGGTGAAGGGTCTCGAGGGCTCGTTCTTCGACCGGGTCACCGGCAGCCTGGATTACCTGGGCTTCGACTACTACACCGGCACCGCCTTGGACAATCCGGCCTCGGCGCAGAGCATGGCCGCACGCTGGAACATCAAGTTGCAGCCCGAGGACATCTATTACGTGTCGCGGCATTACGCGCAGCGATACCCCGGACTGCCGATCTACATCGTCGAGAACGGCATGGTCACCGATAACGGAAAGCCGCGCTCTGACGGCGTGACCCGGTCGCAGTACTTGGGCGACACCGTCTTCTGGCTGCAGCGGGCCAAGGCCGACGGCATCCCGATCATCGGGTACAACTACTGGTCGTTGGTCGACAACTACGAATGGGGAAGTTACCGGCCACGTTTCGGCCTATACACCGTCGACGCACTGGGTGATCCGGCACTGAAGCGGGTGCCCACCGATGCGGTCCAGACCTACACCCAGATCACCCGGGATGCGGGCACCGCGGCCGGCTATCGCCCGGTGATCCCGGCGGCGAAATGCTCGACGACGGTAGGGCAGGACAGCTGCGCGCCACTTGACCCGAACGGGCCGACGGTGCCGCTGCGCTAACGGCCGAGCAGGAAGTCGCGCTCGGGGTCGTCCGGGGGCACCGCGGGATCGCCGTCGACGATGAGGTCGGCGCGCACCGTGGTGGGATCGCGGCGGAAGTGCGCGTCCTCCTCGTTGAGCCACAATCGCCAGAACTCGCGGAGCTCCTCGCCATCGCGAACCTCCGCCCGGCGCCTACGGGTCAGTTGGTCGGTCTGCACCCAGATCAGCGAACTCAACCAGCGGGCGGCGGCTGCGCGGCCCGAGCCGACGCCCTCGAGAATCAGCACCGACGGCGGCGCGCACTGCTCCGGTGGGCCGAACTCTCGGGTCGTCCAGTCGTAGCGGCGGTACCGCGCCAGGTTGCCGTGCGCCCAGGGCGCGAGAATCTGCTCCTCGAACCGCGGCCACCACCCGAAGAACGTCTCCCAGGACGCGAAGTCGTCGGTGTGCAGCAGCACCGTAGACGGGGTTGTCGCCGAGACCGCTGTGCGTAGTCGTGCAGCAAAGGTGCTCTTACCGGCGGCACCTCTGCCGTCGATGGCCACGACACGCACATCGCCGCAGTGTGGCTCGCTCTCGTTGATGATCGTGGCCAGCCACGCGAAGCTTCGCAGTGGTGCCGGTGTCGCCATGGCGCGAGCTTACTGGTGCTCGGCTAGCCTGTTGCGGTGGACTGGACAGAGCTAATCGGCAGCCTGGCCGGTGTACTGTTCGTCATCCTCGCTGTCCGCCAGAATATTTGGACCTTCCCGGTCGCGATCGTCAGCTCGCTGTTCTACATCGTGGTCTTTAGCCGGCAGACCCTGTACGCCGATGCGGCCCTGCAGGTCATGTTCATTGCGCTGGCCGCTCAGGGCTGGTACCTGTGGCTACGGGGCAGCCCGGATCGGCATGGTGTGGTGGTACGGCGGACGCCACAGTGGGCGTGGCTGCCGTTGGCGTTCTCCCTAGCCGTCCTGGTGGCGGGACTGTATGCGTTCCTGATCACGTTCACCGATTCCAATGCCCCTCAGCTTGATTCGGTGATCACCGGGCTCAGTATCGTCTCCCAATTCATGATGAACCGAAAATGGATCGAGAATTGGGCACTCTGGATCATCACCGACACGTTCTCCGTAGGTGTCTATCTGTTCAAGGGGTTGAACCTGACGGCAGGTCTTTATGCGTTTCTCAGCGTGATGGCCGCGGTCGGGCTATGGAGCTGGCGCAAAGAGTTGCGGAGGGAGACGACCGCCGACTCGGTATGAACACCGTGCTCCTTCCAACATATATCGGACAGGGGGCCTTGCGGCAAGGCCCCGGTCATACCGCACAATCGCTGGCCGAACGTCAGATGCCATGAATGAGAACGGAAACGGGGAAGTCCAGTTGACGACATACGAGGAAGAACTGGAATCCGAGCGGGAGTACATCGCTGGGCTCTATGTGCGGCTCGACGCCGAACGTGCGCGCGTTAAGGGGCGATACCGCAGCACCCTGCGAGCGCCCGTCGATCAGCAGAACGGCGCGGCAATGGTCGAGCGCGACGACGAGGTGCGCGCACTGGCCAGTCAGGCACAACGCTTGGACGTCGCCGACGACGGACTGTGCTTCGGTCGGCTGGATGCAGTGTCTGGAGAGCGCTCCTACGTCGGACGCATCGGTCTTCTGGACGAGACGAACGACTACGAACCACTGTTGATCGATTGGCGGGCTCCGGCAGCGCAGGCCTTCTACATAGCCACCGGGGCCAACCCGGAAAACACTCGGCGTCGGCGCCAATTTCGGACTCGGGGACGTCACGTCGATGCGTTCTCCGACGAAATCCTCGGTCGTCCCGATGGTGAAGACCGCGACGGCGAGCGCGGGAGCATGAGTGATGCGGCGCTGCTCGCAGCCGTCAACGCACCGCGCGGCAACGGCATGCGCGACATCGTGGCGACGATCCAGGCCGAGCAGGACCGGATCATCCGGCTCGATCATCCCGGTGTGCTGGTCATCGAGGGCGGTCCCGGCACGGGCAAAACCGTCGTGGCGCTGCACCGCGTCGCCTACCTGCTGTACACCCAGCGCAAGCGGATGGAACGCCACGGTGTGTTAGTTGTCGGTCCGAATGCGGCCTTCCTCAGCCATATTTCGCGGGTCCTGCCGTCGTTGGGTGAGACCAACGTGGTGTTCACGACGGCGGGAGATCTGCTGCCCGGTCTGAAGGTGACGGCGGAGGACGGAGCGGAAGCCGCGCGGCTCAAGGGCTCGCTGCAGATTCTCGATGTGCTCGCGGCTGCGGTCGCGGACCGGCAGCGGACCCCCGTGGAACCACTGCGCATCCAGCTCACCGATGTCTCGGTGCGCATCGATGCCGATATCGCGCAGTGGGCCATCGAGGAGGCGCGTGCGAGCAGGCTCCCGCACAACGAGGCGCGGACGGTCTTCACCGACGTACTGACGTGGGCGATTACCGAGCGGGCGATCCCACGCATCGGCAAGGGGTGGCTCACACGCGAGGATCGCAAGGCCTGGGAGCACCTGCGCGCGGAGCTGCTGGATGAACTCGGGGATCACGAGGGATTCGCCGCCGCGCTCGATGAGCTATGGCCGATGCTGACGCCGGAGATGCTCTTGTCGGAGCTGTACACCTCACCGGAGCGGCTGCGCGCTGCCGGTGCGGATCCGGCACTGGCACGCCCTGTCGGTGACGCATGGACGGTTTCAGACGTACCCCTGCTCGATGAGCTTGTCGACCTGGTGGGCCGCGATAAGGCCGCGGAGGAGGCGGCTGAACAGGAGCGCAGGGCCGAGGCCGAGTACGCGGCCGGGGTGCTGGACCTGATGACCGGCCGCGAAGACATGATGGACGACGAAGACCACCTCTTCGCCACCGATCTGCTCGGCGCCGAGGACCTCGCGGAACGATTCACCGAACGTGACACCCGCGACCTGGTCGAACGCGCGTCGGCAGACCGGGACTGGACGTACGGGCACATCGTGATCGACGAGGCGCAGGAGCTGTCCGAAATGGACTGGCGAGTCTTGATGCGCCGGTGTCCAAGCCGCTCGTTCACGGTGGTCGGCGACCTGGCTCAACGCCGATCGGTGGCCGGTGCCACCTCCTGGGACGCGATTCTGGCCCCGTATGTGCCGGGACGCTGGCTGTACCGGTCGTTATCGGTGAACTACCGCACCCCGGCCGAGATCATGGCCGTCGCCGCGGCGCTACTTGCCGAGTTCGCACCGGGCGTCCAGCCGCCCGAATCCGTCCGCTCCTGTGGCGTGCGCCCCTGGTCAAGGCATCTCACCGAGGGCGAATTATCAAAAGCCATCGAGGAATTCACGCGTGACGAAGATTCTCGGGAGGGCACCAGTGTGGTGATCGGGCCACCCGGCGTACCCGGCACGGTGCCCGCCTCCGAGACCAAGGGGCTGGAGTTCGACGCCGTGCTGGTTGTGGAGCCGGAACGGATTCTGGCGGATGGGCCGCGAGGTGCGGCCGAACTCTATGTGGCGCTCACCCGCGCCACACAGCGCCTGGGTGTGCTGCACATGGCGCCGTTGCCGCAAGCTCTCGTCGGCCTCACCGAAACCACAGTCGGCCCCGGCGCGGTTCGCCGGGTCGTGCCAACGAGCGTCGCCCAATAGGGCAGGATAGACACCGCCGTCGCGGCCTTCTGATGAGCCGCTTGCGCGATGAGCGGAAGCAGCGGGCCCGATGGCTGAGTTTTGTGCACCGGCTTTGTCGAACCCGTACCGAGGAGGCGTGATGACTCGCGATGTGAGCCGCACCGGATATAAGCGGGTGCTGCTCAAGCTCGGCGGCGAGATGTTCGGCGGGGGAGCTGTCGGTCTTGACCCGGATGTTGTCCACAGAGTGGCCAGCCAAATTGCCGAGGTGGTCCGCAGCGGTGCCGAGGTGGCGGTTGTCATCGGCGGTGGCAACTTCTTCCGCGGTGCGCAGCTGCAGCAGCGCGGGATGGAACGGACGCGCTCGGACTACATGGGCATGCTCGGTACTGTCATGAATAGCCTTGCGCTGCAAGACTTCCTGGAAAAGGAAGGCATTGTCACGCGCGTGCAGACGGCCATCACCATGGGACAAGTCGCCGAACCGTACATTCCGCTGCGGGCCAGGAGGCATCTGGAGAAGGGTCGCGTTGTCATCTTCGGTGCCGGCATGGGATTGCCGTATTTCTCCACCGATACCACCGCGGCACAGCGCGCGCTGGAGATCGGCGCCGAGGTAGTGCTGATGGCCAAGGCGGTCGATGGCATCTTCACCGATGACCCGCGCGCCAATCCTGACGCCGAGTTCCTGCCGGAGATCACGCACCGTGAGGTCATTGATCGCGGACTGCAGGTCGCCGATGCCACCGCGTTCAGCCTCTGTATGGACAATCGGATGCCAATCTTGGTGTTCAACCTGCTTACCGAAGGCAATATCGCCAGGGCGGTCGCAGGTGAGAAGATCGGAACGCTGGTAACACCATGATGAGCCGCTTGCGCGAAGATCATCAGACCCGATGGGAGATCAATCGTGATTGACGAGGTTCTTCTCGACGCCGAGGAGAAGATGGAAAAGGCCGTGTCGGTCGCCCGCGATGACTTCGCGACGATTCGCACGGGCCGTGCCAACCCTGGAATGTTTCAGCGGGTTGTCATCGACTACTACGGCACAATCACCCCCATCACGCAGATCGCCGGCATCAACGTGCCCGAGGCTCGCCTGGTGGTCATCAAGCCGTACGAGGCCAATCAGCTCAAGGCCATCGAGGAGGCGATCCGCAACTCGGACCTGGGTCTGAACCCGAGCAACGACGGCAGCATCATTCGCGTTGCCATTCCGCAGCTCACCGAGGAACGTCGTCGCGAGCTCGTCAAGCAGGCCAAGGGCAAGGGCGAGGACGCCAAGGTGACCCTGCGCAACATCCGGCGTAAGGCCAATGACGAACTGAACCGGATCAAGAAGGACGGCGAGGCCGGCGAGGACGAAGTGGGCCGCGCAGAAAAGGATCTGGACAAGACCACCTCCCAGTACGTGACTCAGATCGATGAGTTGGTGAAGCACAAAGAAGGCGAGTTACTGGAGGTCTAGGGCCCCCGGTAATGACGACCATGGGAGATACCGACGCGGCTCCGGCCCCCGGCAACAGCCCTGCACCCCCTTCGGGGACGAAGTCCCGGGCCGGACGCAACTTGCCGGCGGCTATCGGCGTCGGTGCTGTTCTCGCCGCCATGATCATTTTCTCGCTGCTGTACCAGAAGGAGATCTGGGTCGGCATCATCTCGGTTTTCCTTGGAATCGCGATGTGGGAGGTGACCAAGCGGCTGCGCCAGGCCGATATCTCGGTGCCGTTCATCCCGCTCTTCGTCGGTGGGCAGGCCATGATCTGGCTGACCTGGCCGTGGGGAACCGCCGGAGCGTTGGGTGCGTTTGGCGCTACGGTCGTGGTCTGCATGATCTGGCGCCTGGTCGGGCACGGGCTGAACCAGCAGCCGGTGAACTATCTGCGCGATGTCGCCATCACGGTGTTCGTCGCCGCGTGGATCCCGCTGTTCGCGTCCTTCGGCGCGCTTCTGGTCTACCCGGAAAATGGTGCTGAGCAGGTCTTCTGCCTCATGCTCGGGGTCACCTTCTCCGATATCGGTGGGTACGCGGCCGGTGTGCTGTTCGGTAAGCATCCGATGGCACCCGCAATCAGTCCCAAGAAGTCTTGGGAGGGCCTGGCGGGCTCGCTCCTGGTGGGCACGACCGCGTCGACCCTGGCGGTCACCTTCCTGCTGGGACACCATCCCTTTGTCGGTGTCGCACTGGGCATCATGCTCGTCATCACGGGAACGCTCGGCGACTTGGTCGAGTCCCAGGTCAAGCGCGACTTGGGCATCAAGGACATGGGTACGCTGCTGCCCGGACACGGCGGCATCATGGACCGTCTGGACTCGTTGCTGCCCTCCGCGGTGGCCACCTGGATTGTGTTGACGCTCTTTATCTAGGTTGTGCTCGACGCGGCTGCGCTTCGGTACAGCACCGTTTGATAAATCCCGCTGACGGTCACGGCGGTCAAGACTGCGACCGCGACCCAAAGGCCACCGCACAGTCCGAGGAGGCCGGCGAGCACTCCTTGGCCCACTGCGGCGGCGGCGAAAAGCAAAGCCGCACCCGGCAGTACCAGCACGAGGGCGAAGATACGAAGACCCACCTGGGCTAGGACATTCTTGGCCAGCATGCGCCGCAGGGCGCTCTTGGAGGCCTTGACGGCATCCGTGGTGTGGGCGTCTTGCAAAACTATTGTCGGAAGCACCTGGAATGAGACTGCGCGCCAGACGAGATCGAGAAAACGTCCGATAAAGAGAACGTGCACGAGGCTCCCGACGTATAGGAGATTCTCGTCGATGACACCGATGCCCCAGGTGACGGCCGCATCGATGAGAACCCAGGGGATCAGCCGCCTGCGGTAGCGGGCTGCCGTCCGGAAACCGTTGGCGAAGATCGGCTTTCGATCCTCCAGTGCGGCGTCCACCTGTGTCATGAGGGCCGTGAGCCAGAACATCACGAGGTACCACAAGATGAGGTAGTCGATAGTCAGCGCGGCACGGACGAACTGCGGCGCTGTCTTGTCGATGCCCGGCGGTAGTAGAAGTCCGAGGGTTATCAAGACCACGATGAAGAGCGCGGCGTTGATTCCGGCGGCGACGGGGAAGAGTGCGAGCGTCTTGTGGCGGCGCAGGAGGCGTATCGATGTCTTGAAAATGCCCCACGATGTTGACAGCGCGTTGGAAGAGGCCACACCGAATCCCCTGACACTTAAGTTACCCTCGGTACATTAAGTTACCAGTGTGACACCTGAGGTGTAAGGAAGAGTGACACGCGCCACCTGAACCCGAGATGGCGCAGGCGGCCGTGCCGGTGTGTCTACCGGGTCTTGAGCGCCTGACGCAGGTCTACTCCGGCGAACGGTCCCGGCACATGGCCATCAACGGTGAACCGATACAGGGCGGTCTGAAAGATCCCGGTGAGTGCGGCTCCGATGATGGAGCCCGCCAGGATCCACAGCGCACCGAGTGCCGCGAGCACGCCCGTCACCGCGGTGACATTCGCGGCGACTCCCAGATAGATCAACCCGGCCCCGGGCAGCGTCAGCATTGCCGTGAAAAAGTTCAGGCCCACGACGCCAACGACGTTCTGGCCCCAGGCGTTCTTGAGCGTTTCCTTGGTCTTCTTGACGGCGTCGATCGCGCCGAGATTCTGCAGCACGATCGTGGGCAGCACCTGGAAGGAAACCACCCGCCAGGCGACGTCCAGTAATCGTCCGACGAACGGCACCCGCTCCTCGATGGCGCTGATGATCCACGAGACGACACCGGTGATAAGAACCCAGGGGAGCAGGCGTCCGCCGCGCTGGGCTGCTGCCGATATCCCCCCGGCGACGCTCGGGTCCCCACCCTCCAGCGCGATGTTCGCCTGCGAGATGAGCGCCGCCTGCCAGAACGTCGCGACGTACATCAACACGAAGTACCCGACGGCGAAGACCGGGTAAAAGAGCGGCGGCACCGAATCGCCGGTCGTCGCGGGCAGTAGCAGGACGCCGAGGGTCACCATTCCGATGAGCACAAGCAACGCGGTGAGCCCGGACAAAATCGGGAAGAAGACGAGCTCCTTGCGTGAGCTCAGCACCTTCGCGGATGTCTTGAAGATTTGCCACGACGTCGACAGCGTGCTGGTGACGGCCATCAGATTTCCCCCTGGTCATTGACGGATCAATGAGGCTCAAGATACCAGTGCAGTAGCTACCCGCACGGGTGGCTGGTTTGATGGACACATGTCTCGTCGTGACGTTCAGATCCCGACACCCGACGGGCAATGCCCCGGCACTGTTCACCTACCGGACCAGCCCGGCCCCGCTGTCATCCTCTACCCCGATGCCGGTGGTGCCCGCGAGGTCATGCGCGAGATGGGAGACCGCCTCGCAGGGCTCGGATACGTCGCACTGGTGCCCGACGTCTACTACCGCGAAGGTGATTGGAAACCATTCGATCTGGCGACAGCGTTCGGTGACCCGCAGGAGCGTGGCCGCCTCTTCGCGACGATGGCCACGCTCACTCCTGAGCGCATCGACGCCGACGCGGCGGCCTTTCTGGATTTCCTCAGCAGGCAGCCCGAGGTCACGGGCGACACGGTAGGTCTGACCGGATACTGCATGGGAGGGCGGATCTCGTTGCGAGTAGCGGCGACTCACGCTCCCCGGGTGGGCGCCGCCGCGTCATTCCACGGTGGCAACCTGGCCAAGGCCGACGACCCGAATAGTCCGCACCACCTCGCCGACCGGATCACCGGTGTCGTGCTGGTTGCCGCCGCAGAGCAAGACGCCTCCTTTCCTCCCGAGCAGGAGCAGCTCCTGGCGCAGGTGCTGACCGAAGCCGGGGTGCGACACACCATCGAGATATATCCCGCTCGGCACGGCTTCGCTGTCACGGACAACGCCACCTACGACGAGGCGGCGGCCGAACGGCATTGGCGAGCCCTCGAAGAGCTCTACGGCTCACACCTGGGGGTCTAATGCTCTTCGAGCCCAGGCTGCGGGCCGGAATTCACGATGGCACCATTTCGGTGGCTTACCGGCGCTGGAAGCGCCCACAGGTGAAGATCGGTGGTCGTTACCGCGTCGGCTCGGATCGCATTCGTTCCATGACCGAGTTCGATTTCATCGAGGTCGATGCTGTCGATGAGATCACGGCGCGCGACATCGACGATGCCGACGCGCTACTAGCCGGTTATCCCTCAGCCGCGGCAGCGCGAAGCGATGTCGGTGCGAGCGGAAACGATCCTTTGTACCGCTTGGCGTTTCGGAAGATAGCGATGGCCGATCCGCGTGCGGAGCTGGCCTCCGCGGTGGCGCTCTCGGATGCCGACATCGCCACTATCGACGCGCGATTGAATCGGATGGACCGCAGCGCCGCGCCGGGACCGTGGACTCGCGAGGTGCTGCGGGAGATCGCCCAGCGGCCGCAGGTGCGTGCCAAAGACCTCGAATCTTGCTCCCGCTGGCCCGATTTAGCGACGTTCAAGGTGCACGTGCGCAAACTCAAGAACCTGGGTCTGACCCTGAGTCTGCCGGTGGGCTATCGGCTCTCGCCGCGCGGTGAGGAGTATCTGGCCCGGGCGCTGAGCTAGCAGCTGAATTCCCGGCCGCTGCCGTCCGATGGGGTGATCTCCTTCAAGCAACCGAAGGGCTCGACCCCGGCATCACTGACCCGAATGGCGGACTTGGTTTTGGTGTTCGCGCAGAACAATCCGGAAGTCTCACTGCGGCAAGCGAAGTCCCCGAACGTCAGGCGGCCGCCGTAGTCGAGTGGGTTTCCGTCGCCGCTTTGGAAGGGACCTGGGTCGCCGTGGAGCCCGCCCACGGTGACCTGCTGGCCATTGAAATCTGTCCATCCGCCGACCCAGTTGCCCTCGGTGCCGGCGGGCCGCTTTGGCGGATTCGTGAGGTTGACCAGGCAGGACAGTGTGCCGGGCTCGATGTTGCTCGTCATGCATCGCGTCTTGCCCGACGGAGTCTTGAACGCGACATTTTCCCCGAGATCGGTCTTCTGGCCGTCCTGGCTGGTCGCCGAGTGAAAGTTGGTGGCATTCACCGGCGCTCCCTTGGAAATCCACTGCGCCACAGCGTCGTATGGCGTACCGGCGACGGGCTCCGGCAATTCGATGGGAGTCGTCGTGGTGGTGGTCGTCGTGGGGGCCTTGCTTGTGGTGCTGCTTGACGTTGGTGTGCTGGATGAGGGAGTGGTCGGAGAGACCGAGGCTCCCTTCGAGCATCCTGCGACCAGGAGCGCCGCTCCCAGCATGATCAGACCGCCGTGTAACAGGGCACGCATGCAGCCAGGCTAGCTGGCTGCCACCGACTGACGGGTAGGCGCGGCGGCCGCCACCTCGATTGCGGGATTCTTCTCAGCTGCGGCGGGTCTGCTGGCACGGGCGTTCAGCCAGCAGGCCAGTGCGCCGAGCACTAGCCCGATACCGATGCCGACGTCTACACGCTGGCCGAGAATCGCCCATGACAACAGTCCTGCGACGGCAGGGATGACGCAGAACAGCATGGCCACCGCGGAAGCACCGAACCGGCTCACCGCGTGGACGTACGTGGAGATGCCGAGTACCGCGCTGAACACCACCATGGCGCACACCGCCCAGGTGGCCTTCCATGGGTCATGTACGGCAGTGGGCGTCAGCAGGGCCAACACGCCGGCGGGCACCAGCCCGGCGACGTTCTGGATGGTGCAGTTGACCCGGAAATCCACACCAGCGCAGAAACGCTGCTGGTACACGCCCCCTGCGGCCAGGCCGAGCAGCGCGATCAAGAGCAGCACCAGCACCGTGTCGACGCCGCCCGTCGCGAGCAGTCGGCTGGCGCAGGCGGCCAGCACGGCGACGATGCCGAGCACCAGGGCAAGGACTCGCCATGCGTTGAGCCGCTCACCCAGAAACAGGGCTGCGAGCACCGCGGTGACAACAGGATTCATGGAAATGACGACCGCGCCCAGGACTGCGGGCGCGCCATGTTCGAGGGCCTCGTACAACGCGCAGAACTGCACCGCCTGCATCAACAGGCCGGTAATGACGACGTGTCCGAGTTTGCGACCCGTTGGCCAGGTCGCCTTGGCCAATAGGGCCCAGGCGGCGACGATCAGACCGGCGAAGGTGAAACGGGCGACCAGCACCAGCATGGGTGTCATGGCGGACACCGCGAGCGCGCCAACGGGGTAGCCCAGTGCGTAGAGGAATGTCAGCATCGACGCGAACCACATCGGCATCTTCTGCATGCCTGCCATGGTCGCCGGTCTCGACTGCCGATGTCCAACGATAATTACTGATCAGAATCAATCATGAATCATTATCAATCGATACGCGGAGCCCGGTGTGAAGCGTGTGATCGGCCGACATGGAGAAATATTGATCAAGAATTGTGATCGGACTACGGTGGCAATATGGCGAGTTCGACACTCGATATCGCACCGTTGCGGTCGCTGGTGGCGGTGGCGGATTGCGGGGGATTCCACCGGGCTGCGGCCGTGCTGCATCTGACCCAATCCGCAGTCAGTCAACATGTGCGCAAGCTGGAGGCCGCGGTCGGAGAGCCGGTGGTCCGGCGTTCGGGGCGCGGGGTGGTGTTCACCGATAAGGGTGCGCAGCTGCTGGCGCATGCCCGTCGCATCCTTGCCGCGCACGACAGCGCGGTCGACGATCTGATCGCCGGGCAAGAACGCACCCTGATTCTGGGGGTCACCGAGCACGGCGCGGATTTGATACTGCCCAGCATCACCACTGCGCTGCGCAGTCATCTCCCGGACTGGTCAGTGCGGGTGCGGTTTGATCGCAACCTTTATCTCGCCGAATCCGTGGACCGGGGGAGCATGGATCTGGCGGTCATCCTCGACGGTTCGGGCCTGGATCGGGCCAACGCGGTGGGCACCGTTCGGCTGCAGTGGGTAGCCGCACGTGGCTACAAGGCGAGTTCTGTCGAGCCCCTGCAGGTCGTGACTTTCACCGAACCGTGCACGCTGCGTGCGCCCATGTTCAGCGCGCTGCACACGCTGGGACGCCAGTACCAGATTGTGGGGGAATCACCGGATTTATCCGGGTTGTACGCGGGTCTGCGGTCCGGGTTGGGAATGGCGCTGCTGCCCATCATCGGGTGGCTGCCCGACGGCATCGCCCCGGTCGAGGCCATGCCCGCGGCGAACCTGGCGACTCTATCGGTCGTTGGCCGCCGCGGGCTTGAACCCGGCGTGTATGCCGCGGTGGAAGGGGCTGCACGCGAGGCGCTTTCGGGCGCCGCCGCGGCGATCGCCTAGGTTACTTCTGCGGCGGCCGTGCGCTGAGCCCGCAGCACCGTATCGGCGATATCGAACTCCTCATCGTCTCGCGTAAATGTGCGGTTGCGCGACTCGGCGACGAGGACGCTCCACAGGTCCGGGTCGAGCGTGTCGGCGATGTCCTCGGCGGTGAAGTACCAGTCGGGCAGGTCCGGCCGCCCGATCGCCGCCTGCATGTCCGACGGATGGTGCCCGACGATCAGCAAGGTGCCACCCGGTGCCACTGCTGCGGCCAGCGCGGCGAACACCGGCTCGCGCAGCTTTGTCGGCAGGTGCATGAAATGCGATGTCACCAAATCGAATCGACGACTCGGCTGCCATGTTGTCAGGTCGGCCTGCATCCAGGTGATCCTGTTGGCGAGTTCAGGGTCGGCTCTGGTGGCATTGTCGGCGGCACGAAGCAAGGCGGTCTCGGCGAAATCCATTCCGATGACCTGCCAGCCCTTCTGAGCCAGCCAGATCGCGTCACCGCCCTCGCCGCAGCCGGCGTCGAGCGCGGTCCGTGGCGGCAGTGACGAAACCTCATTGACCAGTTGTGGATTGGCGTTCCCGCTCCATAGTGCGTCGTGCGACCGGTAAAACTCATCCCACGACTTCTCGTCGGACGGCGGGTTATGGTGATCACGCATGTTGTAACTCCTGGGCGTCGGCGACCGCGAGGTCGGCGTTGATGGTTGCGGCGACCTCGGTTCCGGCCGCCGCCGATGTGATGACCTGTGCCTTGATATCGGTGACGTTTCCGGCGGCGTAGATCCCCGGCACCGCAGTGGCTCCCCTGGTGACCGGCAGGTATGTCCCCAACAGATGGTCTCCGAGCCGCATTTCCTGCGCCGTGAGGTGAACCGGCGCCAACATGTCGATGCGCGCCGACACCACCGTCGCGACGACCAGCGCATCACACGGAAGCGCGGCGCCGGTTCCCAGCTCTACTGCGGTGAGCGAATCATCGCTGATTCGCAGTCGTGCGACCGGGCCGTCCACGACGCTGATGTCCCGGCGAGCCAGCTGCGCCGCATCCTCGGGTGATAGCGGAAAATCGTTGTGCCGCAACAGAGTGACATTATCGCTGAGCTGGCGGAAGAGTAGCGCGTGGTGCACCGCTAGTGGGCCGGTGCCCAGCACGGCGATGGCGCGATCGCGCACCTCCCAGCCATGGCAGTAGGCGCAGTGCAGGACGTCACGGCCCCAACGCTCGGCCAGGCCCTCGACATCGGGTAGTTCATCCACCACTCCGGTGGCCACCAGGACGCGGCGGGCTTGCACCGTCGAGGTCGTGCCGTCTGGCCAATCCACCGCCACGTCGAAATGTTTGTCCGCGTGGGACACCGAGGTGGAGCGTGCGTCGTGGAGGGCCGTGCCGTACCGTGCCGCCTCGTCACGCCCGATACCGAACAGCTCGGACGGCGGAGTCGACTCGCGTCCGAGGTAGTTGTGCACCCGGTCCGCCGGTGCGATGCGTGGGTGGTGATCGTCGATCACGACCACCGACCGCCGGGATCGGGCGAGGGTGATGGCCGCCGACAGGCCCGCGGCACCGCCACCGATGATGGCTACGTCCCAGAGTTTGTTCATGTCACCACTATTGGGGCCAATCTGCGAAACACGCAAGCTTTCTTGCCAAAGCAGCAATTTGGCCGCCATCATGGTTGGTATGGACGATCAGAATCAGCGGTTAGAGGCCGTACTTGATGCGTTGGGGCCCCGGCTGCGGGCGCTGCGCCTGCATCGTCAGGTCACCCTGGCGCAGTTGTCCGACACGACGGGTATTTCCGAGAGCACCTTGTCGCGCCTGGAATCCGGTCAGCGGCGCCCCACTTTGGAGCTCCTACTGCTGTTGGCAGAGGCGCACCAGGTGCCGCTCGACGAGCTGGTGAACGCACCGGCCACGGGTGACCCGCGCATCCACCCCAAGCCGTTCAAACGACATGGGTCGGTCTATCTGCCGCTGTCACGTCGGCCCGGTGGGGTGCAGTGCTACAAGCAGATCATCCCGCCACATTCGCCGAAGGGCGAACCGAACCTGAAGGTCCATGAGGGCTATGAGTGGATGTACGTGCTCTCCGGAAAAGTCCGCTTACTGCTCGGCGAGCTGGACCTTATTCTGCCCGCGGGTGAGGCCGCCGAGTTCGATACGCATATCCCGCATTGGTTCGGCAATCCAACCGATAAACCGGTCGAGGTATTGCACATTTTCGGCCCCCAGGGAGAGCGAATGCATGTGCGGGCACGTTCCGGTTCGGGGAACTAGCGCGAGCCTGGGATACTAAGTGGGTTATGTCTGCCGATAAAGGGTCCCTGCCGCTGGTTTTCGACGCGCCGCGTCGGGCCATGCCGCCGCGTCACCTGGCGGATATGACGGCCGAGCAGACGCGTGAGGCTGTGACCGCATTGGGGCTTCCGGCGTTTCGTGCCAAGCAGATCGCCAACCAATACTACGGACGGCTGGTGGGCGACCCCGCGGCAATGACGGACCTTCCAGCAGGTGCGCGCGATGGCGTGGGCGAGGCGCTGTTTCCCCGGCTGCTTCATCCGCTGCGCCAGGTGGCCTGCGATTCCGGGGATACTCGAAAGACCTTGTGGCGCTTACACGACGGCAGCACCGTCGAGTCCGTACTCATGCGCTACACCGACCGCAACACGCTGTGCATCTCTTCGCAGGCCGGGTGCGGGATGGCCTGCCCGTTCTGCGCCACCGGCCAGGGTGGACTGACGCGCAACCTCTCGGCCGCCGAGATCCTGGAGCAGGTTCGCGATGCCGCGGCCACATTGCGCGACGGCGAGCTGCCGGGCGGGCCCGGCCGGTTGTCGAACATCGTCTTCATGGGCATGGGTGAGCCCCTGGCCAATTACAACCGGGTGCTCACGGTGCTGCGCAAGATCACCGCGCCGCCCCCCGACGGATTCGGTATTTCGCAGCGTGGTGTCACGGTCTCGACAGTGGGGCTGGCGCCGGCCATTCGCAAACTTGCCGACGAGGGACTAGGGGTCACTCTGGCGGTGTCGTTGCACTGCCCGGACGACGAGCTGCGCGACACCCTGGTGCCCGTCAATACCCGGTGGGCCATCAGCGAGGTGCTCGATGCCGCGCGGTACTACGCCGATATCACCGGACGGCGGGTGTCCATCGAATACGCGCTCATCCGCGATGTGAACGATCAGCCCTGGCGCGCTGACATGCTCGGCAAGAAGCTGCGAAAAGCTTTGGGCCAGTTGGTTCATGTGAACCTGATTCCGCTGAATCCGACGCCGGGCAGTCAATGGGATGCCAGCCCGAAGCCCGTCGAGCGTGAGTTCGTGCGACGCGTACGTGAGCAGGGTGTTTCCTGCACGGTGCGTGATACCCGAGGTCGCGAGATTGCCGCCGCATGCGGCCAATTGGCCGCGTCCGAGCGCTAGCTAGCGGATACGTCCCGAGCGGCGACCGAAGTAGTCGTTCGCGGTGAAGGCCAGCACGATGAGGGCGAAACCGACACAGAAGATGTCCTCCACCTTGCCCACGTGATTGCCCTTGAGGAGCACCAGCAAGAAGGCCGCGATGGCAAGACCCAGGATGTGGAAGATGCGGGGGTTTTGGCCCGAGAGCCCACGCCCGAACGCTGCGGACGGCACGTCCTCGACATCGACTCCGTCGTGCTTGACAACCTCAGTCGTGGCCACCGCCAGCCCTCCAAATCTCAGACGTCTACTACAGCCCATAGTGTGCCACGCCCATCAGCTCCCGGGTAAGCACACCCCGTGCGAAGGGAAAATGTCGAACTGCGCCGTCCGGTGGGAGTCGCGGGCTAGCCCAGGCCGCACAATATGTAGGTGACACGTAGTTCAGAGGTTTGTCGGGTGTTGCTGCTCGGCAGCACCGGATCCATCGGCACCCAGGCGCTCGAGGTCATCGCCGCCAACCCCGAGCGCTTCGAGGTCGTCGGCCTGGCCGCGGGCGGCGGCAACATCGATCTGCTGCGACAGCAGATCGACGACACCGGCGTCACCAACGTCGCGGTAGCCGATAAGCATGCCGCCGAACGCCTCGACCTACCCGTGCTGAGTGGGCCTGGTGCCGTCACTGAGCTGGTGGAGAACACCGAGGCCGACGTGGTGCTCAATGCGCTCGTCGGAGCTTTGGGTCTGCGTCCGACACTGGCCGCGCTGAAGACAGGGGCACGGCTGGCGCTGGCCAACAAGGAGTCTCTGGTGGCCGGTGGGCCGCTGGTCACCAAGGCGGCGGCTCCCGGCCAGATCGTTCCCGTCGACTCCGAGCACTCCGCGCTGGCGCAATGCCTGCGCGGCGGCACCCGTGGCGAGGTGGCACAGCTGATCCTGACCGCATCCGGCGGCCCGTTCCGGGGCTGGAGCACCCAGCAGCTCGAAGACGTCACGCCGGAGCAGGCCGGAGCGCACCCCACCTGGTCGATGGGGCCGATGAACACCCTCAACTCGGCCTCGCTGGTCAACAAGGGACTGGAACTCATCGAGACCCACCTACTGTTCGACGTGCCGTACCAGCAGATCGGTGTCGTAGTTCACCCGCAGTCGATCGTGCACTCGATGGTGACATTCACCGATGGGTCGACCCTGGCGCAGGCCAGTCCGCCTGACATGAAACTGCCCATTGCCCTGGCGCTGGGGTGGCCGGACCGGGTAAATGCCGCAGCCACGGCCTGCGATTTCAGCACCGCGTCTACCTGGGAGTTTGAGCCACTGGATGCGCAGGTGTTTCCCGCCGTCGACCTGGCCCGGAGCGCCGGAGAGGCGGGGGGATGCATGACCGCCGTCTACAACGCCGCCAACGAAACCGCGGCCGCTGCCTTCCTGGCCGGACGTATCGGATTCAGGTCGATCGTGCGAACAATTGCCGATGTGCTTGATGCCGCAGGCCAATGGGAGGGAACCTCGGGAGAACCCGCTACCGTTGACGATGTACTCGACGCGCAGCACTGGGCTGACCAGCGGGCTGCGCAATTGATCTTGGCGGAGGAAAATCGAACCTGATGGCTGCGTACGCGATCGGAATTGCGTTGTTCGCGCTGGCGATCTTGGTATCGGTGGCGCTGCACGAGTGTGGGCACATGTGGGTGGCGCAGGCCACCGGCATGAAGGTGCGTCGCTACTTCGTCGGATTCGGGCCGACATTGTGGTCCACCAAGCGCAAGAGCAACCGCGGTGCCAACGACATCATCGAGTACGGCTTCAAGGCCGTCCCACTCGGTGGCTTCTGTGATATCGCGGGCATGACCTCGGTGGAACAGCTCACTCCCGAGGAATCCGACCGTGCCATGTACAAGCAGAAGGTCTGGAAACGGGTGGCGGTGCTGTTCGCCGGACCGGCCATGAACTTCCTCATCGGCATCGTGGTCTTCTACGGCGTCGTCCTG
Organism: Mycobacteroides chelonae CCUG 47445; assembly: GCF_001632805.1. Taxonomy (NCBI): domain Bacteria; kingdom Bacillati; phylum Actinomycetota; class Actinomycetes; order Mycobacteriales; family Mycobacteriaceae; genus Mycobacteroides; species Mycobacteroides chelonae. The sequence goes on along the minus strand of NZ_CP007220.1, from coordinate 3,190,419 downwards.
TTCTGGGGTCTACCCGACAACAACGCGCCCACACACCCGGAGATCAAGCAGACGAGCTGCGTGGCGGCGCAAAAGAGTGCCGATCCCAAGGACATGGCGACGTGCACCGGGGAAGGGCCAGCGGCGCTCGGGGGCCTGCGCGAGGGTGACCAGGTGCTCGCCGTCGCAGGCAAGCAGCTCAGCACATCCAGCGACATGGTCACCGCGATCCGGGAGCTGCGCGGTCCGCAGGTCTTCGAGATCATCCGCGACGGCAAGCAGCAATCGCTCCTCGTCAACGTCGCCGAGACACAGCGCTGGGATGAGAAGGCAGGCAAGCTCATCTCGGTGGGTGCCGTCGGTGCCTCGCTGGGCACCTACGTGCCGCAGAAGCACTACAACCCATTGACGGCGGTTCCCGCTACCGGAAACCTCATCGGGACCGTTGCCGTCGAAACCGTAAAGGCCATCGGAAAGATCCCCACCAAGGTCGGCGCCCTCTGGGACTCCATCACCGGCAGCGAGCGGGCGATGGACACTCCGATGAGCATCGTCGGTGCGAGCCGCATGGGCGGCGAGACGGTCGAGCACGACATGTGGATCATGTTCTGGATACTGTTGGCGCAGCTCAACTTTGCGCTCGGTGCCATCAATTTGTTGCCGTTGCTGCCGTTCGACGGAGGGCACATCGCGGTGGCCACCTACGAGAAGCTCCGCAACATGGTCCGGTCGGCGCGCGGGCTCGCGGCAGGAGCTCCCGTCAACTACATGAAGTTAATGCCGGCGACATATCTCGTTTTGGTGGTGGTGGTCGGCTACATGCTGCTGACGATCACCGCCGACATCGTCAACCCGATTAGACTTTTTCAGTAGCGATCCAAACGGAGGATCACATGACCAGCCTGGGCATTCCGAGTGCACCGCCGCCGACACTGTCGCCGCGGCGCAAGACACGTCAGCTCATGGTCGGAAACGTCGGGGTGGGCAGCGACTCGCCGGTGTCGGTCCAGTCGATGTGCACCACCAAGACCCACGACGTGAACTCGACCCTGCAGCAGATCGCCGAGCTGACCGCCTCCGGCTGCGACATCGTGCGCGTCGCCTGTCCGCGGCAGGAGGACGCCGATGCGCTCTCCGAGATCGCCCGTAAGAGCAAGATCCCGGTCATCGCCGATATTCACTTCCAGCCCAAGTACATCTTCGCGGCGATCGACGCCGGTTGTGCGGCGGTGCGCGTGAATCCGGGGAACATCAAAGAGTTCGACGGCCGCGTCAAGGAGGTCGCCAAGGCCGCCGGTGACGCCGGGATCCCGATCCGCATCGGCGTGAACGCGGGCTCGCTCGATCCGCGCATTCTGGGCAAGTACGGCAAGGCGACACCAGAGGCACTCGTCGAGTCGGCGCTATGGGAGGCCGGCCTGTTCGAAGAGCACGGCTTCGGAGACATCAAGATCAGCGTGAAGCACAACGACCCGGTGATCATGGTCGCTGCCTATGAATTGCTCGCCTCGCAATGCGATTACCCGCTCCACCTCGGTGTCACCGAGGCCGGCCCGGCATTCCAGGGCACCATCAAGTCGGCCGTCGCCTTCGGTGCGCTGTTGTCCAAGGGCATCGGCGACACCATCCGGGTGTCCCTCTCGGCGCCGCCCGCCGAGGAAATCAAGGTGGGCAACCAGATCCTGGAATCGCTCAATCTGCGTCCGCGGAAGCTGGAGATCGTGTCTTGCCCGTCCTGTGGCCGCGCGCAGGTGGATGTCTACACCCTGGCCAACGCAGTTTCCGCCGGGCTTGAGGGTATGGAGGTGCCACTGCGCGTCGCGGTCATGGGATGCGTCGTGAACGGACCGGGTGAGGCTCGCGAGGCCGACCTGGGGGTGGCATCCGGAAACGGCAAGGGACAGATCTTCGTGAAGGGCGAGGTCATCAAGACCGTGCCGGAGGCGCTGATCGTCGAGACACTCATCGATGAGGCCATGCGCCTGGCCGAGGAGATGGGCACCGAGATCGGAACCGACGGAACTCCTCCTGGCCAGCCGGTCGTGACCGTAAGCTGAACATAGCTCGGCGTAACGGGACACACGGGAGCGATTGCCGATGACGACAACACTGCCGGCGCACGGAGCGCCCGGAGCGTCGTCGTCCGATGCCGTTCGCGTCCTCGGACTATCGGATACCGAGGCGGTGCGTGCGGTCTTGGACGCCGACCCGGTGGCTTCCTGCATGCTCGCCGCACGCGTCGAGGCTCGCGGCGCCGATCCCACGGCCATCGGTGGCGAGATCTGGTCCACGGGAGCGTTGACGGATTCCCTGTGCTTCGTCGGGACCACGATCATTCCTCTGGCAGGCGGTCCCGAGGCCACTCGGTTGTTTGCCGAACGCGCCATTGAGCAGCACCGGATCTGTCCCTCCCTGGTCGGCCCGGCCGATGTGGTGCTCGACATGTGGGGCCATCTCGATCCGGTCTGGGGCCCCGCGCGCGAAGTCCGCGCCTGCCAGCCCCTGCTGGCGATGCTCGACGCGCCGACATGTGCCGTCGACTCCGCGGTACGGCAGGTGCGCGCCGAGGAACTCGACCAGTATTTGAACGCTTCGATCCAGATGTTCATCGGCGAGATGGGTGTCGATCCGCGCAACGGTGATGGCGGCCGTGGGTACCGGCGGCGGGTGGCCGGCCTTATCGAGGCGGGCAGGGCGTGGGCACGTTTCGAGGATGGGCGGGTCATCTTCAAAGCGGAGATCGGATCGCAATCGCGGTGCGTGAGCCAGATCCAGGGCGTATGGGTTGACCCGGAGTTCCGTGGCCGCGGACTCGGCACTGCCGGGGTGGCCGCCGTGGCGGCAGCGGTCCATCGCAGCAGCCGCATCCCCAGCCTGTACGTGAACAGCTTCAATGAAGTGGCCCGTGCGTCCTATGCCCGGGCAGGATTTACGCGCATCGGCACATTCGCGACCGTTCTCGTTAGCTGATTCTGGCGAGCTAGTGCTCGCTACGTCCGTGCGCCTGCGGGGTTTTGGAGGCTCACGGCCATAACATCGACCCGATGTTCAGACGTGTGTGGTCCCTGCCGTTGTTCGGCACCGCCCTGTTGGTGGCCGGCGCGGTCGCGTGCACCCCGCGCCCCGACGGGCCCGGCCCGGTCGCAGAGAAGTTCTTCGAGGCGCTGGCCAACGGTGACACCGCCTCGGCGGCGAAGATGACCGATGACCCCGATGGCGCGAAAGTGGGTTTGGATCAAGCTTTCTCGGGCTTACAGGCAACCTCATTCAAGGCCGCCGTGAACGGATCGCAATACACTCAGGACACCGGTAGCGCCGACGCGACGTACGTCTGGCAATTGCCCAGAAAGCGCACCTGGACCTATAGCGGGCGCCTGGAGATGCTGCGTACCGCGGGCAGTTGGCAGGTCCGCTGGGCGCCGAGCGACCTGCACCCCAAACTCGGTGAGCGCCAATCGCTCTCGCTGCGGACCGATCCAGCCAAGCGGGCAACCGTCAACGAGTCGGGCGGTACGACGGTGCTGGCGCCGGCCAACCTGTACAAGATCTCCTTCGACGCGTCGCAGGCCGGTAAATCGCTGATGAGCACCGCCACCGCGCTGGCCGATGCCATCCGCCCCTACGACGACCAGATCAACGCTGCCTCCCTGGCTGAGCAGGCGAGCGCCCAAACCTCGCCGATGAATCTCATCACGCTGCGCAAGGACGATTGGGACAAGGTTTCCATCGCGCTGGAGACGCGGCCAGGGGCATTGCGACCCGGCGTGGTGATGACACAGATCGCCGATCTGCTGCCTACCGATGATCGCTTCGCACCCGATATCGTCGCGCAGGTCAAGAAGGCAGTACTCGATGAGCTCGATGGTGAGGCCGGCTGGCGGGTGGTCAGTGTCAACCAGAACGGTGTTGACACCGCGGTGCTCAACGAGGTGAAACCCAATCCGGCGCCGTCGAAGACGATCAGCCTGGATCGTGCCGTGCAGAACGCGGCGCAGAACGCAGTCAACACCCGCGGTCAAAAGGCCATGATGGTGGTGATCAAGCCGTCGACAGGGGAGATCCTGGCGGTCGCGCAGAACGCCGCTGCCAATGCCGACGGGCCACTGGCCACCACGGGTCTGTTTCCGCCCGGATCGACATTCAAGATCATCACCGCGGGTGCTGCGCTCGAGCGTGGGATGGCTACTCCGGACACCCTGGTGGGCTGCCCAAAGCGAGTCACCATCGGAGACCGCAGTATCCCCAACTACAACGAGTTCGATCTCGGCACGGTGCCCATGTGGCGGGCCTTCGCGAATTCGTGCAACACAACCTTCGCCAAACTGGCCAGTGAGATGCCGTTGGACGGTTTGACCGTCGCCGCTTCGCAATTCGGCATCGGTCCGGACTACGACGTCGCGGGGATCCCCACCATCTCCGGAAACGTGCCGCCCACCGTGAACCTGACTGAACGCACCGAGGATGGTTTCGGACAGGGCAAGGTGCTGGTCACGCCGTTCGGCATGGCGCTGGCTGCGGCAACCGTCGCCAATGGAAAAACGCCTGTACCGCAGCTGATCTCGGGCCAGACCACCGGAATCACCGGTGAGCGTCCGCCGGTGACGTCCACAATGATCGACGGCCTGCGCGGCATGATGCGCGAGACCGTGCTCAGCGGTACCGCGATGGACCTCAAGGGCGAGGGTTCGGTCTACGGGAAGACCGGTGAGGCCGAGTTCCCGGGCGGTTCGCACGCCTGGTTCGCCGGGTATCGCGGCGACATGGCCTTCGCCACGCTGGTCGTCGGGGGCGGCGGCTCGGAAGCCGCTGTGCGGGCCACCCGGGTCATGTTCCAGTCCCTACCGCCGGACTACCTGGCCTAGTCGGCGCTTGGCGCCAGCACGCAGAATTCGTTGCCCTCGGGATCGCCGAGCACAATCCAGCTTGATTGGCCCTGGCCGATGTCAATTCTGGTAGCGCCATGTGCCAGAAATCGGTCCACCGCAGCCTGCTGGTCGGCACCACGAAAGTCCAGGTGCAACCGGTTCTTGGCCACCTTCCGGTCGGGGGTCCCCAGGAAGAACAAGGACGGCGGATGTCGGTCGGGCTGGAACACCTCGACGGCCCCGTCATCGTCGATCGCGTACGGCCACTCCAGCGCGTCGGCCCACCAACGGCCGAGTGTGGCCGCATCATGGCAGTCGATCACAATCGCTTCTAATGTGAGTCCGGCGGACAGCCCCATGAAGCCGATTGTGCTCGCTGTCGCTAACGTTCCGCCAGGCGATTACGAACTACCATGTAGTAAAACAGCATCCAGGGAGGATCGAGAGCTTGCGCAGAGCATTTCGGAGTGTGCTTGTGGTGACCGGGCTCGCCAGCCTCCTGATGAACGTGGCCATCACCACACCAGCGACCCTCGGCCAGGCAATGGCCGCATCCCCTCGGGGGGTGGCGTCCGTCTCACCCACACCGGGTCAGACGGTGGGGGTGGCCATGCCGGTGACGGTTCATTTCGCGGCCCCTGTCGCCGATCGGCCCGCCGCGGAGCGTTCCATCAATTTCTCCGCGTCGAAGGTTCCGGCCGGGACATTCAGCTGGGTGGACGATGCGACGGTTCGTTTCACTCCTCGTGAATATTGGCCCGCGCACTCGTCGATCACGGTGTCCGTGAACGGCGTGAGCGGTATGAAGTACAAGTTCCAGACCGGCTCGGAGGTACTGGGCATCGCCAGCATCAGCGCGCACACGTTCACGGTCAAGATCGACGGCACGGTCATGCGTGAAATGCCCGCATCGATGGGAAAGCCCAAGCACCCCACGCCGGTCGGCTCGTTCACCGCCCTGGAGAAGCAGAGTCCGGTAGTCATGGATTCGCGGACCATCGGTATTCCGCTGAATGATCCGGAGGGCTACAAGCTGACCGTGTATTACGCGGTGCGGGTCACCTGGGGTGGAGTCTATGTGCACAGTGCCCCGTGGTCGACGGGAGCGCAGGGTAATTCGAACGTCAGCCACGGCTGCATCAACCTGAGTCCCGACAACGCGGCCTGGTACTACAACACCGTCGGTATCGGCGACCCCATCGTCATCAACGCGTAGCGGTCTCGGCAGGCCCCGCTACGCTGCCTTCATGACTGTTCGTGCCGCATTGCGTCCGGGAACGCTGTCTCCCGAGCGCCAGGTTCCCGTGTCGATCGACCGCCCCGAGTACGTGGGCAAGTCCAAGGTCGCGGAAGCCATCGGGGAGCCGTACGTCCAGACACCCGAGGTCGTCGACAAGATGCGCGTCGCCGGCAGGATCGCGGCGCAGGCGCTGGCGCTTGCCGGTGAGGCCGTGGCCCCCGGGGTCACCACCGACGAGCTGGACCGGATCGCCCACGACTACATGGTTTCCCAGGGTGCTTACCCGTCAACGCTGGGGTACAAGGGATTCCCCAAGTCGTGCTGCACGTCGCTCAACGAGATCATCTGCCACGGGATACCGGACTCGACCGTGATCGAGGACGGCGACATCGTCAACATCGACGTCACCGCCTACATCGACGGCGTGCACGGAGACACCAATGCCACCTTCCTGGCCGGGAATGTCTCCGAGGAACACCGCCTCCTGGTAGACCGCACCCGGGAGGCAACCATGCGGGCCATCAATGCCGTCAAGCCGGGCCGGGCACTCAGCGTCGTCGGACGGGTGATCGAGGCCTACGCAAAGCGTTTCGGTTACAACGTGGTTCGCTCCTTCACCGGGCACGGTGTGGGCCCCACGTTCCACAACGGACTCATCGTGCCGCACTACGACGACCCCGATCTGGACATCGTCATCGAGCCGGGCATGACGTTCACCATCGAACCGATGATCAACCTCGGATCGCTGGACTATGAGATCTGGGATGACACCTGGACCGTGGCGACCACTGATAAGCAATGGACCGCGCAGTTCGAGCACACCATGGTGGTCACCGACGACGGAGTAGAGATTCTGACACTGCCATGACCGGCGCCGTGTCTGGCGCGCTGCTGGTAGGGGGCGTCAGCTCCGATGCCGGTAAGAGTCTGGTGGTCACCGGCCTGTGTCGGCTACTGGCCCGCAAGGGGATTCGTGTCGCGCCGTTCAAGGCGCAAAACATGTCCAACAACTCCGTGGTGACGATGGACGGGGGAGAGATCGGACGCGCGCAGGCATTGCAGGCACGCGCCTGCGGGCTGGAACCTTCCGTCCGATTCAATCCGGTACTCCTCAAGCCCGGCAGCGACCGGACTTCGCAGCTGGTGGTACGCGGGCAGGCGACAGGGAACGTCAGCGCGCGTTCCTACATCGAGCATCGCGAGGAACTGCGGCAGGTCGTTGCCGCGGAATTATGTTCGCTGCGTGCGGAATTCGATGTGGTTATCTGCGAGGGTGCCGGCTCGGTCGCCGAAATCAACCTGCGAGCCACCGATATCGCCAACATGGGGCTGGCGCAGGCAGCGGGCCTGCCGGTGGTGCTGGTCGGTGATATCGACCGGGGCGGTGTGCTGGCCCACCTGTTCGGATCGGTGGGCGTGCTCGAGCCCGCGGATCAACGACTCGTCGCCGGATTCATCGTCAACAAGTTCCGCGGTGATCGCACACTGCTGGATCCGGGGCTGGAGCAGCTCGCCGCGCTGACCGGTCGAACCACCTACGGTGTGCTGCCCTACGACGACCAATTATGGCTTGATGCAGAGGATTCGGTTTCTGTGGTGGCGTCGGCTCAGGTGGGCCGCCCCGCCACACCGATCGGGCGGGAGTGGCTTCGGGTGGCCGCGGTGCGCCTGCCCCGAATCTCCAACTCGACCGATATCGAGGCCATCGCCTGCGAGCCCGGGGTGATCGTGCGGTGGGTGGCGCATCCCGCCGACATCGCCGATGCCGATGTAGTGGTCCTTCCCGGCACCAAGTCCACCGTTGCCGATCTTGCCTGGATGCGAGGCAATGGGATCGCCGATGCGGTTGTCGCACACGCCCGTTCGGGCGGCCCGGTGCTGGGCATTTGTGGTGGGTTCCAGATGCTTGCCACCACGATCGACGATCGCGTCGAGTCGGGTGCCGGTGCGGTCAGCGGCTTGGGTCTGCTCGATATCGACATCGCCTTCCAACCGGTTAAGACACTGCGGCACTGGCGGTCTCCGGGGTTGACTGGCTATGAGATCCACCACGGAACGGTCACCCGCTCGGCGGTGTCGCCGTGGCTGACTGAGCATCACGAGGGCGCTGCCCATGGTGCGGTCCGGGGCACCCATTGGCATGGACTGCTGGACAACGACGATTTCCGGCGCACATGGCTCACCGAGGCGGCGTCCGCCGCCGGACGCTCGGGATTCACCGTCGCGGCGGATACCAACGTCGCGGACCGCCGCGCGGCCCAACTGGACAGATTGGCCGATCTCATCGACACCCACATCGACGTCGATGCGCTGGCAGCCGTGTGGCGAGAAGCCGGCCGTCCGGGATCAGACCGGTCGTATCCGGTAATCGAGCACAGTCGGTGATTGGGGCGCGAGTCGAATAGCCTGTGCGGGTGCACCGGGGCTTCAGGAACATCACAGCTATCGCAGCATTCACACTGGCGCTTGTGGGCTGCACCCAGACGGTGCCGGGTACCGCCACATGGCCGGGGGCGCGTATCGCGCAGTCGCTCCTGACGGCCGATGAGCTGCCGCAGGGCGCCAAGTACGACAGGGTTGTCGCCGATCTGGGGCCCGTGACGGTCAACAACCAGCAGGTAATCGGTGCGATGCCCTCGAATCCGCAAGGATGCGCGGACGGTTTGTCGCCCCGTTTGGCCAATGCGGGTAGAGCAGGCCCCGAGAACACCGCGCGATACATCGCGCGGTTCAACGGCGCGAACATCATCGTCAGCCTGTTGCGCGACACCATCGACCTGACCAACGTGCAAGCGGTGGCGACCCGGTGCGCCAAGTACGAGGTGTTCTTCGACAAGAACTCGCCCGGGACACCGATGATCACCGATCCGGTGTCAGGCGGACCTGTCGGTGTCCTCGTCTACAAGCAAACAATGATCATGCCCAAGGGCACGACTTCGCGGTACATGGCTTTCGCGAATGTCCGGGGCGTGGCGATGGTGGCGACATCCTTCGACCTGCGCGATCCGTCGGTCAAGGCAGTCGCGACCATGCCCCATACCTTCCTGGACATCGTGGCGAAACAGGTCGACAAGATCGAACGCACCTGACGGCTCTGGGTGAAAGTTTCCTGAAAGGGCTGGTTAAAAGCCCAACCGGAACGGTCGTACTCAGGTAGCGTGCGCCCATGCCCAAGGTCTTCGCGCAAGCGGCTCATCTATGAGTCCGCCGCCCGAGCTTCGCCCCCCGCGCCCAGGGCCTCCACCTGCGCGTGACGGTGAATTGCACCAGGTCGTCACGATTGACGGCCGAACGGTGCAGGTCAACGTTTCGGGGCCGGATAAGGGAACCACCGTCGTCATGCTGGCCGCGGCCGGGCATTTCGCGCTCAGTTATCGCTCGGTATGCGAGCGGCTGCACACCGCGGGGCTGCGCACCGCGGTGATCGGCCACGACCCACATCTTCATGCCAAGGCCATCACCGGAGTGCTCGACGACATCGGCGTCAAAGTTGCGCTCCTGGTAGGAGATCGTGCCGGCGGCGAGCTGGCCTGGGATCTGGCTGCTAGCAAACTCGACAGGTTTATTGGTCTCGTGGCGATCGACCGCGGACACCCGCGGGTGGCCGACCGTGCCGGGCTGATCCGGGACAAGCACTGCCCGCCGGTGGAGATCAACACCACCGTGTTGGTCACCTCGGACGCGACCCGTGCCATCGCCCGCGCCAGCCAGCGTTTCGTCTACGGCGACTATCGGATTGTCGAACTGATGGGCCGCCGATCGGCGACTCGTGACCTCACTCCGGAACTGGCGGCCGAGGTGGTCCTGCGCAGCAGCTCCTGGTGAGCTAGCTGCCCGCCTCGTACCAGTCCAGCCAGGAGTTCAGCTCCCGGTAGGCCCGTAGGCGTGGTTCCGCGACCGACAAGAACACATCGTGTTTGGCATCGGGGATCGGGATGACCCGTTGATGGTTACCGATGCATCCCGCCCATCGCGCGATTTGCTGAACATCCAGGACCGCATCACCGTGTAGTGCCGCCGCCGGGCTGATGTCGCCCGGGAGGCTGCGATCCGAGCGCAGGATCACGTTGGGTACCCCGACGTCCAGGCCGCGATGTAGTTCTGCGTGCCCACGCCGGATCGCACTGATCCACCCGAACCGCACCGGAAATCCGCCGACCGGCTTCCATTCCAGGTTGTAGTCGAACTCACCGTGGAAATCCTTGTGCAGGCTCGCTCCGTACGCGCCTTCGTGCGGAAGCGGGATCGCCTGTTTGGCGCGGAACCTCGAAATCGCGTTGACGGCCGCGGTGGTGCCGCCGCTGCGGAGGAGGGGACGACCCTGAAGATCCAGCCAGGGGCTGTTGAGGATGAGACCCGAGACATCGCCCAGGCCGGCGGCCACCCGTAGACGGTTGAGCCACAGCGAGACGATCAGCCCGCCGGCGGAGTGCCCGTACACGAGCAGCGGTGCACCCGCGCAGTGTCCGGTGATGATGTTCACCGCGGCGTTGAGCTCGACGTCGTAGAGCGATAGATCGCTGATGTAGTGCGGGGTTTGGTGAGCGCGCCGGGAACGCCCGCATTTACGCAAGTCGAGTGCGAAGAAGCGATAGCCGCGGGCCGAGAAATGTTCGGCAAGCTCGGTGTGGAAGAAGTAGTCGGTATATCCGTGCACCATCAGCACCGCGCGCCCGCTATCCGGCTGAATTTCCGGCCGCACCAGTGTGGCGGTAATTACACCTTCGCCGTCAGGGTCAATGCCCAGTTCAATGGTCTTTCGAAGGTAGCCATCGAGGACATCGGATTCCCATGTCACGGGCATAGCCTAGTTGAAGGAATGACTGAATTACCCGCGCGATAACCTGTGTGTACTCCCCGGTAGTGGCGAAGCGTTGCCACTCCATCAGATTCGAAAAGGACAGTGAACCGGTGTCAAAAGCGCAGGTGGAGCAGACAGACGTTGCCCTGATTGGGTCAGGGATCATGAGCGCGACGCTCAGCGCCTTGCTGCGATTGGTCGAACCGGACCTGTCGATCACCGTGATCGAGCGCCTTGATGCGGCCGCCAGCGAAAGCAGCGACCCGTGGAACAACGCGGGTACCGGGCACTCGGCGCTCTGCGAGCTCAACTACACGCCGCAGAAGGCAGATGGCTCGATCGACATCACCAAGGCCATCACCGTCAACGAGCAGTTCCAGGTGTCGCGCCAGTTCTGGGCCTACGCCGTCGAGAATGGCGTGCTGCCTGACGTCCGCGGATTCCTCAACCCCATCCCGCATGTGAGCTACGTGCACGGAGCCGACAAGGTCGAGTTCCTCCGTAAGCGCCACGAGGCGTTGGTCGGCAACCCGTTGTTCGCGAAGATGGAATTCATCAACGACGACGACGAGTTCGCGCGCCGTCTGCCGCTCATGGCCGCCGGACGCGATTTCTCCGATCCGGTGGGGTTGAACTGGAGCCAGGACGGCACCGATGTCGACTTCGGTGAGCTGTCAAAGCAGCTGGTGGGCTTCGGAGTTCGTACTGGTACCAACGCGATTTTCGGTGTCGAGGTCCGCAACATCAGCCGTGAGAGCGACGGCGGATGGCTTCTCAAGCTGGTCAACGGCCGTACGGGCGAGAAGCGCAAGCTCAAGGCCAAGTTCGTGTTCGTCGGCGCCGGTGGTGGGGCTCTGGGTCTGCTGCAGAAGGCCGGAATCCCGGAAGCTAAGGGCTTCGGCGGATTCCCGGTGAGTGGCGCCTTTTTGCGCACCAACAACACCGATCTCACCGAGGGACACAAGGCCAAGGTGTACGGCTTCCCGCCGCTCGGTGCACCGCCGATGTCCGCGCCGCACCTGGATACCCGCGTGATCAACGGCAAGGAATGGCTGCTTTTCGGACCGTTCGCCGGGTGGTCGCCCAAGTTCCTGAAGATGGGCAAGATCACCGATTTGCCCTCGACCGTGAAGCCCAACAACCTGGCGTCGATGATCGGTGTGGGTCTGACTGAGTTCGGTCTGGTGAACTTCCTGCTGAGCCAGCTGCGTCTGACACCGGACGATCGAATCGACATGCTGCGCGAATTCGCGCCCAAGGCACAGCGTTCCGACTGGGAGCTGATCACCGCCGGGCAGCGCGTACAGGTTATTCGGCCGGCCAAGGGCAAGGGTGGTGCGCTCGAATTCGGCACTATGGTGCTCAATTCGGCCGACGGAAGCATCGCCGGCCTACTCGGGGCGTCGCCGGGTGCATCCACCGCGGTACCCGCCATGCTCGACGTCATGCAGCGTTGTTTCCCTGACCGGTTCGCGAACTGGATGCCCAAACTCAAGGAAATGATTCCGTCGCTCGGTATCAGCCTGTCGGACGAGCCGTCACTGTTCGGTGAGGTATGGGACTGGGGGACACAGGTTCTCGGCCTGGAGCAGTGAGTACGGGGTGGTCCTGGTCGGCTGACCTGGACGCCGCGACGCTCTATGGATTGCTGCGGTTGCGTGCCGAAGCATTCATCGTCGGCCAGAACTGCGCCTATCAGGATCTCGACGGCCGCGATCTCGAACCCGAGACCCGGCATTTCTGGATCAAGAACGAGCACGGCGATGTCGTCAGCGGCCTGCGCCTGCTTGCGGATCCCGGCGGATCGGGTTACTGGATCGGACGGGTGTGCACGGCGGCCGAGGAGCGTGGCCGCGGACACGCGGCGCGCCTGGTCCGTGCGGTACTGACAGAGATCGACGGCGCACGCTGTCGTCTGAATGCGCAGGCACACCTGAAGGACATGTATGGCAAGCTGGGATTCGTGGTCTCCGGTGATGAATTCCTCGAGGACGAGATTCCGCATGTGCCCATGACCTGGATGGCCGGAAATGGCTAGCACCACAGACGTTCCGGGGTATCCGCTCAGTGCGATAGTCGGGCACGACCAGTTGCGGCTGGCACTCGTGCTCTCCGCGGTACGCCCCGATATCGGTGGAGTGCTCATTCGTGGAGAGAAGGGCACCGCCAAGTCAACGGCGGTCCGTGCGTTGACGTCAGTGCTGCGAACAGTCGATGGTGCGCGTCTGGTCGAGTTACCGATCGGCGCGACAGAGGATCGGGTGGTCGGATCCCTCGACCTGCAAAAGGTCTTGCGCGATGGCGAACACGCTTTCTCCCCAGGGCTTCTGGCGCGTGCCGACGGCGGCGTGCTGTACGTGGACGAGGTCAACCTGCTGCACGACCATCTAGTTGACGTGATCCTCGATGCGGCGGCGATGGGCCGGGTGCATGTCGAGCGTGACGGCGTATCCCATTCTTACGATGCGCGATTCGTATTGATCGGCACCATGAATCCCGAAGAAGGAGAGCTGCGTCCACAGCTGCTCGACCGTTTCGGATTCGCGGTCGATGTACATGCCTCTCGCGATGTGGCGGTGCGCGCCGAGGTCATCCGTAGGCGCCTTGCGTACGAGGCTGACCCGGCCGGGTTCGTGACGCGGTACGCATCCGAGGAAGCCGAGCTGGCGGCGCGGATTGCCGATGCCCGGCGCCTGCTGCCGCGAGTCGTCCTGCCCGACGCCGAACTACAGCGTGTCGCGGCATTGTGCGCGGCCTTCGATGTGGACGGGATGCGTGCCGATCTGGTGGTGGCGCGCGCCGCCGTTGCTCATGCCGCATGGCGTGGTGCCGAGGTGGTCGGTGAGCCCGATATCAGGGTGGCCGCCGAGTTGGCGCTGCCGCACAGGCGGCGCCGGGACCCGTTCGACGAACCCGGCCTGGATCCCGAACAGCTTGACCAGGCGATGCGCGATAGCGCGCCGCCGCAGGATCACGGTGCAGGCAACGACGATCCGGATCCCGATCCAGACGGCCCCGGTGGCGGCACGCCGGAACCTTCCGCAAACCCGCCCAAAACCGATGATTCACAGCAGGGTTCGTCGTCGGCACCGGCTCCCCCACGGCAGAGCCCGGCACCTTCTGCGACCTTTCGCGCCAAGACGTTTCGAGTGCCCGGCGTCGGTATGGGAGCCCCGGGACGACGCTCGGCCGCACGCAACCGCACCGGCAAGGTCATCGCCCCGAGCTCCGATGAGGGATTCGGGGTACACGTAATCGGCACGCTGATGTCCGCGGCAGGCCGGGTGACCGAACCCGGCAGACTGCCCAAGCCGGTGCTGTCCGATCTGCAGTGGGCCATCAGGGAAGGCCGCGAAGGCAATCTGGTGATTTTCGTAGTCGATGCTTCCGGGTCGATGGCGGCACGTCAGAAGATGTCGGCGGTCAGTGGTGCCACCTTGTCGCTGCTGCGCGATGCGTATCAGCGACGCGACAAGGTTGCGGTCATCACTTTCCGCGGTCAGCAAGCGGCCATGCTGCTGGCGCCGACGAGCTCGACGCATATCGCGGGGCGCAAGCTGCAGCAGTTCGATACCGGCGGTAAAACACCGCTGGCACAAGGACTTTTAGCGGCTCGCGATCTGGTGGCCCGCGAGCGTGGCCGCGATCCGCACCGCCGTGCGCTGGTGGTGGTGCTCACCGACGGCCGCGCTACCGGCGGGCCTGATCCGTTGGGCCGGACGCGTCGAGCCGCGGGGATGTTGCGCGCCGAACAGGTTGCGTGTGTGGTGATCGATTGCGAGACATCTTTCGTAAGAATGGATCTGGCAGTCACGCTGGCCCAGCAGCTTGATGCGCCGGTGATCCAGTTGGATCATCTGAACGCTGACCGGCTTGCCGGCGTGGTGCGCGGCGCCACCGCCGCCGCGTGAGATAGCGGAGGGGTCTAATGCCACAGGGACAACCGCTGGTGGTGCCCGAGGACGGGCTCACCACCAAGGCGCGACGGAACGCACCGATACTGGCTGTGCACACGGGTGCCGGAAAAGGTAAGTCCACCGCCGCTTTTGGTATGGCGTTGCGGGCCTGGCATCACGGTGCAGACGTCGCTGTGTTCCAGTTCGTCAAGAGTGCGAAGTGGCGGGTCGGCGAGGAGTCGGTCTTCGGTGAGCTCGGTAAGCTGCACGACGAGCACGGGATCGGCGGCTCGGTGCAATGGCACAAGATGGGTTCGGGGTGGTCCTGGTCGCGTAAGTCGGGTACTGAGACCGACCACGCCGCCGATGCGGCCGCCGGATGGGCCGAGATCGCGCGGCGGCTGGCCGCGGAGGAACACGGCTTTTACGTGCTCGACGAGTTCACCTACCCGCTCAAGTGGGGGTGGGTGGATCTGGACGAAGTTGTCGAAGTGCTTCGTTCCCGGCCTGGCACGCAGCATGTGGTCATCACCGGACGCGACGCGCCACAACAACTTCTGGATGCCGCCGATCTGGTGACCGAGATGACGAAGATCAAGCATCCGATGGACCAGGGCCGCAAGGGCCAACGCGGTATCGAATGGTAGAGCGTGGGGTCCGCTAGCGTTCCCGCGGTCGTGATTGCCGCTCCCTCCTCGGGAAGCGGGAAGACCACGGTGGCCACGGGTTTGATGGGCGCGTTGCGGCGGGCCGGGCACGTGGTGGCGCCGTTCAAGGTGGGGCCGGACTACATCGATCCCGGATATCACAGCCTGGCGACCGGTAAGCCGGGCCGCAACCTCGACAGCGTGCTGGTGGGTTCGGAGTTGATCGGCCCGTTGTTCCGCCACGGCGCGCTCGGTGCGGATATCGCCGTGGTGGAAGGCGTCATGGGCCTCTTCGATGGGCGGATCGCCGACGAGAAGGGCTCAACGGCCGAGATTGCCGGCCTGCTTAACGCGCCGGTGGTCTTGGTAGTGGATGTCAAGGGACACAGCCAGAGTCTGGCGGCGCTGTTGCACGGATTCGTGGTGTACGCCGCGGAGGCGGGAGTCAGGATCGCTGGCGTGATTCTCAATCGGGTGGGGTCGGCACGGCATCGGGCGATCCTCACGGCGGCAGTCGAGCGTGCCGGACTATCAGTACTGGGTGCGTTGCCGCGTACCGAGAAGTTGTCGGTTCCTTCGCGCCACCTGGGACTGGTGACGGCTGTCGAACACGGCCAGGCGGCCCTCGATGCGGTGGACGCGATGACCCACTTGGTCGCCGAACATGTGGACCTGCCCGCGATCGTCGCTGCCGCGCGTAGCGACGTGGCGACGGGTGCGTGGGATCCGGTGGACGTTGTCGGTGCCCCGGTGGTCGGCGGGCCGGTGGTCGCGTTGGCGGCCGGTCATGCGTTCACGTTCGGATATGCCGAGCATCGTGAGCTGTTGGCCGCGGCGGGTGCGGTGGTAGCCGAGTTCGACCCGCGCCGTGACGCCCTGCCCGACGAGACCTCCGCCCTGGTGCTCCCGGGTGGATTCCCGGAACAGTTCGCCACCGATCTGTCGTCCAATGAGCCACTGCGTCAACAGGTCCGTGAGATGTCCGGACCGATACACGCCGAATGCGCCGGCCTCACCTACCTGTGCAACGACCTTGACGGGGCTCCGATGTGTGGCGTGATCGACGCGCATGCCCGCTTCACCGACTCGCTTACCCTCGGATACCGCGAGGCGGTGTCGATCACCGGCTCCACCCTCTTTGATGAGGGAGAACGGTTGAGCGGGCACGAGTTTCATCGCACCACGGTCGACTACCGCGACGACACCCGGCAGCCCGCCTGGGCCTGGAGTGCTGCCGGCGGCATCCGCCGCGAAGGGGTGGTGGCGGGAGCAGGGCGCATTCACGCCTCGTATCTACACACGCATCCAGCGGCGAACGCCGGCGCGGTGGCGAGATTTGTGTCACGAGCGATGATGGAGGGGCGTAGACCGCGACTTTGAGCCGAGGGGCCTGGTGGCAGATCCTGCAGAAGGCAGAGATCTGACCTCAGGGCTATTCGCCCTATCAGGGGCTGATGTATGGCCCAGGGATCGCGCGGAAGACCTCGGGTGTCGCTGTCCCGCTCCCATTCCTTATCGGGCCACTCGGGATGCTCTATTCGACGGTCAGCAGTGGGCCGGTCGCGCTCGCGTGGATCCTGTGGTTCTTCATCTGGATCGGCGGCATGATCTGGGCGTACACGGCCGCCGAAGAACACAATTGTCGAACTACGCCTCCGTGCCGCGACGCATCTGCTTAGTCATAGCAGTAGAAACAGCTGCGACAGAAGGTATTTCGATAACAAGGGGCCTTGAGCCCGGAGCTGCGAATATTTTGCCTGGTACCATCGTCGGCATGTCAGGTCGCGGGGTGCCCAAGCACAGGCTGTGCTCCGCAGTCGTATTGGCAATTCTGTGCTTGTTGGTCGGGGGCGCTTGCTTGTTGCCCGGCGATAGTTCGCATATAGCAAATGCGGCAACCCCGATGTCGTTGTATGACACTGCTGAGGTTCATCATTGGGAACCGGTGCAGCATGGCATGGCCGTCACTCGTGCTCGCCACGGGCTGGTTGTACAGCCGGTCTGGCTGCCACTCGCCGTGTCGACCTTTGCGCTTGGCGGCGCGGCGCTGCTGGTTCTGCTGATGTCACGGCGTAGTGCATTATTTTCGCTTGCCTCGGATAGTGCTGGGTGGCAACGACTTCTGTATTTGGGGATCAATCGGCGCTGAGGGAACGCTAGGTCGGCAATTGTTGCCGTCTCTCGTGTATCAAACCCTTCACTAGCCGTGCAACGCCCGTCATCGGTGTGCGTGGACGGCTCCGTATCTGTCGATTGGACCGGTTCTTGTGGTGACTTCTGCCTATGTCTATAGGCCTTCTTTGTTCGTGAACGTGGACCGCGATGTGCGGGAGTCTGGCTCTCCTCTCCTCGTGGCGTACCGCCTGCCTATGGAATGGCGGCTTTCATGATTGCCCGCCTCGTCAGCACAGGCTTCTTCATGGCTGCGTGTGCACTTACAGATGTGGCCCCGGCCGTCGCCGAGCCAATAGATATGGCGTCGCAGCAATATTCGAGGACCACCCGAGACGGATGGCATCTGGAGATACGGTTGGAAAACGAGCGTGTGAACTCCGTGCCCAACCTGGCGGCGGCCGCGAACTCACGTGAGGCATTCATTACGCTCTCGGGTACGGCCACCGCGACCGGTGGCAGCAACCCCATCACCGACAGCCTCTTCCTCATCGGCTACCAGCTGGGTTGCCAGTCCGATGTGTCATCGGGATTGCAGATCGGTGGATCCGCCGGTGTCGCACCGTCAGTGAATGTCGGTGTCCTTCCTCTGCAAACAGTGGGAGTCGGGGGCAGCGCTGGCGTCAGTGGATTTGTGCAAACCGTGGTGCAACCGGGTGTCATTGTGAACCTGCCGCTGGGCAATATGGTTCTGTCGCGGGGCAATACCGGAGCGTTGGATCTGGATAACGTTCATGTGAAGGCCGACGCCTGTGGCGGAGATGTCACCGTGCGGTCCTTTGCCTCGTTGCGTGTGTCCACCGAGACCGGTCACACCGAATTCGCCATCTACGGCGACCCGATCAAGATCTGATGATGAAATTCTTCTGTGCCGCAGTATTTTTGACATGTTCGTTGTGTGGAGCACCGGTGGCCGGCACAGATCCGCTGCCGATAAACCCGATGCCCGCGGTGCCGGTAGCAGTGCCTGGGGGAGTGCCCAATAATCATGCGGCCCTCCCATCGCAACCGTCCTTTGGGCTATCGCCTCCACCGCAGCGCGGTACTCAAATAACGGCCGGGCTCGGCGCGGGAAATACCGCTCGAATCGGTGCCGGAATGACCTCCGGGCAGTTGGAGGACCCAGGTGGGGTAAGGGAAGTAACGGCACCATGATTCGGGCGTGTTGTGTGACAACGATTTTCATCGGGCTCGCCGTTGGGGTCACTACACCGGCAGCGGCGGAGCCACCGTCGCCTCACCCTGCTCCGTATGGTCCGGTTGTCGCTCCAGGGCAGTTGCCTGCGTTGAATATGTCGCGGGGGACTCGGTTGCCGTCCTCGATGTCGGGGGTGCGTGGGCCGCAAATGTCCGGTGGCGTAGACGGGGCCGGACCATCCGGCGGTGTCAAGGTGAGCGCTGGATTCGGAGACGGGTACCGCGCTCCGGACTAATTTGAATCGCGAACATGGCAAAGCGCCTCTCTGCGCAGATACTCAGCGGCTGGTCTTGGCGTTAGGAGTGCGTTCTGGCGACATCGGCGTGCCAGTCCGCCGAGTGTCTGCCATACTTGGCGATAATGAAAACCGTTATCATCATGACGCAACGGGCCACCTCAAGGGCTGATCGAGAGTAGGTTTCGTTAAGAAGCCACGGTGCGTGATGAAGCGTGACTCAAATACTTTGAGCGGAAGGGTGGTTGGCTGATGGTATGGCACGTAGTACTAGCGAAGGCCGCATCGACGGTAGTAACCGGTGCGGTGGGAGTCGCCGCTTATGAGGTTGCGCGCAAGGCCGCCGCCAAGGTTCCCGTCCGTGACGCCAGTGTCACCGTCGCGTCCTGGGGGCTGCGCGGTGTGCGCAAGGCCGAGGAAGGCGCCGAACGTGCGCGACTGGCGATCGGTGATGTCGTCGCGGAGGCTCGCGAACGCATCGGGGAAGAGGCCCCGCCGCCCGTGGTAGGAGAATCCGGTCACGACCACGAGCACTGAGCCGCACATGGTCACTGTCGTATCTGACGCGGCCGGACGCCTGCGTGCCATCGCGACTGAGTTGAGCGGCGATGTGCGGCGTGCCGTGCTGATCGAGGACACGCTGCTGCATGTACAGGGAGTCCGTGCCGTACACGCGTATCCGCGCACGGCCGCGGTGGTGGTGTGGTACTCGAAGGCAAGTGGTTCGGCCGAGGACATCCTCGATGCGCTGGCGCGCGCCCTCGAGGCTCCGGTGCCGGAAACGCTGACGCGAGAACCGCATTCGTCCGATGTGCGCAACGCCGACGTGGTGCGCATGGGTGTGGGCGGTGCGGCCCTGGTGGTGCTCGGACTTCGTCGATATCCCCTGCGACGGCCGCCGCTGCTGGGACCGACCAGTCGCTTGTTGGCAACGGCGGTCACGATTTTCAGCGGATACCCGTTCCTGCGGGGAGCGCTTGCCGCATTGCGCAGCGGCAGATCGGCAGGCACGGATCTATTGGTGTCCGCGGCCACCGTGGCCAGCCTGGTGCTGCGCGAGAACGTGGTCGCACTGACGGTGTTGTGGCTGCTCAACATTGGAGAGTATCTGCAGGATCTGACGCTCCGGCGCACCCGTCGCGCCATCGCGGATCTGCTGTCGGGCAGTCAGGACACCTCGTGGGTCCGTCTCAGGGATGGCACCGAGGTCCAGGTCTCTACCGATTCACTGGCGGTCGGCGACGAGGTGGTGGTGCACGAGCAGGTGGCCATTCCGGTGGACGGCGACGTCGTGGAGGGTGACGCAATCGTCGACCAGTCGGCCATCACCGGCGAAACCCTTCCGGTCAGTGTTGCCGCCGGGGGACGCGTGCATGCCGGATCGGTCGTCATGCGCGGTCGCATCGTTGTGCGGGCCGCGGCGGTGGGAGGACAGACGATCATCGGCCGGATCATCACCCGGGTGGAGCAGGCGCAACGCGATCGCGCGCCGATTCAGACTGTCGGCGAAAACTTCTCGCGGCGATTCGTGCCGGCCTCGTTCCTGCTATCCCTGGGCACCCTGGTGGTGACCAGGGATGTGCGGCGGGCCATGACGATGCTCTTGGTGGCCTGCCCGTGTGCGGTGGGCCTGTCTACCCCAACCGCGATCAGTGCCGCGATCGGCAACGGGGCGCGCAGGGGAATCCTGGTCAAGGGCGGGTCACATCTGGAACTGGCCGGCAGGGTTGACGCATTCGTGTTCGACAAGACCGGAACGCTGACCATCGGACGTCCGGTGGTGACGAACATCGTTGCCTTCGAAGAGGGCTGGGAACCCGAGCAGGTGCTCGCGTACGCGGCAAGCTCGGAGATTCACGCGCGGCATCCATTGGGAGAGGCCGTTATTCGCTCGACCGAGGAACGTCACATCGCAATCCCGCCACACGAAGAGTGCGAAGTACTCGTTGGCCTGGGGATGCGTACCCGGGCCGATGGGCGGACCCTGCTGCTGGGCAGCCCCGCACTGCTGACCAAGGAGAGCGTCCGGGTGACTCCGGAAGCCGACGAGTGGGTAGCCAAGCTCCGCCGCCGCGCCGAGACTCCGCTTCTGCTGGCGGTCGACGGTGTACTCGTCGGACTGATCAGCTTGCGCGACGAGATCCGCCCCGAGGCCGCCGAGGTGCTGCAGGCGCTGCGGTCTTCGGGTGTGAAACGGGTGGTCATGCTGACCGGTGATCATGCGGAGACGGCGCGTGCGGTGGCCGAGGAGCTGGGTATCGCGGAGTGGCAGGCCGAGGTGCTGCCCGAGGACAAACTCCAGGCTGTGAGTCGGCTCCGTAGCGACGGGCATTTTGTCGCGATGGTCGGTGATGGGGTCAACGACGCGCCGGCGCTGGCAGCGGCCGATATCGGAATCGCCATGGGACTCAACGGGACCGATGTGGCTGTGGAAACCGCTGATGTTGCCCTCTCCAGTGACGATCTGCGCAAGCTACTCGATGTACGGGGTCTGGGCAGCCGGGCCGTGACCGTCATCCGGCAGAACTACGCCATGTCTATTGCCGTCAACGCGATCGGGCTGGTGATCGGGGCCGGGGGCGCGCTCTCGCCGGTGCTGGCCGCAATTCTGCACAACGCGTCCTCGGTCGCGGTGGTCACCAATAGTTCGCGTCTTATCGGCTATGAACTCGACAATCGCCGCGCACTCGCGTCGGTGCAACATCGGCCCGCGCCGTCAGCCCTGTCTGCAATGGAGACGTGAGATTCCAGCAGAAGAGGCTGTGTCAGAGGAAATTTCGGGAATCAGGACCGATCCACGGGAGCTTGCACCAGGGGGAGAATCACGTCGTCAACCATGCGGCGCATGTACGTCTCGTCGATGACGGTTCGCTTGAGAGCCGCCGTCAGGCTGAGCCCCAGCGGGATGTCGTAGACGAGTGATAGATCACGATCCCGCGCAATCTCGCCGCGTTCCACGGCTCGGGCGAACACGATCTCCATTCGCTTCTGAGTCTGCGATGCCAACAGATCATCCAATGCCTCCGCCAACGTGGAATCGTTGACGGCTTCGGCGATGATCCCCGCCAGTAGGTTGCCGGTGAGGATACTGCTTTCTTCTAAATCGCTGTAATCCCGTGCCTCGTAGAGAGCATGCAAGTCTGCGCGCAAGCTCCCGGCGTCCGGGACGTCATCGAGTTTCCCCAGTGAGGGCCGTCCGTGCAGGATGGCATCGGCGGTGAGGGCCGCCTTGGAGGACCATCGCCGGTAGATGGCGGCCTTGCCGACCCCGGCGCGCGCGGCGATCTCGTCCATGCTCATCGCGTCGTAACCGTGTTCGGCGAGCACAACGAATGCCGCCTCCAGGATCGCGAGGTCCAAGGATCTGTTCAGACGTCCGGGTGTTCTTTGCCGTTGAATGGCAGTGTTTTTCGTCATCGGGTCCGTGCCGGAGTGTATTCGCGGAGGTTGAGCGGCCACCAGAACCAGCGGCCCAGCAGCGCCGCGATGGCCGGAGTCATGAAGGACCGCACGATCAGGGTGTCGAACAACAACCCGAGGCCGATTGTCGTTCCGAGCTGCCCGACGATGCGCAGGTCGCTAACGACCATGGCGCACATGGTGAATGCGAACACCAGGCCCGCATTCGTCACCACCTTGCCGCTGCCGCCCATGGCCCGGATGAAACCCGTCTTGAGTCCGCCATGGAGCTCTTCCTTGAATCGTGCGATGAGCAGCAGGTTGTAATCCGAGCCCACGGCCAACAGGATGATGACCGACAACGGGACCGCGAACCAGTGCAGATCCATACCCAGCAGGTCCTGCCAAATCAGGACCGAGACCCCGATTGATGCGCCGAGTGAGATCGCTACCGTGCCGACGATGACCAGGGCCGCGACCACACTGCCGGTCACCAACAGCATGATGATGAAGATCAAGCACAGTGATGCGATGCCCGCGAGAATGAGGTCATACTTGGCCCCTTCCTGTAGGTCTTTGTTCGCCGCGGCGGTCCCGCCCAGGTAGACCTTGGCGTTTTCGAGCGGGGTGCCCTTGATCGAATCGGCCACCGCCTCTTTGATATTGCCGACGGTTGCGATCCCTTCCACCGAAGCCGGATTGCCTTGATGGGAGACGGTCATCCGGACGGCCTTCCCGTCGGGGGACAGGAACATCTTCAGGCCGCGCTTGAAATCCGGATTGTCGAACACCTCGGGCGGCAGGTAGAACGAGTCGTCGTTCTTGGCTTCATCGAAGTACTTGCCCATCAGGGTGGAGTTTTTGGTGCTCTCATCCATCTGATTCATGATCCCGGACATGGTGCTGTGCATGGTCAGCAATGTGCCGTGCATGGACTTCATGATGGCAATCATGGGTGGGAACTCGGCGAGCATGCGGGGCATCAGGACATCGACTTTGTCCATGTTCACCAGCATGCCGTCCATGTCTTCGACCATCGCATCGACGCCGTCGAGAGCATCGAACACCGTCCGGCTGGCCCAGCAGATCGGAATGTCGGCGCAGTGCTTCTCCCAGTAGAAGTAGTTGCGAATCGGCCTGAAAAAGTCGTCGAAAGTTGCCATCAGGTCACGCATGTCGTGCATCCGGCCTTGCATGACCTTCATCTGGCCGGTCATGTCGTGCATGATGCCGGTGAGCTCGCGCATCATGTCGTAGACGCGTTCCATGGTGCCGATCAAGGTCCCCATTTGATCGGCCATGGTCAGCATGTCCGCCATGCGGTCCTTCATGTACTTCATGTTCTGGATCTGGCCGGCGCCCTGGAGGCCGATCTGGAACGGTATCGAACTGTGCTCGATGGGTGTGCCCAGCGGCCGGGTGATCGCCTGCACTCGGCCGACGCCACGGGCATGGAACGCCGTCTTGGCAATTCGGTCGATGACCAGCATGTCCGAGGGATTTCGCATGTCATGGTCGGCCTCGATCATGAGCATTTCGGGGTTCATCCGGGCCGGCGAGAAGTGTCGTTCCGCTGCCGCGTAACCAACTTTCGAGGGCACGTTAACGGGCATGTACTGTCGGTCGTCGTAACCGGGGGTGTAACCGGGCAGGGTGAGTAGTCCGATGAGTGCAATCCCCAGTGTCACAATCAGAATCGGTCCCGGCCAGCGCACCACCGCTGCCCCGATGCGCCGCCAACTGCGTTCATCGTGTTTGCGTTTGGGCTCGAACAGCCCGAAGCGGCTGCCTAACGCCAGTACCGCGGGAGCCAGGGTGAGGGCTGCGGCGACGATGACGAGAATGACCAGCGCGCAGGGCACACCCATGGAACGAAACAGCGGCAGACGTGTCAGGCTGAGGCACAGGGTAGCGCCGACAATGGTCAGCCCAGATCCCAAGATGACATGTGAAACACCGGAATACGCGGTATAGAAGGCGGCCTCTCGATCCTGGCCGGATTGCCGCGCTTCGTGATAACGACCTAGCAGGAAGATTACATAGTCGGTACCCGCGGCGATGCCCAGCATCGTGACCATGCTCACGGCATAGGTCGAGAGGCCAATGACATTGAGATTGCCCAATGTTGCGACGACACCCTGCCCCGCCATCAGCTCGACTCCGACGATCACCAGCGCCACGAACATGGTGATCACGGATCGGTACACGAAGAGCAGCATCACGACGACGACGCCCACCGCTATCAGAGTCGTCTTCTGCATGCTCTTGTTGCCGGCCGTTCCGGTGTCCGCGCTTGCAGCGGTTCCTCCGGTGACGTAGGCCTGCACTCCGTCGGGGCCGGGTGTCTCGGCGATGATCTTGCGAACGGCATCCACGGATTCATTCGCCAAGGTGGTTCCCTGGTCTCCGGCCAGGTTCACCTGGACATAGGCGGCTTTCCCGTCGGCGCTCTGAGCGCCCGATGCGGTTAGCGGATCTCCCCAGTAGTCGGAGATGTGTTGGACGTGGGTCGGATCGGCCTTGAGCTTCTTGATGATCTCGTCGTAGAAACGGTGCGCCTCGTCGGCCAGTTCTTGCTTCCCCTCCAACACGATCATGACGGAGCTGTCGGAGTCGAACTCCCCGAAGACCTTTCCGGTGTGCATCATCGCGATCATCGACGGAGCGTCCTTGGGGGACATCGATACCGAATGTGCCTTACCCACTTCATCAAGGGAGGGTGTGACGACATTGAGGATGATGGCGATACCCAGCCAGAAGAGGATGATCGGGATCGACAGGGCCCGGATGATCCGTGCGATTCGCGGGGGGCGCGCGACGTGGTCGCCGCTGCCGTGCCTCATGCGGACTTCACCAGGCAGTAGATGTAGGCGTTGTGTTCGTTGGAGACTCGCTCTACTTTCACCTCGCCATTGACGATGATCCGGCAACCGATTGTGTTGCCGTTGCCCTGGGCCACGATGTTCCCACTCAACGACGGCAAGATCGAGACGATCTTGAACGACCATGGCAGCTGCACGGCGTCGACGCGCGTCGGCTGCGCATCCTCGTTGAAGTAGTTCACATCTGCCATAGCCCCGGGTTCTCCAAATACTTCATATACGAGTGTTTTTGGGTTGTATGGGACGGCATCTTTGGCGTTGTTGTCGGCAGAGGAGGCGAAGGAATCGGCACCGAAAATCCCGCGTACCCGTAACACTGCGAATCCGCCGACCGCGAGCACCGCGGCGATGAGCAGCGGCATCCACACCCGTCTTATGACGCGAAGCATCCCAAACTCCTTTGCGTTCAATGGAATTAGCAGATGATTGGCGGGCTTATGTTGTGGAACTGCCGCAGTTGGTCGAGACGGGCATCTTTGCCCTACACGGAACTGGAGTTCCGCATGATGGTCGGGACGGTACCGCAGTTCCGTTCGGGGCGCGACACGAGTGAGCTAACTATGGCGACCTTTGGGGCGCCATGATTTTCCGTTGCCCGCTCGGACCCCGCGCCGCGGTCGCGTCGCGCCTTGTCACGAGCGTTTCTGCCCGACGCCGGTGGATGCCCGGCCACCTCACCAGTCACAAAACTAATGGCAAGTATGCATCGATTTCTGCCCAAAGCTCGCCTGGATCTTGATTGATAGGGGAAGCGATGAATTTAGGCTCACGGTGAGTAAATTGCATAAATATTTCATAGAGAAGGTCGGGTTAAATGTTCTCGAAATGCTGGCGTATGGCAACACTTGATAGCCTCTATGTTGTGGCATTTAGGCAGCTAGATGGAGTGTTGACCGGCTTTAATGGCAAACAATTATGAGCATGAAAATATTTGTGAATTTCTTGTTTCCCGACTATCAATGGGCTGTTAATGGGGAACGGGGTAGGGGTCTAAAAGTAGTCAATGTGCGATGTCTTCTCACAGTTTCGGCCGAGGCGCTGTGATCCTGATCTCCCGAGTCGCGAATTCCTTTCGCGCACCCTATCTTTAGCCTTGTCGGGTTCTACTGCTAGTTGTCTCCGGTTCTACCAACAGGCAGATTGTCGTGCGCGAGGAGGACGTAGCAAGATGAAAAACGCGTCTGTGACCCCAGTTGCAGTTATCGGGTTGGGGTGCCGGCTTCCGGGTGGGATCGAGTCGCCCGAACAGTTCTGGGAGGCGCTGCTGCGCGGTGAGGACTTCGTTACTGAGGTGCCCCCTGCGCGCTGGGACCTGAGTGAGTACTACGACCCCGAGTCCGGCGTGCCCGGCAAGTCGCCTTCCAAGTGGGGGGCCTTCCTGGATGACGTTGGCGGCTTCGATGCGGACTTTTTCAGCATCAACGAGCGTGAGGCCGTCTCGATCGATCCTCAGCATCGTGTTTTGCTCGAAACATCTTGGCAGGCAGTGGAACATGCGGGACTCAATCCGCGGACCCTTGCTGGCTCGCAGACCGGAGTGTTCGTGGGAGTGACCCACAACGACTATCAGTTGGTGGCCGCGGACGCGGCGGATCTCGGAGGTCCCTACGGATTCGCGGGTACAAACTTCTGCATGGCGTCGGGGCGCATCTCTTACGCCCTGGGTGTGCATGGGCCGTCATTGACGGTCGACGCCGGGTGTGCAGCGGGATTGGCGACTGTGCATATGGGATGTCAGAGCCTGGCGGCGGGCGAAAGTGATCTCGTGCTCGCCGGCGGTGTCAACCTGGTCTTGGAACCCCGCAGGTATGTCGGTGCCTCGCAGCAGCGCATGCTCTCTCCGACCGGGCGCTGCCACACATTCACCGGCGAGGCAGACGGTTTCGTGATGTCTGAGGGCTGCGTCATGATTCTGCTGAAGCGGCTGGACGATGCGGTGCGAGACGGGGACCGGATTCTGGCGATCGTGCGGGGCACGGCGTCGAATCAGGATGGGCGCACAGTGAATCAGTCAACTCCGTCCTCGGACGCGCAGGCGGCCGCATGCCGTACCGCACTGGCGGCTGCCGGTGTGGACGCCAGCACCGTCGGACTCATCGAGGCGCACGGTACGGGCACACCCGTGGGTGATCCCATCGAGTACACGGGTCTGGCGCAGGTCTATGGAGTCGAGGGACCCTGCGCCGTGGGGTCGGTGAAGACCAACTTTGGGCACACGATGTCGGCGGCCGGTGCGCTGGGACTGATGAAGATCATTCTCGCGGTGGAGCATGGCGTGATTCCGCCAAACCTGCATTTCACCGGGATTCCCAACAAGCTTGCCGGTGTCACAACGAACCTTTTTGTGCCGCAATCGGTTATCCCATGGCCCGAGAACATCGAGGGCCCGCGGCGCGCCGGGGTATCGGCATACGGAATGTCAGGTTCCAACGTCCACGCTGTGGTGGAACAGGCTCCGCCCGCCGTGTCTGCGGAAACCAGCGTGGAATCGCCCCTGGGATCGCAGCTGATTTTCCCGGTGTCTTCGACGTCTGCCGACGAGTTGCGCCGGACTGCGGGCAGATTGGCCGACTGGCTCTCTGAAGGTGCCGATGTCCCGATCGGGGACGTGGGATACACCCTGGCACGTCGCAGGGCGCACCGGCCGGTGCGCACCACCGTGGTGGCCAACGACGTCAACGAACTAGTGGCCGGGCTCCGCGAGGTTGCCGGTGACGAGGCCCCATATCAGGCGGCGGTTGCCGAGGATGACCGCGGCCCGGTCTGGCTCTTCTCCGGTCAAGGTTCGCAATGGGCGGCCATGGGTGCCGAATTGCTTGGTAAGGAACCGGTATTCGCCGCGACCATCGCCCGCCTCGAGCCACTGATCCAGGCGGAGTCCGGATTCTCGGTGAGCGAGGCTATCTCGGCGCCGGAGACGGTCACGGGTATCGACCGGGTTCAGCCGACGTTGTTCGCCATGCAGGTGTCATTGGCTGCCGCCATGGCTTCGTACGGGGTGAAGCCCGGAGCGGTCATCGGGCATTCGATGGGCGAGGTGGCAGCCGCGGTTGTCTCTGAGGCCCTGTCGTTGGAAGACGGTGTCAAGGTGATCTGCCGTCGTTCGAAGTTGATGCTGCATATCTCGGGAGCCGGCGCCATGGCTTCCGTCGACCTGCCGGCTCAGCAGGTGGTCGCGGAACTGGCCGATCGGGAGATCGACGATGTGGTCCTGGCGGTGGTCGCGTCGCCGCAGTCGACGGTTGTCGGCGGTGCTACCGAGACAGTGCGTCAGCTCATCGCGGAGTGGTCCGATCGCGGATTGATGGCCCGTGAGGTGGCCGTCGACGTTGCGTCGCACTCACCGCAGGTGGACCCGATTCTGGACGATCTTGCCGATGCCCTCGAAGATCTTTCACCGCGGACACCCGTTGTCCCGCTGTATTCTTCGGTCTCCTTCGACCCGCGCGAAAAGCCTGTCATGGATGCGGATTACTGGGTGGACAACCTGCGTCACACGGTACGGTTCGCGGCGGCAGTGCAAGCGGCGCTGGACGACGGGTACCGCGTTTTCGGTGAGCTGGCACCACACCCGTTGCTGGTGTACCCCGCCGAACAGACCGCACGCAGCCTCGACATCCCCATGGTGGCCCTTGCCGGTATGCGCCGCGAGCAGGAGCTGCCGCATGGGCTTCGCGACTTTGTGGGAGACGTCTATACGGCCGGTGGCGCGGTGGACTTCTCGGTGCTCTACCCAGCGGGCGCCCTCGTGGACGTGCCGCTGCCGAGCTGGACCCGCCAGTCGTACCTGTTGGATCTTTCCGCGCAGGCGCAGGGCCAGAGCAGCCATACCGTTGCCGTCCACCCGCTGCTCGGCGCATATGTGCGACTCACCGAGGAACCTGTACGCCACATCTGGCAGGCCGATGTTGGCACCGAGGCGCAGCCCTGGATCGCGGACCATCAGGTTCGCCATGTGGCGGTGTACCCGGGCGCTGCATACTGTGAGATGGCGCTGTCGGCCTCTGCTGCCGTATTCGGTGAAGGTTCAGTGGTACAGGACATTTCGTTCGAACAGCTGCTGACCTTGGGGGAGGCGACGCCGATATCGGCTACGGCCACGGCGAAGTCTGCCGATGTACTCGAGTTCGTGGTGGATACTCACGACGAAGGTGAGACAGTCAAGCGCGCCACAGCGGTCTTGGGTAGCGGTGACGAGGCCGATGTTCCCGTGGCTTACGACCTAGCCGCGCTACGGGCGGAGCACCCGCACAGCGCGACGGGCGACGAGTTACGAGAGTCGTTCGACGAGCGGGGAGTGCAGTACGGCCCGGCCTTCCAGGGCTTGGTCTCCGCGTACCACGGCGACGAGTCTGTCAGGTCGGTGCTGGCGGAAGTGGCACTGCCTCGGGATGTTCGGGCACAACAGGGCAGTTACATCGTCCACCCCGCGCTCCTGGACGCGTGCTTCCAATCTGTCATCGCGCTGCCGGATGTTCAGGCGGCCAGCAAGAACGCGCTGCCGCTTCCCAAGGGTGTACGCAGTCTGCACGCCTACGAATCCGCGCGTTCCACGCAGTACTGCTACACCCGGGTGACCAAGGTGATTGGCAACGAGGTGGAAGCCGATATCGATCTGTTGGACGGGAACGGCGCCGTGCTGGTTGCCGTGCGGGGCTTCCGATTCGGTACCGGCGCCTCCGACGACGAGCAGCGCGATCAGCTGCTCAACAACCGCCTGCTTGCCATCGAATGGCAGCAGCAGCGGTTGCCCGAGGAAGTATCGGGCGGGCCGCGCCGGTGGCTGCTGGTCAGCACCGGTGAAACCGTGGACCCGTGGGCGTCGGAGCTGATCGATGCGCTGAAACTGCGCAACAGTGAGGTGGCACTGATTCAGTGGCGGCCAGACACCGATCGTGTTGCGGCACTGAAGCTTCTGTACGACCAGCTGGAGGCCGGCGGATTTGACGGTGTGCTGGTCGTCACCGCACCCGGGGCCGCCGCAGGTGCGGACAGGGTGGCCCTGCAAGGAGCCGATCAGGTTCGGCATCTGGTGCGGATAACTCGAGAGTTGGTTGACCTGCCGGGCGAGCCGCCACGGCTGTACGTGGTGACTCGCAACGCTCAGACGGTTGTCGACGGCGACGTGACCAACCTGGAACAGGCCGGATTGCGGGGGCTGGTGCGTGTTATCGGCGCCGAATATCCACACCTGCGTGTCACACACATCGATGTGGACGGCCACACCGCCGCCCAGAACGTGGCGGGCGAGTTGGCTTCCGGGTCGGAAGAGGACGAGACCGCATGGCGCGACGACCACTGGTACCGGGCTCGCCTGAACCTGGGTCCGCTCGGCCCCGACGACTGGCGCAGCACCGTTGCGACACCGGACAATGAGGGTGTGCGGTTCGAAGTCCGCACGCCGGGCGACCTGCAGTCACTCGGGTTCGTCGCCTTTGATCGGGTGGCCCCCGGGCCGGGACAGATCGAAGTCTCGGTCACGGCCACCAGCATCAACTTCGCCGACGTGCTGAACGTATACGGCCGATACTCGAGTTTCGAAGGCCGGCAGGAGCTTGGTGTCGATTTCGCGGGCGTGGTGACGGCTATCGGTGAGGGCGTGACCCAGCATCAGGTGGGTGACCGCGTGGGCGGCATGACGCCGACCGGCGCCTGGAGAAGCTTCGTCGTGGTCGATGCCAACCTTGCCGCGACGCTCCCGGCCGAGGTGCCCGATAGGGAGGCAGCAGCCGTCCCGGGCGCTCATGTCACCGCCTGGTACGGGCTCCATGAACTCGCCAGGATCTCCGCGGAGGACAAGGTGTTGATCCACTCCGGTACCGGTGGTGTGGGTCAGGCAGCGATTGCCATCGCCCGTGCCGCGGGGGCCGAGATCTACGCCACCGCGGGCAGCGAAGAGCGGCGAGAATTGTTGCGCAGCTGGGGTATCAAGCACGTATACGACTCGCGGAGTACAGAATTCGCAGACCTGATCCGTCGCGACACCGACGGCTACGGCGTGGACATCGTGCTCAACTCGCTCACCGGCGCCGCGCAACGGGCCGGAGTGGAACTGCTGACCTTCGGTGGCCGCTTCATCGAGATCGGCAAGCGCGACATCTACGGCGACACCCGGCTGGGGCTGTTTCCCTTCCGGCGGAACCTGTCGTTCCACGCCGTCGACCTTGTCCTGGTATCGAAGACACGGCCACAAGCGATCTACCGCACCCTGACAGCGCTGTACGGGCAGATGGCAGAGGGCGTGCTGCCGTTGCCGGAGATCTCGTCCTCTCCATTGCAGGACGCCGCCGAGTCGATCCGTGTGATGGGTGCTGCGGGACATACCGGAAAGCTCGTTCTGGACCTGCCCAAGGCGGGCGAGGTCGACGCGGTGATCCCGGCGTCGCATGCGCCTGCGTTCCGCCGGGAGGGTGCGTACGTGATCACCGGTGGCCTCGGCGGGCTGGGCTTGTTCCTGGCTAAGAAGCTGGCGGCTGCCGGGGTCGGCCGGATCATCCTCAACGGTCGCAGCGCTCCGAAGCCCGAGGCTGTGGACGCCATTGAGCAGATCCGGCTCGCCGGCATCGAAATCGATGTGGTGCTTGGCGATATCGCCGAACCGGAGACGTCACAACGTCTGGTGGCGGCAGCCACGGAGACCGGGAAGCCAGTGCGCGGCGTGCTGCATGCCGCGGCCCTGGTGCACGATGCCACGCTCGCCAACATCACCGACGAACTGATCGACCGTGGAGACTGGCGGCCCAAGGTGCATGGCGCCTGGAATCTGCACGAGGCCACCGCGGAGCAACCGCTGGACTGGTTCTGCTCGTTCTCCTCGATCGCTGCGCTGGTGGGCTCTCCGGGGCAGGGTGCCTACGCGGCGGCCAACAGCTGGCTGGACGGATTCACGCACTGGCGACGTGCCCAGGGCTTACCGGCAACCGTCATCGCCTGGGGTGCCTGGTCGGAGATCGGGCAGGGCACGCACCTGGCGAACTCGGATGCGGCGATCCTGCCGGACGAGGGTGCCTACGCCTTCGACACCGTGCTTCGGCACAACCGGGCGTACACCGCCTACGCGCCGATGGCAGGCATATCGTGGCTGGCCGACTTTGTCGAACGCAGTCCGTTTGCCCAGGCATTCCGTGATGCGGGTCAATCTCAAACGGAGACAAACAAGTTCCTCGATGAGCTCAAGGCGCTGCCGCGTGAGGAGTGGCCGACCCGACTCCGGAAACTGGTCGCCGAGCAGGTGGGTCTGGTGCTCCGGCGATCGATCGATCCCGACCGATCCCTTCCGGACTACGGCCTGGACTCGTTGGGCAACCTCGAAATTCGTACCCGTATCCAAGCGGACACCGGCGTCCGTATCGGTCCGGCTGATGTATCGACAGTGCGGTCTTTGGCGTCGCATCTGTACGACAAGTTGGCCGATCAGGAATCCGAAGTCGCTTCGTCTTAAGGGGATTGAAATGCGTGGTGGACCAGTAACGGTGTCGTTGACCGACAAGTGGGAGCCGTCTGCGGGATCGGTGATCACGTGGCAGCCTTCGCCGGCGTCGTACGCGAAGGCCCTTGAAGCGCCGGTGAGTGAGATCCCCCCGAGCTTCATGCAGGTGCAGCATCTCCGCACATATCTGCGGCAGGCGGCCAAGGGTCTGGACTTCTCGCGAGTACTCGTCTTCACCTTGGATATGCCGGGGCGGTGCGACAAGAGGGCCATGGGTCATGTGATCAATGCCCACCTGAGGAGACACGACACGTATCGGAGCTGGTTCTCGCTCGACGATGAGCAGAACATCGTTCGGCGCACCATCGCCGACCCGGCCGACGTGGAGTTCGTCCAGGTCAAGTTGGGTGAGATGACCTCCGACGAGGTGCGGGAGATGGTGGTTTCGGAAACCCCGGATCCGTTCCGGTGGGACTGCTTCCGTTTCGGAATCGTCCAGAGTTCAGGACATTTCACCTTCTACTTCAGCGTGGACCATCTGCACCTGGATGCGACCTTCGCGCGGCTGCTGATCATGGAGATCCTCATGGGATACAAGGCCCTGGTTCAGGGCGGTGCCCCCATCGAGCTTCCGCCGGCAGGCAGCTACGGCGACTACTGCATCCGTCAGCATGAGTTCCTTTCCGGGTTGACCCACGATTCCGAACCTGTCCGCGAGTGGATTCAATTCGCCGAGAGCAGTGGCGGGAGCCTCCCGGATTTCCCACTGCCACTGGGCGATCACGGAGTGCCATGCGGCACCTCGATCATCACCGAGCAACTGCTCGATGAGCAGCAGGCGCTTACATTCGAGTCGATCTGTGTCGATTCGGGTGCGCGGTTCATCGGTGGGGTGATCGCAGCTCTCGGATTCGCTGAACGTGAATTGACCGGTACCGATACCTATTACGGAATCACCCCGAGCGACGCCCGCGATGAGGCGGACATGTTTACGACGGGCTGGTTCACCGGGCTTGTGCCCATATCTGCGCCCGTTGACGGGACCTTTACCGCCGCCGCGGTGGCGGCACAGGAATCCTTTGACCGCGGTAGGCAGCTGGTGAACGTTCCGTTCTATCGGGTCCTGGAACTGGCGCCGGAATTGAGCTGGCCCCGGCCGTACCACCCGATGATCAACTTCTTCGACGGTGGCGCTCCGCCACTTTCGCAGTTGTTCACCAACCCGCTGCTCGTCAGCAATCCCATCGGTCTCTACGCGGAGAGCAAGTCGGTGTATCAGCTGACGATCTTCATCTCGCGATTCCCGACGGAGACCACGCTGATGATCGCGTACCCGGACAACCCCATCGCACGGGAGTCGATCACCCGTTACGTAGACCTGGTGAAGTCCACATTCGCTCGGGTCTGCCAGCAGAATGACGTTGTGCCCGCGCGGTAGTCATGTGGACCATCGTTTTGTTGATGGCACTTGGAGTGAGCGTTGAGCCGACCCGGTTGGGATTAACCGTCCTGATGCTGAACAGGCCGAGGCCGCTGCTGCAGCTGTTCGTATTCCTGTGCGGCGCCTTCGTCATGGGGTTGAGCCTGGGGCTGACATTGCTGTTCGTGCTGCGGGTATCGCCGATGGGGCAGTCAGACGTGTCTGGGCCCTATATCCAAGTCGGGCTTGGTGTGCTCGCGTTGGTGGTGGCGGCAGCGCTGGCCATTACGGCTTCGGTTCAGCGCCCTCCCGCTGCGCCGCGTGCCCCGCGAACGGGATTCGCGGACAAGATTGCGAGGCGGGTACGCGGTTTCCTGCAAAACAACTCGCTGTGGGTGGCGGGGGTGAGCGGCCTGGGAATTGCCTTGCCCTCAGCGGACTTTCTTGCGGTGATCGCACTCATCCATGCCTCGGGCGCCACCCAGCCCGTCCAGTCCATGGCATTGCTTTTCTTCAACGCGGTGGCCTTCTCGATGGTGGGGCTGCCGCTACTGAGTTATGCCGCGATGCCCGGGCGGACATACGAGATGGTGACGGCCTTGCACACCTGGGTTCGGTCACGCCGACGGATCGATGTCGCGCTGATTGTCGCAGTCCTCGGTCTGATCATTCTCATTCTGGGGACGATCGGCATTCTGCGGGCGTGATGCCGCTGAGTTCCAGTTGTGGTGGGGGTATCCATTCAGTGGTGCCGTCGGGATGTTTTCGGGTGGTCCAGCCGTGGCTCAGGAGTCGGTGGTGTGGTGGGCAGGCGAGGGTGAGGTTGTCGATGTCGGTGTCTCCGCCGTCGGCCCATTCGGTGATGTGGTGGACTTCGCAGAGGTATCCGGGCACTGTGCAGTCGGGGTGGGTGCAGCCACGGTCGCGGGCATGCAGCACGAGGCGCTGATCTGACGAAGCGATCCGCTTCGTTCGGCCGAGATACAGGGGTCGGCCGTCGTCATCGAAAATGCTCAGGTAGTGGTGGGCATGCCTGGCCATGCGGATCAGATCGCGCATCGGCAACCGGGTGCCGGCGCCGGTGATCGCGATCCCGGCCCTCTCTTCCAATTCCGCCAGCGTGGTGGTGACCACGACGGTGACGGGTAGGCCGTGGTGGGACCCCAGTTCCCCCGAGGCCAAGGCGGCGCGCAGGCAGGTGCGGAAGGCGTCGTGGTTGCGTTGCGCATCGCTGCGAGTGTCATGGTCGACCGCGTCTGGCACGGGTTCACCATCGACCACAGGGCTTCGATCGCTCGGGTTGCACATGCCGGGGGCGGCGAGTTTGGCGAGCACCGCATCGAGGTAGGCGCGGGTTTCTGGATCCAGTAGTCCCGTGATTGGGGACATGCCATCAAAACCCTGCTGCCCAATCGTCACCCCGCGACGGCGGGCTCTATCCGCATCGGAGAACTCTCCATCTGGATTCAACAGGGCCATCATGCGTTCAGCACCCACGCGCAGTTGTTCGGGCCGAAACCGTGCCGCCATGTCGGCCAGTTGTTGTTCGGCGGCCTCGCGGGTCGGGCCGTCCACCACCACCGGCAACCGGTCAAAAAAGCTGCGGATGATCCGGACGTGTTCCTCACCGATATCGCCGCGCCCCAGGGCGCCAGCCACATTCGGCAACTGCGGTGCCAGCACCTCACCGGTGATTGCCCGGCGCGGGGCGAGCTGCTCGGCATCGGCGATGCGGCGCCGGGCCGCTCCCTTACTGATATGCAGCCGCCGCGACATGACGTCCGCGTGCGAGGTACCACCCAACTGCAACGGTGAGGCTTGGGTGATCACCTTCGGAATCAAGCCCCCACACCGGGCCGACAACCGGCGCTGCACCACTTCCAGGCGCGCCATGATCGTCAACGCCTCGACGGCGGTCAGCTCATCGATCGACTCAGCACAGAAGGCATCAACCGCCGCCTCCAACACCTCGATCGAACCCATGTTCGAATGATAGTGATCCCCACCGACAAGATCTCCCGGTTTGGGACACAAGAAACCATTGGGGCAAAAGGGATTCCGGGTCGGGTGTCAGCCTAGCGTCAGTGCCAGAACGACGACACTAATCAGCACGGCCGCAGCGACCACATCACGCCATCCCGGATAGATCGGGTGCGCCGAGATCCGTCCCGCGCCTCCTCGTGCGGTTATCGCGTCACCCATCTCGGTGGCGCGGCGCAGCGAGACGACCATCGCTGCGGTACACAGATCGACGACTTCCGCACGCCGCGAGGGCTTCTCCGGTTGCGGTGGTTGAAGCCTGCGCGCGGCCGCCAACAGTCGGAATTCCTCGGACAGCATCGGAAACATTCGGAACGCCAGGGAAATGGTGATTGCCCAATCGTCGACGGGCACCCGCAAGATGCGCAGGGGACGACACAAAAGTGCCACCGCGGGAGCGATATCGGCGACCTGTGTCGTCCACGAGATCACCGCGCCGAGCCCGATCAGAACCAGCCCCAACGACGTGACGCGCAGGAAATCCAGGAAGCCGCCCATGCCGATGGTGACCGGTCCGAACGTCAACTCGGGCGCGCCACCGTTCACGATCGTGAACAAGCTGCCCGCCACCACAAGCAGACCCACCCACCGCGGGACGGACGGGACACATCTGGGGGAGATGCCGGCAAGTCCCGCCGTCACGAGGATCAGCAGCGCGACAAGTCCGATCGCGGTCCATGACGGCATGACGGTCAGCAACACCGATATCGCCAGCACGGCTAGGAGTTTGGTGCCGGCCCACAGTGCATGGATGGGCGACGGCCCGGGAACGGGCCGCATCAGCATCAATGGACGTCGTTGGCTCATCCGGCGTTCACCAACTCACCCTGTTCCAGACGGATGGTGCGGGGACACAATGGAGCGAGGCTGTCGGTGTCGTGGGAGATCACGACGACGGCTTGACCACCGTTGCGGATGCGTACCAGCAGATCGATGAGATCGGCTTGGGCATCAACGTCCAGACCCGCCAGCGGCTCATCGAGAATCAGCAGGCGCGGCGAGCGGGCAAGCAGTCCGGCCAGGGCGACTCGCCGTAGCTGCCCGCCACTGAGCCGATCGATAAGCACCCCACCGATACTCGGGTCCAGGCTGACCGAGGCCAGCGCGCGATCAATACTCGCGGTATCGGCGACCGAGTACCCGGCGAGTGCGGCCACCGCGGCACCTGCATTCCCCCGGAGCAGCTGTAGTCGTGCGGCCTGGAAGCACAACGCGACCGCGCCAACCTGTTCGGCGGTGGGGCGGCCATCGAGAAGACATTGGCCCGCTGACGGTTCCAGGAGGCCCGCCATGATCCACGCCAGGGTGGACTTGCCGGAGCCGTTGCCGCCGCAGAGCAGTATCCCGTCGCCGGAACGAACCTGCAGTGAAACATCGCGCAGCACCGGTTGTGACCACGGCGTACCGGCCGCATAGTCGAACGAGACTCCTTGCACGTCGAGAATCGTTTCCCGACCGATAGATTCGGTAGGGGATGGGCGTTCTGCGCCTTCCTGACCTTCTCGTACCTCAATACCGCCCAGTGCCACCACACGATCGGCGGCGTCGGCCTCCTGCGGGTAGTGGGTGATGTGCACCAGTCCCAGACGGTGATGGGTGGTGAGTCCGTCGAGCACATTGATGAGCGTCTGCCGACCGTCGTGGTCGACCATGGTGGTCACCTCATCGGCGATGAGCAGCGCGGGTTCGCGCGCCAGCGCCGACGCGACCGCCAGCCGCTGCAGTTCTCCGCCGGACAGACCCGCGGTGTCCCGGTCGCTCATCGCACCCAGGCCCACCTCGTCGAGCAGACCGTCGATGTCGATATCGCGATCGTGCGGCAGCCCCCACACGATGTCGTCGGCCACACGCAATCCCAACACCTGGCTCTCCGGATGTTGCAGGACCAACGCGGTCCCGCCCACCTGGCCCAGGCCCACGCCGCCGGGACGCTCGATGGTGCCGGTGGTCGGAGGAACGCCCGCGAGAAGACGCATGAGGGTGGACTTGCCGGAGCCGTTGGCTCCGGTCACCGCGATGTGCTCGCCGACATCGACGCGCATGCTCACTCCGGACAGGGCATCCCGGTCGGCTCCGGCGTACCGATACCCCGCGCCAGTGAGAACGGTCGGCAGCGGATTGGGCGGGGTGCTCTCGTGTGCCGCGGGCAGCATTCCCACCGAGGACAGGTCGGTGACTTCTTCAAGTCTGCGCAGCACCGGGGTGAGTACCCGCCATCCGAACGATGTTCCGAAGATGACGATGAGCCACACCGAGACCCCGAAGAACCACGGCCAGTGCACGATCCAGCCCTGCACGGCGTGATCCAATCCCGTTGCGGCGCGGCCGAGCAGCGGCACGCCACTCAACAGCGTCGCGAACCCGCCGACGTTGGCGGACACCGCGCCCAGGACAACCTCGCGCAGATTCCTCAAGGCCGCGAACACCCCGACACAGAAGGAGGAGACCAATACACCCCACAGCGCGGCGACAGCCAACATTGTTGCCGCGCCGCGATTCCGGCGCCGCACCTGACCGGCGATCGCACCCATGTACGCACATGTGAGCGCCGAGACCAGCCCGCCGAATCCCGCGATCAGAAAGCTGATGAGGCCGGCGGCGACACATGCGGCCAACGCCACCCGGATGCGATGCCGGTAACACAGCACTCCCATCGGGACCGCTCCCAACCAGGCGAACACCACTGCGCCGGGCAGCACGATAGAGACCACAGCGATCGCCCCCATGAGGGCAGCAGTCATCGCGGCCTGGGCCAACTCCGCTGGTTGCATACGATTCGGTTGCACTGGGACCGATTAGAGCACGGCTAACCCAGCCGCGTGATTCACGTCCACGTAAACTCGCGCGGTGACTCATGACGCCTACCTCGTCGGCCTCCGCCTCACCGGACGCAAGGTCGTGGTCGTCGGCGCCGGATCCGTCGCGCAGCGGCGTCTCGGGCTGCTGATCGCCAGCGGTGCCGATGTCCACGTGATCGCGCCCAGCGCCACGCCGGCCGTTGAAGGCATGGCCTCGATCACCCTCAGTCTGCGGCCGTACCAGGACGGCGATCTCGAGGATGCTTGGTACGCCATCGCCTGCACCGATGACCCAGCCGTCAACGCCGCGGTGGTGTCGGAAGCCGAACGACGTCATATCTTCTGCGTCCGGGCCGATTCCGCCCGGGAGGGTACCGCGGTCACCCCCGCCTCCTTCAATCACGACGGCATCGCCGTCGGTGTCTTGACCGGTGGACAACACAAGCGATCGGCGGCGCTGCGATCGGCCATCCACGAGGCGCTGCAGCGTGGGCTCATCACCGAGACCGCGGACGTGAAGCCCGAAGGCGTCGCGCTTGTCGGCGGGGGACCGGGTGATCCTGATCTCATTACCGTTCGCGGACGCAGGCTCCTCGCGCAGGCCGATGTGGTCGTCGCCGACCGACTCGCGCCCGCCGAGCTTCTTGCCGATCTGGGGCCCCATGTCGAGGTCATTGATGCCGCCAAGATCCCCTATGGCCGCGCGATGGCCCAGCAGGAGATCAACCGGGTACTCATCGAACGGGCGCAGGAAGGCAAGTTTGTCGTCCGTCTCAAGGGCGGTGACCCATTCGTTTTCGCCCGCGGCTACGAGGAAGTCCTGGCCTGCGCCGAAGCGGGTGTGCCGGTGACCGTGGTACCCGGTGTGACCAGCGCGATCTCCGTTCCCGCGGCGGCCGGTGTGCCGGTCACGCATCGCGCGGTCAACCACGAGTTCGTGGTCGTCAGCGGACACGTCGCACCCGGACATCCGGAATCGTTAGTGAATTGGGACGCGCTTGCTGCCCTGAAGGGGACCATCGTGTTGCTGATGGCCGTCGAGCGCATCGAGCAGTTTGCGAAGGTCCTCATCGAGGGTGGCCGACCTGCGGATACCCCCGTGCTGGTGGTGCAACACGGCACCACTGACGAGCAACGCGTGCTGCGCGCGGACCTTGCTACTGCGCCCGAACGAATTCGCTCGCAGGGCATCAGGCCGCCCGCGATCATCGTGATCGGCCCCGTTGCTGCGTATGGCGCCTCTTCGTGACCTAAGGGCACGTTAAGAGGACGGTAAGGTGTCCTGCATGCCTGCCCTCAGCGTCGAGCAGCTCACTCAAAAGGCGCGAGAACTCCTGCCGTCCCGGCACTACTTGTATGCCGTCATCGCGATCGCCGGTATGCAGTTTCTGGCCACCATGGACGGCACCATAGCGGTGGTCACGCTGCCCAAGATTCAGGCTGAGCTGCACCTCAACGATGCCACCCGAAGCTGGGTCATCACCGCGTACATGTTGTCCTTTGGTGGACTGATGTTGCTCGGTGGACGCCTTGGCGACACCTTCGGCCGTAAGCGCGTCTTCATCGGCGGCATCGCATTGTTCACCCTTGCCTCCATCGGGGTGGGCCTCGCGCAAGAGGACATCGGTCTGGCCGTTTTCCGTCTCATCCAGGGAGTGGGCGCGGCGGTAGCCTCGCCGACAGCGCTGGCGTTGGTCGCGACCACCTTCCCCAAGGGGCCGCTGCGCACCGCGGCGGTCGCGGTGTTCGGTGCCATGACGGGGGTGGGCTCCATCGCCGGACTGATTGTCGGCGGTGCGTTGGCCGAGGTGTCCTGGCGACTGGCGTTCCTTATCAATGTGCCCGCCGGGGCACTGATGATCTACCTAGCCGTGCGATCACTGACCGAGACCGAACGTGAACCGATGAAGCTGGACGTCACGGGATCGGTGTTGGCGACCGTCGGCTGTACCGCTGCGGTGTTCGGCTTCACCCAGGGGCCCGACCGCGGATGGGACTCGCCCTACACGATCGTGTCGCTGGCCGTCGCCGCCGTGCTCCTGATCGCCTTCCTGCTCGTGGAACGCACCGCGGAAAACCCGGTGCTGCCGCTCAGCCTGTTCAAGGACCGCAACAGGGTTGCCACCTTCGCGGCGATCTTCCTGGCCGGCGGCGTGCTGTTCACGCTGACCATCACCATCGGCCTGTACATGCAGGATCTGATGAAATACAGCCCGCTGCGCACCGGAATCTCCGCCATTCCATTCGTTGTCGGCATGGGAATCGGCTTGGCTTTGTCGTCCCAACTTGTCACGCGAATGGCACCCCGGGTGCTGATCCTGTGCGGTGGAGTCGTGGTGTTCGCCGCGATGCTCTACGGCTCGACGATCGACCGGACCATCGCCTACTTCCCGAACTTCTCCATGGCCATCTTCGTTGGCGGGCTCGGCATCGGCACCATCGTGGTGCCGGTGATCCTTTCGGCCATCACCGGGGTGGATGCCGACCGCATCGGGCCGCTATCGGCGATCTCCCTCATGCTGCAAAACCTTGGCGGCCCAATCGTT
Organism: Mycobacteroides chelonae CCUG 47445; assembly: GCF_001632805.1. Lineage (NCBI taxonomy): Bacteria > Bacillati > Actinomycetota > Actinomycetes > Mycobacteriales > Mycobacteriaceae > Mycobacteroides > Mycobacteroides chelonae. Next base: position 3,148,872 of record NZ_CP007220.1, on the reverse strand, counting down.
CTGGTGATCATCCAGGCGATCATCACCTCGCGCACGCTCTACCTGGGCGGCGCCAAGGGGCCGGTGCAGAACATGAACCAGGCGCAGTTGCACGCCCTCGATCACGGTTACACCTACGGCCTGCTGTGGATCGCCGGGACCGCTGTGCTGGTCGGGGTGGCGGCGCTGTTCATCAGCTACACCGCAGCCGACGTCGCGCACGCACAGAAGGCACAGACCGCGCACGATCAGGGTCTGGACGAAGAACAGCCGGTCTAGCAGTCCTGCGGGGTGTAGTCCCCGGCGCGGAACAGCAGCCCGTTGGTGATGGGGATGCCGTCATTGACGGTGATGTGACACGACATGCGGAAGATGCTCGGAGGTCCGGCCGCGGTCACCCGAAGAACTGGCGGTGCTCCGTTGAGCTTGACCGTGCGTTCCCAGTAGTACCCGGCGAACGTATGTCCCGACTCTTCGCGGAGCTGATTGCCGTCTTGGTAGGAGACGGTGAAGTCGGCATTGCCGATTCCGATCGCCGACAACGAGTACTTGACCGTGGCCGGGGCGGCATCGGCCGGTGCCGCGACTCCCAAACCGAACATCGCCACCGCCGGAACGATCGCCCACGCACGCATGCGCTCGATGCTAGCCGGAGGCAGCGACAGCGCGCCGATATGCTGTGCAACCGTAACTGACGGTCTTCGCCCGAGAGGCTCAACGAAAAACATGGTCTTCGCCCGAGAGGCTCATCAATGATCACCCGGCTCTCCGAGCTATTCGTACGCACCCTGCGCGACGACCCGGCGGACGCCGAGGTTCCCAGCCACAAGCTGCTCATCCGCGCGGGCTATGTGCGCCCTATTGCCCCGGGTGTCTACAGCTGGCTGCCGCTCGGTCTTCGGGTGCTTCGCAAGATCGAGAACATCGTCCGCGAAGAGATGAACGCCATTGGCGGTCAGGAGATCCTGCTGCCCGCTCTGCTTCCGCGCGCACCCTACGAGACCACCAACCGGTGGACCGAGTACGGCGACTCGCTGTTCCGGCTCAAGGACCGCCGCGACAACGACATGATGCTCGGCCCCACTCACGAGGAGTTGTTCGCACTCACCGTGAAGGGGGAGTACAGCTCCTACAAGGATTTTCCGGTCATCCTCTACCAGGTTCAGACCAAGTACCGGGACGAGGCGCGTCCCCGCGCGGGCATCCTGCGCGGTCGCGAATTCGTGATGAAGGACTCGTACTCCTTTGATACCTCCGATGACGGCCTCAAGACGGCCTACCACGCACACCGCGAGGCGTACCAGCGGATCTTCGGCAGGCTGGGCCTGGACTACGTGATTGTCGCGGCCACTTCGGGAGCCATGGGTGGTAGCGCGTCCGAGGAGTTCCTGGCTGAAAGCCCCACCGGGGAAGACACTTTCGTGCGGTGCGTGGAATCCGGTTATGCCGCCAACGTCGAGGCCGTGATCACCCCGGCTCCGTCCGCGCGGTCTGTGGAGGGCCTTCCTGAGGCCGTCGTGTACGAGACGGGCGATACCCCGACCATCGCGACGCTGGTGGATTGGGCGAATTCGGCTGATCTCGGCGGGACCGTCACGGCGGCCGACACCCTCAAGAACATCCTGCTGAAGGTGCGTCAGCCCGGTGGCGAGTGGGAGCTGCTGGCCGTCGGAGTGCCCGGGGACCGCGAGGTCGATGACAAGCGGCTCGGTGCCGCGCTGGAGCCTGCCGAATACGAGCTGCTCGGTGATGCGGACTTCGCCAAGCACCCCTTCCTGGTGCGCGGCTACATCGGACCGAAGGGATTGATCGCCAACGGTGTTCGCTACCTCGTCGATCCGCGGGTCGTGGAGGGCACCAGCTGGATCACCGGCGCCGACGAGCCCGGAAAGCATGTGGTTAACCTCGTCGCGGGCCGTGACTTCACCCCTGACGGCACCATCGAGGCCGCCGAGGTTCGTGATGGCGATCCCTCACCCGATGGCGCAGGTCAGCTGGTGTCGGCACGCGGAATCGAGATCGGCCACATCTTCCAGTTGGGCCGCAAGTACACCGACGCGTTCACCGTGGACGTACTCGGGGAGAACGGCAAGCCCGTGCGGCTCACTCAGGGTTCTTACGGTATCGGCGTCTCGCGGCTGGTGGCCGTGGTCGCCGAGCAGCAGCACGACGAGCTTGGACTGCGATGGCCTGCCGCGGTATCGCCGTTCGATGTGCACGTGGTCATCGCGAACAAGGACGAGGCCGCGCGGGCCGGCGCCGAAGCGCTGGCCGCCGATCTGGATCGGCTGGGTCATCAGGTGCTGCTCGACGATCGGACGGCTTCACCGGGTGTGAAGTTCAAGGACGCCGAGCTGCTCGGCGTGCCCTGGATTGTGGTGATCGGCCGCGGTTGGGCCGACGGCACCATCGAGCTGCGCAACCGATTCACCGGAGAGGCGCAGTCCATTGCGGCGGCCGATGCAGTGACGTCCGTCACGGCGGCGATTCGGTAGGCGATATTGTAATAGTCATGCCGTCCTTCAAGCTCGCCCCGCTGGTCGAAAGTGATTTCAACACAAGCGATTTCGTGTACACGTTCTCCACGCCCCTGCCCAAGGATGCGGCAACGGTGTGGGCCGAACTCAATGGCGAAAGCCCGCTGCATTGGTGCAAGGCGATCAACAAGATCAGCTGGACTTCGCCGGCGCCGCATGGCGTGGGTTCCACCCGCACCGCCAGGCTCGCGCTCCCCGGTGCGGCAGTGCACGAGCGGTTCATCGTGTGGGAGGAGAGCCCCGAGCGGTATCGCAACGCGTTCACCGTCGAGACGGCGACTTTTCCGGGCACCAAGCGCTTCGGCGAGCTTTATGAGGTGGTGGGCACCGCGACGGGATCGTTGTTCACCTGGAGCTTCTTCATCGAGCCCTCGCTCGGGTTCACCCGCCACCTCAAGCCGGTGATCCGTCGTGGGTTGTCGGGACTGATCAGCGACACCCAGAAGCACTTCGCTTAGTTTTCGTTCCCTCCGGGGAACGCGACACTGGCAGGCGTGATGTCGGAGGCCACCCGCCACCGCGCCGTGCGAATCGCGCTTTCGGTGAGCATTCGCACCGCGAATCCGCGATCGTCACCGTTGTCGGCCTGCTCGGCGACTGCCCGCCAGCGCGCCGCGGTGTCCGCCTCGAGCTGCAGCGCCAGCTTCGTGGCATCGGCGGGGTTCGTCACCGGGAACGGGATCTTGTAACCGGCGGCGGCCACCGGTGCGGGCACGGAGCGGGCACGCAATTTGGCGATGCACTCCTCGCGGCACTGTCGGTGCTCGATCAGGCACTCGGTGACCAGCCAGTTGTTGTCGGGCACCGAGTGCGCGGACACCAGTCCGTACGCGTAGATGGCCGCGTGCTCGTTGGCCAGGGCATCAGCCAACGCGGTGTCGTCGGACGACGAGGCCGGCTGCGGGGTGGGCTCGGTTGTGGTCATGGCAGATCGACCTCGGCTGCCGAGGCGCATGCCGCGCTGATCGAGGCCAGCAGGCCTGCGCGGTATCCGCTGTATTTGGTGGCCAGGTCCATCGCCGATCGCGATGAGTCCTTGAGTTGGGACTTGACCTGATCGACCTGCGGAGGTGATACCGGTGCGGTGGTAGTGCTGGAAGTCGGTGCGTTCGTGGTCGCCCCCGGGACGCGCGCGAGCTCCTTGGTCAGCGCGACGCCGTGCGCGCGGCGGATTGTCGCCACAGCCATCAATGCGGCTGCCGCATCTGGATTGGCGGTGGCCGCCGCGGACGCCGATGCCGCATCGCGCTGCGCAAGGTCGATCTGCGTGAGCAGGTCGTCCACCTCGGGTTTGGTGTCGGGTGCCTGCTGGCACGCGGCGGCCACGACGGCGACGCCGAGTGCGGCCCCGCCGATCAACAGGTCGCGGCGCGACAGGCTTCTGGGCATTCGCCCATCCTGCCAGTGCGCGCGGTTGGCGCATGACAGCCCTCGCCGGGCGTAAGGTGGAGTGCTGGTCAGGACGAGAGTCCGACTAGTGTGTGCAAGCTGAACCGCCCGACAACTCAAGATGAGGAGCCACAATCGCCATGGGGCTGCCATCCGATGACCAGGTGATCGAGCTGCTGGGTCCCGAGTTCTCCCGGCCAGGCGTCGAGATCGAGAGCGTCGTCGTCAACGAAGCCACGGTTCCCGCCCGCATCACCGTGGTGGTCGACTCGGATTCTCCCGTGGACTTGGACGCGGTCGCCGCACTGAGCCGGACCGCATCGGGACTCTTGGACGAGGCGGACACCGGCTGGGAGGCATACGACCTGGAGATCACCACGCCCGGCGTCGACCGGCCGTTGACCACTCCCACGCATTTTCGACGCGCACATGGTCGGCTGGCGCAGATTCGCCTCACCGATGGTGAAGACCTACTCGGCCGCATCGGCATCGCGAACGATGACGGGATACAGGTGGTGCTGCGTAAGCCCGTCAAGGGCACCGGCTGGACCGTGCGTGATCTTGCGTTCTCCGATATCGAGAGCGCGGTGGTGCAGGTGGAGTTCACGACACCCAACCCGCAAGAACTCAATCTGGCTGGGGCAGCCGAAACTGGAGGTGGCGCATGAATATCGATCCCGCGGCGGTAAACCTGATGGCTGCCGATAAGGGCATCACGGTTGACGAGGCGATTGACATCATCAAGTCGGCGCTCCTGACGGCCTACCGGCATACCGACGGCCACGAACCCAATGCGCGTATCGAACTCGATCGCAAGACGGGTGTCGTCCGCGTGCTGGCTCGCGAGACCGACGAGGACGGCAATCTCATCACCGAGTGGGATGCCACGCCAGAAGGATTCGGCCGCATCGCGGCCACCACCGCGCGGCAGGTGTTCCAGCAGGGTGTGCGCGATGCGGAGAACGAGCACAAGTTCGGCGAGTTCTCCACGCGTGAGGGCGAGATTGTCGGCGGTGTGATCCAGCGCGACGCCCGGGCCAACGCGCGTGGTCTTGTCGTGGTTCGCATGGGCAGTGAGACGAAGGGCTCCGAAGGTGTGATCCCGGCGGCCGAACAAGTACCGGGCGAGGAGTATCGCCACGGAGATCGGTTGCGCTGCTACGTCGTCGGAGTGTCTCGCGGTGCGCGTGAGCCGTTGATCACCTTGTCCAGGACGCACCCGAATCTGGTACGTAAGCTGTTCTCGCTCGAGGTCCCGGAGATCAGCGACGGTTCCGTGGAGATTGTCGCGGTGGCCCGCGAGGCGGGGCACCGGTCCAAGATCGCGGTGGC